>JAFARC010000075.1 GCA_019245755.1 Mycobacteriaceae bacterium | reverse complement strand
TAGCACTTCCCGAAGGCGGATGTGGCGCTGCTGCAGAGAGCCTACGAGGTGGCCGAAGAGCGGCACGCCGACCAGATGCGCCGCTCGGGTGATCCGTACATCACCCATCCGCTTGCCGTGGCCAACATCCTGGCCGAGCTCGGCATGGACACCACCACGCTGGTGGCCGCGCTACTGCACGACACGGTCGAGGACACCGGCTACACGATGGAGGCGTTGACCGCCGACTTCGGCGAGGAAGTCGCGCATCTCGTCGACGGTGTCACCAAGCTCGACAAGGTCGCACTCGGCACGGCAGCGGACGCCGAGACGATTCGCAAGATGATCATCGCAATGGCCCGCGACGGACGGGTGCTGGTGATCAAGGTCGCCGACCGGCTGCACAACATGCGCACGATGCGCTTCCTGCCGCCCGAAAAGCAGGCCCGCAAGGCGCGCGAGACGCTGGAAGTCATCGCGCCGCTTGCCCACCGGCTGGGCATGGCCACGGTCAAGTGGGAGCTCGAGGACCTGTCGTTCGCGATCCTGCACCCCAAGAAATACGAGGAGATCGTGCGGCTGGTGGCCGATCGGGCGCCGTCGCGGGACACCTACCTGGCGAAGGTGCGCGCGGAGATCGTCGCGACGCTGTCCGCGTCGAAGATCAGCGCGGTCGTCGAGGGCAGGCCCAAGCACTACTGGTCGATCTACCAGAAGATGATCGTCAAGGGCCGCGACTTCGACGACATCCACGACCTGGTGGGCGTGCGCATCCTGTGCGACGAGATCCGCGACTGCTACGCCGCGGTGGGCGTGGTGCATTCGCTGTGGCAACCGATGGCCGGACGGTTCAAGGACTACATCGCCCAGCCGCGCTACGGGGTGTACCAGTCGCTGCACACCACCGTCGTGGGCTCCGAGGGCAAGCCGCTGGAGGTGCAGATCCGCACCCGCGACATGCACCGCACCGCCGAGTACGGCATCGCCGCGCACTGGCGGTACAAGGAAGCCAAGGGCCGCAACGGTGTTCCGCATCCGCACGCCGCGGCCGAGATCGACGACATGGCGTGGATGCGTCAGCTGCTGGACTGGCAGCGGGAGGCGGCCGACCCCGGCGAGTTCCTCGAGTCGCTGCGCTACGACCTTGCGGTGCAGGAGATCTTCGTGTTCACCCCCAAGGGCGACGTGATCACGCTGCCGACCGGCTCGACGCCGGTGGACTTCGCCTACGCCGTGCACACCGAGGTCGGCCACCGCTGCATCGGCGCCCGCGTCAACGGGCGCCTCGTCGCGCTGGAACGCACGCTCGAAAACGGGGAAGTCGTCGAGATCTTCACGTCGAAGGCGCCCAACGCGGGCCCGTCGCGGGACTGGCAGACGTTCGTGGTGTCGCCGCGGGCCAAGGCGAAGATCCGCCAGTGGTTCGCTAAGGAGCGCCGCGAAGAGGCGCTCGAGGCCGGCAAGGACGCGATCGCGCGGGAGGTGCGCCGCGGCGGGCTGCCGCTGCAGCGGCTGATGAACGCCGAGTCGATGGGCTCACTGGCGCGCGAGCTGCGCTACACCGACGTGTCGGCGCTCTACACCGCGGTGGGGGAGGGTCATGTGTCGGCCCGCCACGTGGTGCAGCGGCTGCTCGCGCAGCTCGGCGGCGATGACGAGGCCACCGACGAGCTGGCCGAGCGGTCCACACCCGCCACGATGCCGGTGCGCCAGCGCACCACCGACGACACCGGCGTCGCGGTCCCCGGCGCGCCGGGTGTGCTGACCAAGCTGGCCAAGTGCTGCACGCCGGTGCCCGGCGACAACATCATGGGCTTCGTCACCCGCGGCGGCGGGGTCAGCGTGCACCGCACCGACTGCACCAACGCGGCGTCGCTGCAGCAGCAGTCCGAGCGCATCATCGAGGTCGAGTGGGCGCCCTCGCCGTCGTCGGTGTTTCTGGTCGCCATCCAGGTGGAGGCACTGGACCGGCACCGGCTGCTGTCCGATGTGACCAGGGTGCTCGCCGACGAAAAGGTCAACATCCTGTCGGCGTCGGTGACGACGTCGGGGGACCGGGTGGCGATCAGCCGGTTCACCTTCGAGATGGGTGACCCCAAGCACCTCGGCCACGTCCTCAACGTGGTGCGCAACGTCGAGGGTGTCTACGACGTCTACCGGGTGACGTCGGCCGCCTGAGTTTGGCTGCCCGGTACCGCGGGTACCGCAGCTGCGTGGGGTTTGATCTGTCGCCGACCGCGGCTCAACACGACCTGGCCGACCGCGCGCACAAATTCGCCGAAGACTGCATCCGCCCGGTGGCCGCCGAATACGACCAGCGCCAGGAATTTCCGTGGCCGGTCTTGGAGGAAGCGGCTGGCCGAGGTTTCTACAGCCCGCTGTTCTACCGGGACTTGATCGGTGATCCGACCGGGCTGTCGCTTCCGATGTTCATGGAGGAGCTGTTCTGGGGTTGCGCAGGTATCGGTCTGGCCATCGTGATGCCGGCGTTGGCTTTGTCGGCGATCGGGCAGGCCGCGTCGCCGGAGCAGATACTGCGGTGGGCGCCCGAATGCTTCGGCACGCCAGGGGATCTCAAGCTCGCCGCGTTGGCGATTTCCGAACCGCAGGGCGGCAGCGATGTCCGCAACCTGCGGACCCGCGCCACCCGCGACGGCGGTGACTGGATCATCGACGGCCACAAGATGTGGATCGGCAACGGCGGCATCGCCAACGTGCACGTGGTCAACGCGGTCGTCGACCAGGAACTCGGTCACCGCGGCCAGGCCCTTTTCGTGGTGCCCGGCGGCACACCGGGCCTTCAGATGGTGCGCAAGCTCGACAAGCTGGGTTGCCGCGCGTCACACACCGCGGAGCTGAAGTTCGACGGCGTGCGCGTCCCCGGCGAGAATCTGCTCGGCGGCGAGGAGAAGCTCGAACACAAGCTGGCCAAAGCCCGTGAGACGGTTGAGGGCGGCCGGCGCTCGGGCTCGGCGACGCTGGGCACGTTCGAACAAACCAGGCCGATGGTGGCCGCTCAGGCGCTCGGGATCGCCCGCGCCGCTTTGGAATACGCCACCGCGTACGCCAACCGCCGGGAGGCGTTCGGCGCGCCGATCATCGACAACCAGGGGGTCGCGTTCCCGCTGGCCGAGATCGCCACCCAGATCGACGCCGCGCGGCTGTTGACGTGGCGGGCGTCGTGGATGGCGGCCAACGGGGTGCCGTTCGAGCGGGGCGAGGGCTCGATGTCGAAGCTGGCCGCCAGCGAGGTCGCGGTCAGGGCTACCGAGCGGGCCATCCAGACGATGGGCGGGTGGGGCTATATCAGTGACCACCCGGTGGAGAAGTGGTACCGCGACGCCAAGCTGTACACGATCTTCGAGGGCACCAGCGAAATCCAGCGCGTGGTGATCGGCAACGCGCTCGGCGCCGTGGACGGGGCCAGGCCGCTGCACTTCGACCTGGAGCCGTCCGGCGGGCCGATCAACCGCATGTTCGGCCGGGGCACGCCGATCCGCACCCGCGCGTCCACCGCGGCGCTGTCGGCCAAGGACCGGCTGCCCGAACCCGTCGTGCGCGCGGCGATGAGATTCCTGCGCCCACCCCGCAAGTGACGGCGCTAGTCCAACCGCACCGACGTGATCGTCACCGGCGTCGCGGGCTTGCCGTCCTCGCCGCCGCCGGCCACGCCCGCCGCCGCGATCTTGTCCAGCGTGGCCAGGCCGGTCGCGTCGATGGTGCCGAACACGGTGTAGTTGGGCGGCAGCTGGGAGTCCTTGTACACCAGGAAGAATTGGCTGCCGTTGGTGTCGGGCCCGGCGTTGGCCATCGCCAGGGTGCCGCGCGGGTACACGATCGGCTGCTGCAGCGCCGGATCGCCGGGCGGGTACTGGTTGGTTGGGTACTCGTTGGCGAATTGGTAGCCGGGCCCGCCGGTGCCCTGCCCGGTCGGGTCGCCACACTGCAGCACTCCCAGCGTCGGCGCGGTGGTCAGCCGGTGGCACGCCGTGTTGTCGAAGAACTTCTGCCCGGCCAGGCTGGCGAAACTGTTGACCGTGCACGGTGACTTCGCGTTGTCCAGCTGGATGCCGATCGGCCCGTGATCGGTCACCATGCTGACGCTGACCTGAGCGGGATCCGTCGGCACCTTGCCGCTGCGCGGCGGGCTGACCTGCTTGGCCGCCGGCTGCGGACTGGCCGGATACTGGCAGTTCTCACCCAGCCCGGCCGGCGGCTTGAACGGCGGCAGCAGGCCCGACGCTGCAGGCGCGGCGCCGGCCGAGGTGGTGGGCGCGTTGGGTGCCGCCGTCTTGTGACCGGGGCTTTTTCCAATAACGAAATAACCCACCACCGCCACGACCACCGCGACGGCGAATACGGACAACGCGGCGATCGTCACGATCCGGCGCCGGCGGGCCTGCTGCGCGCGCCGCTCAAGCTGCCGTTGCAGTTTCCGCTTCGCCGTCGCCCGCCGCTGTTGGTTTGTCGGCACCGCCGTCGTCCTCCTCGTCGCCGCTCTCTGCTCTTCGCGCAAGCGCTCATCGCCTCCACGCCTGACGCGTTTGCGCCACCGAGTGTGCCATGCAGCCGCAAACCCGCTTGTCGGCAGTGCAAAACTGGACCTCGTGTTGATCACCGGCTTCCCCACCGGCATGCTGGCCTGCAACTGCTACCTGGTGGCGCGCGAACCCGGCACCGAGGCGTTCGTCGTCGACCCCGGCCAGGGCGCCATGCCCAGGCTGCGGCGGGCGCTGCAGGCCCATCACCTCACCCCGGGAGCGGTGCTGCTCACCCACGGGCACATCGATCACATCTGGTCGGCACGCCAGGTGTGCGACACCTTCGGCATTCCCGCGCACATCCACCCCGGGGACCGCCCGATGCTGACGGACCCGATCCGGGGCTTCGGGCCGCGGCTGGGCCAGCTGCTGGTCGGCGCGCTGTTCCGTGAGCCGAAGCTGCTGGTCGAGCTGCGCGACGGCGACAAGGTCGACGTCGGCGGGCTCACCGTGGTGGTCGACCACACCCCGGGGCACACCCGCGGCTCGGTGACGTTCCGGATCACCGGCGACACCGACGTCGTGTTCAGCGGCGACACGCTGTTCCAGGGTTCGGTCGGCCGCACCGACCTGCCCGGCGGCAGCGGCCGCGACCTGCTCGGCTCGATCGTGACCAAGCTGCTGGTGCTCGACGACGACACCGTGGTGCTGCCCGGGCACGGCGATTCCACCACCATCGGCGCCGAGCGCCGCGCCAACCCGTTCCTCGAAGGGTTGAGCCGGTGACCGAATTCCGGGCGCCCAAGGGCGTCCCCGACTACCTGCCACCGGAGTCGGCCCAGTTCGTGGCCGTGCGCGACGGACTGCTCAACGCGGCGCGCCGCGCCGGCTACAGCGACGTCGAGCTGCCGGTCTTCGAGGACACGGCGCTGTTCGCCCGCGGTGTCGGCGAGTCGACCGACGTCGTGTCCAAGGAGATGTACACGTTCGAAGACCGCGGCGGTCGCTCGGTGACGCTGCGCCCGGAAGGCACCGCGCCGGTGATCCGCGCGGTCATCGAGCACGGCCTCGACCGCGGGCAGCTGCCGGTCAAGCTGTGCTACGCCGGGGCGTTCTTCCGTTACGAGCGCCCGCAGGCCGGCCGGTATCGACAGCTGCAGCAGGTGGGAGTCGAGGCGATCGGCGTCGACGACCCGGCGCTGGATGCGGAGGTGATCGCGGTCGCCGACGCTGGGTTCCGGTCGCTGGGCCTGCAGAACTTCCGGCTGGAGATCACGTCGCTGGGTGACGACACCTGCCGTCCCCAGTACCGCGAGCTGCTGCAGGACTACCTGGTGGCCCTCGACCTGGACGGGCCGACCCGCCGGCGGGTGCTGATCAACCCGCTGCGCGTGCTCGACGACAAGCGCCCCGACGTGCGCGCGATGACCGCCGGCGCGCCGGTGCTGCTCGATCATCTGTCCGATGAGGCCAAGCAGCACTTTGAGACCGTGCTGGCGCATCTGGATGCCCTGGGCGTGCCGTACACGATCAACCCGCGGCTGGTGCGCGGGCTCGACTACTACACCAAGACCACGTTCGAGTTCGTCCATGACGGGCTCGGCGCGCAGTCCGGTATCGGCGGGGGCGGCCGCTACGACGGGCTCATGCGCCAGCTCGACGGACAAGACCTCTCCGGCATCGGTTTCGGGCTTGGTGTCGACCGCACCATGCTCGCGTTGCGGGCCGAGGGCACGCCGGTCGGCACCCCCACCCGCTGCGACGTCTTCTGCGTGCCGCTCGGTGAGCAGGCCAAGCTCGAGCTGGCGGTGCTGGCCTCCGGGCTGCGGGCCGCGGGCGTGCGGGTGGACCTGGCCTACGGCGACCGCGGGCTCAAGGGCGCGATGCGCGCGGCGGACCGCTCCGGTGCGGCGCTGGCGTTGGTGGCCGGTGACCGCGACATCGAGGCGTCGACGATCGGCGTGAAGGACCTGGCGACCGGCGACCAGGTCGACGTGCCGATCGACACCGTGGTTGCCGACGTGCTGTCGCGGCTGAATAGCAAGCGTATGTAACCAATCCGGTACCGTGCGCGACATGACGAACATGGGACGAGCGACAACCAGGGTCGCGGTGGCCGTCGGGCTGGCATCGCTGGTCGCGGCCGCGGGTGTGGCGGCCACCCCTGCGACGTCGATTGCCGATCCGGCCGGCCATCAGGTCACCTACACCGTCACCACGCAGAGCGAGATGACCGGCAACATCTACTACCTCAACACCGAGCCGCCGAGCCAGTCGGCATACGACGCCAACTCCTCGCAGTATCTGACTCAGGTCCGCACGCTGCTCGCGCCTGGCCAGCCGTGGGTGTACCAAACCACGCTCAACGACCCGAACCAGTGGGCGCTGGTGAGCGCCAGCGGCGCGCTGCGGGTGGCGCCGCAGCTGCACTGCGAGATCGCGGTCGACGGCGTGACGGTCGTGCAGCAGGACGGCGCCAGCGGCGTGCAGTGCGCGCTGCGGCCCTGGTGATCACGCGTACACGTAGACCCAGGCCTGGCCGCCGGAACGCAGCGGCACCGAGACCCGGCAGTAGTCGTCGACCTCGTAGGCGTCGGCGGCGGCGAGGTCGGCCTCGCTGATCTCGAACACGGTGCCGGCCACCTCGGCGTTCGGGCGATCGCTCGGCCGCAGGATCGGGTGGCGGTCGCTGCCGCTGGTCGCGATCACGTGCGGGTCGGTGATCGTCACATAATCGAGGTCATAGCCGACGATCGCGTCGGTCCGCCCGTCGAGCGCACGCCCGAACGTTGCCAGCTGAACGTCCCGCTGGCGCAGGGTCCCGTAGGAGAACAGCAGCACGCTCACGCCGGCGTGCGCAGCGTGCGGACGAACCGCGTCACCGCGGCGCCGATTTCGTCGGGGCTGTCTTCCTGGATGAAGTGCACGCCGCTGACGGTGACCTCCGCAAGGTTGGGCCAGCTGCGCACGATTGTGCGGATGCGGTCGCGCACGATCGCGCCGGGTTCGGCGTTGACGAACAGCTTCGGCACGTCGCTGCCGGCTAGCCAGCGGCCATAGTCCTCGACCACGGCGACGACATCGGCTGGCTCGCCGTCGATGGGGATGTTGCGCGGCCAGGACAGCGTCGGCCGCCGGTCCTCCCCGACGTTGGCGAAGGGCCGCCGATAGTGGTTCATCTCCTCGTCGCTGAGCGTGCGGCGGATCGCGCCGGGCAGCACCGCCTCCACGAAAAGGTTCTGCTCCAACACCATCCGCTCGCCCTCCGGTGACCGGAAGCCCTGGAAAACCCCGCGAACGCTGTCGTCCCAGTCGTCCCATGTCATCGGCGCGACGAGGGCTTCCATGAACGCGATGCCCTGTACGCGGTCTCGGTATTGGTTCGCCCAGTCGAACCCGAGCGCCGAGCCCCAGTCGTGCAGCACCAGCACGACGTTGTCCCCGAGATCCAGGGCGTCCCACAACGCGAACAGGTAGTCGCGCTGCTCGAAGTAGTGGTAGCGATCCGGGCCCGACGGGGTGAGCTTCTCCGAGTCGCCCATCCCGATCAGATCGCACGCGACGAGCCTGCCCATGCCCTCCACGTGCGGCATCACGTTGCGCCACAGATACGACGAGGTCGGGTTGCCGTGCGCGAACACCACCGCGTCGCCGTCGCCCTCATCGATGTAGGCCATCCGCTTGCCGTTGACCGCCCGATGTTGCAGACGCCCGTAGGGTTTCCCGCCGGCCATACGAGCACGATACTTGACACGCTGTCGAACCTACGTTCGAATGAGGTCATGCGCTGGGACGCTCAGGGGGTCGCTGTCGACGACGGCGCGCTGCCCGGCCTGCAGCGGCTGGGCTTTGTCCGAAGCGTGCGCACCCCGCAGTTTGACGGCATCACCTTCCACGAGGTGCTCTGCAAGTCCGCGCTCAACAAGGTGCCCAATGCGGCGATGCTGCCGTTCCGCTACACCGTCAACGGTTACCGCGGCTGCTCGCACGCCTGCCGGTACTGCTTCGCCCGGCCGACGCACGAGTACCTGGAGTTCGACCCCGGCAACGATTTCGACAGCGAGATCGTCGTCAAGACCAATGTCGGCGAGGTGCTGCGCCGCGAATTGGCACGGCCGTCGTGGTGCCATGACATCGTCGCGCTGGGCACCAACACCGATCCGTATCAACGGGCGGAGGGACGCTACGCGCTGATGCCGGGCATCATTGCTGCGCTCACCGCTTCCGGCACACCGTTCTCGATTTTGACCAAGGGCACGCTGTTGCGCCGAGACCTGCCGCTGCTGACCGACGCGGCCAACCACGTTCGCGTGAGCGTCGCGGTATCGCTGGCGGTCGCCGATCCCGACCTGCATCGCGACGTGGAGCCGGGCACGCCGTCGCCCGAGGCCCGGCTGGCGCTGATCGCCGCGATCCGCAACGCGGGGCTGGACTGCGATGTGATGGTGGCGCCGGTGCTGCCGTATCTGACCGACTCGGCAGACCACCTCGACGGGCTGCTCGGCCGGATCGCCGCCGCCGGCGCCACCGGGGTGACCGTGTTCGGTCTGCACCTGCGCGGGTCCAACCGGGCCTGGTTCATGGACTGGCTGGCCGGGTCGCACCCCGAGCTGGTCGACCGCTACCGCGAGCTGTACCGGCGTGGAGCCTACCCGCCGCCCGACTACCGCGAGGCGCTGCGGTCCCGGGCCGCCGCGCTGGTCGCCAAGCACCGGCTCGCCGGCGGCCACCGCGGCATGCAGCCGACACCGTCGCCGGTCACCCCTGCGGCATCGGTTCAGCCGACGTTGTTCTGATCGGATCGTCCGCCGCGCCGCACCTCTTTGAACGGCACGCCGCGGTCGGCGGCATATTCGCGCGGGAAGCCCAGCACCCGCTCGCCGATCACGTTGCGTGCCATCTCGGTGGTGCCCCCGCCGAGGGACGCGGTCTGCCGCGAGAGGTAGCGCTCGCCGAACCGCAGCGGGCCGGCGGGGTCGTCGACCACCCCGGCGGCGCCTGCGATGGCCAGCGTCGTGTCGATCTCCAGTTGCACGGTCTCGGCGTGGAAGTTGCGGGTGATCGAACCGGCGGCCGGGGGCAGCGATCCGTCTCGGACCGCGTGGTAGACATGCTCGTTGAGCTGATCCTGCACCACCCGGTGCACCAGCGCCCGTCCCGCCATCTCGCGGATGCGCTCGTTGTCGGCCTGGCCGGTCGCCGCGGCGAGCGCCGCGTAGTCGACGGGCCGGTCGGTGACGCCCTCACTGCCTATCCCACTGGCGAATTCGGAGCCGCCGCCGACCGCGCGCCGCTCGTGGTACAGCTGACGGGACGCCACGGCCCAGCCGTTGTGCACCTCGCCGAGGATCGCGTCGTCACCGACCTCGACCCCGTCGAAGAACTCTTCGCAGAACTCGTTGGACCCGGTGACCTGGCGGATGCGGCGCAACGTGATCCCCGGGCTGTCGATGCGCACCAGGAACATGGTGAGCCCCTCGTGCTTGGGCACGTCCCAGTTCGTCCGGGCCAGTAGCAGCCCGTAATCTGCGGCAAATGCGCTGGTGCTCCACGTCTTTGCGCCGTTGATGATCCATTTGTCGCCCTGGCGGTCGGCCCGGGTGATGACGCCGGCGAGATCGGATCCGCCGCTGGGCTCCGACAGCAGCTGCACCAGCACCTCGTCCCCGCGCAGCGCCGCCGAGATCCGCTGGCGCTTCTGGGTTTCGCTGCCGGTGTCCAGGATCGTCGCGCAACAGATCGTGAACGTTGGCGTGTTGAGGATGATCGGCATCTCGTAGCCGACGGTCTCGGCGTCGAAGGCCTTCTGGTATTCGATGCCCAGGCCGAGGCCGCCGTAGTCGCGCGGGAAGCAGATGCCGGCGAATCCGCCCTCATAGAGCCGCTTCTGCAGTTCCCGAGCTCGTCGCCACGCGGACTCGCTGCCGCGGTCGGCGAGCGGCGGATCGGCCGGGTCGATTGTCGGCATGTTCTCGGCCAGCCAAGCCCTGGCCCGCGCCGCGAATTCCGCCGGGTTTTCGGTCATGACGCCGGCCGGTTGGTCAGCTCGTACACGCGCAGGTTGTGCTCCTCGGGTGTGCCGAACATCGCGCGGTACAACGTGACTCGCCGCAGGTACAGGTGCAGGTCGTGTTCCCACGTCACCCCGATCCCGCCGTGCAGCTGTATGCAGTCCTGCACGATCGGCGCGGCCCGCTCGCCGACGTAGGACTTGGCCACGCTGACCGACATCGCCGCTCGCGGCGCGCGCGCGGCCACCGCGGCCACCGCCGCGCGGGTGGTCGCCCGGCACGCCTCCAGCCACATCTTCATGTCGGCGAAGCGGTGTTTGAGCGCCTGATAGGAAACCAGCGGGCGGCCGAACGTGTGCCGGTCGAACGCCCAACCAACGGTGAACCCCAGCACCGTGTCGAGAATGCCGACGACCTCGGCGCACTGCAGCACCTGCGCGATCTGGCTCTGCCGCTCGATCAGCGCCGCGGTCTGTTCGGGCGTTCCCACCGCCGCGGATTCGTCCACGTCCACGCCGGTGAAACGCACCCGGGCGTAACGCTTGACCAGGTCCACCGATCGCTGCGGTTCGATCCGGACACCCGCGGCGTCGGCGGGCACCAGAAACTGGCGCAGCGCGCCGTCACAGCGGGCGACCACCAGCAACAGCCCGCTCTCGACACCGGCCTCGACGCGGTCTTTGACCCCGTCGAGGCGGTAGCCCGTGTCGGTCCGCGTGGCGGTGAGGTCGCCGTGCAGCGGAGCCCACGGCTTGCCCGGCTCGTAGACCGCCCACGCCGCGACCACCTCACCGGCGACCAGCGACTCGATCGTCTCCGCGTGCCGGCCGGCCTCGTCGGCGTCGGCCAGCCCGGCCAGCACGGTGCTCACCGGATGCAACGGCCCGGGCGCGACGGTGTGGCCGATCTGCTCGGCGATGGCGGCCAGGTCCTCGACGCCGTTGCCGGAGACACTGCCGCCGCCGAGCTCCTCGGGCACCAACAGACCCGCCCAGCCCAGCTCGGCGGCACGCCGCCACCACTCGGGTTCGAAGGAGATACCGGCGGCGTGCAGCTCGCGCACCCGGCTCAGCGATGCTTCCTTTTCCAGGAACGCCTGCGCCGTGGACGCGAACAGCACCGTCTCCGGGGAGGCGGCTTCGGTCACGCGGGAACCGGGCTGGGTATCTTGAACAGCTTCATCATGTTGCCGCCCATGATCTTGGCCTGGTCCGCGTCGGGCAGATCCGCGAGCTCGTCGACGAAGGTGATCGGATCCTTCAGGCCCTCCGGGTGCGGCCAGTCCGAACCGAACACCACCCGGTCGGTGCCGACCATCTTGGCGATCTCGACGAACTTGTCTTCCCAGAACGGGCTGATGTAGACGCAGCGTTTGAACGCCTCGACCGGGTCCTCGGCGAACGCGTGCGGCATCTTCGCGTACACGCCCTTGAACTGCTTGAGCAGGTAGGGTACCCACTCGGCGCCGTTCTCGATCGACAGCACCCGCAGCTCGGGGTTGCGCGACAGGGCGCCGTGGCACACCAGCGCGCTCATCGCGTCCTCGATCGGGCGCTTGCCCATCGCGACCATCCGGAAGGCGGTGGGCTTGAACGGCAGGAACTCGTCGCCGGGCTCCCAGACGTTGAGGAACTCGGCGTACCCGCTGTCGGAGGCGTGCATCGACACCGGGATGCCGGCCTTGATGCAGGCCTGCCAGAACGGGTCGAACTCCTCGAAGCCGAACGAGCGGGTGCCGCGGTAACCGGGAACAGGTGCCGGGCGCACCAGCACGGTGCGGGCGCCGCGGTCCAGGCACCACTGCAGCTCTTCCAGTGCGCGGTCCACGATCGGCAGGCTCACCACCGGGGTGGCGAAGATGCGGCCCTCGTAGTCGAACGACCAGGTCTCATACATCCACTCGTTGAGCGCGTGAATCACGTCGTGGATCAGGTCCGGGTCGTCTTTCAACCGCTCCTCGACCAGGCTGGCCAGCGTCGGGAACATCAGCGCATAGTCGATGCCGAGCTCGTTCATCACCTCCAGCCGCGGCCCGGGCTCACGGAAGGCCGGAATGGCCTTCATCGGCTCGCCCATCACCTCGCGGTAGCTCTTGCCGCCGCTGCCGTGCCGGAAGTACTCCTCCTGCGCACCGGGCCGCGCCACCACGTCGAACGTCGGGTTGGGGATGTACTCGCTGATGTGTCCGCGGACCACGATCTTGGTGCGGCCGCGGACCTGCACGTAGTCGATGACGTGCTTGCGCCGCTCCGGCAGGAACTTGGTCAGCGCTTCCTGCGGCTCGTACATGTGGTTGTCGGCGTCGAAGACCGGGAAGGACAGTTCGCGTGACGGCATGGCGACCTCCTTGAATTCTGCTGGAAGGCTCTGGCAGCCCGAGACGGTAATGACGTTACCATCCTTCCGCCGAAACCGAGAACCTGCTCGTCAGCGCGCTGGCTGGTCGCTTTCCAGGCCCCGAACGCAGAACTCGTAGATGTGACCGCTGTCGATCGGGACGCCGTTCAACTCGGCGCCCAGCATGCGCAGCCGCATCGCACCCAGCACCGTCTGCATGATCAGCGCCGCCGACGTCTCGACGTCGAGGTCGCGGCGGAATGCGCCCTCGCCGATGCCGCGATCGAGGATGTCGCGGATCAGTTGGTGCAGCGACGCCAGCACCCTCGCGTATTCGCGGGGCAGGCTCTCGGCGAGATGATCGTTGTAGAAGGTGAGCCCCCTGTTGATGCCTTCCTGGGTGCTGGTGGGGGCGGGCGCGCAGATCCGGTCGATCAGCACGCGAAGCGCCGCCGTGCCCCCTAGCGCCGCGGTCTCCTCGTGCCATCGCCGGGTTGACTCAGCCATGATCTTGTCGATGAGCGCCAGCAACAGTTCATCCTTGGTGGCGAAGAGCTGGTAGAACGCCCTCAGCGAGGTCTTGGACCGCTCGACGACCTCGAGCACCGTGAAGTCGGTCCGCCCCGTCTCACCCAGGATTTCCAGTGCGGACTTCATGAATCGGTCGGTGCGCGACTCGGCCTTGCGCCGGGCGGTGTCCAGCGACTGCTCAACTGCCCGCTGCCGCAGGCTTTCGCCGGTATCCGTCGGCTTGCCCATGCAAACATTCTCCCGGTCTCGCCCGTGTGGTCGTTGAGCTTGGAGAATGACGTTACCGGTACTGTGTTGCACCGACGGCCGAATCGACTCCTCCCGAGAGGCGGACCCTATGACCACCGAACCGGAGCAGACCCGGTGGTCCGTCACCGACCTGCTCGACCTGTTCGATGTGCGACCCGACGGACCGGACCGCTTCACCGGCCAGACCGGCATCGCCGCCGGCGACGAGCGACAGGTGGTGGAGGGGACCCAGGTGCTGGCGCAGGCGATCGTGGCCGCCGCCAAGCGGTTTCCGGACAAGTCGGTGCGCTCGGCCCACGCGGTGTTCGCGCGCGCGGTGATGGTCGGCCCGCCGGTCGAATTCGGCCTCGACGTCGTGCACGAGGGCCGTTCGATGGCCACCGCGATCGTCGCCGCCCGGCAGAACGGTCGGCGCGCCATCACGGTGACAGTGCTGGCCGATGTGCCGTCCGACGACGTGATCCGCCACCACCTGCCGCGTCCCGACGTCGCGGCCCCCGCCGACGCCAACATCTCGCCGATGCCGATGATCGGGCGTGAGCTGCGGCTGGTCGACGTGGTGGACGTCAACAGCCCCGACGAGGTCGGCCCGCCCGAGCTCTACGCCTGGCTGCACTACGAGCCGATCCCGGCCCGCGAGGATCTGGCCAAGGCGCTGATCGCCTATTTCACCGGCCACCTCGGGATCTCCACCACGATGCGCGCGCATGAAGGCATCGGCACCAGCCAGGCCCACCTGACCGTGTCGACCGCGCCGATGACCATCACGGTCAGCTTCCACGAACCCGTGCGCTGGGACGGCTGGCTGCTGTACACGCACGAGAGCACTCAGGTCGGCGCCGGCATGTCGTTTGTGCGGGGGGCGGTGCACACCGAAAACGGCGAGCTCATCGCCTCGTTCGCGCAGGACGCGATGATCCGTCCGTTGCGCACCAGCGACACCGCCATCGCGGCGCAGTCGCGGCTATAGCCGGCGACGTTGCCGGGGTCCACCCCGAGCAGCCCCGATCACGACGATCACCCGGCGATACCACCGCCGATCGCGATGCCGCGGCCGCCGCCCCTCCGCTCGTCGATGTGGTGCTTGTGTCGATCTGCATGCCTTCCTTGAAGGTCAACGCACCGCTCCATCGCATCGCCGTTGCGCCTGCTGACCGGCCTTGTTCAGCTTTCCACTCTACGATTCGCCCGTGGCCGTCGATGTCGAACTCCCGACCGTCGTCCACACCGCGTGCGGTGCGCTGCGCGGCACCACCGAAGCCGGCGTCGGGGTCTGGCGCGGAATTCCGTACGCCGAGCAGCCCGTCGGCGACCGTCGGTTCCTGGCCCCCGGCCCGGCACCGGCCTGGCGTGGTGTGCGCGACGCGACGCGGCACGGCCCGCTGCCGCCGCAGGGCCGCTCGTTCGTCGGCGGCGGCCGCGATGACCCGAAGCTGCGCGACGAGGCCTGCCTGACGCTGACGGTGTGGTCGCCGAGCGCCGCCGGGTCGCTACCGGTGATGGTGTGGATCCCCGGCGGCGCATTCGTGTTCGGCGCCGGCCAGTTTCAGCTGTACAACGGCTCGCGGCTGGCGGCCAACGGGGATGTGGTCGTCGTCAACGTGACCTACCGCATCGGGGTGTTCGGCGGACTGGAGCTCAGCGCGCTGGGCGACGGTTTCGACGACAACCTGGCGTTGCGCGACCAGCTTGCCGCGCTGCACTGGGTGCGCGACAACATCGCGGCGTTCGGCGGTGATCCCGGCCGTGTCACGGTGTTCGGCGAATCCGCCGGCGCGACCTCGGTGCTGGCGCTGCTGGCCAGCCCGGCAGCGGCCGGGCTGTTCGGCCGCGCGATCGCGCAGAGCCCCGCCCTGCCGCTGGTCGCCGGCCGTGAGCTGCGGGCCCGCCGCGCCCACGAGTTCCTGCGTCAGCTCGGCGTCACCGTGGCCGAGCTGAAGGCGTTGCCGCAGCGGCGGTTGCGGTACGCCGCCGGGCAGCTGCAGCTGCGCGCCGCGGCGGCGGCCACACCCAGGCTGGCCTACGGGCTCACCCACGGTGTCGACCTGCTGCCGCGGCACCCGATCGACGCGGCCCGCACGGGCGAGCTGGCCCGACTGCCGCTGATCATCGGGACCAACAGCCACGAGGCGACAATGTTCGCGTGGTCGCGACCGCCGATGCTGCCCACCACGCCCGCGACGATCGACGCGTACTTCGACCGCGTCGCGCCCGGCGCGCGCGCCGACGTGCTGGCCGCCTATCCGGGCTATCCGCGCCGGCGGGCGGCGATCGCGGTGGGCTCCGACGTCATGTTCGGCGGCCCGACGTGGGCGTTCGCCGACGCGTACAGCGGCCACGCGCCGACGCGCTGCTACCGGTTCGACCACGTCGGGTTGAGCCTGCGCGCCCTCGGGCTGGGCGCCACCCACGGCAGCGAGATCGTGCACGTCCACCACAGCTACGGCTCGTATCTGGGCCGCATGATTCACCCGCTCGGGCGGCGGGTTCGGCCGTCGGTGGGCAGGCGGATGCAGCGCGCCTGGCTCGCCTTCGTCCACGACGGCACCGTGCCGGGCTGGCCGCGCTACGACGTCCCGCGCCGGGCCACCCGGGTCATCCGTTCCACGCGTGATGTCGTGGTCGACGACCCCGACCGTGCCCGCCGGCTCGCGTGGGCGCAGCTGTATTGAGCCTCAGCCGGGGCCGTCGCCGGCGGCGGCCAGCAGCGCCACCACAACCTCGCTGATCGGCACCGGCAGGCCGTGCCGAGCCGCCTTGCGGATGATGACGCCGTTGCGCACCTCCCACTCCAGCGGCCGGCCCGCCTGCCGGTCGGCCAGCATCGAGGTGCCCATGTCTTCGGGCGCGCGCTGGAACATGTTGACCATGTCGTCGACCGCGGCGTCGTCGAGGGCGGCTCCCTCCGCGCGGGCCACCGCCAGGCACTCGCGCAGGTAGCGTGAGGCCAGCGCCGCGACGTCGTCGCGCCGGAACATCCCCGCCCCGCGCCCGGTAAGCACTTCGAGCCCGGCGAGCGCGTTGACCAGCAGCTTGCGCCACGCCTCGGTGGTGAAGTCGGCCGCGGCGGTGACGACACAACCGGCCGCGCGCAGGACGTCGGCGACGGGTCCGGCGGCGGCCGGTACGGTCACCCTGGGCTCGCCGCGCAGCCGGACCCAGCCGCCGGGCTGCGTTTCGGCCGGAAACCAGATGATGCCGGGCACCACGGTGGACCGCGGACAGTGCGGCTGCACCTGCTCGACCTGCTCGACGCCGTTCTGCAGCACGCACACGGTGGTGTTCTCGTCGCACAGCACCGCCAGCCAGCGGGCCGCCTCGTCGTTTTGGGTGGCCTTGACCGCCAGCAGCACCAGGTCGACCGGCCCGGTCAGCTCGCCGGGATCGGTGTGCACCGGCCCGGGGACGATGATCGGGTCCGCGCCGTCGGGCCGGACGTCGAGGTGGTCGCGGGCGGTGCGGCCGCACAGCACCACTGGGTAACCGGCGTGGTGCAGGCACGCGGCGACCGTGGATCCCACGGCGCCCGGACCCACCACCGCGATGCGTGTGCCCACGAGTGCGAAGCTACCGGTGATTCGGCACATCTAGACTGGGCTGTCCGCTTTGTCGCGTTTTACAGGGAGTTTTTGTGCTGCGCAGTCACGCCGCCGGTTCGTTGCGGGCCGCCGACGCCGGCCAGAAGGTTACGCTGGCCGGCTGGGTCGCGCGTCGTCGTGACCACGGCGGGGTCATCTTCATCGACCTTCGTGACGCGTCGGGTGTGTCGCAGGTGGTGTTCCGCGAACCGGACGTGCTGGCGCAGGCGCACCGGCTGCGCGCCGAGTTCTGCGTCGCGGTGGAGGGTGTCGTCGAGATCCGGCCCGCGGGCAACGAAAACCCCGAGCTGCCGACGGGCGAGATCGAGGTCAACGCCACGTCGCTGACCGTGCTGGGTGAAAGCGCGCCGCTGCCGTTCCAGCTCGACGAGCCGGCGGGGGAGGAGGCGCGCCTGAAGTACCGTTACCTGGACCTGCGCCGCGACGGCCCGGGTTCGGCGATCAGGTTGCGCTCCAAGGTGAATGCGGCCGCCCGCGAGGTGCTGGCGCGCCACGACTTCATCGAGATCGAGACGCCGACGCTGACCCGCTCCACACCCGAGGGGGCCCGCGACTTCCTGGTGCCCGCCCGGCTGCAGCCGGGTAACTTCTATGCGCTGCCGCAGAGCCCGCAGCTGTTCAAGCAGCTGCTGATGGTGGCCGGCATGGAGCGCTACTTTCAGTTCGCGCGGTGCTACCGCGACGAGGACTTCCGCGCCGACCGCCAGCCGGAGTTCACCCAGCTGGACATGGAGCTGAGCTTCGTCGACGCCGAGGACGTGGTCGCGATCTCCGAGGAGATCCTGGCCGCGCTGTGGGCGCTGATCGGCTACCAGTTGCCGCGGCCGATACCGCGGATCAGCTATGCCGAGGCGATGCGCCGGTTCGGGTCCGACAAGCCCGACATGCGGTTCGGTCTGGAGCTCGTCGAGTGCACGGCCTTCTTCAAAGACACCGGGTTTCGGGTGTTTCAGGCGCCCTACGTCGGCGCGGTCGTGATGGCGGGCGGGGCGTCGCAGCCGCGGCGGACCCTGGACACTTGGCAGGACTGGGCGAAGCAGCGCGGCCACCGCGGGTTGGCGTACGTGCTGGTGAACGACGACGGGACGCTCGGCGGGCCGGTGGCCAAGAACCTGACCGACGCCGAACGCGACGGGCTGGCCGCCCACGTCGGGGCGAACCCCGGTGACTGCGTGTTCTTCTCGGCGGGGGCGCCGAAGTCCTCGCGCGCGCTGCTGGGGGCCGCCCGCATCGAGATCGCCCGCCGGCTCGACCTGATCGACCCGGCTGCGTGGGCGTTCGTCTGGGTGGTCGACCCGCCGCTGTTCGAGCCGGCCGACGAGGCCGCCGCACACGGCGAGGTCACGGTGGGCCACGGGGCGTGGACGGCGGTCCATCACGCGTTCACCGCACCCAAACCGGAGTGGCAGGACAAGCTCGAGACGGATCCGGGTGCGGTGCTGGCCGACGCCTACGACATCGTCTGCAACGGCCACGAGATCGGCGGCGGCTCGGTCCGTATCCATCGCCGCGACATCCAGGAGCGGGTGTTCGCGATCATGGGGCTGGGCCGCCACGAGGCGCAGGAAAAGTTCGGTTTCCTGCTGACGGCCTTCCAGTACGGGGCGCCCCCGCACGGCGGGATCGCGTTCGGCTGGGACCGCATCACCGCGCTGCTGGCCGGGATGGACTCGATCCGCGAGGTGATCGCTTTTCCGAAGACCGGCGGCGGCGTCGACCCGCTGACGGACGCGCCGGCAGCGATCACCGAGCAGCAGCGTAGGGAGTCCGGCATCGACGTCGGACCCGGGAAGGGTGACCAGAAATGACCGAAGAACAGCCCAACCTCGACGAGCTGAAGGGTTTCAACGCCGGGATCGTCGATGAGTTCCGCGCCAACCGCGGCAAGGTCGGCGGCCCGTTCGAGGGCGCGGACCTGCTGCTGCTCACCACGACCGGCGCGAAGTCTCATCAGCCCCGGGTGAACCCGCTGGCCTACCAGCGCATCGACGGCAAGCTGATCATCGCCGGCTCGTTCCGCGGCGCCGACGTCAACCCTGCGTGGGTGCACAACCTGCGCGCCACTCCGCGGGCGCACATCGAGATCGGCGGCGACTCATACGATGTCCTGGCCCGCGAGCTGCCGCGGCTGGAACGTGACGCGGCCTGGGCCCGATTCACCGAGGCCGCGCCGGGCTTCGCGGAGTACCAGCAGAAGACCAGCCGCGTCATCCCGCTCTTCGAGCTGTCCCGCGCCTGATCTCGCGCCCCGCCGCCTTCGCACATCGTCGGCAGCCCGTACCGCCCGACGTCGGGTGCTCACTGTGGGAGTAGGGCGGGCTGATAGATCTCCTTGGCGGCTACGGAGGCGACGCCGAGTTCCGCCGCAACCGCATCGATCGCTTGCTGTGCGATGTTGAGGTCCACCTGGCGGTTTGGGGTGAAGTACGGGCCGACGTAGCGTTCGTAGTGTCGTTGCGCTTCATCACGCGTGAGTCGGTTGAGGAACCAGGCGATGTAGTCGACGGCCAGCCGGGGTTGTTCGGCAAGGGTCCGCAGCGCCCGCTGGTTGGCCCGCACCAGGGCCTGCAGCGCCGGGCTGTCCAGCGGGATGTGGACGGGGTCCACTGCGACGCCCACGGTGGGGATCCGGAAGTGATCGCCGACCCAGGCCAGCAGGTGCAACCCTTCTTCCTCGGCCACCTGTTCGGGTGCGAGCGTGCTGCCTACGTAGGCGGCGTCGATCGAGCCGTCCCGAAGGCGTCGCAGGTCCATCTGGTAGTCACCCGGATGGCGCACCACACATTCCAGGTCGCGGTCAGGGTCCAGGCCGTGCTTACGCAGGACGATGCGGGCGAAACAACCGGGCGGGTTATCGGCGGCGTGGACGGCCAGGCGCCGCCCGCGAAGATCAGCCATGGACGTCACATCGGCGCTGCCGAGAAACCAGAACAGCGGCCGATCGGTGTTCACGCTGAGCACTGTCCAACCGATCCCGTCGGTCAGCCGCGACAACAGGGCCCGGCCCAGACCGATCGTCGCGCCGCGGCGCAGGCGCTCCGCTTCCCAGCCGACCCCGTCGCGGATGGCGACGTGGACGCCCTCATCCTCGTAATAGCCCTCCTGGTCGGCAACTTGGGCGACCAGCTCCTCGTGGATACCACGCCCGACATAGGCCAGATCGATCGTCTGCACCGCCAACCCCTTTCCCGATCTGCTGACCTCCCCGGCGGCGGAACCTGATTTCAATCCATCGCCAGGCCGCCGTTGACGGCGAGGTAATGGCCGGTGGTGAAACCGGAATCCTCACTCGCCAAGAAAGCCACCGTCTTGGCCACCTCGTCGGGGCGCACCAGGCGCCCCATGGGGTTGGTTGCGCCGAGTTGACGCACCTCTCCGGCGGCCAACAGCTCGTTCGCCTTCGTTTCGGCCACCGTGGCGGGCGCAACGAGGTTAGCGGTGATCCCATGCGGTGCCAGCTCGAGTGCGACGAACCGGACAAACTGGTCCAGCGCCGCCTTGGCGGTGCCCAGCGTGATCATGCCTTCGCGGGGCCGGCGGGACAACCCCGTGCTGAGATAGATCAGCCGTCCGTAACTGCGGGAAATCATTCCCGGCACAACAGCTTTCGTCATTAGGAACGCGGCATGCAGCTCTCGGTCCACCTTGCCCCCGAGCTGCTCCCAGCTCAGCTCGGCGAATGAGGTGACATCGTAAGGAATCAATGCGTTGTGCACGAGCACGTCGACCCGGCCCCACCGCCGTTCGGTTTCGTCGACCATTGCGGCGACATCGTCGGGTGCGGTGACATCTGCCTGAATCGCCACGGCCTCACCGCCGGCCGCGGTTGCGGCCTGGACCACCTCGTCTGCCTGATCGGCACTGGACCGGTAGTTGACGACCACCCGAAAGCCCCCCTCCGCGAGGACCAGTGCCGTCGCCGCACCGATTCCCCGGCTGGCTCCGGTGATCACTGCAACACGACCCATCAGCGTTACCTCCGTCTGCATCCACTGTCCGGGTAGCTTGCGGAAATGTGACGGTCCGCTGACGGCCAGACGGAGAGACGATCTCGAAGTCATCGAAGGCCGAAAGTTCCTGACAAGCTGTCAAGACGACATGTGCTGGCGGGACCGAACGATACTCCTGGGATACACCTTGGGAAAGGGTGCCGGCGCAACGACGCTCCTTCGGGCGTTGTGAACCTGGCCTGCCCGCTCAGCCAACACGCGCTAGATGGTCGCACGGCTGCGATGTTCTCCCACCACGCTGGCAATACAAGCCGATTCTGGGAGGGTTGTGGTGCGGGGATCGACATGTGCGTCGGGGTCTCGCCAATGGCGGAACGTTGATGCATCCACTGGGAGGAAGATGGCTGCGACGGAGCACCAAATCTACCGAACTGATGGCATTCTCGAGTATCCGCAATCGGGCGAGCGCATTCGAGGTCGAGCCAACATTGAGGCGGCGCGCGTTGCCCAGCCGAGCACGAAACGCTTCACCGTGCGACGCATACTCGGCGGCGGCGATCTCTGTGTCGCTTGCCAGGGTGATGGGACCACCGGCTAGCCAAGGGCATGGGACCGGGCGCCCGGTCACGGGCCGTGTGCTGATGGTGGCCCGAGGTCGGCCTGTTCGTCAATTCGTCGCGACGTCGAGGCGGCGATCGGCTAGGTCTCGTGGGTGTGGCGAGCACTTCGCTGCAGCGCTTCCTGGGAAATAAGTAACCATCCGCCGATCCGGCTGGTATCGCGCCACGGGCGCTCGCCCTGTTGGAGACGACTGGCCGTCGCACCGGCCACTGCCGGCTGACCCCGGCTGGAAAGGGACTCGACGGCGCAGTGTTCTGGCTGATCGTCGAGCGCGGAGCGCAGTGCGGCTATGTCCAGAATGTCCTCGCTGATCCATGGGTAAGGGTGACGGTCGGCCAGCGACGGCACAATGGAACCGCGACCGTCGTCGACGGTGACGACCCGTTGGCTCGGCGGCGTGCCCTTGATAGCGCTAAAGGGCTGATCGGGCGTGTCGACGGTGTGTGGTTTTCCGTGCGGCCGCGAACGATCCGCTCACGATCCGCATTTACCTCGACGGTGGCAACGTTGGCTGACACGTCCAGAGGTGCTGGCGCAGAGGGTTTTGACGCTGTCAGAAGTTTCTCGAAGAGAGGGCGAGTCGAGCTGCCAAGTAGCCGCACATGCCGTGCACTCCTGGACCTGGAGGCGTGAAGGACGAGCACAAATAGGTTCCCTGCCTGGGCAGGCGGTGTGGACCCCGACCCGCCATCAGGTTGAGCACGTATCTGAAGGGGTCGTGGAGGCCGCCATCGATCACACCTCCGGGCATGGTGGGATTGCGGGCTTCTTCCTCGCTGGCAGTGGTACCGATCCTCGTGATGACACGATCTTTGAACCCGGGTGCGAATCGTTCGATCTGGGCGTCGATCGCCTCAGCCATGCTCACGGTCGAGCCGTTGGGCACATGGCAGTAGGTCCAAACCGTTTCCCGGTTATCTGGACTGCGTGTTGGATCGAATCTGCTCTGCTGAGCGAGCAGAACAAAGGGTTTCGCCGGGTGTTGACCTGCGTTGACGTCTGCTTCGCTGGTGGCGATCTCGGGCAGCGTGCCGCCAAGGTGCACTGTGGCCGCCTGGGAGCACTGGTCGGCCTTCCACGGAATCGGCCCATCAAGCAGATAGTCGAGTTTGAACAGTCCCGGCCCGTAGTTGTAACGGGCGAAGCGGCCGCGCTGCCAGGGCCCTAAGCAGTCGCCGAGGATCGCGGCTACCTGCGTGGGTGCGACATCCATAAGCAGAACCCGGTGGGCCGGCACGTCAGAAAGCTGCCTGACCCAATGGCCCAGCTGGATTTCGCCGCCAAGATCGCGGAAGTAGGCGGCAAGCGCCTCGACAAGTTGCTGGGAGCCGCCGCGAACCATCGGCCACCCAAACTGGTGCGCACTGGTCGCAAAGACAAGCCCGATACCGGCAGTACCGATCCGAT
The DNA here is from genome assembly GCA_019245755.1 of Mycobacteriaceae bacterium. GTDB lineage: Bacteria > Actinomycetota > Actinomycetes > Mycobacteriales > Mycobacteriaceae > Mycobacterium. Next base: position 34,462 of record JAFARC010000075.1, on the reverse strand, counting down.
CCAGTGCCATAAAGGAATGCGCCGCCATCCCGGCCAGAAGAGCAGGCGCACGCCGATCGGTGAATCGTCGCCGAGCAAGGCTGATAACCGATCGACCGCCCAACCATGCAAGCTTTGACAGCGCAGCCAGATGCTTAGGCGGCAACGGGTCGAGGATGCTGTCGAAGAGCTGCTCGCCCTGGGAGACAAGGGGAGCCATCAGAGCGTGGTAGGCCAGCCGGTCGGCTGCCAATCCGGCGGCGGTTTGCTTGACATCGCGGTAGAGCGCCACGGCGGTTCCGTCGTCGAGAGGATGGGCCACTTCGATCGGGGCGAAAATCCACTCGAGGCCGTACTGGTGTAATGGCCACCGCCGAAACACCGGCGACGCCAACGCCAATGGGTGCACGGCCGAACAGATATCGTGTACTGACTCATCACCGGTCAGATGCCCGGACCGCGCGCCGCCGCCCACAGTCTCGGCGCCTTCCAGCAAAAGTACGCGCCGACCCGCTTCGGCCAGGGTGATTCCCGCAGCCAACCCATTAGGCCCTGCGCCGACGACAACGGCGTCAAACACCCCAGCACTCATCGCGATCTTGCTCCCACACCGTAGATGTCTGCTCCCGCACAGTACTTCAGCATCTTGGCGACCAAAGCCAGCGGCTATAGCAGGGTCATTGGCGATTGCCTCATGCTGGGGTCAGTGCCGAAGGTCGATCCGTATTGTGGCCGGACTGCTGGCTGAGGCCCGGAATATGACGCCGTCGGCGCGACCTACCAGGCCGTTGCCTTGGTCGATGCGCCGCCTTCGCGCCGAGGCGTCGTCATCGTTGATGACGGTGGCGACGCCGTCATGCCAGCGACGCCCGATTTTGATGCGCACGCAGGGATTCGCGATGAGGTTTTTGACGTAATCGCAGCCGCTGCCGTGTTCAGCAACCACCCAGAACACATCGCCGTCAAGGCCGTTGCCGACGGGTGTCAGGCGCGGTTGACCACTGCGCCGGCCGGTGGTTTCGAGCAAGGCGAACGCCCGCGGGGCGATCCCTAGGCGTAGCGCTAGGCGAAAAATCGGATTGAAGAGGCCTTTCTCGAGCCGACGTTGAAGCGTGCCGCCACTAGCCATCGTTGGTCATTCCGTCCTCTCTACCGTCCGGTTTGCGTGTCGGGCACGAAAGCTCAGTCACCCGGCGACGTGTGGTGGATTGGTCATGGCGTGATAGCCCTCCTTGACGCTGGGGAACCGGGGTCGCCAGTCGGTTGCTGCACGGAACCGCGCGTTGCTGACTCGCAGCGACCGCGTCAGTGAGGTAAGACGATCACCCAGCAGCAGACCGAGCCGCCCCGGAGATGTGCACCACATCTTGGCGCCAACGGCGTCGGCGCAGGCCTGCGCGTACTGGCGTTTGGTGACCGGGTTGTCGTCGACGATGTTGTAGGTTCCGCCCGGACAGGTCAGCGCCGCCGCGACCGCGGCGCCGGCATCGCTGAGGTGGATCGACGACATGTAGGTGTCAGCGCGGCCAGCAACGAACCCGATGTGGTAGCGCGCCAGATTCAGGATCTGCTCGCTGTTTGCGGCGCCATGCCCATAGAAGACTCCGAACCGCAGCACGGTGGCGCACCCACCCATGTCGGCGAATCGACGTGCGTTGCCCTCGGCGGCGTGATTGCCCCGCGCGATCGGGAAGTGATCGACCGGATGGTCTTCGTTTATCCACTCATCGCCGCCGTCGGCGTAGATCATCACCACCGACTCCTGGATCAATCGCGGCACGCCGGCGGCTCGTACGGCGTCGACCACCGCCGCCGATCCCTGAACACGCACCCGGTCACAGGCTTTCCACGCCGACCGGAAGACGAACGCCGTTGTCGAAGGCAATGCGGTAGCCAGATTAACCACAGCGTCGTGACCGGCGAACACGGCCGCGAGTACATCGCGATTGAACAACGACACGCGAACGGGTGTTGCGCCTTGGGCGCGCAAGACGTCGGCCTTCGCGTCGCTGCGCGCTAGGGCAGTGACCACATGTCCGGCGTCGGTCAACGCGGGAACAGCGTAGCCGCCGATCGCCCCGGTGCCACCAGTGACGAATACGCGCATCTCAGTTGCCCTGATCGGTTCGGCTAGGGCGAGTGAAACACCATCGGGATGTTGAGTGGTCCGCGGATTGCCGCGGTGTCGCGCCAGGACACCGGGCCCACAAGCTTGGGCTTGCGTGCGATGATCCCGCGCAGGGCGATCGTGGTTTCTAGCCGCGCCAACGCCGCACCGAGACAGTAGTGGGCACCGTAGCCGAAGGTCACGGGAGCCGGTCCGGTGCGGCCCAGTTGGAGCTGATCCGGTTCGTCGAAAATAGTTGGGTCACGGTTGGCGGCGGCAATAACCACGAGAGCCTGCTGACCGGCGGCAATGTGAACACCGCCGATGAGGTGGTCTTCGGTGGCCGTGCGCGCGGTGGCCTGTACTGGACTATCGAGCCGCAAGAGTTCGGTAAGCAGTGACGCATCGGCGGGATCGACGACGTCAATGATCGGGCTGCCGTCGATGTGCTCGCTGAGAAGTCGCACCATGGCGCCACCCAGGAGATTCGCCGTGGTTTCATGCCCTGCGACCGCGATGAGGATTGCCGTGACGACCACGTCGTCCAAGAGCAGGTCGCGGTCGGACGCAATCAGGCTCAGCAGGTCGTCAGCCGGGTGGGACCGGCGATCGGCGGCCAGCGGAAGAAATTCGGTCGCCAGTGTGGTGAAGGCCGCTGCTCCAGCCTCGATCTCGTCGGCATCGGCGAGGGCACCCAGCATCCGGATCAGAGCCGGTGACTGCTCGCGCAGCAGCCGTGAGCTGTCGGCATCCAGGCCGAGCCATTCTGCGGCCACCGCGATCGGCAGGGGCAGCGCGATGTCCGCCATGAAGTCAAAAGGCGTATCGGCTGGGGGGTGCTCGATGACTGCGGTTGCGATGGCCTCCACACCGTCGGTGAGCCCGGCGATGAACGAGGGGGTGAACACATCGCGCACCGACCCGCGTAGGCGCATGTGGTTGGCGCCGTCGGCGAACAGCATGGATCGGCCCAGCACCTCCGGCTCGAGGAATGCGATCGCCGCTCGCGTGTCGGGGTTAGCCAGCGGATCGCTGGTCCATCCCGACCCCCCCAGGACTTCGCGTGCGGCGTGATAGCCGAGAACTAGCCAGGCTTGGGCGGTTTCGTCCCACACCACCTCACCGTGCTCGCGGCGCCTCTCGTAGAACGGGGAAGGATTCGCGGGGTCCCACGGCAGACGGGGCGCGGCGGTGTCAGCGGTGCGCATGATCCTCCAATCCGAAGGGCAGCCCGCGTTGGCGCACCCAGGCGTGATGCGCCTCACCCAGCGGCGTGATCGGTTCGGCCACCCCGTCCAAGTCGTCGGCCATCGACCTCGCGTGGATTGTGGCCCCCAGGGCGGCGCAGATGGCGTTGATGCTGAGGTTCAGCCGGCTGAAGAAGACCAGGTCATCGGGGATCGACATGCGCCGAACGGGATGGTCGGACGAGCGGACGTCCAGCAGCGTGCCGACCGCGCGTTGTGCGGTGTCATCGGTGTAGGTGACGGGTTGCGGAGCCAGTACTTCGTAGAGAAGCTGTGCCCACCATTCGTATGTCTCCTCGGCGCTGAGATTTGCTTCGGCGCTGAGCATTCCGGATTGGACCATCATGTCGCGCAAGTCGTGCTTGCGTCCGTCAATTGCCGCGCGAACTGTGGCGACGAATCGGTGTCGCTGCCGCTCGGGCAGGACCTTGACGCAGCCGAAATCGATGAATCCGACGTGGCCATCCACGCCGAACCGATAGTTGCCCGGATGTGGATCAGCGTTAAACAGGTTCGCGTGCCGGTACGAACCCAGCGCAAAACGCCAAATGACCTCTGCCCACATGTTCTTGAGGTCTTGGTCGGCTTGTTGAGCGGCGGCCCAATCCAGTCCGTCCAGATAGGTCATGGTCAGCACCCGATCACCGGATGCCCCGTAAACGACTTCTGGGACACGGATGAAGGGGTGCTCGCGGTAGAGCTGGCTGAATGCGGTGATGTTGGCGGCCTCGTGGCGGTAGTCGATCTCTTCAGATATGCGCGCGGCGATCTCTCGTGTCGCTCCGCGGGTATCCGGCATCGCGGTACCGGAGGTTGAGGAAATGAATCGGAAAAACGTCGACAGCAGTTCGGTATTGGCAAGATCGTCTCGGATCGCCTCGGCCGCACCGGGATACTGAATTTTCACTGCTACCCGACGGCCGTCGTGCAGCACCGCGTGATGTACTTGCCCGATGGAAGCGGCGGCCATTGGCTCTTCTCTGAACTCGACGAATACCTCATCGACCGACCGACCGAGATCGTGCTCAAGGACGTCTCTGGCCAGCAGCGGGTCCATGGGCGGTGCATCGGCCTGCAACCGCGTCAACGCCTTCTGGTATGGCGACAACTCACCATTGCCGACATAACTGCCGTCCACCATGGAGAAGATCTGGCCGGCCTTCATCAGCACACCCTTGGAATGGCCCAGCAGCTCCGCATATCTGTCAGCGGTACGCTCATGAAACCGCGCCACCGCCCCCGCGTCACCGGTTTTCTCCCGCAGCCCGGCCACCACCCGCCCGCTAGCCGCGCGGGCGGTGAACCCGGCCAACGGCATCGTGCGCCGGACTCGCCCCCGAGGCAGCGGGGAGTTTCTAGGTGTCATCGCGATCTCCTAGCGGCGCATCGACCCACACGCTAAAGTGGTCTCTGCCCGATATTAAGAGACCACTTGGGAGCCGTCAATGCCGCCAGCGCCAACCCGCGACCGGCTGCTCACCGCGGCGATGCGCCTGTTCGGCGAACAGGGATACCAAGCGACCAGCGTCACCCAAATCGAAGCCGCCGCCGGCCTGGCACCAGGGTCAGGCGCCCTGTATCACCACTTCAAATCAAAAGAAGCACTCCTCGAGGCCGGTATCGACCGGCAGCTGGATCGCCGCAGCGCGATGCACGACATCCGCACGCTTTTCGCCGGCCTGGGCGATCTGCGCATCGAACTGACCATGCTCGGCCGATACGTGCTGACCGTGCTCGACGAGGAGGCACAGCTGCTCCAAATCGCCGCCCGCACCCCACCGGAGCAGTCTCGGCGACTCAACGACGCCTATGCTGCGCTGCTCGCCGGGCTCTACGCCGAAGTTGCCGACTGGGTCAAGGGCTGGGCTCCTCGCGCCGACCCAAAGGAGGCCGCGGCCATCGGCGCTGTGGCCGTAAACGCACTCCTTGGCCTACGGGCGACAAGCACTCTCTTCAATGCACCAGGGGCGAACGTGCCGGACGATCACTACGTCACAGCGTGGACAGCAATGCTAGTCGCCCGCATTCAAGCACTGCGAGAAGCGTAGCTATAGCTAGAGATCCCGCTCCGGCCGATGACCGGGCCGACCGAACTTCGGTTTTTGCCGCTGGCGGTAAGACGGCCCTTCAACGATCAACTTGAATGCCGCAGACTGCAAGCGGTCGACCCTAGCCCAAACGCTCGATGATCGTGGCGTTGGCCATCCCGCCGCCCTCGCACATCGTCTGCAGCCCGTAGCGACCACCGCGCTGTTCGAGGGCGTTGACCAGAGTGGTCATGATCCGTGCACCGCTAGCGCCTAGCGGGTGACCGATGGCGATAGCGCCGCCATTGACATTGGTTCGCGCCAGGATGTCTTTTTGCTCCCCATCCACGCCACTGGCCCATGCCAGCACCACTGGGGCAAACGCCTCGTTGACCTCGAAGAGGTCGATGTCGGCCGGTGTCAGCCCGGCGCGCCGCAGCACCTTCTCGGTCGCCGGGATCACCCCGGTCAGCATGTACAGCGGGTCGGAGCCGACGACGGTCATGGCGTGGATGCGCGCCAACGGCCGCAGCCCCAGCCGCTTGGCGACGTCGCCGGTGGTGATCAGCACCGCGGCGCTGCCGTCGGACAGCGGCGACGAGTTGCCCGCGGTGATCTCCCACCGGATCTGCGGAAAGCGCGCCTGGTAGGCCTCGTGCTGGAAGGCCGGCTTTAGCCCGGCCAGCGTCTGGACGGTCGTGCCGGGGCGGACGATCTCGTCGGTCTGCAGCCCGGCGACCGGTGCCAGCTCGCGGTCGAAGCGGCCCTCCTTCGTCGCCTGCGCGGCCTTCTCGTGGCTGCCCGCCGAGAACTCGTCGAGCTGCACCCGCGACAATCCCCACTTCGCTGCGATCAGCTCGGCGCTGATGCCCTGTGGCACAAGGCCTTCCGAGTAACGCTGCTGGAATGCAGCGCCGAACGGGTTGCTGCCCGCCAACACGCTGGAGCCCATCGGTACCCGGCTCATCGACTCCACGCCGGCGGCGACCACGATGTCATAGGCGCCGGCGATGACGCCCTGCGCCGCGAAGTGGATGGCTTGCTGACTGCTGCCGCACTGCCGGTCCACCGTGGTGCCGGGTACGGTCTCGGGAAAGCCCGCGCCGAGCAGCGCATTGCGGGCGATGTTGACCGATTGCTCGCCGACCTGGGTCACCGCGCCGGCGATCACGTCGTCGATCTGGGCGGGGTCCACACCGGTCCGCTCGACCAGCGTGCGCAGGCTGTGCGCGAGCAGGTCGGTCGGGTGGACGTCGTAGAGGGCGCCGCTGGGCTTTCCCTTGCCGATCGGGCTGCGAACCGCCCCCACAATCACGGCGTCACGTCCTGCATAACGGGCCATCCCAACCTCCTGTACGGCTTCTCCCCAACTCCATCCGAATGAGTTGCGTGATACAACTCGAAACGACAAGCCAGAATTCCCGGCGCCAAAGTGCGTCGTGCAGCGGCTGCGGTCCCGGTCAGCTTGTGATGGGATCACCTGCTATGGGCATCAAGGTGGCGCTGGAGCACCGCACCAGCTACACATTCGACCGGCTGGTCGACGTGTACCCGTACGTCGTCCGCCTGCGCCCGGCCCCGCATTGGCGTACCCCGATCCAGGCCTATTCGCTCAACGTCGAGCCCGCCGACCATTTCATCAACTGGCAGCAGGACGCGTGCCCTACACCGACGCGGCGTGGGCGACGATCTGCGAGGCCGGTGCGAAGGTCGCCCAGCGGCTGGCGGCCGGTGACGTGCGGCTGACCGTCGGCGGTGAGCCCACGTTCGTGTCGATCGACAACCAGGTCGACCAGGAGTGGGCCACCGCCGCCGACGGGCCGCACAAGCGCCAGCGCGCCTCCGATCTGGCGGCGCGGCTGAAGGGGGTGTGGGCGCCGACCGGCCTCGTGCATCGCGGGCGCAGCCGCCGGCTTGCGACGACCGGCTTCACGCCTGGGCAGCTCGACCTGTCCGACCTGCGGGAAAAACAGGCTCGGTTGTCCACCGACGTCGGTGCGCCGGGCATCCTCGACCTGCGGCGCGTGCGTACCGTTCTCCGGTAATGGTCCTTCCGAGCGGCACCCGTCCGGCCGAGAAGCCGGACCCGGTCCACCACGACCCCGACGGCCTGCTCGCCGGCTATCGCGCCGCGCGGACGCAGGAGGCGTTGTTCGAGCCGGCCGGCGGCCCGGAGGCGATCTACGACGAGTTCATCGACGAGACAGGTGCCGTCCGGCCCGCCTGGACCGAGCTGGCCGATGTGGTCTGCGAGCGGGGTCGCAACGGGCTGGACCGGTTGCGCGCGGTGGTGAGCGGGCTGGTCGACAACGACGGCATCAACTACATCCAGATCGACCACAACGGCGACACGGTAACGAACGGCCTGGGGGCACCTGCCGCTTGCGGCCCAGGCACGGCGGAGCCTGGTCCGTGGCGGCTGGATGGGCTGCCGCTGCTGATCTCGGCCCGGGACTGGGATGTGTTGGAGGCCGGGCTTGTGCAGCGGTCACGGCTGCTGGACGCGGTGCTGTCCGACCTGTACGGGCGGCGACGGTCCGTCACCAGCGGCGTATTGCCGCCCGAGCTGCTGTTCGGCCACCCAGGTTATGTCCGGGCCGCCCGCGGCATCGAGATCCCCGGCAGCCACCAGCTGTTCATGCACGGCTGCGATGTCAGCAGGGATGGCGCTGGGGTCTTCCGCGTCAACGCCGACTGGACGCAGGCCCCGTCCGGGGCCGGTTACGCGCTGGCCGACCGTCGCGTGGTCGCCCATGCGATGCCCGACCTGTACGAGCGGATCAGCCCCCGGCCCACCTCGCCGTTCGCCCAGGCCCTGCGGCTCGCCCTGATCGACGCGGCCCCGGACGCGGCCGAGGATCCCGTGGTGGTGGTGCTCAGCCCGGGCATTCACTCCGAGACCGCTTTCGACCAGGCGTATCTGGCCACAGTGTTGGGTTTTCCGCTGGTCGAGAGCGTCGACCTGGTGGTGCGGGACGGCAAGTTGTGGATGCGGTCGCTGGGCACCCTCAAACGCGTTGACGTGGTGTTGCGCCGCGTCGACGCCGACTTCGCCGACCCGCTTGACCTGCGTGCCGATTCCCGGCTGGGTGTGGCCGGCCTGGTCGAGGTGCTGCGCCGCGGTGATGTGACGGTGGTCAACACCCTGGGCAGCGGCATCATGGAAAGCCCGGGGCTGCTGCGCTTTTTGCCCGAGCTGGCCGAGCTGCTGCTCGGCGAGGCCCCGCTGCTGAAAACCGCGCCGATGTACTGGGCCGGCATCGACTCGGAACGCTCGCATCTGTTGGCGCACCTGTCGTCGCTGCTGATCAAGTCGACCGTGGGCGACGACGCGGTCGTCGGGCCGGCGTTGTCGTCGGGTCAGCGGGCCTACCTGGCTGCCGCCATCAAGGCGACGCCGTGGCAGTGGGTGGGCCAGGAGTTGCCGCAGTTCTCGTCGGCCCCAACCGACCACCGAACATCCACGTTGACCTGCGCCAGTGTCGGCATCCGGCTGTTCACGGTCTCGCAGCGCGGCGGCTACGCGCCGATGATCGGCGGCCTCGGCTACCTGCTGGCCCCCGGTAACGCCGCGTACAAGCTGAACAGCGTTGCAGCCAAGGACGTTTGGGTCCGTCCGACCGAGCGGGCACGCGCCGAGACGGTGACGGTGCCGTCGGTGGAGCTGCCGGCGATGACGGGCGCGGGCATCCAGGGGGTGAGCTCACCGCGCGTGCTGTCGGACCTGTTCTGGATGGGACGCTACGGCGAGCGCGCCGAGAATTTGGCCCGGCTGCTGATTGTCACCCGCGAGCGCTATCACGAGTACCGGCACCGCCAGGGCATGGAAGAAAGCGAATGCGTGCCGGTGCTGCTCACCGCGCTAAGCCAGATCACCGGCACCGACGCCGGTGCCGACGGCGACCACCACGAGATGATCGCCGTGGCGCCGTCGACGCTGTGGGCGTTGACCATGGACCGCGACCGACCCGGGTCCCTCGCCCAGTCGGTGGAGCGGCTGGCCCTGGCCGTGCGGGCGGTGCGCGACCAGTTGTCCAACGACACCTGGATGGTGCTGGCCGCGGTGGAGCGTGCGGTGGCGCACCGGTCCGGCGCGCCGCCCGATTCGCTGGCCGAGGGCGACGCCTTGCTCGCGTCGGCTCAGGCGCGGACTCTGGCGGGCATGCTGGCGCTGTCCGGGGTGGCGGCCGAGTCCATGGTGCACGACGTCGGCTGGACGATGATGGACATCGGCAAACGGATCGAGCGGGGGCTGGGGCTGACCGCGCTGCTGTTTGCCACGCTGACGCAGACGCGCGGCGCTGGCGCGGAGCAAAGCATCACCGAGTCGACGCTGGTGGCCTGCGAATCGTCGGTCATCTACCGGCGGCGCACCCTGGGCAAGGTTAGTGTGGCCGCCGTGGCCGACCTGGTGCTGTTCGACGCCGCGAACCCCCGGTCGCTGGTGTTCCAGCTGGACCGGCTGCGGGCCGGCCTGAAGGCCCTGCCCGGGTCGTCGGGATCGTCGCGGCCGGAGCGGCTGGTCGACGAGATCGCCACCCGGCTGCGCCGGCTGGACCCCGCCGACCTCGAGGACGTCGATGCCGGCGGCCGTCGCACCCTGCTGGCCGGGCTGCTGGACGGCATCCACGCCGGCCTGCGTGACCTCTCCGATGTGATCAGCGCGACCCAGCTGTCGCTGCCGGGCGGCATGCAGCCGCTGTGGGGGCCCGACGAACGTCGGGTGATGCCATGACTGTGGGCACCTCCCGCTCCGGGGGGACCACCCGCCGCTATCGGATCACCCACCACACCGTGTACCGGTACTCCGACGCGGTCACCAGCTCGTACGGCCGGGGCTTTTTGACCCCTCGGGACTTGCCGGGGCAGCGCTGCCTGTCCCACCAGCTGCGCATCGAGCCCGCGCCAGCCGACCGCTCCACCAGCCACGACGCTTATGGCAACATCAGCTCGTACTTTCACGTCACGGCGCCGCATCGCACCCTCTCGGTGACCAGCGCGTCGATCGTCGAAGTGGATCGGGTTCCGGCGCAAATGGATCCGTCGGGACCGGCGCGCGAGCCGTGGGAGGCCGCTCGCCCATCGGGGCGCGACGACGTGTTGGCCACCGAGTTCAGCCTCGATTTGCGCCCGCCCGAGATCACCGACGCGGTGCACGACTATGCGGCGCCCAGTTTCGCGCCGGGCCGACCCCTCGTCGAGGTTCTCGCCGACCTGTCCGCCCGCATCTGCGCCGACTTCACCTACCGCTCCGGCTCCACGACGGTGTCCACCCAGGTCGACGAGGTGCTGGCCGCGCGCGAGGGCGTCTGCCAGGACTTCGCCCGGCTGGCCATCGCGTGCCTGCGGGCCAACGGGTTGGCCGTCAGATATGTCTCGGGCTACCTGGCGACCGATCCGCCGCCGGGTAAGGAACGCATGATCGGCATCGACGCCACCCACGCCTGGGCCGCGGTGTGGACCCGGGAGAACCACTGGCTGGCGTTCGATCCGACCAACGACCAGATGGCCGACGAGCGCTACATCGTCGTCGCGTGGGGCCGTGACTATGCCGACGTGCCGCCGCTGCGCGGGATCATTTACACCGATTCGGAAAGTTCGGTGATCGACGTCGCGGTGGACGTGGCGCCATACCAAGGGCAGGTGCTTCATGCGTGACTTCGTCTGCCCGAACTGCGGTCAGCACCTCGCCTTCGAGAACTCGATGTGCCTGTCCTGCGACAGCCCGCTGGGTTTCTCGCTGCCCGACATGGCCCTGCTGGTGATCGCCAAGGGCCCCGAAAGTGCCCAGCCCGGTTTCGTCGACGCCGAGCACTACGAGCTGTGCGCGAACCTGCATCTGGCGCAATGCAATTGGCTGGTCGAAAAAAAGCCGGTGCGCCAGTTGTGTGCATCGTGCCGGCTTACCCGGACCCGGCCCAACGACGCCGACATCAGGGGCCTGGCGGCGTTCGCCGATGCCGAGAAGGCCAAGCGCCGGCTGATCGCGGAGTTGAGCGAACTGAACCTGCCGATCGTGAGCCGTGACCAAGACCCGCAGTACGGTCTGGCGTTCGACCTGCTGTCCAGCGAGCAGCAGAAGGTCTTCACCGGCCACGACAACGGCCTGATCACCCTGGATCTGGCCGAAGGCGACGACGTGCACCGCGAACAACTGCGGATCGAGATGGACGAGCCGTACCGCACCCTGCTCGGCCATTTCCGCCACGAAATCGGCCACTACTACTACTACCGGCTGGTCGCGCCGTCGGCGACCCACCGCGACCGGTTTTGTGAGTTGTTCGGCGATGCGGACGCCGATTACCAGGCCGCCCTGGATCGGCACTACGAGCAGGGCGCCCCGCCGGGCTGGCAGCAAAACCATGTCTCCTCGTACGCCACCATGCATCCCGCCGAGGACTGGGCCGAGACATTCGCGCATTATCTGCATATCCGCGACACGCTGGATACCGCAGCGGCGTTTTCGTTCGCCCCAGCCAATGCGACCTACGAGCGAAGGGTCCTCGGTCCCAGCGGCTTCGACACCATTATCGAGATGTGGCTGCCCCTGGCATGGGCGCTGAACATGGTCAACCGGTCCATGGGCAAGGACGATCTCTACCCGTTCGTGCTGCCCGGCCCGGTGCTGGAGAAGATGCGGTTCATCCACACTGTCGTCGACGAGGTGAGCACCCAGGCGCTGTCATAACCGCCGAAACCCCCTCTCCCACAGCGAATCTGAAGTCAGTGCGGTCCCGTCGGCGCGTCGTCGGCCGCCATGTCAGTGTCGCGGCGCCGCCGGCAAAACGAACGGGTCGCCCGGCAGCCCATCGTCGCACCGAGCACGGTGGCGCGACGCAACAACGCGGTCCTGAGGCCCCCGGCGTGGTATGCCTGAAACCGTGTCCGACGGTCTGTTCGACCTGCCCGGAACCGGCGACGCCGACTGGCAGCGCCACGGCGATGGCCCATCCGCACCCCTGGCGGTGCGGATGCGACCCGCGTCGCTCGACGAGGTCGTCGGGCAGTCCCACCTGCTGCAGCCCGGCTCGCCACTGCGCAGGCTGGTGGCGGGCTCGGGCGCGGCGTCGGTCATCCTCTACGGGCCGCCGGGCACCGGCAAGACCACGCTGGCGTCGCTGATCTCCCTGGCCACCGGCCGCCGTTTCAAGGCCCTGTCCGCGGTCTCCGCCGGCGTCAAGGAGGTCCGCGCCGTCATCGACACCGCCCGCCGCGCCGCCGCGCACGGCGAACAGACCGTGCTGTTCATCGACGAGGTGCACCGGTTCTCCAAGACGCAGCAGGACGCGCTGCTCGCGGCGGTCGAGAACCGCGTCGTGCTGCTGGTGGCGGCCACCACTGAGAACCCGTCGTTCTCCGTGGTGGCGCCGCTGCTGTCGCGGTCGTTGATCCTGCAGCTGCGGCCGCTGGCCGCCGGCGACGTCCGCACCGTCGTCACCAGAGCGATCGCGGACCCGCGCGGGTTGAACGGGGAGATCGAAGTGACGTCCGACGCCGTCGACCTGTTGGTGCGACTGTCGGCTGGCGACGCCCGCCGGGCGCTGACCGCGCTGGAAGTCGCCGCCGAAACCGTCGCCGACAGCGGCGGGCCGGTGACCGTCGAAAGCATCGAGCGGTCGCTGGACAAGGCCGCCGTGCGCTACGACCGCGACGGCGATCAGCACTACGACGTGATCAGCGCGTTCATCAAGTCGGTCCGCGGCTCCGACGTCGACGCGGCCCTGCACTACCTGGCCCGGATGCTGACCGCGGGGGAGGACCCCCGGTTCATCGCCCGTCGGCTGATGATCCTGGCTAGCGAGGACATCGGCATGGCCGATCCGACGGCGCTGCTGACCGCGGTCGCCGCCGCCCAGACGGTCCAACTGATCGGGATGCCGGAGGCGCAGCTGACGCTGGCGCATGCCACCATCCACCTGGCCACCGCGCCGAAGTCCAACGCGGTCATCACCGCGATCAGCGCCGCGATGACCGACATCAAGGCCGGCAGAGCGGGCCTGGTTCCGCCCCACCTGCGCGACGGGCACTACTTCGGCGCGCAGGCGCTGGGCAACGCCATCGGCTACGCCTACTCGCACGACGACCCCGACGGGGTGGTGCCGCAGCAGTATCCGCCCGACGACCTGGTGGGGGTCGACTATTACCGGCCCACCGGGCGCGGCGATGAGCGCGGGCTGGCCGCCCGCCTCGACCGGCTGCGCGCGATCATCCGCAGAACCCGTCCCTCGCACCCTTGACGGGGCGGACGCACCCCTCTAAGTTGTCAACCAACTCATTGATCAAAGTAAAGGTTGACTAAGTGGGCACCAGCGTCGATGATGCCAACGCGCAGCTGGACCGCGCGTTCACGGCACTCGCCGACCCCGTCCGGCGGGCGATCGTGGCGCGGCTGTCGCGCGGGGCTGCCACGGTCAACGAGCTGGCTGCCCCGTTCGACATCACCAAACAAGCCGTCTCCAAGCACATCCAGGTGCTGGAGCACGCCGGCTTGGTGACCCGCAGCCGCGACGCGCAGCGCCGCCCGGTGCACCTCGACCCGGCCGCGCTGGAAAGCCTCACCGCCTGGATCGACGGCTACCGGCTGACCGCCGAACGCAACTACCGCCGGCTCGACGCACTGCTGGCGAGGATCACCTCGGCAGACGACTTCACCAACGACCCAACACAATCCGACGACCACGAGGAGAACCGCAAATGACGCACCCACTGAACCTCAACGCGCCGGTCGACACGCTCGCCATGGAGTTCAGCCGCGAATTCGACGCCCCCGTGGCCGCGGTGTTCCGCGCCCACGCCGAGCCCGAGCTGGTCAAGCAATGGCTCGGGCCGGCCCGCCACGAGATGGAGGTCGACCGCTGGGACTTCCGCACCGGCGGCGGCTACCGCTACCTGCACCGCGGGCCCGACGGCGAGTACTGGTTCAACGGCGTGTTCCACACCGTGCGATCCAACGAGTTCGTCATCCAGACCTTTGAGTTCGAAGGCGCGCCCGACATGGTGAATCTCGACTTCATGACCTTCGAGGACCTCGGCGGGCGCACCCGGCTACGCGGCCGGTCCATCTGCCCCACCACCGCGGCGCGCGATGCACTGCTGTCTTCCGGCATGCAAGACGGCATGCGCGAGGGCTACGAGCGGCTCGACGCCGTGCTCAAGGCGCTCTGAACGAAGCTCAGGCCAGCTCAGGGACCCGCAGATGGGCCAGCGCCAGGTCGAATTCGCCCACATCGATCTGGTCGGCGCCCAGTTCGCGCAACCGGGTGGCGCGCAGCGACCGGGCCTGCTCGCGATTGCGGTCCATCGCGTCGCGGCTGTCGAACGTCGCCGACGACACCGCAAGACCGGATGCCCGGTCGATCATCAGGCTGGCGCTACAGAACCCGTCGAGCTCCTCCACCGACGGCAGCACCGTCGACTTGTAGAACTCAGCGGCCCGGTCGAGCTGGCCCCGCGCGGCACGCAGCCACGTCGCCCGCACACAGGCGCCCTCGCCCGAGCGGTGATCCCGGTGCAACAACGCGATCTCCCACTCCTGGACCTGCGCCGTGCCGCCGAACATCTCAGCGGCCCGATCCCGCACCGGCTGTACCCGATCCTCGCTCGCGCGCATGGCCTCCTCGGTTTCCCAGGCGCTGGTGGCGATGCAGCGGCCGGACTCCCGGTCAACCAGAAGCGAGATGCCCACGCAGCCGTCGGTGGCCTCCAGCGCGGGCATAACCTCATCGCGAACATGCGCAATTCCGGCATCGATGGCCGAGTCCTGCGCCTGAATCGTGGTGGAGCGTGCGTACACGGTCAACCCCTGTTCGTTCGGGGCAGCGCCCCGGCGGCGCCACCGGTCCACCACCTACCTTGCTCCCCAGGCGGAGGCGTTTCAAGGCCTTCGCCCCAGCGTTCAGTCGTTGGCCGTTTGCGCGCGGTCGCGGATGCCGCGCAGCATCTTCTGCTCCATCACGAACTGCGGGATGTCGAAGGTGGCGACCCCGACGGCGCCCCCGCTGCCGCGCGCCAGCAGCCGCGTCCGTGGGCCCTCCGGCACCAGATAAAAGGCCCACGATCCACGCGCTCTCTCACCCCGCGACAGTCGGTCGAAATCGGGCTCGGACATCAGCACCAGGTGCGACTTGGGTGCGACGGCGGCAACCACCTGCCGGGCCATCGGGCCGTACCGGCGGACCAGCCACACCGGGTCGCCGACCTGCAGCTCCTGCCATTCGGGATGAATCGTGTTCGTGTCGTGGGTCTCGGCGCCCACCGACCGCTCGAGCCAGTCGTAGCTGTAGAAGCCGCCGCGGTCTTCGCCGATCTGGGCAAGCCACGGCCACACCGCCTCGACCGGTGCCTCGATCGTCACCCCCCGCGTGCTGCGCGGTGTGGTCGCCGTCACCAGCTCGTCGCCGGGCAGCGCCGCGTGAACCTCGTCGGGATAGGCCCCCCAGGTGTACATCCACGGCCGCACCACCCGCTTGTACAGCGCCTCGGTGCCCATCGCGAGCACCGCGCCCGCGAGCCACCGTCGTTCATTCCCCATACCCCGCGACGCTATGGATCCGGGGCGGCGGCCGGAGAGGGGCGAAGGTCCCGAACCGCCCCTGCCGAAGGGCCGTAGGCTGGCTTCGTGGACTCCGATGTACTTGACATCGACACCGCACGGCGCCGGACCGTCGACCTGACCGATCAGCTCAGGTCGTTTTGTGCCCCGCGGGGCGATGGCCTGTGCAACGTCTTCGTCCCGCACGCGACCGCCGGGGTGGCCATCATCGAGACCGGCGCGGGGTCCGACGACGACCTCGTCGACAGCCTGGAGCGGCTGCTGCCCAGAGACGAACGCTATCGCCATGCCCACGGGTCCCGCGGTCATGGCGCCGACCACGTGCTGCCGGCGCTGGTCTCCCCGTCGGTCACCGTTCCCGTGCATAACGGCAAGCCCTTGCTGGGTACTTGGCAGAGTGTGGTGCTGGTCGACCTCAATAGGGACAACCCCCGCCGCTCGGTACGGCTGAGTTTCCTGACGGGCTGAGCAGTCCGGCACTACCGCGCGGGCCGGATCGTTGACTTTTCAGGTCGGGTCGACGGGCCGGTACTGTAGTGCGGTCGATAGATCGGTTAACACACCGGAGTCGCCGGGCCGACGACATAACACACCGGAGTCGCCCGGCCGACGACATAACACGCCGGAGTCGCCGGGCCGACGACATAACACGCCGGCGTCGCCCTGGCCGACGACATAAGACGCCGGAGTCGCCCGGCCGACGACATAAGACGCCGGAGTCGCCGGGCCGACGACATGAGACGACACAGACGAGGACGACAACAGCAGTGCAGACACACGAGATCAGGAAGCGGTTCCTGGACCACTTCGTGAAGGCGGGTCACACCGAGGTGCCCAGCGCCTCGGTGATCCTCGATGACCCCAACCTGCTGTTCGTCAATGCCGGCATGGTCCAGTTCGTGCCGTACTTCCTCGGTCAGCGCACCCCGCCGTACCGCACCGCCACCAGCATCCAGAAGTGTGTCCGCACGCCCGACATCGACGAGGTCGGCATCACCACCCGGCACAACACGTTCTTCCAGATGGCCGGGAACTTCTCGTTCGGCGACTACTTCAAGCGCGGCGCCATCGAGCTGGCGTGGAGCTTGCTGACCAAGCCGGTCGGCGAGGGTGGCTACGGCCTTGATCCGGAAAGGCTTTGGGCGACCGTCTATATCGACGACGACGAGGCCGTGCGGCTCTGGCAGGAGGTGGCCGGCCTGCCGCTTGACCGCATCCAGCGCCGCGGCATGGCCGACAACTACTGGTCGATGGGCATCCCGGGACCGTGCGGCCCGTCGTCGGAGATCTACTACGACCGCGGCCCGGAATTCGGCCCCGAGGGCGGCCCCGCCGCGAGCGAGGACCGCTACATCGAGATCTGGAACCTCGTGTTCATGCAGAACGTTCGTGGCGAGGGTACCGCCAAGACCGACTTCGACATCCTTGGTCCGTTGCCGCGCAAGAACATCGACACCGGGATGGGCGTCGAGCGGGTGGCTTGCGTTTTGCAGGGGGTCGATAATGTTTATGAAACGGATCTGCTCAGGCCGGTCATCGACAAGGTCGGCGAGTTCGCGCCGCGCGCCTACGGCACCGGCCGGCATGACGATGACGTGCGCTACCGGATCATCGCCGACCACAGCCGCACCGCGGCGATCCTGATCGGCGACGGCGTCAGCCCAGGCAATGACGGCCGTGGCTACGTGCTGCGCCGACTGCTGCGCCGGATTGTGCGTTCCGCCAAACTGCTCGGCATCGACACCCCGATCGTCGGCGAGCTGGTGGCCACGGTGCGCGATTCGATGGGCCCGTCCTATCCCGAGCTCGTCACCGACTTCGATCGCATCAACCGGATCGCGGTCGCCGAGGAGACCGCGTTCAACCGCACGCTCGCGTCGGGCTCACGGCTGTTCGAGGAAGCCGCGCAGGCCACCAAGGCCTCCGGCGCCACGGTGGTGTCCGGAACAGACGCGTTCACGCTGCACGACACCTACGGCTTCCCAATCGATCTCACCCTCGAGATGGCCTCCGAAGCCGGTCTGGCGGTCGACGAGCAGGGCTTCCGCACGCTGATGGCCGAGCAGCGGCAACGCGCCAAGGCCGACGCGGCCGCCCGCAAGCAGGCGCACGCCGACCTGTCGGCGTACCGCGAGTTGATCGACACCGGACCGACCGAGTTCACCGGCTTCAACGAACTGGCCTCCGAGGCAAAGGTTCTCGGCATCTTCGTGGACGGTAAGCGGGTGCCGGTGGCGGCGCACGGGCCGGAAACCCAGGGCGCGCAGCGAGTTGAGCTCATCCTCGACCGCACACCGCTGTATGCCGAGTCCGGCGGTCAGATTGCCGATGAGGGCACGATCAGCGGCACCGGCGCGAACGGGACCGCGAAGGCGGCGGTCACCGACGTGCAGAAGATCGCCAAGACGGTTTTCAGCCATCGGGTCAACGTCGAGTCCGGCGAGTTCGTCGAGGGCGACACGGTGATCGCGGCGGTGGACCCCCGCTGGCGCCACGGCGCGACCCAGGGCCATTCCGGCACCCACCTGGTACACGCCGCGCTGCGCCAAGTGCTGGGCCCCAACGCCGTTCAGGCCGGCTCCCTGAACCGACCCGGCTACCTGCGGTTCGACTTCCGCTGGCAGGGCCCGCTGACCGATGACCAGCGCGTGCAGATCGAAGAGGTCACCAACGAAGCCGTCGAGGCCGACTATGAAGTGCACGACTTCGTCACCGATCTCGACAAGGCCAAGGCGATGGGCGCGATGGCGTTGTTCGGCGAGCAGTATCCCGAGCGGGTGCGGGTCGTCGAGATCGGCGGGCCGTTCTCGCTCGAGTTGTGCGGCGGCACCCACGTGCACAACTCGGCGCGCGTCGGGCCGGTGACGATTCTGGGCGAGTCGTCGGTGGGGTCAGGTGTTCGTCGGGTGGAGGCCTATGTCGGCCTGGAATCGTTCCGCTACCTAACCAAGGAGCGCGCGCTGCTGGCCGGTCTCGCGTCGTCGTTGAAGGTGCCCTCCGAGGAGGTGCCGGCCCGCGTCGCGAACCTGGTCGAGCGGCTCAGGGCCGCGGAAAAGGAACTTGAGCGAACAAAGCAGGCAGCCGCGCGCGCGGCGGCGACCAATGCTCTTGCCGGCGCCGAGCATGTCGGTAGGGTCCAACTGGTGGCCCAGCGAATGTCCGGGGAGTCGACGGCGGGGGAGCTGCGCAGCCTGGTCGGTGATATCCGCGGCCGCCTGGGCACCGACCCGGCCGTGGTGGCGCTGATCGCCGAGGGCGAGGACAACACCGTGCCGTACGTGGTTGCGGTCAACGCCGCGGCGCAGCACCTGGGTTTGCGTGCCGACGATCTGGTGCACACGCTCGGCGCGGCGGTTGAGGGCCGCGGCGGTGGCAAGCCCGATCTGGCCCAGGGGTCGGGGCGGACGCCGGCCGGGATCGACGCCGCGCTTGCCGCACTCCGATCCGAGATCGCGCGGGGTTAGCCGGGTGCGCCGCGAGCAGCACCGACTGCCGGATCGGCCCGGCAGCGACGATCCCGGCCGGGGGCGCCGTCTCGGAATCGACGTCGGCAGCGTGCGCATCGGGGTGGCCGGCAGCGACCCCGACGGCATTCTTGCCACGCCGGTGGAAACGGTGCGCCGCGACCGCTCCGGCAGGCACCTGCGGCGGTTGGCCGAGCTGGTTGCCGATCGGGACGTCGTGGAGGTCGTGGTGGGGCTGCCGCGCACGCTCGACGACCGCACCGGGCCCGCGGCGCAGGACGCGCTCACCCTGGCCGACGCGCTGGCCGACCGGATCGCGCCGATCCCGGTGCGGCTGGCCGACGAACGGTTGACGACGGTTGCCGCGTCGCGGTCGCTGCGTGACGCGGGCATCCGCGCCAGGGGGCAGCGTGCGGTGATCGACCAGGCCGCGGCGGTCGCGATTTTGCAGGCCTGGCTGGACGAGCGCCGAGCGTCATCGCGTCGAGAGGCCGACGATGGCTGACGAGGAAGGGCGCCGGTGGGTGGCAGCGTCGAGTCCGCGCGAGCGCCGCGCCGGATCGCCGCGACTCGTCGAGGGCAGACGCGCGCAGCCGGTGGCGGTTGGACCGCCGCGGCATGCGATGACGCGCAGCCAGCGGATGCGGGCCCAGCGGGGCCGCCGTCGCCGCCGCGCGGCAGCGTCTGTCGCGCTGGCGACGTTCATCGTCATCGTCGTCGCTGCGGTGTTCCTGGGATCGAAGTTGTGGCACAGCATTTTTGGCTCAGGTAGCGACTACACCGGCTCGGGCAGGAACGACGTGGTGATTCAAATCCACGATGGCGACTCCACCACCGCGATCGGCGAGACCCTGCACGACCACCAGATCGTCGCCACAGTTCGAGCGTTTGTCGATGCGGCGCACGGCAATTCGTCGATGTCGTCGATCCAGCCGGGCTTCTACAAGTTGCGCACCGAGATCCCGGCCGCCGACGCGGTCCGACGGCTGACCGACCCGCAGAACCGTGTCGGCAAGCTGGTCATCCCCGAGGGCAGGCAACTCGACGACGTGCAGGACGTCAAGACCAACGCCGTCACCGAGGGCATCTTCAGCTTGATCTCGCGCGCGTCGTGTGTGCAGCTGGACGGGCAGCGTCGCTGCGCATCGGTCGAAGACCTGCGCCGGGTGGCCGCCAACGAGTCACCGTCGCTGCTCAACGTGCCGGACTGGGCCGCCAAGCAGGTCGGCGCGATGAACGGTGACCATCGCCGGCTGGAAGGACTGATCGCGCCGGGCACCTGGAACATCGACCCGTCGGCACCGCCGCAGGAGACGTTGGCGTCGCTGATCGAATCGAGTACGAACCAGTACACGCAGAGTGGCCTGCTCGACACCGCTAACCAGTTCAGGATGTCGCCGTACCAGATCCTCACCGTCGCGTCGCTGGTGCAGCGGGAGTCCAAGCCCGCCGACTTCGCGAAGGTCGCTCGGGTGATCTACAACCGGCTGCAGGTCCGCCAGAAGCTCGAGTTCGACTCCACCGTGAACTATCCGCTGGACCGCCAGGAGGTCGCCACCACCGACGCCGACCGAGCCGCCGACACACCGTGGAACACCTACGTCGACGAGGGCCTGCCCGCGACGCCGATCTGCTCGCCGGGCGATCCGGCACTGAGCGCCGCCGTGCGGCCCGACCCCGGCGACTGGCTGTATTTCGTGACCGTCGACATGCAGGGCACCACGCTGTTCACCAAGGATTACCAGGAGCACCTGGCGAATATCGAGCTGGCCAAGCGCAACGGTGTCCTCGACAGCGCGCGATGAGCCTCGCCGGCGAAGAGCAGCACGATGACCGCTGACGGCGCGCGCCGCGCGGCGGTGCTGGGCTCACCCATAGCGCATTCCCGCTCGCCGCGGCTGCACCTGGCCGCCTACCGCGCGCTCGGCCTGACGGACTGGACCTATGACCGCATCGAGTGCACGGGCGCCGAGTTGCCGACGCTGGTCGGTGGTTTCGGGCCCGAGTGGGTTGGAGTCTCGGTCACGATGCCGGGGAAGTTCGCCGCGCTGCGGTTCGCTGACGAGCGCACGGCGCGCGCCGAACTTGTCGGCTCGGCCAACACCCTGGTGCACACCGCGACCGGCTGGCGGGCCGACAACACCGACGTGGAGGGGATCACCGGCGCGCTGGGTGCGGTGTCGGGCGACGTGGTGGTGGTAGGCGCCGGCGGCACCGCACGCGCGGCGGTGGTCGGCGCCGGCCGGCTCGGGGTGCGGCGGGTGACGGTGGTGGCCCGCAACCAAGCCAAGACCGAGCCGCTGCTGGCCCTGGCCGCCGAGGCCGGCGTCAACGCCCGCTGGCATGACTTCACCGCCGCCGGGCTTGACGACGAGATCGCGGCCTCCGGGGCGCTGATCAGCACGATCCCGGCCGCTGCGGCCGCCCGGCATCTTCGCGTGTTCGAGCGGGCACCGGTGCTGCTGGACGCGATCTACGACCCGTGGCCGACCCCGTTGGCAGCCGCGGTCCAAGCCGCCGGTGGCAGCGTGATCAGTGGGCTGCAGATGCTGCTGCACCAGGCGTTCGCGCAGGTCGAGCTGTTCACCGGCCGGCCGGCACCCGAAGCGGCCATGCGGGCCGCGCTCTTGGCATAACCTCGGCGAGGTGACCGGCCGGACCATCGTCATCACCGGCGCCAGCGACGGCATCGGCGCCGCCGCAGCGGACCGGCTCACTCGTAGCGGCGAGAATGTGGTCGTTGTGGGCCGCTCGGAGCACAAGACCGCTGCCGTCGCGGCGCCGCTGGGTGCTGACCATTTCGTGGCGGATTTCGCCGACCTCGCCCAGGTGCGCGCGTTGGCCAGGCAGCTGCTGGACCGCTATCCGCGGATCGACGTGCTGGCCAACAACGCCGGCGGCTTCATGGGTCGTCGCGAGGTCACCGTCGACGGCCACGAGAAGACCTTCCAGGTCAACCACTTGGCCCCGTTCCTGCTGACCACGCTGCTGCTGGAGCGTCTGGTCGAGTCTGGCGCGACCGTGCTGAACACCTCCAGCGTCGGCAACCGGCTCTTCGGCCGGGTGGACATCGACGACCTCGACGCCGAGCACGGCTACCGGGCCGCCAAGGCCTACGGCGACGCGAAACTGGAGAACATCCTGTTCGCCAGGGAGCTGCACCGCCGCTACCACGCCGCCGGCATTTCGACCGCGGCTTTCCACCCCGGCAACGTGGCGTCGAACTTCGGTAGTGAGGCGCGGGACTGGTGGATCCGTGCGGCATACCGCACCCCGATCAGTCATCTGGTGCTGATCGGACCGAAGCGCGGCTCCGACGAACTGGTGTGGCTGGCGTCGGCGACCCCGGGTGTCGACTGGACATCCGGCGAGTACTACGCCAACCACAAGGTGGCCCGGGCCAATCGGCGGGCCTACGACCCGGTTCTGGCCCGTGGGCTGTGGGACCGCAGCCTGGAGATGGTTTCGCAATGAGCGTCGAGATCGTCGATGCGGGCCCGCGGCAGGTGAGCCGCGCCGTTGAGGTGCGCGCGCCGGCGGCCGAGTTGTTCGGCATCGTCGCCGACCCGCGTCGCCACCACGAACTCGACGGTTCGGGCACCGTCGGCGACAACATCGACGCTCCACCAAGATTGGTTCCGGGTGCGCGGTTCTCGACGAAGATGAAGATGTTCGGGTTGCCGTACCGGATCACCAGCACCGTCACCGCGCTGAAACCCGATGAGCTGATCGAGTGGCGCCACCCGTTCGGACACCACTGGCGCTGGGAGTTCACCTCGGTGTCACCGACCGTCACCCGGGTGACCGAGACGTTCGACTACCGCGACACCGGGGTCACCGACCGGTTGAACTACTACGAGCGAACGGGTTTCGCCAACCGCAACGCCGCCGGCATCGAGGCGACGCTGACCCGGCTGGCCGACCGCTACCGCGGCTAGCCGGAGCGGCGACCGCGACATGGGAAGATGGTCACGTGTTGCGATGGACGACGGCCGGCGAATCGCATGGTCGCGCGCTGGTGACCGTGCTCGAAGGCATGGTCGCCGGCGTCCGTGTCACCTCTGCCGACATCGCCGCGCAGCTGGCCCGGCGTCGGCTCGGCTACGGTCGGGGCGCCCGGATGAAGTTCGAGGCCGACCACGTCACCGTGCTGGCCGGTGTGCGTCACGGGGTCACGCTGGGCGGGCCGATCGCCATCGAGATCGGCAACACCGAGTGGCCGAAGTGGGAAACCGTGATGGCCGCCGACCCGGTGGACCCCGCAGAACTCGAAGATGTCGCCCGCAACGCGCCGCTGACCCGGCCCCGCCCGGGCCACGCCGACTATGCGGGCATGCTCAAGTACGGCTTCCAGGACGCGCGCCCGGTGCTCGAACGCGCCAGCGCCCGGGAGACCGCCGCGCGCGTGGCCGCGGGCACGGTCGCCCGGCAGTTTTTGCGCCAGGTGCTGGGGGTGGAAGTGCTGTCGCACGTGATCTCGATCGGGGCCTCGAAGCCCTACGACGGGCCGCCGCCGGCGGCCTGCGATGTCGACGCGATCGACGCCAGCCCCGTGCGGGCCTTCGACCGGGACGCCGAACAGGCGATGATCGACGAGATCGAGGCCGCCAAGAAGGACGGCGACACGCTCGGCGGGGTCGTCGAGGTGGTGGCGCTCGGCCTGCCGGTCGGGCTCGGCTCGTTCACCAGCGGCGACAACCGGCTCGACAGCCAACTGGCCGCCGCCGTGATGGGCATCCAGGCGATCAAGGGCGTCGAGATCGGCGACGGCTTCGAAACGGCCCGCCGCCGCGGCAGCGTCGCGCACGACGAGATGTATCCCGGCCCCGACGGTGTGGTGCGCTCCACCAACCGCGCCGGCGGCCTGGAGGGCGGCATGACCAACGGTCAACCGCTGCGGGTGCGGGCGGCGATGAAGCCGATTTCCACCGTGCCGCGCCCGTTGGCGACCGTCGACATGGCAACCGGCGGCGAGGCCGTCGCGATCCACCAGCGCTCCGACGTCTGCGCCGTCCCGGCGGCCGGGGTGGTGGTGGAGACGATGGTGGCGCTGGTGCTGTCCCGCGCGGTGCTGGAGAAGTTCGGTGGTGACTCGCTGGCTGAGACGCAAACAAACATCGAGTCGTACCTTCGCGCGGTCGGGGCGCGCGAGCTCTCCGGGTCGCCGTGATGGCGCCGAAGGCGGTGCTGGTGGGGCTGCCCGGCTCGGGCAAGTCCACGATCGGGCGGCGGCTGGCCAAGGCGCTGGGCGTCACGCTCCTCGACACCGACGCGGCGATCGAGGCCAGGACCGGCCGCAGCATCGCCGAGCTGTTCGCCAGCGACGGCGAGCCCGAGTTCCGCCGCGTCGAAGAGGATGTGGTGCGGGCGGCGCTGACCGACCATGACGGGGTGCTGTCGCTTGGCGGCGGCGCGGTCACCAGCAAGGGCGTCCGCGACGCGCTGGCCGGCCACACCGTGATCTACCTCGAGATCACCGCCGCCGAGGGTGTGCGCCGCACCGGCGGCAACACCGTGCGCCCGCTGCTGGCCGGTCCGGACCGGGTCGAGAAGTACCGCGCGCTGATGGCCGAGCGTGCCCCGCTGTACCGCCGCGTCGCGACGATGCGGGTCAACACCAACCGGCGCAACCCTGGGGCGGTGGTCCGTCACATCGTGACGCGGCTTCAGAACCCCGAGAAAGCTCTCGAGCCCGATCCGCCGCACCGCCGACGCCGCCGCCCGTCGTGGCGACGGCGTACCACCGCTACCGCCGGCACCGAGCCGCCCACGCCGGCGACCCAGGCCGCCCTGGCGGCGCGCAATGCGGAGCGTCGCCGTGGCTGAGCCGGTGACCGTCGATGTCCTGGTCGACCCGCCATACCCGGTCATCATCGGCACCGGTCTGCTCGGCGAGCTGACCGGATTTCTCGACAGTGCCCACCGGGTCGCGATCCTGCACCAGCCGGTGCTGTCGACCACCGCGGAAGCGATCCGAACGCACCTGTCCGAAACGGGCATCGACGCACATCGGATCGAGATCCCAGACGCCGAGGCGGGCAAGGATCTGCCCGTGGTGGGGTTCATCTGGGAGGTGCTGGGCCGCATCGGCGTGGGCCGGCGCGACGCGATCGTCAGCCTGGGTGGCGGCGCGGCCACCGACGTCGCCGGTTTCGCCGCCGCGACGTGGCTGCGCGGCGTGCCGATCGTGCACGTGCCGACCACGCTGCTCGGCATGGTCGACGCCGCGATCGGCGGCAAGACCGGGATCAACACCGACGCCGGCAAGAACCTGGTCGGCGCGTTTCATCAGCCCCGCGCGGTGCTGATCGACCTCGCGATGCTCGAGACGCTGCCCCGCAATGAACTCGTCGCCGGGATGGCGGAGGTCGTCAAGGCCGGCTTCATCGCCGACCCGGTGATCCTCGACACCATCGAGGGCGACCCGCGGGCCGCCGTGGACCCGGCCGGCCCGGTGCTGGCGGAGCTGATCCGGCGGTCGGTGGTGGTCAAGGCCGAGGTGGTGGCCGCCGACGAGAAGGAAGCGCAGCTGCGGGAAATCCTCAACTACGGCCACACGCTGGGCCACGCGATCGAGCGCCGGGAGCGTTACCGGTGGCGGCACGGGGCCGCGGTGTCGGTGGGGCTGGTGTTCGCGGCGGAGTTGGGCCGCTTGACCGGCCGGCTCGACGACGCGACCGCCGACCGGCACCGGCGGATCCTGACGTCGCTGGGGTTGCCGGTCGGCTACGACCGCGACGCGTTGCCGGAGCTGATCGGCTACATGACCGGTGACAAAAAGGCCCGCGCCGGCGTGCTGCGGTTCGTGGTGCTCGACGGGCTGGCCAAACCCGGCCGGCTCGAAGGACCGGATCCGGCACTGCTGGCCGCGGCCTACTCCGCGCTGGAGGCGTCATCATGACCACGGTCAATGTGCTGAATGGGCCCAACCTCGGCCGGCTGGGCCTGCGCGAACCGGACGTGTACGGCACCACCACCCACACCGAGCTGGTGACGGTCATCGAGCGCGCCGCCGAAGAGCTCGGGGTGAAAGCGGTTGTGTACCAGACCGACAGCGAAGCCGAGCTGCTGGATCTGATCCACCGGGCCGCCGACGCGGGCGAGCCGGTGATTCTCAACGCGGGCGGACTGACCCATACCTCCGTGGCGCTGCGCGACGCCTGCGCGGAACTTCGCGCCCCGCTGATCGAGGTGCACATCTCGAATGTGTTCGCCCGCGAGGAGTTCCGGCACCACTCCTACCTGAGCCCGGTGGCCACCGGGGTGATCGTCGGGCTGGGGTTGGACGGCTACCTGCTGGCACTGCGCTACGTGGCGCGCTCGCGTGGACGGTCTTCGGCGTCCTGACGCTTGGCCTCCCGTACCGCCTCGAACACGTCGGTGTCTGCGTTGTCGTCGCCCTCCTGGCGGCGCGACGTCCCTTCCTTGTCGTATCGCCGGTCGATGAGCCAGCGGCCGACTCCGAAGCCGAGGACCGCGCCGACGAACACCAGCAGTGCGGTGAACGCCGCGAACGTGGTGACCTCGTTGATGAGGCCGCCGACGTAGAGCCCCTTGTCGAACATCGAGATGACCCAGCAGACCGCGCCGCTCACGACGCCGGCGAGCAGGCCGGCCAGCAGCCAGGTCATCGCCAGATCGGAGCGGCGGGCGGGGTCGGGTTGCGCGCGGGCGTCGGAGCGGCCGTCCCAAAAGCCCCAGACCAGTACCACGATGACGAAGACCGCCACCAGGAAGATGCTGATCAGACCCGATTGGGTTTCCCAGGTGTTGATCATCGTGCCCTGCACCAACCGCAGGACGACCATCAATAACGCGAGGACCAAACCGCGCAACAACCATGACCTCATGACCGAGAGCGTAGCGAGTAGCGTCAAGTGCCGTGACACATTCCCAGCGGCGCGCCCGCCTGCGCGATCGGCTCGGCGCCGCCGGGCTGGACGCGATGCTGGTCAGCGACCTGGTAAACGTGCGGTATTTGTCCGGGTTCAGCGGCTCCAACGCCGCGCTGTTGGTGTTCGCCGACGACGACGCGCACACGCTGTTGGCCACCGATGGCCGGTACCGCACCCAGGCCGTCCGGCAGGCTCCGGACCTGCGGGTGGTGATCGAGCGGGCCTGCGGGCCGCACCTGGCCGCGCTGGCCGCGGCCCGGGGGGTCGGCCGGCTCGGGTTCGAAAGCCACGTCGTCACCGTCGACGGACACGACGCGCTGGCGCGCGCGTCCGGCGGCACCGCGCTGGTGCGGGCCTCGGGCATGGTGGAGGCGCTGCGGGAAGTCAAGGATGCCGGCGAGATCGCGCTGCTGCGGCTGGCGTGCGAGGCCGCCGACGCGGCGCTGGCCGACCTGGTCACCCGCGGCGGTCTGCGGCCCGGCCGAACCGAGCGACAGGTGGGCCGCGAGCTGGAGTCGCTGATGCTCGACCACGGCGCCGACGGAATCTCCTTCGACACCATCGTGGCCGCCGGCGCGAATTCCGCGGTGCCGCATCACCGGCCGACGGACGCGGTGCTGGCCACCGGGGACTTCGTCAAGATCGACTTCGGTGCGCTGGTCGGCGGGTACCACTCCGACATGACACGCACGTTCGTGCTGGGCCGGGCCGCCGACTGGCAGCGCGACATCTACGAGCTGGTTGCCGGCGCCCAGCGCGAGGGCCGGGAGGCGCTGGTGCCCGGGGCGGCGTGCAACGAGGTCGACGCGGCGGCGCGCCGGGTGATCGCCGGCGCCGGATACGGCGAGTGTTTCAGCCATGGCCTGGGCCACGGCGTGGGCCTGCAGATCCACGAAGCGCCCGGGATCGGCGCGTCGTCGGTCGGCACGCTTCTCGCCGGCTCCGCGGTCACCGTGGAGCCCGGCGTCTATCTGCCCGACCGCGGCGGTGTCCGGATCGAGGACACCCTGATCGTGGGCAGCGACCCCGCCGAGGCCCCCGAGCTGCTTACCCGGTTCCCGAAGGAACTCGCGGTTCTCCACTGACCTCGCACCTCGGTGCAGCGTTGTCGCCGCCGCGGCGATCAGTGCAACTCGGCAGTGATGTCGACCGACGGGATGTCTTGGTGGTGGTGGTCGGTCATGTCGCGGCATTGGCCGGTGAGCTCGATATTGCCGATGTGCGGGTGGGCGACGTTGGGTCCGATGGAGGCGGTGACGCCGTTCTTGTTCAACGTGATGCCGGCGAGGTAGCGGCCGGGGGCGGAGCCGGCGGCCCAGCCGTGGGCGGTCATCGCCGCCGCGACGTTGTGCAGGTAACCGTTTTCGTCCACGTCGGCGGGGATCTGGAAGTTCAGGTCCACCTGGCCCAGGTACGGGGGGTCGCCCTGGTCGTTGCACGACTGGATGCCGTAACCCCCGGTCGCTTCCTGCAGCGCGGCGACGGCGACGATCTCCTTGGCGAGGTCGACGATCTGAGCCTTGGTTTCGTCGTCGGTGAGCGGCGTGGCGGACGGATTCACCGAAGGACCTCCTGGTGACGAGGTGGTGTGGGTGGCCGCAGCGCATCCGGTCAGCACCGCCGCAACCGCCGCAACGGTGAGCGATCCCGCGCGGATGCGTGCCGCATGGCCGTGGTGTCTCAACGGTATTGGTGGTCGTCGTGGATGGAGCCGGCGGGGCGCCCCCATTCGGGGTCGTAGACCACCGGCGGGCCGACCGGAATGTCGATGTGCGGTATGTTGACCCGGCCCAGGCCGGGAACGTCGACCTGCGACGGGCCGCTCAGGGTTTGCGGTTCGATGCGGGTCCCGGCGATCAGGCCCTCGGAGGCCAGCGCGTCGCCGTGCCCGGAGACGATGTCGGTCATGCTGCGCAGCGCTTCGCTGCCCATCACGTAGTAGTGCGAGTGCGGATGGTTCGCGTTCAGCCCGTCGGAGCCGGGGACTTCGGCGTGGAACCGCGTCGCCCCGAACAAGTCACCGGCCGGGTCTTGGCCGAGGCCGATCGAGTAGCCCAGCGGATCGGCCATCGGGGCGTTCACCACCGAGTGCAGGACGTTGGTGTCTCCAAGCCAGCCGACCAGATCGGTGGAGGCGTCGCCGACGTACAGTTTTCCCCCGTCGAGGTGGAAGTCGGCTGCGCTGTGGGCCGCGTCGGTCCCCGGGCAGCCCAGCAGGACCGCATCGTTGGCATGCATCCCGCTGCGTGCGAATGCGTCGGCAACCGTGGTGGATCCGTAGGAGTGCCCGAGCACCGTGACATGCGACGTTCCCTCGTGGGTCACCCACAGCCCGTTGACGTCGGCGGCCAGGGCGTCGCCGCCGGCGCGCGCCAGGTCGGGGTTGGCGATGCGTGGATCGGAGAAGTCGTTTGGTGCGTCGTAGCCCATCCAGGCCAGCACGGCGGTCGGATTGGCGGGGTCCGCCTTGTTGGCCTGCTGATAGAGGTTGAGCGCATCGCTCGGATCGCCGTGCAGCCAGCCGCTTTTCACGCTGGAGCTGGTGCCGGGCACGATCACGGCCGTGTTGGGTGAGGTGTCGGGATTGCCGATCGCGATCGCGGCGCGGCCCTTGCCCCCGAACGCCTCCGGCTGGTAGGCGAACAGGAACGTCGGGTTGGGCTGGTGGGGGTCTTTGCCCGCGTCCAGCCGGAGGCCGTTTTGGGTTTCCACCGCGTTGTGGAAGCGGGTCACGTCGGTGGCCGACAGGCCGTACTTGGCCGGGTCCTTGACGACGTCGTCGGCTGACACGCCGAAACGCCGCGCGATGTCGTTCACTCGGCTGAGGTCGGCGTTGAGCACGCGCAGGTTGGCGTCGTTGCGCGCCGAGATGGGGACGCCGTTGAGGTTGCCGATGACGTCGGGATGCTGGGCGATTTCCCGCTGTTTCTCGTCCGGGCTCAGCGACTCCCACCACTTGTTGACGTCGGCGGCCTGGGCGTTCGGCGGCGGCAGCGGGGGAGCCGGCGCCTCCGGGACCGGCATCTTGCCGTCGGCGATGTTGATCGCCTGCGCCAGTTCGGCGTCCACGTCGTTGGCTTCTGCCACGATCGCGTCGAGCGCGGCCTGCAGCTGCCCGACCACCATCTCCTGCGCTGCGAGGCTGCCGAAGAAACCCGGTGCGGGCGCCACGGTGTCCGTGACGGGGTCGATCACCATGCGCAGGCTCGCCGCCTCGTCTTCCAGATTCCTCAACTCGCCCTGGACCTTCTCGATGCCGTCGGCCGCGGTGTCGGCGGCGCGGGCGGCCGCCAGCGCCTGATCGCTGTGCGCGTCGAGCGCCTGGGCGGTCCCGCCGATGGCCTGTCGTGCCGCGTCGGCGGCGGTGCCGCCCCAGGTGGCGAACGCCGGTAGCACCTTCAAAGCCTCGGCCGCGTCGGTCGCGGCCGCCGCCCGTGCCCTGCCCGCTTCGGCGAACTCGCGCACGTCCCCGGCGTTCCAGCGTTCGATGTCCGCAACCGTAAGGGTCACAGCGGTTCAGCCTTCCCGGCTTTCGCCGTCTGCGCCGTCCGGGGTCATCTTCGGTCCCCAATCCCCCGCGACGTCATCATGGACGATAGCGGCGCGGCGGGCACCCGCCTCACCTGGCCGCGCAGCAGCGCGATCAGCAGGGCCACCCAGGCGCCGGCGCCGGCGGCGGCGGAGATCCAGAACAACGCGCCGCTGACGCTCTCCGCGGCCGGGGTGGCACCGAAGAGCTTGAGCAGCACCGAACCCGTGTTGCCGGTGTCGTCGAGATCGACCATCGTCAGCCCGGCCAGCGCCATCGCGATCCAGCACAGCACCTGCCACCATGCCTGGGCGGGGGTCAGCCGGCCCGGCCGGCGGGGCTGGGCGTACATCAGCAGGGTTGTGACGCCCAGGCACACCACAAGCACCGGTCCGCCGAACACCAGCATGACGAAAAACCCCCATGCGGCGATGACCCCGAAAAGGCTTCGGCCCACGGCGAGCCAGCCGATCAGCACCAGGTTCAGCGGAATTGCCAGCACGAACACCGCCCGCCGCAAGCCCGGCACATCCCGATCCTAGGGTTGCGACAGCGGCTCCCGCCAGGTCGGCGGTGTATTGGGCGACTGCGGCGCGGGTAAGCTGCGCTGGGTGCCCCGCCGATTCCCGAGGAGTACGACCGACCGTGGCAACGACCGCCGACTTCAAGAACGGGCTCGTCCTGCAGATCGACGGCCAGCTGTGGCAGATCGTGGAGTTCCAACACGTCAAGCCCGGCAAGGGCCCGGCTTTCGTGCGGACCAAGCTGAAGAATGTGGTGTCGGGCAAGGTCGTCGACAAGACGTTCAACGCCGGCGTGAAGGTGGACACCGCGACGGTGGACCGCCGCGACACGACCTACCTGTACCGCGACGGGTCCGACTTCGTGTTCATGGACAGCCAGGACTACGAGCAGCACCCACTGCCCGAGTCCCTGGTCGGTGACGCCGCGCGGTTCCTGCTCGAAGGCATGCCGGTGCAGGTCGCCTTCCACGACGGCGCCCCGCTGTACATCGAGCTGCCGGTCACCGTCGAACTGGAGGTCACCCACACCGAACCCGGCCTGCAGGGCGACCGGTCCAGCGCGGGCACCAAGCCCGCGACCCTGGAAACCGGCGCCCAGATCAACGTGCCGCTGTTCATCAACAGCGGCGACCGGCTGAAGGTCGACTCCCGCGACGGCAGCTACCTCGGTCGGGTGAATGCCTGATCGAGGCAGACATCAGGCCCGCAAGCGCGCGGTGGACCTGCTCTTCGAGGCCGAGGCGCGCGGGCTGTCCCCGGCCGAGGTCGCCGACACCCGCAACGCGCTGGCCGAATCGCGGCCGGAGCTCTCGGCGCTGAATCCGTACACCGTGACGGTGGCCCGGGGCGTGACCGAGCACGCGGGGCACATCGATGACCTGATCACCACGCATCTGCAGGGCTGGACGCTGGAACGGCTGCCGGCCGTGGACCGCGCGATCCTGCGGGTAGCGGTCTGGGAGTTGTTGCACGCCAACGACGTTCCCGAACCGGTGGCCGTCGACGAGGCGGTGGAGCTGGCCAAGCAGCTGTCCACCGACGAGTCGCCGGGGTTCGTCAATGGCGTGCTGGGGCAGATCATGCTCGTCACGCCGCAGATCCGTGCGGCGGCCGCCGCGGTCCGCGGTCAGGGCCCGGCGTCGTGAACCGGCATCGGGTGCGGATCCTCGTGGCGGCGGGCCCAGATCCCCGTGGGCGCCAGGCCTTGGGCATACGCATCATCGGTCGAGGGCCGCGTAGGTCCGGCGCACGAACTTCGGCAGGGCCGTCATCAGCTTGGCCTGTGAGGCATTGCCCGACACCGCCGCCGCCGCGTCTGCCGACAACGTCGGAAGGTTCTGTACCAGATAGATCAGGATCAGGTCGCGGGTCGGGTCGGCCTGCCACCAGGTCCCGTACGCGCCGGGCCAGCTGAACGTGCCCAAACCGCCCGGCCCGAACAGCGGCGTCGCCTTGGCGGGATCGGTGACCACCGACAACCCCAGCCCGAACCCGCGACCCACCCAGTAGGGCGCGCCCAGAAACGGTATCCGTTTCTGGGCGGCCGTCAGCCGGTCGGTGCGCATCAGCCGCACGGACTGAGCCGTCAGCACCGGCGACCCGCCGCGCAGCAGCATCTGCACGAACCGCAGGTAGTCCCCGGCGGTTGACCAGAGCCCGCCGCCGCCCTGGCAGAACTCCGGTGCCGAGATCCGCGGAGGGCCCATCACGTCGTGCCGCAGCCGGTTGTCCTCGTCGAGCGTGTACATCGTGGCGGCCCGGCATCGGGCGTCCGCGGCGACGCAGAAGCCGGTGTCCGTCATGCCGAGCGGCTCGAAGATCCGCTGCGAGAGCACCTGCCAGAGCGGCTTGCCCTCGATCCGGGACACGATGATGCCCAGCACCTCGGTGGCGTGGCTGTAGGTCAGCCGCTCGCCCGGCTGGTGCACGAGCGGTAGTTTCGCCAGTTCGGCCAGCCAGGTGTCCTGGTCGCGGCGCGCCGGGAGCCGCAGGTACGCCCGGGAAATCGGGCCGGTCACCGAGAACGCGTAGGCCAGCCCGCTGCGCTGGGTCATCAAATCCTCGACCGTGATCAGCCGCCGCGCGGGGGTGGTCTGTTCCAGCGGGCCCGCGGGGTCGTCCAGCACCCTCATGTCGGCGAGTTCCGGCAGCCAGCGGCTGACCGGGTCGGCGAGTGTGAAGGCGCCTTCGTCCAGCAGGCAAAGCGCCGCGGCGGTGGTGATCGGTTTGCTCATCGAGGCGATCCGGAAGATGGTGTCCTGTTGCATCGGCAGCCGCGCCTCGACGTCGCGGTAACCGATGGCATTGTGCTGCAGCAGCGCTCCGTCCTGCCAGACCAGGGTCACCGCGCCGGCGAGCAGGCCGGCCTCGATGACCTCCCGGATCGGCGCCTGGTTGCCGTCGAGGTTCCTCAACGGCGCTGGGCTTCGACGAGGAAGAACGCCATCTTCGGCCCATCGGGACGCTGGACGGTGGCGGCTTCGATGGACGTGATGTCCCAGCCAGCCCCACCGAACACGTCACGCAGTGTCTGCTCGGACACCACTGGCCGCGGCCACGACTCGTCGTCGGCGTTCGCGTCGGAGAAGCAGCTCAGCAGCAGCCGGGCGCTGCGACGGGTGGCCCGGTGCAGCGCCGCGGCGTACCGGCGCTTGCCGTCGTCGTCGAGGCAGTGGAACATCCCGCTGTCGACCACGGTGTCGAACGCATCGGTATAGCTCGCCAGGCTCGTGGCGTCGGCGACCGCGAACGTCACGTTCACTCCGGCGTCGGCCGCCCGCCTGCTCGCGGTGTGCAGCGCGGTCGGGGAGATGTCCAGCCCGGTCACCGAATGGCCCTGCCGGGCCAGGTAGATCGCGTTGTCGCCCAGCCCGCAGCCGATGTCGAGCACGGCGCCGCGAACCAGGCCGGCGTTTTGCCAGCCTACGACGGACTCCTTGGGCGCCTTGGTGTCCCACGGCGGCGGCGTCATCGCCGGCACCCCCGCGGCGGGGCTCTCGCCGCGGTAGAGGGCATCGAAGTCGAAGTGCGGGTAGTGGCTCACTGACCCACTACCGAAGTGCGTGGTCATGAGGGCCACGGTAGCGCGCGATGGTAAGCTCGCCGGAGTTTGACATCCTGACGGTGCCCGGTATGCAG
>JAFARC010000053.1 GCA_019245755.1 Mycobacteriaceae bacterium | reverse complement strand
AGCCGCTGCGGCTCGGCCGTGGCGCCCACCCGACTGTGCGGGCGGTGATCGAGTTCGTCGAGGTTGTGTTCGGCCAGCCGCAGCGAGTAGAACACCGAACGCGGGAAAAGCCGGTCCAGGAGCATGAATTCCACCACCCGGCCGGCGTCGAGCGCCCCGCGATAGGTGCGCAGGTAGGTGTCGTGGGCGCCCGCCGACCGCAGCACCGTCACCCAGGCCGGTGACGACGCGCTGTCGCCGACCCGGGACAGCAGCAGCCGCACGGTCATGTCGACGCGCTCGATCGCCCGGCCCAGCAACATGAACCGGTAGCCGTCGTCGCGGGACAGCGTCGAGTCGGCCAGGCCCGCGAACATTGCCGCGCGTCGCTCGATGAACGACAAGAAGTCATGTGGCCCAAGGCGTTTGGCGGCGCGTTCCCGTTCGGGCAGGGCGTGATAGGTGGTGTTGAGACACTCCCAAATCTCGCTGGAGGTGACCTCGCGCGCCGACTTCGCGTTCTCCCGCGCCGAGGTGATGGCGTCGACGATCGAGCTGCCGCCCTGGGTGTTGGTGTTATACGCCACCAAGTCGGTCAACGACCACACGTCCAGGTGGTAATCCGGCGGGTCGATGCCGAGCACCCGCAGCAACAGACGCGAGGCCTGGTCCGGATCCACGCTGGAATCCTCGAGCAACTGGTGCAGCGCCACGTCCAGGATGCGGGCGGTGTCGTCGGCGCGCTCGACGTAGCGGCCGATCCAGTACAGCGCCTCGGCGTTGCGGGCCAGCATCAGTCACTCACCCCGTTGTTGCTGCTGCTGTTGCTGCTGGGAGTGCGACAGCTCGGGCCCCTTGTCGCTGGCCGGCGTCTTTGCTTTCGGCAGCGAGCGCACCACCTCGGCGGCTGCCAGCTCCCTGGCGGCCACCGAGGCGCGCGACGCGAGCACCCAGGTGTCCTTCGACCCGCCGCCCTGGCTGGAGTTCACCACCAGGGAGCCCTCCGGCAGCGCGACGCGGGTCAGGCCGCCGGGCAGCACCCAGACGTCGTCGCCGTCGTTGACGGCGAACGGGCGCAGGTCGACGTGCCGGGGCGCCAGCTTGTCGTCGATCTGGGTGGGCACCGTGGACAGCTGGACCACCGGCTGGGCGATCCAGCCCCGCGGATCGCTGCGGATCTTCTTCGAGATCGCCGCCAGCTCCCGCTCGGACGCGTCGGGGCCGAACACGATCCCGTAGCCGCCGGATCCTTCGACCGGCTTGATCACCAGCTCGTGGATGCGGTCCAGCACCTGCTCGCGCTCGTCGGCGAGCCAGCAGCGGAACGTGTCGACGTTGGCCAGCAGCGGCTTTTCGCCGAGGTAGTACTCGATGATGGTGGGCACGTAGGTGTAGATGAGCTTGTCGTCGCCGACGCCGTTGCCCACCGCGCTGGAGATCACCACGTTGCCGGCGCGGGCGGCGTTGAGCAGACCGGCGACGCCGAGCACCGAGTCGGGCCGGAACTGCATCGGGTCCAGGAAGTGGTCGTCGACGCGCCGGTAGATCACGTCGACCTGCCGTTCGCCCTCGGTGGTGCGCATGTACACCTGGTTGTCGCGGCAGAACAGGTCGCGGCCTTCGACGAGCTCGACGCCCATCTGGCGGGCCAGCAGCGAATGCTCGAAGTACGCGGAGTTGTACACCCCGGGTGTGAGCACCACCACCGTCGGGTCGGCTTCGTTGGTGGCGGCCGAATTGCGCAGCGCCCGCAACAGGTACGACGAGTAGTCGCCGACCGCGCGGACCCGGTGGGTGGCGAACAGGTTCGGGAACACCCGGGCCATCGTCCGGCGGTTCTCCATCACGTAGGAAACCCCCGACGGCGAGCGCAGGTTGTCCTCCAGCACCCGGAAGACGCCGTCCACGTCGCGGACCAGGTCGATGCCGGCGACGTGGATTCGCACGCCGTTGGGCGGGTTGATGCCGCCGGCCTCGCGGTGGAAATGCTCGCAGGAGGTGACCAGCCGGCGCGGGATGACGCCGTCGCGCAGGATCTCCTGTTCGCCGTAGATGTCGTCGAGGTACAGCTCCAGCGCCCTGACCCGCTGCGTGATGCCGCGCTCGAGCCGCGACCATTCCGCCGCGGCGATCACCCGGGGCACCAGGTCGAGCGGGAAGGGCCGCTCCTGGCCGGACAGTGAGAACGTGATGCCCTGGTCGATGAACGCCCGGCCCAGCGCCTCGGCCCTGGCGGCCAGCTCGGAGGCGTCCGACGGCGCCAGCTCGGCGAAGATGCCCTTGTAGGGGCCGCGGACGTTGCCCTCGCCGTCGAACATCTCGTCGAACGCCTTGGCATAGGGGCCGCGGTCGCGATAACCGTCGAAGATCCGTTCGTAGCGCTTCGCCGCCGCTGCGTAGGTGCGTCTGGTTCGTCCGTTCTCGATCGGCAGGGTGCGAAGGCTCACTGGAACATGGTGCCGCACCTGCGCCATTTCGGCAGGACAGTGGCCAACTGGTACTCTGGGCTGTCGCTGCCCGCCCGGCGGCCGTCACACCACCCCGGTACTTAATGAGGAATTAGCGCGTGGCCAACATCAAGTCGCAGGAGAAGCGCAATCGCACCAACGAACGCAGGCGGCTTCGTAACCAGTCGGTGAAGTCGTCGGTGCGCACGGCCATCCGCGCGTTCCGGGAGGCCGCTGCGACCGGTGACAAAGACAAGGCCACCGACCTGATGCTCAAGGCCAGCCGCAAGCTGGACAAGGCCGCCGGCAAGGGCGTGATCCACAAGAACCAGGCCGCCAACAAGAAGTCCGCGTTGGCCCTGGCGCTCAGCAAGCTCTGACCGGTCCGTCGGCCCTCCGAGGCGGCACTCGCCGCTAGCGCCGCGCCGGGGTGGCCAGCTCGGCGATCCGGCGCACCGTGGCCTCCAGCGCGTAGTCGGCGTCCGCCGCCGCCCCTTTGACATCGGCGTTCAGCGTCGCGACCAGCCGCAGCGCGGTGGCGACCGAGTCCGTGGACCAGCGGCGGGCCTGCTTTTGCGCCTTCTGCACCCGCCACGGCGGCAGGCCGAGTTCGCCGGCGAGCCGATACGGGTCGCCCGACATCGGCCCGATCCGCGCGATTGCGTGCACGGCCTCGGCCAGCGCGTCGGCCAGCAGCACATGCGGTACTCCGCGCATCATCGCCCAGCGCAGCGCTTCGGCCGACCCCGCGACGTCGCCGAGCACGGCCTTGTCGGCGATGTCGAAGCCGCTGACCTCCGCCTTGCCGCTGTGATAGCGGCGTACCGCGGCGGCGTCGACATGGCCGCCGGTGTCGGCGACCAGCTGAGAGCACACCGCGGCGAGCTCACGGATGTCCGAGCCGACCGCGTCGAGCACCGCGGTCACCGCGTCGTCGTCGACCTTGACGCGGTGCGCACGGAACTCCCCGCGGACGAAGTCCGCCCGCTCGGCGGCCTTTGTGATGCGGGAACACCGGTGCACCCGGGCACCGAGGTCGCACAGCTGACCGGCCAGCGCCTTGGCCCGCCCGCCGCCCGAATGCACGACGACCAGCACCGTGCCGGGCGGCAGGTCGGCGGCCGCGGCGCAGATCAGCGCGACCGCCTCCTTGCCGGCGTCGGCGGCGGCCTCGAGCACGACGACGCGCTGGTCGGCGAACAGCGACGGGCTCAGCAGCTCGGCCAGCTCGTTGGTGCTGACCTCACCGGCGCGCAGCCGGTTCACCGGCACCTCCTCGGTGCCGGCCTGCTCCCGCGCCGCCTGCGACACCGCCGCGATCGCCCGTTCGACGAGCAGCTCTTCGTCGCCCAGCACCAGATGCAGTCCGGGGTTCACCCGTCGATCGTGCCACGCTGATCCGACATACTCGTGCCATGACGAAACCCCTGCGGGTCATTCAGTGGACCACCGGCAACATCGGCCGACGCTCGCTGCACGCGATCATCGGGCGACCGGACCTGGAACTGGTCGGGGTCTACGCGCACGGCGCTCAGAAGTCGGGCGTGGACGCCGCGGACCTGTGCGGCTGGCCGGAGCGCACGGGCGTGCTGGCCACCAACGACATCGATGCGCTCATCGCGCTCAAACCCGACGCCTGCTGTTACAACCCGTTGTGGCCCAGCGTCGACGAACTGGTCCGGCTCCTGGAGTCGGGCGTCAACGTGTGCTCGTCGGCGGCGTGGATAACCGGCGCCAAGCAGACGCCCGAGGACCGCGAACGTATCGAGAAGGCTTGCCTGCGCGGCAATTCCACGATGTTCGGCAGCGGCGCCCATCCCGGCATGACCAACCTCGTCGGCATGGTGCTCAGCGGCTCGTGTGAGCGGGTGGACGAGATCAGGATCACCGAGTCGGTGGACTGCTCGACGTACGAGTCCGCGCAAACCCAGACCGCGATGGGCTTTTCCCAACCGCCGGACACCCCGGGGTTGGCCGACAGCGTCCGGCGTGAAAGCGAGGTGTTCGCCGAATCGGCGGCCATGATGGCCGACGCGATGGGGCTGACGCTGGACCGGCTGTCCTTCGATGTCACTTTCACCCCCGCCACCGGTGACTCCGATCTGGGCTTCATGCAGATCCCGAAGGGAACCGTCGCGGGCGTGTACGGCTATCACCGCGGCTGGGTCGGCGACAAGAACGTGGTCAGCGTCGGGTTCAACTGGATCATGGGCAGCCACGTCGATCCGCCCAAGCCGCTCGAACACGGCCATGTGATCCAGGTGTTCGGGCTGCCCAACATGCGCACGGTCCTGCACTGCCTGCCGCCGACGGACTGGACGGAGCCCGGGTTCATGGGACTGGGGATGATCTACACCGCGATGCCGGTGACCAACGCGGTGCCCAAGGTGGTCGCCGCCGAGCCGGGCATCGTGACGCTGGCCGATCTCCCACCGATCACCGGCCGGCCCGCGGCCCTCTGTGTGACCGCCGGTTAGCCGCGGAAACCGGCGCACATGTCGCCGATCGGGTCCTACGGTGAGTGCATGACAGAACAATCACCGGCGGTCACGGTCTCACATCCACCGCAAGCCGTTCTTCGTGCCGTTAATCCGATCTTGCGAGCCCTGTTGCGCACCCCCGCGCTGGGCCCCGCACGCAACCAGCTGATGGTGGTGAGCTTTACCGGGCGCAAGACCGGGCGCCGGTATTCGGTTCCGGTGACTGCGCACCGGATCGACGATGATCTCTATGCGTTGACCGCTGCACCGTGGAAGCGCAACTTCCGCGCCGGCGCAACCGCCGAAGTGTTGCTCGGTGGGCGGGCTTCGACCATGTCCGGCGAACTCATCCAGGACCGGTCGGTTGTCGCCGACCTCTATCAGCGCTTCGCGCAGTCCTATGGCGTCAAGACCGCACAGCGCCTGATGGGATTGAAGTTCCGCGACGATCGAATCCCCACAACCGAAGAGTTCGGTGAGGCGGCCGAACGGGATGGCCTCGCCGCTGTGCGGTTCACTCAACCCGGGTAGCGCGACGGAACGCAGGAGGGTGCATGTCCGCACCATTCACCGCCCGCTCCCTGCCTCTGAACGTCCTCACCGGCACCCGCGCGGCACTGTCGGTGATGGCGCTGCTGATGCCGCGAATCGGCGCCGCCGCGCCGGGTACCTGCACGGTGCGGGCCGCCGCAAGCCTGGGCGGGGCCGGGCTTGTCGACACGCGATCACAACCGTCGCCGGCAGCGCGGCAGCGTCAGCAATCCGATCCGGATCGCCGGAGCGATGTTGGCCATCACCCGGTCCATTAGCGCGTCGTAGGCGGCCCCGTCGTTGATCACGTCGGTCCGCCCTTGATGACGCAGATAGGCGTCCATGCACCGGTCGATGGGCCAGTCGACGTACACGTGGGTGGTGAATTCCGAACCCAGAAATTCCCACGCCAGTGTCTCCAGCTCGTGGCTGGACAGTTCGACGTGGCCCGCCGAGGCCATCTCCGTCCTTCCCGCGCGTAACCGTCGCAGAGATCACCGACTGGGCGCATCCAAGCAGCACATCAACGACCCCGTGACTCGCCCCTCAGACTAGCGGACCCCACCGAGCCGGTACACCTCTTCGCCGGCGCCGGTTCGGCTGTCCTCAGCTCAGGGCGCTGCCCTTGCGCCATTGGTCCCACGGCACGGTCCAGTCACCGTTGTGCGCAACGGTCACCGGTGGGCCGCCGGTGTTGCGCACCTCGACCACATCGCCGGGTTGCGAGAAACCGAAGAACCATCTGGCGTTCTCGCCGTTGAGGTTCAGGCAGCCGTGTGAGGTGTCGGTGTTGCCCTGTGCCCACACGGTCGCATCGAGTTGATGCAGGTAGATGCCGTCGGTGCTGATCCGGGTGGCGTAGTTGATCGTTTCCCGGTATCCCAGGCGGGAGTTCTTGGGCAGTCCGAACGTGGAGGAATCCATCACGACCGGGTTGCCCTTGTCCAGCACGGTGTATATGCCCGGTGGAGTCCAGAACGACAAGGTCCGCCCGCCGACCTGTTGGGTGCCGCCCATGCCCATCGACGTCGGCATGGTGCGCACCAACCGGTCATTTTGATAGACGCTGACCTGCTTGGTCCTGTCGTCGGCGACGGACACGTGCGACTCGCCGATCCGGAACGTGATCCGCTCGTCTTCCTGCCCGAACAGCCCGTCGCCCAGCCGAATGCCGTAGATCTTGGCGTCCACGGTGATGGCCGTACCGGGGGCGTAGTAGTGCTCCGGGCGCCAGTGCGCGTTCTGGTCGTCGACCCAGTACCACGATCCGTTCACGTGGGGAGATGTGTTCACCGTTAGTTGGCGCTCGGCGGCGGCCCGGTCGCCGATCGGCTCGTCGAAATGCGCCACGATCACCGCTCCGACGCCGTAGGTGCCGCCGTCTTGCAGCGGCGCGTCGGCCGGTGTGTTCAGATACACCTTGGTTTGGTTGGGCGGCACCAGGGTGGAAAACGACGACACTTGGCTGGTCGGCTTCCCGCCGGGTCCGCGGCTGGTGATGGTCAGCGTGTAGGTGCGCCCGTAACCCAGTGGCACGACCGGATGCCAGGTGGTGTCGTCCGGGGTGAGGATGCCGTCGATGCGTTTGCCGACGTCGTTGACCATCTGCACATCGGTCACCGTGCCGGACGCCGCCGTCACCGCCACCGGCGCCAGCGGGTCGATGTCGCGACTGTTGGGACCCGGCGTGATGGTCACCACCGCCGGCGCGGCGAGCGAAGCCGACGAGTCTGCGGCGGGCTCGCAGCCCCTGGAACACCGCGTCAGCGCCATGGCCTCCGCCGCACCGAACACCGTGGACAACACCAGCACCGCGGCCAGGCCGTAACGAACCAGGCTGCGATGCTCGCGCGCCAACGTTCGCGCCGCGGTCGCCGCCGCACTGGCGAGGCTTCTGTTCGACATGGCTAAGCTGCCTCGTTTCTCCAGCCGGTGATTCGCTGCGTTTGCGTTGTACCCCAAGCTGATGGCCGCCTAAACAGACCATCCGGACACTGGCCGACCAAACAGCCCCGTCAATCCCGCCAACTCACCCGACAGCCGCCTTCCGCCGCTTTGGCCTTCCCGAGACGACTTGGGATTCGGTGGTGCTCGCATAGCCGATGATCAATCCGGCAGGTGCCGCCTCGGGTTTCGCGTCCAGCGGGGCGAACGGCTCGACCTTGTCTCCCAGCTCGGCGGCTTGGGGACCGTGGCTCGGGGAAGTGTCGCGTCGACGATCCAGCCGAGGCGCGATCCGGGTGCCAGCGTCTTGCTGGCCGTCGGATTCTCGATCGCTGATCCCCTGCGGCGCAGCGTA
The DNA here is from genome assembly GCA_019245755.1 of Mycobacteriaceae bacterium. Taxonomy (GTDB): domain Bacteria; phylum Actinomycetota; class Actinomycetes; order Mycobacteriales; family Mycobacteriaceae; genus Mycobacterium. Next base: position 9,135 of record JAFARC010000053.1, on the reverse strand, counting down.
ACCGAATGAAGTGCGGCCGCCGGCGCCTGCCGCAGCGCGCGCAACAGGATCTGTCATCGAATTGGAGCCTATCCGTGACCCACTGCGGCCGTAGGATCGGGCTCATGATCAGTGCAGCGGTGCGGGCACCGTTACTCGCCGCGCATCCGCTCGGGACCGCGGCGGCCGGATTTGCCGCCTACACGCTGGTCATGCTGGTATTCGAACGCCGAATGCGGCGCTCCGGCGGCCCCGGCATCGTCCCGTTTCAGCTCGCCGGCAGCGCCGAGCGCGCACAACGGATCATGACCCGCTGGGGTGATGATGGGCAGCGCGCCGCCCGCTGGTCGCTGCGGCTGGACTTCGGCTACATGCTGACCTACGGCTGGCTGACCGCGTTGCTCGTTGATCGCGCACGCCGCCGATGGGGCCACCCGCGCGTGCTGGCCCTGGCCGTGGTACCCGCGGTGGCCGCCGACGCTGTCGAAGGTGTGTCGTTGCTCAAAGTGCTTGGTAGCTGCGACATCGCCGTCAATGCCTCTCGTGCACGTGCCGCTGCGCGCGTCAAGTACCTGGTGCTCGTCGCTGCCCTGCTCTACGCCGTTTCCGGCCTTTCAACCGCCTGGGAGAGACGATGACGCAGAAGAACAGATCCACATCAACGCGCCGCACGAGCCACTGACTGCGCGCAATCGGGCGGCTCAGTCGGCCGTGGTGACCTCCAGGCACACGCCGACCGCTCCGGGCCCGACGTGCACGCCGAGCACCGGTCCCATGTCGGTCACCGTCGGCGCTTTCGCCGGGTGTAGCCGGGCGATGAGTTCGTGGGCGACGTCCTGTGCGGCGCCGGGATTTTCGATGTGGTGCACGGCGACGACGGCCGAGCCGTCACCCACCTCGGCGAGCACCTGCTCGACCATCGCGGCCAGCGCCTTGGTTGCGGTACGGACGCGCTGGGCCAGCACCAGCCTGCCGTCGCCGTCGATGCGCAGCACCGGTTTGATCGCCAGCGCCGTGCTCAACCAGGACGCGGTGGTTCCAATCCGCCCACTGCGCCGCAAATTGTCCAACCGGTGTACGACGACGAATCCGCGGACCCGGCGCACAGTCGAGATGGCCTCTGCCTCCACCGAATCCAGGCCTGCGCCGGCAGCGGCCGCCCGCGCGGCGGCCAACGCGACGAAACCTGTCCCCATCGCCGCGCACTTCGAGTTGACCACGCGCACCGCGCCACTGAACTGGCGGGCTGCCTGTTCGGCCGCGGTCAGCGTCGACGACAGCGCCGCGGAGATGTGCACTGCGACCACACCGTCACCGCCGCTGTCGCCCATCGCTTGCTGGTAGACGGCGCTCAGCTCCGCTGGTGTCGCGCCGGCCGTCGTGGCACGGCCGCATTCGTAGATGTGGGCCGGAATGCGATCGACACCGTCGCAGAAGTGTTCGCCGTCGAGCAGGATGTGCAACCCAACCTCACGGATTCCCCACTTCTCGCGGTCGACGGCTTCCAGGCGGGATGCCGAGTCGGTGACCACTACGACAGCCATGTCGGCTAGCCGCGCCGGTTCCTGTTGGGCACACCGGCTTCGGCCAGCGCCTTGAGCATCAGCTCCGCGACGGCGTGGTGCGCTTCGAAGTTCCAGTGGATGCCGTCCGGGTTGCCGCGACCGGACAGCACGTGCTCGGCCACCGCGGCTTTCAGGTCGACCAGCGGGATCCGGTGCTGCTGCGCCCATTCGGTGATCGCCGCGGCGGTGGCTTGCCGGCCGTGATGGGCACGCCCGTAGGTGTCGGCGACGTGCACCGACGGCAGCGACGCCACGATCGGGAGTCCGGGCCGGTTGAAATCAAGCGCACCGCGGGTCAGTTCGAGATATTCCACGCTGACGTGCGGCGGTAGCGCCGACCGGGCGATCGGGGAGAGCCGCGGCTGCAGCCAGCCATAGCCGTCTCTTGCCCAGCGCCGCAACCACGGCGGCCGCACGTAGCGGATCAGCTCGCGCAGCGCGGTGGGCAGCGGCGAGGGCAGCGAATCCATGCCGCCGGTGGCGAAGATGACCGCACCGGCCCGGGGCAGTGCCGCCCAGGCCCGCGGATCCTGGGTGGCCGCCCACCACACATCACGGCACGTCCAGCCGATCCGCCCGATCAGCTCGACATCCCAGCCCAGCTGCCCCGCAACGATGTTGGGCCAGATCCGCGGATCGTCGGCAGGCAGACCCCCGGTGGGCCCGTAGTAGGCCAGCGAGTCGGCAAAGATCAGCAGCACCCGGGAGGCGTCACAGGACATCGTTGGCGACCTGTGCCGAGGCGTTCCACACGTCCAGCCGCCACCGGAGCTGCCCTAGCCCGTCGGCGTGGTCGGAATATCCGGACAGCTGAGCCCAGCTCGCATTACCCATGCCGCCCAGCACCGGCCAGTTGTCGACCGGCAGACCCAGCAGCTTGCCCGTCAGCGCGGCGATCAGTCCGCCGTGAGCCACCAGCACCACCGGCCGGTCGGGTTCCTCAACTCCCCACTGACACAGAACTCCCCACTGACACAGCAGCTCGGCGATCAACGGCAGAGCGCGCGCGGCCACGTCGACGCGGCTCTCCCCGCCGCGCGGTGCCCACCTGGCATCGTCGCGCCAGGCCTGTCGGGCGCCGGGCGCAGCAGCGTCGACCTGCTCGTGGGTCATTCCCTGCCAGTCGCCCAGATGGGTTTCGCGCAGCCGTGCGTCGACCCTCACTTCGACACCGACCCGCTCGCCCAGCACGACCGCCGTGTCGTAGGCGCGACTCAGGTCCGAGGACACGATCAGCAACGGCTGCCGCTTGCCGAGGACCTCGGCCGCCGCGGCCGCCTGGGCCAGCCCCAACTCGGTCAGATGGGTGTCCAGCTGGCCTTGCATCCGGCTGTCGGCGTTGAACTCGGTTTGCCCGTGCCGCAGCATCACCAGCCGCCGTATCCTCATGCTTCCGCCTCGAGGTCGACGGTCAACACCGGGCAGTCCCGCCACAACCGGTCCAGCGCGTAGTAGTTGCGTTCATCCTGGTGCTGGATGTGCACGACGATCTCGACATAGTCCAGCAGCACCCAGCGGCCTTCGCGGGCGCCTTCGCGGCGGGCGGGTTTGTAGCCGGCGATGCGCATCTTTTCTTCGACCTCGTCGACGATCGCGCTGACCTGGCGCTCGTTGGACGCGGACGCGATGACAAAGCAATCCGTGATCACCAGCTGCCCCGACACGTCGATGACGACCACGTCGTCGGCCAGCTTCGACGCGGCCGCGCGGGCCGCGATGGTGGCCATCTTGGCGGCCTCGTCGGAGGCGGTCATGAGTGCTCGTCAGCGGTGGTGGCCATCGGGCGGCGCGGCGGGGTGGCCAGCCCGCGGTAGAGGGCCCGTTTGGACACGTACTGCACCACCCCGTCGGGAACCAGGTACCAGATCGGCCGGTTTTGGGCGGCCCGGGCGCGGCAGTCGGTGGACGAGATGGCCAGCGCGGGCACCTCCACCAGGGTGAGCGCGTCAGGCGGCAGGGTCTTGAACGCCTCGATGACGTGCGCGCCGTCAAGCTTGTACCCCGGCCGGCTGACCCCGACGAAACGCGCCATCGAGAACAGCTCCTCGACATTCTGCCAGGACAGGATCGACTCGAGGGCGTCGGCCCCGGTGATGAAGTAGAGGTCGCTTTCCGGATTGAGCGCCTTGAGATCGTGCAACGTGTCGCGGGTGTAGGTGGGCCCGCCGCGGTCGATGTCGACCCGGCTCACCGAGAACCGCGGGTTGCTCGCGGTCGCGATGACGGTCATCAGGTAGCGGTCCTCGGCGGCGGTGACGTAGCGGCCCTGCTTCTGCCACGGTTGCCCGGTCGGCACGAAGACGACTTCGTCCAGCTGGAACAGGTCGGTGACCTCGCTGGCGGCTACCAGGTGGCCGTTGTGGATGGGATCGAAAGTCCCGCCCATCACGCCCAGTCGCTTGCCTCGTGCCGATGCCATGTTTGGCCACCTTAGCGACAGCGGCGCTTAGACCGGCAACAGCTGGTCGATCACCGCCGCGAGCTGGTTGGCCGAGCGGCATTCGTGCATCGTGATGACGTCCGCATAACGCGGCACCGCGGAGTCGCCGCTGCCCCACAGGTGTCTGGGTTCGGGGTTTAGCCAGTGCGCGTGGCGGCTCTCGCTGACCATCCGCGCCAGCACCTCGACCGCCGGGTTGCGGTAGTTGTTGCGACCGTCACCGAGCACCAGCAGCGAGCTGCGCGGCGACAGCACCTCCGGATACTTTTCGGTGAACGAGGTGAACGCGTTGCCGTAGTCGCTGTGCCCGTCGCGGGTGTAGACGCCCGCCTCGCGGGTGATGCGCTGCACGGCCAGCGCGAGGTCGGCTTCGGGGCCGAACAGGTCGGTGACCTCGTCGGTGGTGTCGATGAACGCAAAGACGCGAACGCGGGAGAACTGCTGACGCAGCGCGTGCACGAGCAGCAGTGTGAAGTGGCTGAACCCGGCCACCGAGCCGGACACGTCACACAGCACCACCAGCTCGGGCCGCGCCGGCCGGGGCTTTCGCAGCACCACGTCGATCGGCACCCCGCCGGTGTTCATCGATTTGCGCAGGGTCTTGCGCAGATCGATTTCGCCGGCCCTCGAGCGGCGCCGGCGCGCCGCCAACCGGGTGGCCAGCCTGCGGGCCAGCGGTGCGACGACGCGGCGCATCTGGCGCAGCTGGTCGGTTGACGCCCGGAGGAACTCGACGTTCTCCGACAGCTGCGGGATCCCGTACATCGCGACGTGCTCGCGGCCGAGCTGCTCGGCGGTGCGTCGCTTGGTCTCGGCCTCCACCATTTTCCGCAACTGCGAGATCCGTTGTGTCGCGATGGCTTTGGCGACCTGCTCCTGTGTCGGGGTCGGTTCTTCGCCGTACGGGGCCAGCAACCCGGCCAGCAGCCGGCCCTCCAGCTGGTCCAGCGCCATCGCCTTGAGCGCCTGATATGACGAGTAAGACGGGCCGCGACTGGAGGTGTAGCGCCCGTACGCCTCGACGATGTGGGCCACCAGCGATTCCAGCCGCTCGTCGCGCTCGCCGTTCTGGTTGTCCTCGCCGAGCAACCCGACCAGCAGCGCCCGAAGCGCTTCGACGTCGGCGGGCGTCGCCTGACCGGCAACGGTGCGCGAGCCCAGTGCCGCGGGGAACCATAGGTCGAACATCGCGTCGTAGGTGTCGCGGTGGTCGGGTCGGCGCAGCACCGCGCAGGCGATGCCCTCCCGCAGCACCTCCCGATCGCCCAGCCCCAACGTCGTCATCACCCGCCCGGCGTCGACGGTCTCCGACGGACCCACCGAGATCCCCTGCGCCCGTAGGGCTTCCACGAAACCGACCAGATGGCCCGGAATTCCATGCGGGGCCGGCGGCTGCGGCGGCCGGATCCGGCGGGTGGCCATCAGTTGAGCCTCAGCTCCCCGGCTGCCCGGATCTGGTCGGATTGGTGCTTGAGCACCACGCCCAGCGTCTTGGCGATCGTCGCGTCGTCGATGGTGTCCAGGCCCAGGGCCAACACGGTGCGGCCCCAGTCGATGGTCTCGGCGACCGACGGTAGTTTCTTGAGCTGCATGCCGCGCAGCACACCGATGATGCGGACCAGTTCGTCGGCCAGGTGCTCGGGAAGTTCGGGCACCCGCGACAACAGGATTCGGCGCTCGAGGTCGGGGTCGGGGAAGTCGATGTGCAGGAACAGGCAGCGGCGCTTGAGCGCCTCCGACAACTCCCGGGTGGCGTTGGAGGTCAGCACCACGAACGGCGCGCGCTCGGCGACGATGGTGCCCAGTTCCGGCACGGTGACCGCGAAGTCGGACAGCACTTCCAGCAGCAGGCCCTCGATCTCGATGTCGGCCTTGTCGGTCTCGTCGACCAGCAGCACGGTGGGTTCGCTGCGCCGGATGGCGGTCAACAGCGGGCGCGACAGCAGAAACTCCTCGGAGAACACATCGGTCTTGGTGTGTTGCCAGTCGCCACTCCCGGCCTGGATCCGCAGGATCTGCTTGGCGTGGTTCCACTCGTAGAGTGCGCGTGACTCATCCACGCCTTCGTAGCACTGCAGCCGCACCAGTCCGGAGCCGGTGGCCTGGGCGACCGCGCGGGCAAGCTCGGTCTTCCCGACGCCTGCGGGCCCTTCGACCAGCAGCGGCTTGCCGAGCCGATCGGCGAGGAAAACTGCTGTCGCGGTGGCGGTGTCGGGCAGGTAGCCGGTCTCGGCGAGCCGGCGTGCCACATCGTCGATGTCGGCGAACAGCGGCGCCGGTCGTGCTGGGAGGTTCATGTGTTCTCCTGTCAGGCCGGGCGGGTGTGGCCGTCGCCCCACACGATCCACTTGGTCGACGTCAACTCCGGCAGACCCATCGGGCCCCGGGCGTGCAGTTTCTGGGTGGAGATGCCGATTTCCGCGCCGAATCCGAACTGCTCGCCGTCGGTGAAGGCGGTGGAAGCATTGACCATAACCGCCGCGGCGTCGATCCGCTCGCTGAACCGTTGCGCGGCAGCCAGATTAGTGGTGACGATGGCTTCGGTGTGTCCGGTGCCGTACTCGTTGATGTGCGCTATCGCCGCGTCCAGCCCGTTTACCACCGCCAGGGCGATGTCCATCGACAGGTATTCGCGGCGCAGGTCGTCTTCCCCGGGCTCGGTGTGCACCGTCACCCCGGCCTGCGCCAGCGCGGCGGTCAGCCGCGGCACCGCCTGCTCGGCGATCGCGGCGTCGACGAGCAGCGTCTCGGCGGCATTGCAGACGCTGGGCCGGCGGGTCTTGGAGTTCAGCAGGATGCGTTCGGCGACGTCGAGGTCGGCCCCTTCGTGAACGTAGACGTGGCAGTTGCCGACCCCGGTCTCGATCGCGGGCACCGTGGCGTCGCGGACCACCGCGTCGATCAGCCCGGCCCCGCCGCGCGGGATCACGATGTCGACCAGCCCTCGGGCCTGGATTAGGTGCGTGACGCTGGCGCGGTCGTGGCTGGGTAGCAGCTGCACGGCGTCGACGGGCAGGTTTTCGATGTCCAGACCCGCGCGCAGCGCCGCCACCAGCGCGGCGTTCGACCGAGCGGCCGACGAGCTGCCCCGTAGCAGGACCGCGTTGCCGGATTTGAGGGTCAGCCCGAACGCGTCCACGGTGACGTTGGGCCGGCCTTCGTAAACCATGCCCACCACGCCGATCGGCACGCGCTGCTGCCGCAACACCAGCCCGTTGGCCAGCGTGCGCCCACGCAGCACCTCACCGATCGGGTCGGGCAGCCCGGCGACCTGCCGCAAACCGACGACGATCCCGTCGATGCGCTGCGAGGTCAGCATCAACCGGTCGATCATCGCCTCCGACGTGCCGCCCGCCCTGGCCGCGGCCACGTCCTCGGCGTTGGCGTCCAGGATCTGGTGGGCGTCGCGCAGCACGGTGTCGGCGGCGGAGTGCAGCGCGCGGTTCTTGTCGTCGGTGCTCATCGAGGCCAGCGCCCGGGCGGCGACGCGGGCGCGCCGGGCGGCGTCGTGCACCTGCTGGCGCAAGTCCGGACGCGACGGTGCTTGCAGACTCATTACCCCAGCGTACGGGCGATAACCTGTCGGGTGTGGCGGGGGTGTGCGTGGTGGGCAGCGTCAATATGGACTACACGTTCGCGGTTCGTGCGTTGCCCCGGCCCGGCGAGACCGTGTTGGCGTCGTCCCTGGCCACCGCGCCGGGCGGCAAGGGAGCCAATCAGGCGATCGCCGCGGCCAGGGCGGGCGCCCGCGTCCAGTTCGTCGGCGCGGTCGGCAGCGACCCAGCGGGCGAGGAGCTGCTGGCGCATCTTCGCGCCAACGATGTCGGCCTGGATGCAATGCAGCGGTTGCCCGGCCCCAGCGGTACGGCGGTGATCGTGGTGGACGCCCATGCCGAGAACGAGATCGTTGTCGCGCCGGGCGCTAACGGACACCTGACGCTGGATTGGGCGCCCGCGCGCGCCGTTGTCGCCGACTGCGATGTGCTGCTGCTGCAGTTGGAGATCCCGGTAAGCACCGCGGTGGCCGCCGCCAGCCAGGCGCGCGGGGCCGGCGCGACAGTCGTCGTCAACGCCTCCCCCGCGACCGCCGCGCCCGCGCTGGCCGAGCTTGCCGCTCTGGCCGATGTGGTGGTGGTCAACCAGGCCGAGGCGAGGCAGTGGGAGTGGCCGGTCGAGCACCTGGTCATCACCCACGGCCCAGCGGGGGCGGTGTATCGCACAGCAGACCAGGAGGTGACCTTCCCGGCACCGGCGGTCGAGGCCCTGGACACGACCGGCGCCGGTGATGTGTTTGCCGGTGTGCTCGCCGCGGGCTGGCTTGCCGGTCCGCAGCACGCGTTGCGCCGTGCCTGTGCCGCCGGCGCCCTGGCCACCCTGGTCCCCGGTGCGGGTGACTGCGCACCGTCCGACGAGGCGATCGAGGACGCGGTCGACCTTTAGCCGACGTCGTCATCGTGGTCGTCTTCGCGGAGTAGTTCTTCGGGATGGTGGAAGGTGTTGGTGCGGGGTTGGCCGCGGTCCAGGTGGGGTGGGGGGATCCATTGGGTGCGTCCGTCGGCGCGTTTGCGGGTGGTCCAGCCGCTGGTTTGGATGAGCAGGTTATGGGCTTTGCAGGCAAAGGTGAGCTCGTCGATGTCGGTGCGGCCGCCGGCGGCCCAGTCCTGCACGTGGTGGACCTCGGAGAGATAGCCCGGCGCGTGGCAGCCGGGGAAGGAGCAACCCCGGTCGAATGCGTGTAGCACGATGCGCTGGTCGGCAGAGGCCAGCCGTTTGGTGTGTCCCAGCCACAGCGGCCGGCCGCGCCCATCAAAGATGGCCAGGTAGTGATGGGCGTGGCGGGCCAGCCGGATCACGTCACCCATCGGCAGCACGCTGCCCCCGCCGGTGACCCCGACCCCGGTTTGGGTTTCCAGGTCGGTCAGTCGGGCGGTGACGATGATGCTGACCGGCAGCCCGCGGTGGCTGCCCAGCTGCCCCGAGCACAGCAGGGTGCGCACCATCGCCGTGAGTGCGTCGTGGTTGCGTTGGGCGCTGCTGCGGGCGTCGTGTTGGCGGGCCTGTTCGTCCGGTTGGCCGTCGGTGGTGGCGGTTTGGTCGGTCGGGTTGCACATCCCGGGGGCGGCCCATTTGGCCAGCACCGCCTCCAGCCCG
>JAFARC010000078.1 GCA_019245755.1 Mycobacteriaceae bacterium | reverse complement strand
GATGTCGCCAGGGGCACAACGGCCCCCGGTGTCGCGGCGGCCCCGTAAGCCCTATCGGCGAAGGAGGCTGACCGTTGTCGGACGGGTTCGCGCACGCGTCGCTGCTGGAGGGTATCCGGTTCACCGCCCAAGTAGGCGCGCCGCAGCTGCTGGTGGGCCAATTCAAGAAACGCGACTGGCCCAGCCGGATCGCATCGGCGGTAGGGGCCGACTATGGCGGATATCTGCTGGTCAACGGGCTGGTCGAGAAGTACGGTCCCCAACCGTTCTACGTTCGCCTCGCGCGAGACGAGATTCTTTTGGTACACGATCCCGACGACATCCGGTTCGTGTTGCAACGTTCACCCGAGCCTTTCGCGCCCGATCCGGACAGCAAACGCAAGGGCATGGTCGCGTTTCAGCCGAACGCGTTGACGCTGTCGCGCGGTGACTTGTGGGCCGACCGTCGCCGCTTCGCCGAAGCTGTGCTCGACACCAAGCGGCATCTGCATCGTCTGGCGAGCACATTTCGCGGGGTCGCCTACGCGGAGGCCGACGCGATGGCCGAGCGGCCCTTGCGATTCACCGAGTTCAACGCCGCATTCCAGCGGCTGACCCGGCGGGTGGTGTTCGGCGAAGCCGCAGCCGAGGATTGCGAACTGACGGCCCAGCTGGGCGAGCTGATGGCGGTCGCCAACGGGATGCCGGGCGAGCAGGCGCCGGACTATGCCGACTTCATCGGTCGAGTGCAGGCGTATCTGGACAATCCCGCCCCGGGCAGCCTCGCCGCGTTGGTCGCAAAGGCGCCGGTCAGCGACCGGACGCGACCCGCGGGCCAGGTGGTCCACTGGCTTTTCGCCATGGGCGACACCTTGGCGGTCAACGCATTTCGCGCTTTGGCGGTAATCTCGGCGTGCCCGCAGCACGTGTATGCGGTGCAGCATGAGTTGGCGCAGGCCAATCTGGAGTCGGCGAAAGGTATCGCCTCGCTGGACTACCTGGCCGGGTGCCTGTTCGAGGCGATGCGATTGTGGCCGACGACCCCGCTGTTCGGCCGGGTGGCAATCAGCGACGTACGGTTCCCCAGCGGCCAGATGGTGCCCGCCGGCACGCAGATATTCATCTACAACGTGTTCAATCACCGCGACCGCGCCCGCATTCCCTACGCCGACGAGTTTTCCCCCAACCAATGGGTGAGTGGAGATGCGCCCAACAATTGGTCGTTCAACTTCTTCAGCAACGGCCCGCATCGCTGTCCCGGGGCCGGCCTGGCGGTGTATCTGGGTCAGGCGGTGCTCGCCCGGTTGCTGCACGGGCGAGAACCGAAACTCACCGGTGCCGACTTGTCCGGGCGGGCATCGATGCCACACAGCCTCGACGTCCACGGGCTCACCATCGAACTGACCCCTCGCCGTTAGCGGTCTGGTTCAAGCTGGGGCATGCGGCACGTTTCAATCACGGCGACCCGAGGTATTCCCGAACCCACCGGGCGCGGTCGTCGAGTCCTGCTTGGGCAGCGCCAACCACGTCCGGTCGAAGGACGTCAAAAGGGGCGGACGATGTCGGTGGTGGAGCGCCCACTGCAGGGCTTTGTTCATTGGTTGAACGTCAATCGCCGGATGCAGTGGCATCAGCTGCCGTGGCCGGTAGAGGTGCCCGCCCCGCTGCAATTGACCAGCCTGGCCTTCCAGCTCGCCAATCTGGCCCTGCTGCGCGACGAATTGCGTAAGTACAACCTCTACGACTCGCCCCGGGCACTGCCGGATGTCGATCCGGTCTCCGACCCTCCGCCGGAGGCGATCCGGGCCCGCCAGCCCGACGGCCGATGGAACGACCTGTCGGATCCGCTGATGGGAAGCATGGGCAGCCCGTTCGGGCGCAATGTGCCGCCGTCGATGACGGTCCCCGACACCAAACGGATGCTGGATCCCAACCCGCGCGACATCAGCAACAAGCTGTTGGCCCGGGACGTCTTCAAGCCCGCCCACATCATCAACACGTTGGCCGCTGCCTGGCTGCAATTCGAGAACCACAACTGGTTCTTCCACGGTCGGGGCGATCCGGAAGACACCATCGAGATCCCGCTACGCCCCGACGATGACTGGCCGGAGAATCCGATGCACATCCGGCGCACGCCGGTGCCGGCGGCGCAGCCGAAGCCGCACGATCGGGCACCGTCCTACGCCAATTACGAAACACACTGGTGGGATGCCACGCAGATCTACGGTAGCGGCGCGCAGCGCCAGGCCGAATTGCGCACATTCACCGACGGCAAGCTAAAGGTCCAGGGGGGAACCCGACTGAGCACGCGACCCGACGTTCCGGGAGTGGACCTGACCGGAATGCATGAAAACTGGTGGACCGGGATCGCGCTGTTTCACACCCTGTTCACCCTCGAACATAACGCGATCTGTGATGCCTTGAAGAAGGAATATCCGCGCTTCGACGATCAGCGGCTCTACGAGCTGGCCTGGCTGGTCAACTCGGCGGTGATCGCCAAGATCCACACCGTCGAGTGGACGACGACGGTGCTGCGTCACCCGGGTCTGCAGGCAGCCATGAATGCTAACTGGTGGGGGGCCGCCGGCGAGGCGGTCAAAAGGCGAATAGGACGGCTCGGCAGCGGTGAAGTGATCAGCGGCATCATCGGTTCGCAGACCGACCACCACGGTGTCCCGTTCTCATTGACCGAAGAGTTCGTATCGGTTTACCGGATGCACCCGCTGATACCCGATGACTGGACATTCTTTTCGATGGACGATGACCGGCTCCTGGAAGAGCGCACGTTCACCGAGATCCAGGGCCGCGATACCCGCGAATTCATGGACCGCATCGGTCTGCGTGATCTGTGGTACTCGTTCGGGCTGGCCAGCGCCGGGCGGGTGTGTCTGCATAACTACCCCAATTCCCTTCGTCGGTTCACCCGCATCGACGGCGAGCTCAACGATCTTGCTTCCCTGGATATCCTTCGTGACCGCGAACGGGGGGTGCCGCGTTACAACGATTTCCGCGAAGCATTGCGGATGCCGAGGATTCGGTCGTTCAAGGAACTGACGCCCAACCGCGCATGGGCCGCCGAGATCGCCGAGTTGTATCACGGCAACATCGATTTGGTCGATCCAATGGTCGGCATGTACTCCGAAGCACCCCCGCTCGGCTATGGCTTCTCCGACACCGCATTCCGGGTGTTCATCCTGATGGCCTCCCGCCGGCTGAAAAGTGACCGGTTCTTCACGACGTACTTCACCCCGGACGTCTACACCAAACTCGGCTATGACTGGGTGCAGAAGACGACGCTGAAAGATGTGCTGTTGCGGCACCATCCGGACCTTGCGCCCGCACTGGAGTCAGTTGAGCTGCCATTTGCGCCGTGGCCACAGGTGAGCCGCGACGGGTCACGCAATGGCGCCCACCGCATCGCGGATCGCGCCGTGGCCGCGACCAAAGCGCTGCGGGTACTCGCCAAGATCCAGGACATGCCGCTTGACGACACCGGCACCATCGAGGAGTTCCATCAGGCCCCGCAACCGAAATTCGATCAGCCCAAACTGCCCTGATCGGCGGTCGTTGCGATCGCCGCTGGCACCAGCGAGCGGGATACTGGATCGATGCCTGATCGCAATGTGCTGGGCGCCCCGTTGGAATTATGCGGCACCGAGCCGCTCACCGGCTTCTACCGCGACGGCTGCTGCTCGACCGGTCCGGAGGACCTCGGCCGGCATACCATTTGCGCCGTGGTGACCAGCGAGTTCCTCGAGCACCAGCGCTCCATCGGCAACGACTTGTCGACGCCGGTTCCCCAGTACCGTTTTCCGGGACTCGTGCCGGGCGACCGCTGGTGCGTTACCGCCGTGAACTGGCTTCGGGCCCACCGCGCGGGCTGCGCCGCCCCTGTAGTGCTGGCCTCCACCCACGAGCGCACCCTCGACGTGGTGCCGCTGGAGGTGCTCCGCCTGCATGCCGTCGATGTGCCCGACGACCTGGGCGACTTGTAAGGTTCGTCTGCATACGGCCCCCGGCCAACTAGACCTGTTCTACCAATTGCGGCATCGGTACCCCTTCTCGGGGTTACTGTCCAGTAGAGCAGGTTGTGTGGAGGTCCGCGATGACCGTTGTCCGAGAAATTAGCGAGCACCAGGCCAGGGAGGTCGCCGAGCAGGCGCGCGAGGCGCAGTGGCGCCACCCGAGCTTTGCCAAGGAGTTGTTCCTCGGTCGATTGCGATTGGACCTGGTTCATCCGCACCCCAGCGGCTCGGCGGAGGCAGCGCAGCGCGGTGAGGCGTTCCTGGCCAAGCTGCGGGAGTTCTGCGAGTCGCAGATCGATGCCGCCGTCATTGAGCGGGACGGGCAGATACCGGACAAGGTGATCCGGGGCTTGAAGGAGCTCGGCGCTTTCGGCATGAAGATCGGAACCGAATACGGCGGGGTCGGCCTGTCACAGGTGTACTACAACAAAGCGCTTATGTTGGTGGGCTCGGTGCATCCCTCGGTGGGCGCGTTGCTTTCCGCCCACCAGTCGATTGGGGTACCGCAGCCGATCTCGATGTTCGGGACCGAGCAGCAGAAGCGGACGTGGCTGCCCCGCTGTACGGGGGAGATCAGCGCGTTTCTGCTCACCGAACCCGACGTGGGCAGCGACCCGGCTCGGCTGCACGCCACCGCCATACCGGACGGCAATGGCTATGTCCTGAACGGCGTCAAGCTGTGGACCACCAACGGCGTGATCGCCGACCTGTTGGTGGTGATGGCGCAGGTACCCAAGAGCGAGGGACACCGGGGCGGGATCACCGCGTTCGTGGTGGAGGCCGACGCGCCCGGCATCCTGGTGGAAAACCGCAACGCGTTCATGGGCTTGCGCGGCATCGAAAACGGCTTCACGCGGCTCACGGACGTGCGGGTGCCGGCCGCGAACCGAATCGGCCGGGAAGGGGAGGGCCTGCGGATCGCGCTGTCCACGCTCAACGTGGGGCGGCTGTCGCTGCCGGCGGTGTGTACCGGGTCGGGAAAGTGGTGTCTGAAGATCGCCAGGGAGTGGTCCCGCGAACGGGTGCAGTGGGGTCGGCCGATCGGTGAGCATGAAGCGGTGGCCGGCAAGGTGGCATTCATCGCGGCCACCGTGTATGGCTTGCAGGCGATGCTCGAGCTGGCCAGTGAGCTGGCCGACGCGGGCGGGACCGACATTCGGATCGAGGCGGCCCTGGCCAAGCTTTACGGCTCCGAGATGGCCTGGCTGATCGCCGATGAGCTGGTGCAGATCCGCGGCGGACGCGGCTATGAGACCGCCGAGTCGCTGGCCGCCCGCGGCGAGCGCGGGGTTCCCGCCGAGCAGGTACTGCGCGACGTGCGCATCAACCGGATCTTCGAAGGTTCTACGGAGATCATGCATCTGCTGATCGCCCGCGAAGCGGTGGACGCGCACCTTTCGGCGGCCGGCGACATCATCGACCCGCAGGCCGACATGCGCCGCAAGGCGCGAGCGGCAGCGAACGCCGGCAAGTTCTACGCCCGCTGGCTGCCCACCTTGGTCGTCGGCAAAGGCCAGCTGCCCACGTCGTTCACCGAGTTCGGACCGCTGGCCGGGCATCTGCGCTATATCGAGCGCTCGAGCCGGCGACTCGCGCGCGCCACGTTCTACGCGATGTCGCGGTGGCAGGGCAGGCTTGAGCAAAGGCAGCGGTTCCTGGGTCGGATCGTCGATATCGGCGCGGAGCTGTTCGCCATGACGGCCGCCTGCGTGCGGGCACAGCGTGATCGGGCGGACGGTACCGCGGTTGAGCTTGCCGACGCGTTCTGCTGCCAGGCCCGCGTCCGCGCCGAGCAGCGGTTTGACCAGCTGTGGCGCAACTGTGACGATTCCGACCGGGCGCTGGCTCGGGGCGTGTTTGACGGTCGCTACACGTGGCTGGAGGAAGGGGTCCTCGACCCGTCGATCGAGGGTCCGTGGATCGCCCAGGATGGCGGCGGCGAAAAGCAGGACGTGCACCGCGTTATCCCGTGACCAGGAATCCAGCCGGTCTGCCCGAAAACCCTCCCAGCCAACAATTAGCACAATTGAGTTAGCTTCACAGAATGAATTGCTGACCTTACAAACGCCGACGGAATCGCAAGCTGACCACGCTATTACCGCTCCGACGAACCAGTTGCTCAGCCGCGCCGTCAGGCTGCTGTGCCCACAGTCGTGTCGATCGCGCCCGGACGTGCGGCGGTCGCCCATCTCCCAAATCTGCTGGCGACCCGCAAAAGAACGGGCAATAATGTCCCATGTGGAACGGCGACGAGACGGGCAGGCGGCCCAATCGCCGATGACTGTTTTACAGAAGTTGCCTGCTCTTGTGGTTCTCGAGCGGATCCCGGTTCCGGTTGTGGCCATCGCGCATGACCGCGCGATCCTCTTCGCCAATCGCGCATTTGCTGACATGCTCGGCTACGACGAAGAAACGGTGCTGTCCCTGAAGTTCGAGCAGATTTTTCACACCCTGCCGCTCGACGAATCTGCGATATCAGTGGTACGCGCTCACGCGGGCCTGGTCGTCGACTTGCTGCACATGGACGGGTCGACGGTCCGGGCCAGGATGAGCAAGTCGGTCCTGATGCGCGGCGACGACCCGGTGGCGCTCGCGACCTTCCAGGACCTGACCGAGCAGTTGTGGGTGGACGAGCTGTAAGCCGTGGTCAGTCGATTGTCAGCGTCGGTTGAAGATGACGCAGCGACTCCCGTGCCAAGAACTCGCGGAAGTACTCTAACCCGCCTTCATCGGCGATCGCCGGAAGCAGGATCTCCCAGGAATTGGTCACCCGCCTGATCAGGTCCGCCCCACGCGACACCGCGCTCGAGGTCAGCTCAGCGCCCAACATCGCACTGGTCACGCAGTCGGCGACGCTTTCGGGATCGACGTCGCCGCGAAGGTCGCCCTCGGCTGCCGCCCTGTGCGCGACGGCCGCCATGGCGGCCAGCCAGTCGCCGTAGGCACGCGCGGCCGCTCGGCTGAAGCCGGCCAGCGCGCGGCCGAGTTGCACGGCTGTCCTGGCGACCTTGTTGGTAACCATCAGCTCGGCGACGACGAAGCTGCCGTGAATCATGGTCTCCAACGCCGGCGCGGCTGAGTTGGCCATGTCGCCGAACGCGTTGAGCACCGCCGCGCCGCCTTCCTCAATGATGGAAGCAGCGAGCTGCTCTTTGGAGTCAAAGTGGTAGTAGAGCGCGCCCTTGGTCATCTGAGCGCGTTCGATGATCTCGCCAAACCCGGTTTCGGCGTAACCCACGTCGCCGAAAAGGTCGACCGCGGCGTTGACGATTTTCTGCCTGGTGGCCTCGGACCGAGCTTGGCGCACCATCGAGAACGCACCTCCGGTCCGACGTGGGGCAGTCGTCAGGCGGGGTTCACCCTAACAGCGGCAGCCTTCGCCTTCGCCTTGGCGAGCGTGGTGCGCCGCTTGATGAACTTGGTGAGATAGCCGATCCGCGCCGGTGCCGCAAAGCCCGGCAACGCCAACAGCCAGGATTTCTCCAGGTCGTCGAAGTACTCGTCGGGGTCGTCTACGTTGCCGATTTGGCGTATCCCGGCGTACAGCGACATCAGCATCTGGCTGACGTCTACCGGATCGCACTGATCCATCACGTCGCCGTCGCCGATGGCACGCTGCACGACCACCGCAAACGCCTTGACCCACTCACGCAGGAGGTTGGCCCGCAGCCCATCGGTCCGGCCGATGGACTCGAGCAGGTGTAATCCCGCTCGGGACAGATCCTGGCTGACGTCCTGCAGTGCGACGAGATAGGAAATGTCGATCAGCGATTCCAGGCCTGACAGCTTCCGCGCCAACAGGTCGTTGACGGCGCAGCGTGTTACCTGGCCCTGCAGCTCGATGATGGCCAACGCCAACGCATGCTTGGAGCGGAAGTGAAAATACATCGCGCCTTTGGTTACCCGGGCTTCGCCAAGGATGTCATCGAGGCTGACTTGGCTGTATGACCGGTGAGCGAACTGATGGCAGGCCGCCCGCAGAATCTGTTGCCGGGTGGAGTCTGCTGAGGTGTCGCTCGTGTCGGTCACCGTGGCACCTCAAAATCCGGATATCCGCTCCAGGCGGCGGGTAACGGCGTTCGCCGGAAGGCGCTTGCCCGGCTGATTTTGCCAGGTGTCGGCCACGGCGGAAGGCGTATTCGCGGGCAGCCTTCACGACCAGGCTGCGACGCCCGTTCATGACCGGCCGTCACGGCGCCTTGGCAGGTCACACCGGCGATAGCTGGCCAGCTGGGTACCGAATCCACTTTGTCCGGGTGACTGCGCCGCGGTGGACCCTTCGCGACGGTAATCATGAAGCAATACTCTAAGTCACTCGATTCGCTGCATTCCAGTCAAAAGGTATGTAAAGTACGCCTACGTGCAGGCTTTTGGTTTGTCGCTCGCGGCAGGTCAAAGCGGGCCCCAACCTTCGGTACTTCGCGAAACAAAGCATGTTGTGCCCGCGGTCATCGGCCCCGTCAGCGGCCGTAATGCACGCACTGAACCCAGTTCTATACCTCCTTCAGAAACGTTGGGAGTCAGCAACGATGCAGTGGGATCACGAGGTGGATGTTGTGTCGGTCGGGTCCGGCGCGGGGGGGTTGGCGACGGCGATCGTCGCCGTCGACGACGGCCAGACGGTGTTCGTGGCGCAGTCACGGGCCACCGGGCGAGGTTCTCCGTACCGCTTGGGCCTTGAGGTGTCGGACAGCGACACCAACACCTACCTCGACGCGGTCACCGAAGTTGCCGGACCACCCCGGCCCGGTGTGCCCGGCGTTGACCTGCCGGTGCGGCTCCTCGCCGACGCGGTGCCCGGCGGCCTCCGGTGCAACCGCCGCCACGACCCGGTCGAGCCGTTTGTTGGCGCCCGTCTGGGGGACTGGGCGGCAGCTTGCGTCGTCGCGCCACACCGTCTGCTCTACAGTCACGTGACCGGCCGCAACATGACCACGATGCGTTCGTCCAGCGGCGAACGATTCGAGGCTGCGGTCGTGGGATCACTCGACGCCGGACGCGACGAATGGGTCATCGACGACTGGTTGTCGGCGCAGGCGTTAGACCGCGGTATCGATATTCACACCGACAGCAGCTTCGAGCGCTTGGTCTTCGACGACGGGCGGGTCGTGGGCGCGGTCGTGAGGACTCCGGACGGGGTCTGCGCAGTATCAGCCCGCCGCGGCGTGGTGATGACCACCGGTGGCCCATGCGCCGCCACCGCTGTTGAGACCCCGGTGCAGGTGTGCGTGGTGAGCAAAACCGCAAGCCGATTCGGTCGCGTGGAGTTGCTGGGCCGGCCATGCGTCACCGGCAGCAGGCTGGCCCCCACCCAGCAAAACCACCAACTCCGTTCGCACAATCTCGGTTCGCGAGCCAGGTGTCACAGCACCGCTCCGGGCCAATTCCACGATGGCAACCTGTGAGGCTTGGGAAGGAAAGCAGCGACCATGGTGAAGAAAGTGACCGTCGCATTGGTGGACGATCTCGACGGAAAGTCAGCGGCCGACGAGACAGTGCGCTTCTCTCTCGACGATGTGAGCTACGAGATCGATTTGACTACGCAGCACGCCGAGAAGTTGCGTGGGGAGCTCAAGGCCTGGATCCACGCGAGTCGACGGGTGGCCGGGCGGCAGCGCCGGTCATCGAGATCCGGCTTGTCCCGCGAAATTGAGGGAAGCGCGGTGATCAGGGAATGGGCCCGCCGTAACGGTCACCCGGTGTCGGAGCGGGGCCGCATCCCGCGCTCCGTCATCGACGCGTTCAACACCGCGTAACCCCACCCGACCCCGGGTAACCCCACCCGACCCCGCCACCCGACCCGGCCTGACCTAGCTGTTGCGCCTGACCGCGATTCCCGCGGCCGCGAACGGCACCGGCAACCGTCCCTTGGCGAACAGCGACTCCATCGCATCCGCGGTGACGGGCCGCGACAACAGATATCCCTGCGCCCGGTAGCATCCGTGCTCGAGCAACGTCAGCGCCGCGGCCTCGGTTTCCACACCCTCGGCGACCAACTGCAGACCGAACGCCTCCGCCAACGCGATGATGGCCCGCACGATCGCGAGATCCCCGGCATTGCCGCCCAGCTCCCGCACGAAGCTTCTGTCGATCTTGAGCGTGTCCACGGGCAGCGACTTCAGGTGCGACAGCACGCTGTAGCCGGTTCCGAAGTCGTCGATGGCGATCTGCACACCGACTTCCTTTAGACCGGCGAGGGTGATCCGCGTCGTCTCGATGTCCTGCACCACGACGCTTTCGGTGATTTCCAAGCACACCGATGGGCCGTCGAGGTCGAAGTCGGCGAGGGTATCGGCAACCTGCGCGACAAAGCCTCCACTCACCAGTTGCACCGGCGAGACATTGATTCGCAGCACCGCATTGTGGCCGGCGCCACGGGATCGCCATCGCCCGAATTCCGCGCAGGCGGTACGCATCACCCAACGGCCCAACTCCCCGGCGAGATTGATCGACTCGGCGACACCGATGAAGGAATCCGGTGACAGCAGACCGCGTGTCGGGTGTTGCCACCGGACCAACGCCTCCGAGGCCAGGATCTCGCCGGATCGCATGTCGACCTCGGGCAGGTAGTGCAGCACCAGCGAGCCACTCTCGATGACCCCCGACAGGTGCAGTTCGACGTCGTTGTAGAGCTCGCTGCGCAGCGACATGTCCTCGGTGAACACCGAGATTTTGTTGCCGCCGGCGTTCTTGGCGGTGAGGACGGCCTGATCGGCGCGCCGCAGCAGATCCGACGTGGTGTCCCGGCCCGGCACACCCAACGCGACGCCGATGCTGACGGTTCGGGTCAGCATCTCGCCCCCGATGGCCACGCGCTCGCGCAGACTTGACTGAAGCCGCAGTGCCAGCGACTCGGTGGCGTCGGAGTCCATCGGTGCCCCCGGTACGACGACGAACTCGTCCCCGCCGAGCCGCGCAATCAGGCCGTTGTCCTCGGTGCATTCCCGAAGCCGCCCGGCGAACACCCGGATGAACCAATCGCCGGCGGTATGACCGAGGTAGTCGTTGATCGCTTTAAGCCGGTCCAGATCAAGGAACAGGACCGACACGGGGCCGGGTTGCCCGGCGGCCAGCCTTTGGGAAAGGTGCGCGATCAACGCCCGCCGGTTATGAAGCCCGGTCAGGTCGTCGTGTTCGGCCAGGTGTCGAAGCTGATGCTCGGCCAGGATGCGCGCCTGAACCTGAGCGAACAGCGACGCGATGGCTTCTAGCGCGTTGAGCTCCTCTTGCGTCCACTCCCTGTCCCCGAATTTGATGAACCCCAGGACGCCGGTGGTGACGTCTCCGGATACCAGCGGCGCGGCGGCCATCGAGGTGGCCGGGATGTGGCGGCCCTCCTCGATCCGCCGCTGGTACTCGTCGGTCGCGGGTTCCGGGCGAAACACCATCGGCTTCTTGCCATGTTCGGAACGCGCGAAAACGGGATCGGCGTCCGCGAAATAGACCACGGCCAGCGGGTCGGGATCCGGTATGTCGGGGCGCGGCGGCCACTGCGCGATCAACCTCGACGCACGAATCTTGTGATCGTTGTAGCGCAGGAAGCTGACGTCGACCTCGAAGTATCGGACCAGGTCGGCGAGCACGCAGCGACTCACTTCGACGGACGTGGCTGCGTTGGCCGCCATGAGTTGGGTGGCCACGGCCGTGACGACGAGATCAAGGCTGCGCGGCACGTTTCGCCCCATCGATCAATCGGTTACGGTCCAGCCGCGCAACGCGGAATGCCGGGGGCACGAGCCGCTCGAGCGCATCGTCATCATCGGGGTCGACAATCCTTGCCGCGCAAGGGTCGACATGGTGAATCTCGGGGCTCACAACACTTCCCTGCGCGTGCTGTCCAGCCCACCGCGGGAACGTCGGACGACTTCTGCGATCTCCATGAGGATCTTCGACACTTGGTCCCGGTCGGCATGTTTGACAAAGGTTCGCCGGTCCCACCACATCATCTTGGTGCGGTAGCGCTCGTCGGGATAGGGCGTGGCGGGAATCGCCGACGCCAGCACACCTCCCGAAGAGCGCCAGCGGTCCAGCACCTGCGTCGCACCGGTGGCCATGCAGAACTGGATGTCGAGCAAAGGCATCGCATGGAACCCGCTGCGCGCGATGACCTTCGCGAGCGGACGGTTCTGGTCGGTCGTCCATGCCGACTTCATCTCGATCACCCCGAATGGCAGTCGGTCGGTGATCATCTTGCGGACCGCCTGCTCGCCGGGCCTACCGGACCATTCGACTAACGCATGCGAATCCTCTGCCGAACGCAGTGGCCCCTTCGCGCGCACACCCGCCACCACCCGTCCGGTCTCGTCGACCGCCGC
Organism: Mycobacteriaceae bacterium; assembly: GCA_019245755.1. Taxonomy (GTDB): domain Bacteria; phylum Actinomycetota; class Actinomycetes; order Mycobacteriales; family Mycobacteriaceae; genus Mycobacterium. The sequence continues at coordinate 23,191 of JAFARC010000078.1, read as the reverse complement.
CCAGAACAAGACGGTATCGTCGGCGCGCCGGATCGCCTCGAGGTCGAGCGCGCGCTCCACGCCGTGTTTGCGATAGCTGCGCTGTGCGCCCTGCAGGTATTCGTCCCAGAGACCCGGGTCCGTCGATGGCTGCGACAGCACAACGCTGCACGCCGTGTCAGGATCCCACCAGCTAATGCTCTGGTTGAGGCGCAAAGCGCTTCCATCTTTGGTGTCCAGTAGGGGAATGTTCATTGTTGTCCATTCATTTGGCAGTCCCGAGGGAGCGTTGGCGGCGTGCGCTAACTTGTGTATCCGGCATGGCGGTATCCGACACGCGGTTTCAAGTATTGCGCCGCCGAAGGTTCGAACTCTCGCTGCAGCGCAAATTGATCAGCAACCGAAATTTGACCACGATGACGTGGCAACGGCCCTGTGGAACTGTTGTCCCTGCTTAGCGGAACTCTGGCCGTATTGGGCAAATTCAGCATGGTATGCGACGGCGATTACTAGGCGGCGCCGGTGCCGACCAGCAGGCCCAACAAATACGTGAGGGTGGCCGCGCCGTAACCGATCAGAAGTTGCCGGGCCGCCCGGCGCAACGGCGGCCCGCCGGAGAGCAGCCCGACGATAACGCCGGTTGTCAGCAACGCGGCACCGACAAGGGCCGCGGCCACGATTTGCGCCGCAACACCTTCCACACCGAACAGATACGGCAAAACCGCCACCAGGGCGCCCGATGCGAAAAAGCAAAAACTCGAGATGCCCGCGCGCAATCCTGTGCCGACGGCTTCGTGGCTTTCGGGGCCGGCGCTCGCGGCGATATCCAGGCTGTGGTTTTGCAGCACTTCGGCCGCATGGGTGGCCGCCTCGGCTTCGCCCATGCCGCGGGCGCGATAGACCAGTGCCAGTTCGTTGGCGTCGACGTCGAGTTGAGGCAGCGCCGCACCTGCCTGCGGATTAGGCGTCGACGCGTCCAGCAGCTCACGCTGGGACCGGACCGACACGTATTCACCGGCACCCATGGAGAGCGCCCCGGCCAGCAGGCCGGCCAAGCCGGTGACCAGGACGGTGTGATGCGGCACGCCGCTGGCGCTGACACCGAGCAGCAGTGCGAGGTTGCTTACCAGGCCGTCGTTGGCACCGAACACGGCGGCCCGGAAACTGCCCGAGAGCCGGTTGCGCCCCCGCGTCGCAAGCGCCCGCACCACCTCTTCGTGGATGCGCTCGTCGGCGGCCATGGTGGGGGTGGCGTCGCGGTCCGCTTCGTACGGCGACCGCGCTTCCGCGCGCTGGGCCAGCGCGAGGACGAAAACCGAGCCGAAGTGCCGCGCCAGGAATCCCAGCACGCGGGTACGCAGCGCGCTGCGACGTGGTTTGCCGACCTGATCACCGAGCAGGTTGAGCCAGTGTTGTTCGTGGCGGCTCTCCGCCGCGGCGAGCGCCAGCAGGATTTCCCGCTCCTCACCGCTGCGGCGCGCAGCCAGGTCCCGGTAGACGGCGGCCTCGGCACGTTCATCGGCCAGGTGTTGGCGCCAGCGGCGCACGTCCGGGGCGCGGGGGCCTGCAATGTTGTCCACGATCAAATAATCGCGGGTCTCCCCGGTTAGGCGAGCAGTTCGTCGGACAATACTTCGAGCGCCTGGCGGGCATAGCCCTGCCACAGCCGGCCGAAGACAGGAAGCGCCGGGGCGGCCAGCCGCGATTTCGGCTGGATGGCCCACCGCCAGGTCACCCTCGTGCCGGTGCCGGCCGGAGCGAACCGCCATTCCCCGTCGATGCGGCTGACCAGCGGCGACATTGGTCCGGTGATGTCCGACAGGATGTAGTCGAACGAGTGGGGTGCGTCGATGTGGGTGAGTTCTTCCCGCATGGTTCCGCCGCCGCTCAGCACCACGGTGCGGGTCTGCCCGACGCTGTCCCACTCGCCGGTCTGGTTCCGGACGGCCTTGATCGGTGGGATCGGCCCGTACCGCCGACAGAACAGCGCCGGAAGCGGGATCGGCAAGGTGCCGCGGAAGGCGTTTTCGACGCTGACTGGTATCGCCCGCGACTGTTCGGCGACAACCGGCTGGGTCATGCACCAGATGCTAACGCCGCGCGAACCCGCGGGCGTAGGTTGGAGTCTGGCGGTGATGAAGGGAGCGACATGGCGACGACGATGGGGGGCGAGTGTTTCCGTGTCACTACCGAATGCGTTGTGCATGAAGGCTTTCCGATCGCTCAGGCACTGGCCTCCCTGTCGTCGCCTGGCCGGGCCAAGCCGTGACGCAGCCGCAGTCAGCCCTCGACGGCGGCCTGGTCGCGCGGTAGGTGTCAGCGATGGCCGCCTTCGACCCCAGGGCCATGTTCGAGCAGGCGCCGGTGGCCCAGCTCGCCACCGTCTCGCCGGGTGGCGCGCCGCACCTGGTGCCGGTGGTGTTCGCGCTGGCCCACGACGTCGTGTACACGGCCGTGGACGCCAAGCGGAAATCGACGAAGAAGCTGCGCCGGCTGGCAAACATCGAAGCCAACCCGCAGGTGTGCATGCTTGTCGACCACTACGCCGATGACTGGTCGCAGCTGTGGTGGGTGCGGGCCGATGGGGTGGCCGCGGTGCACTACGGCGGCGAGGATATGGGCACCGGCTATTACCTACTGCGCCGGAAATACCCTCAGTATCAACGCGTTGCGTTGGACGGCCCGGTGATCACCGTCCAGGTGCAACGGTGGTCATCGTGGGTGGCGTGATCGACGTTCGCGGCTTCGGCGCCGTCTGCGGGGACTATTCTGGATCCGGCGGGGCGTGAGATGAATCGCGAAGAGCTTTTCGCCTCGATCGTGGCGGCACGCCCCGATCGCGATGACCTTGTGTACCTGGAGCGTCGCGGTGACGCCTATGACTGGCGAGTGGTGGCCGCCGACCCCACCCCCGCCGACCCCGACCCCGCCGACCCGGACGTGTGGATGTCGTTTTCCGCCGCCTGGCCCACCGACGATCCGCCGCGGCTGCGGGCGTTCTTCGACGATCTGCTCGCCGAACTGGAGTCGATGGCCGACCCCGCTGATCGATGTCGTTGGCCGTTGGACGAACCCTGGCCGCACTTCCACTGATCGGCGCGCTGTCGTGGACTACCGGATCACCGCCGACGACCGTGCCAGGTTCAAGCGCTGCCGCCGACAGTGGGATTTCGCGTCGCCGAACCGCCGCGACCTGGAACCGGTCGGCCTCGCCGAACCCGCTGTGCCGGCCGCGCTGACGGATGCGCTTGCCGTCTATTACTACCCGGGCACGTGGGACTGGCCCCGCGAACTGACGTACTCGCTCGTGCACAAGGCTCTTGTGCGCTCGCTGGACGAGGCGGGCGCGATGGATCAGCTCGAAGCGGCCGGGGCGCTGCTCGACTGCTACGACGCGTGGGCGCAAACCGTCGACGACTTTGCGCCGATGCGCATCGGGCATGATCTGGGCGCGCTGGTGCCCGATCCACGCGAACCGGGCCGCGGTCTGTCGACGGCCGAGGGGTCCGCGGTGATCTACACCTGCCGGGTGGATCTGCTCGCCGTCGATTCTGCCGACGAGTACTGGGTCGTGCGTCATCAGGTCGTGGACGACTGGCAGGACACCGCCGCGTTGGTGCGCGACGAGGAGGCCGTCGCCGCCTGCTGGGCCTGGGAGCAGGATTACCTCGGCATGCAGATCGCCGGCACGATGCACAACGAGGTGCGCGTCGGCGGTCCGCTCGACCGCCCGGCGGCCCAGCCCGAAGGTGCCCCGAGAGTCGTCGCGCACCCCCAGCCCGAGGGCACCCCGAGAGCCGTCGCGCAACACGAGCCCAGCGGCGGTGGCCGCTCCATCCCTCAGCACGTCCGGGTCTCGGCCCGAACCCCAGCCCACCGCGCGCACGGCGCGAACCCGACGCAACAGCGCACCGCGGGCGTGCTGCGTCGAACCCGCATCCGGCGGACCCGCACCGAGATTGATGCGGTGGGTCGGCTGATCGGCGCCGAGGCCCTCGACATGATCAGCGACCCGGCGATCTACCCGACGTACGCCGCGCACTGTGACGTGTGCGCGTTTCGCGTGCCGTGTCTCGCGCTCACCGAGGGTTCCGACCCGCAGCCCTTGCTTGCCAACGGATTTCGTCGGCGTCCGGTTCTCGACCGGCCCAAGCCGAGGTTGGGCCAGGCGACGTGGGGGTTCGGCAGGGGAGCGGCACCACCGCAGTGGTGACGGGCCACATCGCACTCAGGCCGGCCCATGCTGGGCGCCAGCGGGGCCATTGACGAAATCCTCAGAAGCGAGGCGCTGGGAATTACAGCGGTTCCAGCTCGACCGGGCGACTGTCCTCGCCGACCCGCTCGTCGACCGCACGTGATCTGCGCGTCTCGAGCCTGCCCATGCCCGCGTGCACGACCAGCGCCAGCGCCCACCCAAGCAGGATGTCGAAGAGGTAGTGCTCGGCGGAGTACACCAGCGTGACGGCCATGACCACGACGTACGTGGCGAGAAGTGGTCGCCACCGGGACTGGACACGCCGCCACAGGAAGGCCGCGATCATCGCGGTCAGCGCCGCGTGCAGCGACGGAATGGCCGCCACGAGGTTCACACTGGCCTGGCCTTCGTCGACCAGCGCGCGTGCGGCCTCGAAGTGCAGCTTTCCCCATCCGCGGGTGGAGATCCGCTCCACGAAACTGTTCGCGCCGGGTTGGCTCGTGTGCATGCGCCCGATGAGCCCGCCATCGGGGACTGCGGCCGGCGATCGGAACATGCACGCCGGTTCGGACGGACCGCCGGCGACCTCGGCCGGGGTGCAGCGGGCCGCGGCCCACGGCGGCGCGGCCGGAACGATCGCATAACACACCAGCGCGATGAACGACAACGCCAGGAATCGCCGGGCGTAGGCCTTCCAGTCGTCGCGGTTGCGCAGCCACAGAACACCCGCGACCACGTACGGCAGCACGAAAAACGACATGTAGATGGTGCTGATCACCACCTCCCACCACGGTGGGTCGGCAAGCTTGAAGTGCTCCTGCAGCCAGACCGTCGGCTCGGTGCCGAAGAACAGCCGGCGGTCGATTTCCGGTTGCACCTGCCACAGCGTCGGCGTCCCGATCAGCGTGGCCGCGCCCCGGCTCAAGTCGTACACGACAAGAATCAAGGCGAATGGCAGCCAGTCGCGGAGCACTTGCAGGATGCGCCTGCGTCCAATGCTCGCCGCGATCAGGCCGGTACAGATGTAGACCAGCAATAGCTCGCGGTCGAACGCGAATCCCGTTGTCCACGTTCGGAAGACGATAACGACCGCCCATACGGCAATGGCGGCGCGTCGCACGTTGGAAAGCCGGCGCTCGCGCGGGGCATCCGCAGCCGGGGTGAGGGTGGGGACATCGTCGAGGTCGACTCGCCGACCGGCCATCAACGCGAAGGCCGTCAATTGCAGCGATCGTGCACGCAAAAAGGCTCCCCTCGTCCCGCGAGCATCGAGCGTAACAACTCAGTCTTGCAACGTTACGAAGCTTGGATTACGCACCGGGTTTGTGGTTGCTCTCAGGTTGGTATCACCCGTGTGTCGGTATTTTCGGAGGAAATAACGATGACGGATGAATTCGACGTCCTAATCGTGGGTTCGGGCCCCAACGGGCTCGCCGCGGCGGTGATCTTCGCGGCGGCGGGCTTGTCCGTTCAGGTCGTGGAGTCCCAGTCGCAGCCGGGAGGTGGCTGTCGGACCGTCGACCTGGACCTCGGGGTGCTGCTACGCCATGACTTGTGCTCAGCCGTGCATCCGATGGCTGCCGCCTCGCCGTTCTTTGAGATGTTCGATCTGGCTTCACACGGTGTGGAACTCGTGCGCCCGAAAGTCGCTTACGCCCACCCGCTGGACCGCGGCCCTGCCGCGATGGCATACCAGGACTTTGCCAAGACCGTCGACGAACTGGCCGCCGACGATCCGGCGGAGGGGCGGGTCTTCCAACGCGTCATGGGCCCGTTGGTCGAAGGCGTGGAAGCGGTGCGCGACATCGGGCTGTCCGACATGCGTCGCATCCCCTCGGCGGCGCTGCGGCCGACCGGGTTGCTGGCCGCGGCCGACATGGCCATCCGCGGGCTCGAACTCGGCACTACGCTGTGGGACCGGCTGACCGATGCGCAGCGATGTGGCGCGCTCCTGACCGGTGTGGCCGCCCACGCCAACACCGTGATCCCATCGGTAGCGGGCGCCGGGACGGCGCTGTTGCTCGGAACATTTGCCCACACGCACGGCTGGCCGGTTCCGATCGGTGGCAGCCAATCCATCACCGACGCGCTGATCGCCGATCTGTCCGGCCGCGGTGTGCAGATCGCGACCGGTTGCCACATCGCGCAGCCGTCCCAGTTGCCGACCGCGCGGGTGTACGTCTTCGACACATCGCCGTGGACCATCGCCGACGTGTTCGCCGACCGGCTCTCCGCGCGGTACCGGCGCGCCCTGCGCAGGTTCAAGCCGGGCAACGGTGTGGCCAAGGTTGATTTCGCGCTCTCGGAGCCGGTGCCGTGGGCCGATGCGCGCGTCGCGCTGGCCGGCACCGTTCACCTGGGCGGAGACCGCGGCGAGATGGAACGGGTCGAGCAACAGACGGCGGCCGGACGGGTCAGCGAGCGGCCGATGCTGCTGTTGAGCCAGCCCGCTGTGGTCGATCAATCCCGGCTGGGGCCCAACGGCGAGTCTCCGCTGTGGACGTACGCCCACGTGCCCAACGGCTCGCCGCGGGACATGACCGAGGCCGTCACCGCCCAGATCGAGCGCTTCGCGCCGGGGTTTCGGGACGTGGTCGTCGGCTCCCGCTGCATCCCGGCCAGCGATTTGGCACACCATAACGCGAACTATGTGGGCGGCGACATCGGCGTCGGTCACGTCTCGATGTACCGCATGGTGGCCCGGCCCATGTTGAAATGGAACCCCTACCGAACCGCGCTCGACAACGTTTACCTGTGTTCGGGCTCCACGCCGCCCGGTCCCGGCGTGCACGGGATGTCGGGCCTGCACGCGGCCAAGCGGGTGCTCAAGCAGCATTTCGGCATCGCGTCGATGCCTGACCTTAAGACGTGACATCGTCCGCTTCCCATCACGCTTGGCCACAGCAGCCCACCGGCCTGGTTTCGGCCGACTGCCTGCGGGTACCCGGCCCCACGACGCCGTGCCCGAGACCGGAGGGGAAAATGGCTCAAGAAGTAGCCGACTTCGTACTTTCTCGACTGCGCGAGTGGAACATTCGTCACGTGTTCGCCTACCCGGGTGACGGCATCAACGGCATCGTCGCGGCGTTTGGGCGCGCCGGCAACGATCCGCAGTTCGTACAGGCGCGCCACGAGGAGATGGCGGCGTTCGAAGCGACCGGTTATGCCAAGTTCACCGGGCGGGTTGGAGTCTGCATGGCGACCTCCGGCCCGGGCGCGGTGCATCTGCTCAATGGTCTCTACGACGCCAAGCTCGATCACGTTCCGGTCGTGGCGATCGTCGGGCAGACCGCGCGCACCGCGATGGGTGGCAGCTACCAGCAGGAGATCGACCTTCAGGCCCTGTTCAAGGATGTCGCCAGCGACTATCTGGTCGAGGTGAATGTCGCCGCGCAACTGCCCAATGCGCTGGACCGGGCGATCCGCACGGCAGTGGCCCGACGGGCGCCCACGGCCTTGGTGATCCCATCGGACCTTCAGGAGGAGAAGTACTCGCCGCCGCAGCACGCGTTCAAGATGGTGCCGTCGAGCGGTCCCAGCGACGGTTATCCGGTCCTGATGCCGGATCAGGGTCTGGTTCAGCGCGCCGCCGAGATCCTCAACGCCGGCTCAAAAGTCGCGATCCTGATCGGTCAGGGCGCCCGGCGCGCGGCGCAGCAGGTCAGCGAGGTGGCCGAGCTGACCGGAGCCGGGGTCGCAAAGGCCCTGCTGGGCAAGGATGTCCTGCCGGACGACCTGCCGTACGTCACCGGCTCGATCGGCCTTCTGGGGACGCGGCCGAGCTACGAGCTGATGCGCGACTGCGACACGCTGCTGATCGTCGGGTCGAATTTCCCGTATTCGCAGTTCCTGCCGGACTACGGGCAGGCCCGCGGCATCCAGATCGACATCGACGGCGCGATGATCGGCATGCGCTATCCAACCGAGGTCAACATCGTGGCCGACGCATCCGCCACGCTGAGTGAGCTGATCCCGCTGATAGAGCGCAAGTCGGACCGATCCTGGCGCGAGAAGATCGAGAAAAACGTCGCCAGGTGGTGGGAAACCATTGAGCGACAAGCCATGTTGTCTGCACGGTCAGTGAATCCGATGCGAGTCGCCTGGGAGCTGTCGTCCCGGCTGCCCCCGAATGCGATCATCACCGCCGACTCCGGCTCGTCGACCAATTGGTACGCCCGCTGTCTGAAGTTCACCCGCGACGTTCGCGGGTCGCTGTCCGGCACACTGGCCACAATGGGGCCCGGTGTGCCGTATGCGATCGGCGCGAAGTTCGCCCATCCCGACCGGCCCGCGATCGCGCTGGTCGGCGACGGCGCGATGCAGATGAACGGCCTCGCGGAGTTACTGACGATCGCGCGGTACCACGGGCAGTGGTCGGACCCGCGGCTGGTGGTCTGCGTATTCCACAACAACGACCTCAACCAGGTCACGTGGGAACTGCGCGCGATGGGTGGAGCGCCGAAATTCGAGGAGTCTCAGGTCATTCCCGAAGTCTCCTATGCCAGGGTGGCCCGGGAGATGGGGCTGGACGCCGTCGCTGTCGACGATCCCGACCAGATCGGCGGCGCGTGGGATCAAGCGCTGTCGGCTGACCGGCCGACCGTGCTCGACGTGCGGTGCGACCCCGACGTGCCACCGATTCCGCCGCACGCGACATACGAGCAGATGAAGGACATGGCCGAGGCGATCCTCAAGGGTGATCCCGACGCCTGGCATGTGATGGTGCAGGGTGCCAAGACCAAGGCACAGGAATTCGTGCCCCACCGCGGCTCCTGATGGCGTCGGTCAGCCGTCGAGGTCGATGCGCACGGTGAGCAGGTTGGTGCCGAAGCTGCGGACGCCTAGGCTGTTCATCTGGGGCAGCTCTCGCAGCCGTGCTTTGGCGTCGTCGTCGGGCAGCAGGGCAGCGGTGCCTGCTCGCCATGCGCCGCGCAGCCTGAGCCGGACCCGTGGGTTGGCCCTGATGTTGCGGACATAATCGGAGTTGTCGCCGAACTCCGACACCAGCCAGAACTGGTTTCCGATGAGGCGCCCGCCCACCGGGGTTCGGCGCGGCTGGCCCGTTTTCCGGCCGGTGGTCTCCAGCAGCGTTTGCCAGGGCATCAACCTCGTCGCCGGGTTCGCCAACCGCTTCTGCACGGTTTTCGTCAGCCTGCTTCGAACGTCCTCGACCATCCCGCCTCCGATCAGCAGCAGCGCATGCCGGGACGCGAGTCCGCGGCCGCGTAGCGCATCATCCAGTATTGCCGCTCGGTGAGTACCGGTTCATCCGGGTGCTCGCGGCGCCGATGCTCGACATACCGCTGGTAGTGGCTGTCGCCCATCAATGCGCTGATGTACCAACGAATTTCGCCTGCGATGCGGTGCGCGAGTTCAGCAGCGCGTCCCATTGCCGTTCCACCTCTCGTTCCGCTCGCGTGGGCACCAGGCCCGACGGCGCGAACAGCCGCGACGGCGCCGTCGGGTCTTCACTCAGCGCCCGACCGCCGCCGCGGACCACCCTGAGCGCCACGATGGTTCCGGCCAAGAACACGATGACAACCAGCACGGCGAACACGATGGACAGCGTTCCCTGAATGAACGTGTTGCGGATCACCGCGTCGATCTGATGCAGGTTCTTGGCCGACCCGAACACCGTCTTACCGGCGTGCTTGGCCTGCTGGTACTGGTGGTGTTGCGTCCAATAGCCGACCTTTGGGTCCCCGGAGAAGATCTTCTGCCAGGAGGCGGTCAGCGTGACCGCGAGGTCCCACAGCAGCCCAATGGCCGGTATCCACACCCACTTCAGATAGCCCTTCTTGAGCGCGACGACCGACACCAGGGTCAGCGCGATCGCGGCGAGCAGCTGGTTGGCGATGCCGAACAGCGGGAACAGCGTGTTGATACCACCCAGCGGATCGGTCACGCCCATCAGCAGCACGCTGCCCCACGCGGCGACCACGATGAGACTGCAGATCCCCGCCCCGATCCGCCAGCTCGGGTCGCGAAGTCTGCGCAGCGGACCGCCGAGATTGCTCAACCCGTCCGAAAGCATGAAGCGCGCGACGCGGGTGCCGGCGTCGACCGTGGTCAGGATGAACACCGCCTCGAACATGATCGCGAAGTGATACCAGAACGGTTGCAGCTTCCTGCCGCCGAAGAAGTCCAGTACGTCGGACATTCCGATCGCCAGCGTCGGCGCGCCGCCGGTGCGCGAGATGACGGTCTTCTCTCCGACGTCGTGCGCGGCCTGGGTGATCTGTGCGGGCGTGGCAGGCGAACCGGACAACCCCAGGCCGTTGACATAGTGCGCGGCCGACGCGGCGGTGCTTCCGGTCTGGGCCCGGGGGGCGTTGATCACGAAGTAGAGATGCGGGTCCAGGATGGCGGCGGTGGTCAGCGCCATGATGGCGACGAACGACTCGGTGAGCATCCCGCCGTAGCCGATCAGCCGCATCTGGCTTTGCTTGGTGAGCAGTTTCGGGGTGGTGCCAGACGAGATGAGGGAGTGGAAACCCGACAGCGCGCCGCACGCGATTGTGATGAACAGGAACGGAAACAGTGATCCCGCGAACACCGGCCCAGTGCCGCTGATCGCGAAATGCGATACGGCCGGCGCCTGCACCAGCGGCCGCGCGAGCAGGATGCCGACGGCAAGCAGCCCGATCGCGCCGACCTTCATGAATGTCGACAGGTAGTCACGCGGCGCCAGCAGCAGCCACACCGGCAGCACTGAGGCGGTGAAGCCGTAGATGATGATGCACCACGACAACGCCACCGGCGACAGGCCGAACCACCGCTCCCCCCAGGAGGTTTCGGCAACCCAGTCACCCGAGACCACCGCGAGCAGCAGCAGGACGACGCCGATGACCGTCACCTCCGAGACCCGGCCCGGTCGCAGGAACCGCAGATACAAACCCATCAACACCGCGATCGGGATGGTCATCGCGATCGAGAACACCCCCCACGGGCTTTGGGCGAGGGCCTGCACGACGACCAGCGCCAGCACGGCGAGCAGAATGATCATGATCACGAACACCGCCACCAGCGCGGACGCCCCTGCGACGGTGCCCATCTCGTCGCGCACCATTTGGCCCAGCGAGCGGCCCCGCCGGCGCACGGAAACCCACAGCACCAGATAGTCCTGCACACAGCCGGCGAACACGGCGCCGATGAGGATCCAGATCGCGCCGGGCAGATAACCCATCTGCATGGCGAGCACCGGGCCAACCAGTGGTCCGGCGCCGGCGATCGCCGCGAAGTGATGCCCGAACAGCACCCGCCGGTCCGTCGGCATGTAGTCGGTGTCGTTTTCGAATACTTCGGCCGGCGTGGCTTCGTCGTCGCGGGGGCGGACGATCTTCGTCTCGATCAGCCGGGCGTAGAACCGGTACGCGATCACGTAGGTGCAGATGGCGGCGATCACGAACCAGACCGCGTTGACGGTCTCGCCGCGGACGACCGCCATCATCGCCCATGCGACCGCGCCGAGCAGCGCAACGATCCCGAAAACGACTTTGTGGCGGGCGGTGATCGGTGATCGGTCGATGATCGCGACCGGCGGCAGGGCCTTGTCGGTGCGGATGTAGGTGATGTCGCCGTCACGGTGCTCGATGGGAGATGACGGTGCGGCGGTGGGTGTGGCCACGTGATCCTCCCTCGCTGGCGGTGGCATGCGGCGCCTGACGTGATCCTTACACGGCTGGCCGGCGCCCGGCCGAAAACAACCGTCCGTTAACCGCGCTGATAGAGCCGGCGCACGGTGTCGATGGTGTCGGCCTCCGCCGGGCCCTTGTCGTCGCGGTAGCGCACCACCCGGGCGAACCGCAGCGCCATGCCCCCCGGGTAACGGGTCGAGCCCTGCACGCCGTCGAAGGCGATTTCGACCACCTGCTCCGGGCGCAGTTTCACCACATAACCGTCGGTGGGTCCGTCGGCCAGCTGCCGGAACCGCTCGGTCTGCCAGTCCAGCATCGCGTCGGTCATGCCTTTGAAGGTCTTGCCGAGCATCACGAAGCCGCCGTTGTCCGGGTCGCGGGCCCCGAGGTGGATGTTGGACAGCTTGCCGGTGCGTCTGCCGGATCCCCATTCCACAGCCAGGACGACCAGGTCGAGGGTGTGTACCGGTTTGACCTTCAACCAGCCGGCCCCGCGTCGGCCCGCCTCGTACGGCGCGGTCAGTGACTTGGCCATCACGCCTTCGTGCCCGGCGGCCAGGGTGGCGTCCAGGAAGCACCGCGCCTCGGCGATGTCGGCGGTGACCAGCCGGTCGACCCGGTACTCGGCGCCGACGATGGCGTCGAGCACCGCGGCGCGCGCCGTCGCGGGCAGGTCCACCAGGTCGACGCCGTCGCGATGCAGCACGTCGAAGAAGAACACCGACAACTGTTGGGCGGCGCGCGCCGCGGCCACGTCGGCGCTGCGGCCGAACCGCGACGCCGTCACCTGGAAGCGGTGCGGCCGCCCGTCGGGACGCAGGGCGATCGCCTCGCCGTCCGCGATCAGCGAGCTGACCGGCAATGCCAGCGTCGCCTCGACGACCTCGGGCAGCCGCGCGGTGACGTCGTCGAGGCTGCGGGTGTAGAGCGACACGTGGTCGCCGTCGCGGTGAATCTGCAGCCGCGCGCCGTCCAGCTTCGCCTCCAAAATTGCGGTGCCGCCGAGGCGTTGCAGGGCGTCCTCGACGCCGGTGGCGGTCTGGGCGAGCATGGGGCCGACCGGGCGGCCGACCTTGAGGGTGAACCTCTCCAGCGCATCGTGGCCGCCGCTCAGCACAGCGGCGGCGACGGCGGGAAGCTCACCGCCGAGCATCGCGGCGCGGCGGATGTCGGCCGACGGCAGATCCGCGGCCTTGGCGACGGCGTCGGCCATCACACCGGCCAGCGCACCTTGGCGCAGTTCCCCGCCGAGCAGGTGGCGCAGAAACGTCTGTTCGGCCCCGGTGGCCGCGGCGAACAGATCGCCGAGAAGCCCGGCCCGCTTGTTCTGCGAGCCGTGACCGGCGAGCGCGCCGATCTCCGAGAAAGTCTCGTCGACGCCCGCGACGGTGAGCACCCGCTCGGTGCCGGGCGGCGGCAGCCGGCGCAGCGCGGCCCAACCGACGCCGATCTGCCGTTGCGCCAGCTCGCCGGACAGCCACGAGACGATGACGGCCACCTGGTGCGGATCTCCCTCGGCGCTGGCGGCGGCCAGCAGGTCGGCGATCCGACCGATCTTCGCCAACCGCGACGATTCGCCTCCCACATCGGCCGAGGCATCGGCCACATCGGACAGCAGCACGTCCACAGCTTGGCACGAGGCCCTGACAGGATCCGTTACGCAGCCATGAACGCGACGGTATGCCACCCCGTCGCACCGTCGGGCATCACGCCGGTCCCCTCACCGGTTTGCACGGCGCCGGTGTTGTCGGTGGCGCGCACCGTGATCGAGTGCGGTCCCGGCGTCGCGGTCCACCGGTAAGCCCATAGCCGCCAGGTGTCGTTGGAGTAGCTCGCCCCCAGCTCGGCGGGCTGCCACGGCCCGTCGTCGATGCGCACCTCCACGGCCCGCACGCCACGTTCCTGGGCCCAGGCGACACCGCCGGACGTCACCGGTCCGGCGGCGATCCGCTGGCCGCTGCGCGGCACGTCGATGCGAGACTCCGTTTTGATCGGGCCGTGCGCCGACCAACCCAGCTTCGTCCAGTACGCCTGCGCCCGGTCGAAGCGGGTGACTTCCAGGTCGGTGAGCCACTTGGTGGCCGACACGTAGCCGTACAGCCCGGGCACCACGAGCCGCGCCGGATAGCCGTGATCGACCGGCAACGGTTCGCCGTTCATCGTGATCGCCAGCAGTGCGTCGCGCCTGTCGGTCAGCACCTCCACCGGGGTGCCGGCCGTGAACCCGTCGACCGAGGTGGACAGCACCATGTCGGCATCACGATGAACCCCGGCGCGCGCCAACAGGTCCCGCACCCGGTATCCGGTCCATCTGGCATTGGATATGAGGTCGCCGCCCACCGGGTTGGAGACGCACGTGAGCGTGACCACCTTCTCGATCACCTCGAACCGCCGCAGATCGTCGAAGCTGTAGGTCACTTCGTGATCCACCATGCCGTGAATCGTCAGCCGCCAGTCGTTGCGGCTGACCTGCGGCACGAGCAGCGCCGTGTCGATTCGGTAGAAGTTGTCGTTGCTGGTGATGAAGCTGGGTAGCGCAACCCCGGTGGGGGCGATGTTCGACGGTACCGGTGGTGCCGGTCGGTTCACCGGCGGCAGCGCGAACGCCTGCCGCTCACCCGACACCGAGTGCAACCTGCGCGTCAGCACCCCGCCGGCCAGCCCGGTGAGCAACCCCGCGCACAACAAACCGAACGCCGTCAGCCACCGCCTGCGCCCGATGTCCGCCGTTGCGGTATCCGGCCGCCCAGCACGCCTTTTCCCGGCGAGCAGGCGCAGCACCGCGACGCCACAGAGCGCACCGATTACCGTGGGAATGATGTCGACGGGCCTCGCGCCGGCCCTCGACACTATCGCCGCGCATCCGGCTATACCCGCCGCGACGAACACGGCGCTCCCGGCAGGGCGTGCGCGGGATTCCATGCGCCCGGCCGCGGCGGCGATCACGACGATGACCGCCACCACCGCCACCGACAGGAACACCTTGTCGGCGGTGCCGAAGGTCCGGATCGCCCACTCCTTCACCGGGCCGGGCGTCAAATCGATGACCGCCGAGCCGACGGCGTTGAGTGCGTCCGCGCCCCGGCCCAACGGCGCAGCCACCAACTGAGTCAGCCCGACCGCGACCGCTGCGGCCGCCACGCCACTCAGCGCCGGGGTCGCGGGTGCGCGCTCGGCCATGCCGCCAAAGTACCGCCGAACGCGGCACCAGACCCTAATCGGCCTTCGTGAGTTCGCCACCCCACACCGATTGAGCACCGGCGTCACCGATCCGGTACACCTGGATGATCGACGCGATTCCGACCGCCACGGCAACGACGGCGACGACGACGTTGGCGACGACGCGGCGCTTGTCGGACCGGCCCTCGAGCACATGCAGTACCGCCAGCACGATGGCGACGACGAGCAATGCCACCGAGAAGTAGATCATCCAGCCGCCGAGGTCGGCGTGCTTGACCAGGATCGGGCTGTGGTCCCTCTCTCGGTCGAAAAGCCACTCACCGGCGTCGGTGGTGATCGGCGTCAGCGCCGTAGTCACGGCGGCAAGCACCAGCACCAGCCAGACCAGGCGCCGGCGGGCAGCGGGCCACAGGCCGCTGACGATCTCCAACAATGCGGTCAGCGGTGCCAGCACAACCAGAAAGTGGACGAACAGGACATGGGCGGGCAGGCCGTGGATGACGGTCATGGCGCTCACAGTACGGCCTTCTGCCGCCAATTGCGCCCAATGTCAGCCATTTTGATGCCATCCGGCTGCGCGGAAGGAAAGCCTAAGTTAAGCCACGCGTCGCGTTGACGAGGTCCAGTGTGGTCTGCGTCCCTCGTGCGAGTGCGGCGCTTTCGGTTTCGGTCAGCGTGTCGCAGACCCAGTGCCAGTGCGCCGACACCGTGTCCCCGGGCGACGGCGCGCCCATCAACGACACGCCATCCTTCCTCCACCGCACCCGTTCGGCCGCGGGCTCGCCGAGCCGAAGCAACCCGCCGTCGTATGTCAGCGGCCTCGACACCAGCACGGCCTGCTCATTTTCCACCGAATCCACTGTTCCCCAACGGATCCGGCAGTCCTGCATGACCTGTACGGGCGTGGTTGGGTCGCGATCGAGGAACCCCACCCAGGGATAAACGACGAAAACGTGAAAACTGTGATGCGCCAGCACCCCTGTCGTGCTCGCCAGTTGGCTCAGCAGACCGGTTACCTGACCCCGAAACGATGCTTTCAGCCGCTCGAGCAGCGCCGCGGGGTCGACCCGGTCCAGTTGTTCGCCGCCGACCCAGTAGCTGCGCACGACGGCTTCGTCGAGGGGGTCGTCGATGCCGACGGCCTCGGCGATGGCGCGCAAGTAAGGCCATGCCCCGTCGAATTCCTTTGCATGCGCGCCGATCTTGGGCAAATCCTTACTGCGCAGCACGCCCGCGCCTGCCGGACCGCAGTAGCCGAGTTCGTTCGGCGGGAACGCGTAGCGGGCGAATAATCCATAGCCCGTCGGCAGCTGTTGTTCGCCCCGTGCGCTCATTCTCCGGTTGCAGCCCTTCTCATACCGAATTGCCCACCAGTAGCTGACCCAGCGCGATGCCGCCGTCGTTAGGTGGCACGCACCGATGCGTAATCACGTCGAAACCTTTGCGGCTCAGGAGCGTCAATGACCGCTGCAGCAGCAGTGCGTTCTGGAAGACGCCACCCGACAGCGCAATCGTCCGGGCGCCGG
The DNA here is from genome assembly GCA_019245755.1 of Mycobacteriaceae bacterium. Lineage (GTDB taxonomy): Bacteria > Actinomycetota > Actinomycetes > Mycobacteriales > Mycobacteriaceae > Mycobacterium. The sequence continues at coordinate 6,674 of JAFARC010000078.1, read as the reverse complement.
TGGTGTCTCGCGCCTGCTCGGCGAGCCCGACGATGAGCGCGGCGACCGCTCTGTGGAACCCCGCCCCGATCACGCCGGCCGCCAGGCCACCGCGGTGGTCCCGCACGATCGCGCGCAGAACTGGCGCCGGGTCCACGACCGCGGGCAACCCGTCTTGCACGTCGAACGCGTACTCCGCGCCGGCGACCTCGGCGCCGCGTGACAGGCCCTCCAGCTCGATCGCGGCCTGGGCTTCGTAGGCCACCACCTGGCGGACGTCGATCAGTGCCGCCACCGCGTCGAACAGCCGTCCCATGCTGGACGTCGGCGCGCAGCCGAGGCCGGTCGAGAGCTGATGGGCCAGCACCTTTCGTTCGGCGGCGGGGCACGCGGCGACGGGGGGCAGGTCGGGGTCCCACTCGATGCCGGCGGCCCACAGGTGTGCCAGGGCCATCCGGTAGGGCCGCAGCACGCTCACGTCACCGCCCGCCAGCGGCACGTACTTCAGCCGGGCGAGCCTGCGGTAGCCCTTGTAGTCGGCGAGCAGCAGCTCGCCACCCCAGACCGCCTGGTCCGGACCGTAGCCGGTGCCGTCGAACGCGAAGCCGATCACCTGCTCGGAACCGTCGAGGCCGTGCTCGGCCATCACCGCCGCGATGTGGGCGTGGTGGTGCTGCACCGTGCGTACCGGCCGCTCAGCGGCGTGGCGGTTCGCCCAGTCGGAGGACCGATAGCGCGGATGTGCGTCCGCGACAAGCAGTTCCGGTGACACACCGGTCAGTTCCTGCAGGTGGTGGGCAGCGGCGCCGAACGCCGACAGGGTGGCCAGGTCGTCCATGTCGCCGATGTGCTGGCTCAACCACGCGTATTTGCCGTCGGCGACGGCCATCGTGTTCTTCAGGTCGGCACCCACAGCCAGCGTCGGTCCGACCGGCACCGGCAGCGCCACCGGCAGCGGCGCATAGCCGCGCGAGCGGCGAATCGGCAGTTCGGCGCCATCGAGCACGCGGACGACGGAATCATCGCAGGGCACCAAGATGTCCCGGTTGTGCATCAGCCAGCCGTCGGCCAGCCGCGACAACCGCCCGACGGCGTCGTCGTCGGCGAAGCAGATCGGCTCACCGCCGAGGTTGCCCGACGTCATCACCAGCACCTGCGGGCCGGGCTCGTCGCCGGGCAGCCCGAATAGCAGCAGGTGCAACGGCGTGTACGCGAGCATGATGCCCAGGTCGGGGTTGCGCGGCGCCACCGCGTCGGCGATCCCGGTACCCGGCAACCGGGGGAGCAGCACGATGGGGCGCTGCGATCCACAAAGCACCCGTGCGGCCGCTTCGTCGACCGCCGCGATGCCGCGCGCAGTGTCGAGGTCGGGCACCATGACGGCAAACGGCTTGTCGCCACGGCGTTTTCGGATACGCAGCTCGGCCACGGCCGCGTCGTTGTGGGCGTCGCAGGCCAGGTGGTAGCCGCCGATGCCCTTGACCGCCAGCACACCGCCGCCGGCCAGCAGTGCCCGCGCCGAGGCCAGGGCCGACTCGCCGGTCACCACTTCGCCGTCGGGGCGCCGGTATCGCAGCGCCGGGCCACACTGCGGACAGCAGATCGGCTGCGCGTGGAATCGCCGGTCGGCCGGGTCGGCAAATTCGCGCGCGCACCGCGGGCACATCTCGAATTCCGCCATCGTGGTGCTCGGCCGGTCGTAGGGCAGTGCGGCGATGATGGTGAATCGCGGACCGCAGTTCGTGCAGTTGACGAACGGGTGCCGGAACCGCCGGTTGGCCGGGTCGCGCAGCTCGGCCGCGCACTCGGCGCACATCGCGACGTCCGGGGACGCCAGCGTGCGCCCACCGCCGGATCGCGACGTGTCGGCGATCGCGAAGCCGGTGCCGCCGATCAGCGGAATTTCCTTGGTTTCAATGGATTCGATGACGGCCAGCGGCGGCGCCCGGCGTGCCAGCCGGTCGAGGAATGCGTCGATGTCATCGGCACCGCCCTCCACCTCGATGATCGCGCCCGAGCTGTCGTTGCGCACCGATCCGGCGAGGCCGAGCGCGGCGGCGGTGGTGTAGACGAACGGCCGGAAGCCGACGCCCTGGACGACGCCGCGCACCGTGATGCGCACCCGTCGCCGGGTCGTCATGGTGACGAGTCCTGCTCGCCGCCCCTGCCCATCAGCTCCAGGCCGGCCAGCGCGGCGTCGGCTCCGTCCTTGTCGGTCTTCTCCACCACGAAACCCATGTGGATGATCACCCAGTCGCCGGGACCGAATGTCTCGTCGGGCAGCATGCCGACGTTGACCTTTCGCGGCTCACCGGCCACGTCGACGAGCGCCAACTGGCCGCCGTAGCCCTCCAGCATTCCGACGACCTGGCCGGGAATCCCCAGGCACATCTCTCAGCCCTCCCTCGCCGGTGCGCCGGCACCCGAAAGCAGTCCGGCCAGCACCTCCTCGACCACGGCGACTGCGCCCTCGACAGCGGCCGCGACGTGCTCACTGAGACCGATGCCCTCGTCGACGGTGGCCGCCTCGCAGCCCACCACCACCGTGTAGGGCGCCGCGCCGCCGAGCGCCCTCAGGCTGGCGAACACTGCCGCCGGGTCCATGCTGTGCGCATCCAGCGCCGCTGTGCCGCTGGGAATTTCGTGATCGGCTTCGAACACGTGCACGGTGCCCGGCGAGCCGCGGCCCGGCACCGCGTCGATCAGGATCAGCGCGTCCCACCCGTCGAGCAGGTCGTAGGCCAGGTGCATTCCGCGAATCCCGTAGTCGACGACGCGCACGCCCGGGCGCGCCAGCCGATCGCACCCACGCCTGACCACCTCAGGACCGAAACCGTCGTCGCTGAGGAAGATGTTGCCGAGGCCGGCTACCAGAATCCGGGACGTGATGTGACCCCCATCTCACTACATCCGCCGTATCCGCATATAACGTCGCGCATCCGGAATCGAAGTCAGCCCGAGCACGAGGCCCAACAGCACGATCAGTGCGACGATTCCAATGGCCACCCAACCCACTATGTCCATCTCTGGTTCCTTTCGGTCAGCGGTTCCACTTCATCGGGTGAGAAGTACAGGTAGCGGCCGTACCAGTCGTGCAGCTCGGCTGCGGGGTCCTCGTCGACGACGACGGCGACGTGTTGGTTACCGTCGACGTCTTCGTGCACCGAGGTGACCCGGGCGGTCTTGCCGGAGAAGAAGATGTCCTGCGCGTCGGCGCGCCGCGACGGATGCAGCCGAACCCGGCTGCCCCGCGCTACCCGCACGCCGTTCACCAGTACCGCGTCGATCTCGGGCCGCACCGCCAGGTCGGCCATCGGGTCCCACCAGTTGGCTCCATCGGGGATCTCGGGGATCAGGCGTGGCTTGTCCGCTCCCAGCGCATGCGGATTCCGCAACACACCATGGAGATTGAGCATGGCCTCGGGCGACATCGAGTCGCAGCGGTCGATGATCTCGGCGGCCAGCGGGTCGGTGGCCCGCGCCTGGGCCTTCTCATCCTCGGTCATCGTCATGATGCGCAGCGTCAGAATCTCGTCGATCTCCGTGGAGTCATAGAGGGCCCCCTCGCTTTGTTCGGCAATTTCGGGGTGGTCGTAGAGGATGATCGGTGACACCAGCATCAGGTCTCGTTCGCCGGGACGGCCGGCCAGAACCGGGAAGCACCGGTGCTGACGGCAGCGTGCGACCGCTTCCACGGCGCCCGCCGATGGCTCCAGCAGCGACACGAAAGCGGCTGTGTCCGCGTGGACGACGAGGTGGGTGCCGATCATCGAAGCGGCGAGCGCGTCGTCCTTGTTGGCGGGCGGGGCACCGGTGTTGATCACCGCGAAGCTGATCCGCAGCAGACCGTCATCGGGTTCGGCCGACATCCTCAGTTCGCCGCTGACTTCCCGCCGGCTGCGTACCAGCCGTCCGGCATCGACGTGTTCGACGTCGCTGCCGCCGGCCACGGCGATTCCAAACCTCTGGCCCCCGAGTAGTTCGGTACACCGGAACGGCCCGAAGGACAGTTCCCGCTCCACCGCCTCGTCCCAGGTCAGCCAGGTCTGCGAGCCGGCGGCCAACTCGGTGACCGGTTCGAATTCGCCGTTACCGGTTTCGCGTTCGGCTCTTCGGCGCTGCAGCTGCAGAAATCGCACGACGACCGTCACCGCGGCATCGCCGTTGCCCTCGACCAAAATCTGGGCCGACATCGTGTCGTCCTCGCCGATGCCGCGGTCGGCCGCCCGCTGCGGGCCCAGGACGCCGAACTGGAAGCGGGACTGGTTTTTTCGCGAGTCCGCCCGATACGGGTAGAGCAGGTAGCCCTCGTAGAGGACCGCGTCGGCGATGGCGCGAACCCGGTCCCACTCGGTCATAGCGCGTCTCCGGTGGTGCTGGCGACGAGCAGCGACGTGATCGCGTCGTCGAAACCGATCATTCCGTGGCCGGATTTGTAGGAGGCCAGCGCGTCAATCGTGTCGCGGCGAAGCCGTACCCAGCCGGTGTTGGGGTAGTGCGCCGCGATCAGGTCGCGCCACACCGCGACCGGCAGGTCGTAGCGATCCTCGCGGTCCCACGGCACCTGCTGCACCGAGAAACCACGCTCACCCTGGACGAAAACCGTTCCGCTGAACAGGAACTGCAGCGGGATGGTGCCGTCACGCAGCGCATGCATGTACTTGGCGCCGGTCACCTCGAAGTCGTAGGTGCATTCCAGCGGCAAATTGACCTGCGTTCCGCCGGTGAAGCCCGGCACCATGGCGGTGCTGTGCTGCCACAAAAACGTGCGCTGCGTGGTGCTCCAGCGCTGCCGCGGGCCGAACAGGTCGAGCAACCCGGCCGCCTCCTCGTCGGAGTACGGGCGTCGCATCGGTTCGATGCGCACCTGGCACCGCATCGCGATCGCATGCACCGGCTCGTCGCCGACAGCGGCAACGCCCACCCGCGCCGTGAGTACCGGTGTCACCGCGTAGGGTTCCGGCGCGACGTCCAGAACCGCGAACGTCACCTCGGTCACGGCGGGACGACCTCGCTGCGCGCGCGCACCTGGTTGAAAAAGTCCTCGATGTAGGCCCGCACGTGCTGGCCGCCGTCGAAGCCGTGCCACAGCATTCGCAGCCGGCCGACGAATTCGTAGCACGTGTCGATGGGCAGCAGGTGGCATTGCGGAGCCTCGGACTCGTTGTCCGGTACCCGTACGATCAGCGCTTCGGTGTCGTCGGCGAGCATGTCGACGCGAGGGTCGGCGGCGCGGATTCCGTTCCAGGCGTCCAGGTCCAGCTCGGACTCGGTAGCGCCGGCCGGACCGGGATAGAAGGCTACGGTGCGGCCCAGCGCCGAGTTGCGGAAGAAGAACGCGAGACCAACCGGGATCTGCAGCAACTCCCATTCGCGGCGGCCGAGCGCGAAGTCGGGGAACGACAGATACCGGTCCGGCACCGCGCGGTAGCGCAGGTCGGCGTGGCTGTCGGTGAACAGCAGATAGCAGCCGCGGCACACGCACATCAGTTGCCGCCCTTCGATGTTCACCACATGCTGATGTTCTGTGCAGATCGGCTCGGCGCACATCTCACACCGCTCGCCGGCTGGCTGCGGAGCCGACCGGCTGGCCCGGATGCGTGCCAGCACGTCGTAGGCGCCGCCCACCTAGGCCACCCCCTCCGCGACGATGGCCATAGACAGCACACCGCCGCGGTTCAGCAGCGGGATGGGCTCGAGATGGGCACCGGGCTGACCGTTTTCGCCCACGCACGCCCCGGCGTGCACGACGTCGAACGCTGCGTTGCAGCACGGACATCGCAAGACCGGCGTGGCGGACCCGAGCCGGGGGTGCAGCGCCGCGCCGGCCAGTGAACTGCCGCAGCTGCCGCACCGGTCGTGATAGGCGAACAGTTCGGCCCCGACCCGGCACGCCACCACCGTCCTCCCGGCCACCCGGAAACCGCCGACCTCTTCGGGACCGAGATCGGCGAGGTAGGGCACCGGCTGCCACGCCGGTGCGCGACGGTGATCCTCGTGCACGCGGCTCAGCAGCGACTCCGCGGGGATGATCCCGGACTTCGAATCCGCGTCGGCGGCAACCAGCTCGATCGATGAGATCTCCGGTGCCGCGGCACGGATCGCGTCCTTTACCGCCAGTTCGAGGGTTACCGACGACGACGGGCAGCTGCCGCAGCTGCCGGAGAATTGCAGCCGTACGGTGTCGCCGGCCACCTCGAGCAGGTGGACATCGCCGCCATGGGATCCCAGGTAGGGCCGCACGGTGTCCAGCGCGTCGGCGATGCGCCGCTCGACGCCGTGCGGGTGGATGCCGTGCACCAGCATGAGGCTGGCAACCAGGTCGTCGGCGGCGAACGTGTCGGCCAGCTCCGGATTGGCGGCCACCGCCATCTGCATCATGCGCTGCAGGGCCGCTCCGTACAGATCGGTGACTTCACCGACCAGTTGCTCGGTGCGCTCGTGTGCCGCGGCGCCACCCGCAGCGCTGGCGTCGAGAAACGTTTGGATCCGATCGCCCGCCGTGCGCCACTGCGCGTCGTCTGCCACCTCGTCCGGGCGGTCGGCCATGTATTACTCCCCGGTGAGGGATTGGGTGGGGGTGTGTAGTTTTTGGAGGGTTTTGCCGTTGCCGAGGTACATGTGCACGCCGCAGGGTAGGCAGGGGTCGAAGCTGCGTACGGTGCGCATGATGTCGATGCCTTTGAAGTGTTCGC
>JAFARC010000003.1 GCA_019245755.1 Mycobacteriaceae bacterium | reverse complement strand
GATGTCGAGCGTGTCGCCTCCCCCGTCAACCAGCGTCAGCTGGTTGTCCATCCCGGCGTGAGACGTGCCGTGTCCCACGAACAACGCCGCCACAGCGGCGATGAGTGCCACGAGCACCCGACTGATGACCTTCATGTTCTCCCTAGCTGTGTCGACGATGACCCGGCTATCGCCGGGTCATCGAGTCCGTTATTCGTGCTGGGCCCAACCTCTGACACCACACGGCGCAAGACCGCCAATGAGAACGCTCACAGGGCGCTCTTACGCTTCGCTCATCGTTGACACGAGGAACATAACGGCACCGCATCACCCCGGCAACGGATAGGCCTAGAACGCCGCCGCGCTAACGGCGAAGTGGGTTGTTTGCTAAGGCGGTGCGCATGCATGCGTCCCGAGTGACTGGTGTGACCGATTGGGCGGATGTGGCGGGTCCCGGTGCCAGCGCCGCGGCTATGCGGATTTTTGCCGCGCGCTGCCGCGAATGATATCGCAGCCTGCGGGGATGGCAGTCAACGGTGATGCGGGGGGACGTTTTCCCTCAGCCACCGATCATGTTCAGCGGCGTCGTCGCAGCGGTCGGCGGCCACGTCGTCTGAGGACGACGCAGGCAACGCCACGCCGAACACTTCATTAACTGCCGTCTGATCCGGCGTGGGCTTGGCGCTCACTCTCGAGCCCTCCTGTGATGAAGATCACATTGATACCCTGAACTGCTGTTTCCGCCAGGTTACGCCGCGCATCAGACCGCGACGAAAGTGCACACGAAAGTGACCAGCCGAAGCCGTCCTCGCGGCTGGTTAGAGCTTGCTCTCCCCGGTTCAGCTAATGCTCGACCGCCGCGCCGGGCCGCCAGCGGTGTCGCCTCGCCGGGTCGAACGGGGGGTCAGATTTCCAGGCTCGACAGCTGGCCGATGATCTGGGTAGCCAGCGGATTGAGCGTCGCCATGCCGTCGCGCACCGCGTACCGCGAACCGGCCAGGTTCACCACCAAGGTGCTGCCCGAAATCCCGGCCAGGCCGCGGGACAGTCCCGCGTCGGTGATGCCGGCGGACAGCCCTGACGCCCGCAACGCCTCGGAAATGCCGAGCAGTTCTCGGTCGAGAATGTCTCGGGTGGCTTCCGGGGTGACGTCCCGTGGTGTGACGCCGGTGCCGCCGACCGACACCACCAGATCCACTCCCCCGATGACGGCGGTGTTCAGCGCGTTACGGATCTCAATCTCGTCGGCCGCGACCGCGACGACCCCGTCGACGACGAAACCCGCCTCGGAGAGGAGCTCAGTGACCAGCGGGCCGCTGTGATCCTCTTCGTCACCGTGGGCGGTGCGGTCGTCGACCACGACAACCAGCGCACGACCCACCAACTCCGCTGGTTTCTCCATGGATGCAACCGTATATCTGGCCGCCGACAGCGGCGCAGCCACTCTCACGATCACTGCTGGGCCTTGCCCAACGTGACGTGAACGGTCTGGTTGCCCCCTGAGGGATCGGTGTACGTGAGTGTCACCTTGTCGCCGGGCGCCTTGGATCGCACCGCCGCCACCAGCGCGTCGGCGCTGTCGATCACCCGGTCGTCCAGCTTGGTCACTACGACGTTGTTGGGCAGGCCGGCCGTGGCGGCCGCGCCACCGCTGGTCACGTCGACGATCTTGGCGCCGTGGGTGCTCGGGTCGCTTTGGACCTGTACGCCGAGCGACGCGTGTGAGGCCGATCCGGTCTGGATCAGTTCATCGGCGATGCGCTTGGCCTGGTCGACCGGGATCGCGAAACCGAGTCCGATGGACCCGCTCTGCGCATCGGGTGAGTCGCCGCCTATGGTCGCGATCGCCGAGTTCACGCCGATCAGTTCGCCGTTCATGTTGACCAGCGCGCCACCGGAGTTTCCGGGGTTGATCGCGGCGTCCGTCTGAATCGCGTCGAGCACGGTGTTCTGGTTTCCGACATCACCGGCGGTCGACACCGGCCGATTCAGCGCGCTGATGATGCCGGTGGTGACGGTGCCTGTCAGGCCAAGTGGCGACCCGACCGCCACCACGTCTTCGCCTACCCGCAAGTCGGACGAGGATCCGAGGGTGACCGGGGTGAGCCCGTTGATGCCTTGCACCCGAACCACCGCGATGTCGCTCGACGGATCGGCGCCCACGATGGTGAACGGCGCCGTGCGGCCGTCCGCCAACGTGACGGTGGTCGTGGGAGCGCCGCCACCGGCAGCGCCGCCACCGGGCGCGCCGCCGCCCGGTGCCCCACCCGGCGGTCCACCCGGGCCGCCCTTGGCCCCGGCTACCACGTGGTTGTTGGTCAGGATCAAGCCATCCGACGACAAGATGATCCCCGAGCCCTCCTCGGACTGCCGGCCCATCTGCACCTCCAGCTTCACCACGCTGGGTACGACTTTGGCCGCGACCTGTTCGACGGAGCCGTTCGGGGCGTTGGCGGCGGGCTGGCTTGGTGCCGCGCCCTTGGCGGTGATCATCGTGCTGCTGGTGGTGCCGTGGTCGGGGTACACCGCCACCGCGACCGCACCACCGATGCCGGCGGAGACAACCGCGATGGCCAATGCTCCGGCCATCAGTCCTGCGGCACGAGAACGCTTGTGCGGTTGACCGGCCGGACCAGCCGGCATGCCCGGCGGCACCTGGCCGCCGGGAGCCTGCCCGCGCGGCACCTGGCGGGGATCGCGGAACGGGCCATAGGGCTGCCGCCAGGGCTGCTGAGGCTGCTGTGCGTATCGCCAGTCGTAGGGCTGCTGGTAGCCGACCGGGCCGGGTTGCCGTGGGTACTGCTGCGGCGCAGGGTTATTCGGTCCGGGCCGATGTCCTGGTTGCTGGGGCGGCGGCGTGTACCTCGGCTGGTTGGTCATCTCGTTCGGATGCTCTTTCTCGAGTTGGGGTAATGCACGTCGTCGCCTCTACTGTGCGCTCATCGACTGAGAACCGACTGAGAGGTGATTCGATTCCTCCCGAGACTTTTCCCCATTTGTGCTCGCTGCGCCAGCGAAATAATCGGCGGCAGGTTCAGGCACCGTGCCGGTCGCTATCGGGCGCCCCGGCAGCAGCACATAGATAGCGGTGCCTGGCGGGTCGCCGCTGGCAACGGTGTCCTCGATGCGAATCAGCCCACCGTGTTTCAGCACAACTTGTTTGACGATGGCCAAGCCCAGTCCCGACCCTGGCAAAGCCCTAGCGGACGCAGAACGGTAGAACCGTTCGAACACCAGCCGGCGTTCCTGCGGCGCGATGCCAGGACCGTTGTCGGCGACGACCAGTTCGGCGTGCGCGGGGTCGGTTTGGGTGAGTCGCACGCTGACCCGCCCACCCGACGGGCTCCACTTCGAGGCGTTGTCCAGCACGTTGAGCACCGCCAGCGACAGGCTGGCGGCGTCGCCGTAGACCTGCCACGGCGTGACCTGAACGTCGAAGTCAATGTCATTGCGGCGCCGACGAACTCGCTCGAGGCTGCGGTCCACCACCTCCGACATGTCAACCGGCTCGTGGACCACCCCGCCGGCGTCGTCGCGCGTGAGATCGACCAGGTCGCCAACCAGAGTGGACAGCTCCTCGATCTGCGCGATCACGTCGGCGCGCAGCCCGGTCATCTCTTCTTCGGGCAACCGCGGCGCACCGGGGGCCATGGATGCCATCAACAGCTCGACGTTGGTGCGCAGCGACGTCAACGGGGTACGCAACTCGTGGCCCGCGTCGGTGACCAGGCGAGCCTGGCGCTCCCGCGACTCGGCGAGGGCGCGCAGCATCATGTTGAAACTTTCTGTGAGCCGGGCCAATTCGTCGCTTCCCGACACCGGGATCGGTCGTAGGTCGTCGGTGCGTGCCACCCGTTCAGCCGCCTCGGTGAGGCGGCGCACTGGCCGCAGCCCGGCTCGCGCCACCATCCCGCCGGCCACCGCGGCGATCGCGACACCCACACCACCGACGATCAACAACACCGTGCCCAACCGCCGCAACACCGCATCGGTGGGCGCCAGGCTCTTCGAGATCATCAGCGTGCTGCCGTTGTTGAGCCGTACGGCCAGCACGCGCTGATGGTTGGCGGTACGCAGCGACAGCAGCAAGTCACCGTTGACGACGTCTTTTTCCGGCTGGCCGAACGGCAGTGTCTGGCCTTCCTGGTTGGCCGTGAAGATGAACCGTCCCGGGTTGATCAGCACCGCGTTCACGTCCGAATACGCGGTGCCTTCGATGGCCTTGCCCGGATCGGCGGCCAGCGAGCCGCTTTCGATGAGCAGCCGGGCCCGGCTGTGCAGCTGATTGTCGACGTCCCGGTACAGCGCGGCCGACACCACGACGTAGACGGCGACGGCCATCAGCACCACCACCATCGCCACCATCGACATCGCCAACAGCATCACCCTCGCCCGCAAGGACAGTGAACTGCTGGGAGGTAGCGAGGCGGGCCGTCGCGGCCGTAACGAGGACATCACGGTGGGGTCTCGCGCAGCACGTATCCCACTCCGCGCACAGTGTGGATCAGCCGCGGTTCTCCGTCCGCTTCGGTCTTGCGCCGCAGGTAGCCGATGTAGACCTCCAGCGCGTTGCCCGAGGTGGGGAAGTCGAAGCCCCACACCTCTTCGAGGATGCGGCTTCGCGTCAGAACCCGGCGCGGGTTGGTGATCAGCATCTCGAGCAGCGCGAACTCGGTGCGGGTGAGGCTGATGCGGCGCTGGCCCCGGGTCACCTCGCGGGTCACCGGGTCCAGGCTGAGATCCGAAAACGTCATCGCGACGGACTCACCGGCCCCATCGTCGGGGATGGTCCGCCGCAGCAGGGCCCGCATCCGGGCCAGCAACTCCTCCAGCGCGAACGGCTTGGGCAGGTAGTCATCGGCACCGGCGTCCAGCCCGGCGACCCGCTCGGACACCGAATCGCGGGCGGTGAGCACCAGGATGGGCAGGTCGTCACCGGTGCTGCGCAGCTGGCGGCACACTTCCAGGCCGTCCAGCCGCGGCATCATGACGTCGAGGACGACGGCGTCGGGCCGTTCGCTGGCTATGGCGTCGAGCGCCTCGACGCCGTCCTGGGCAAGCGCGACTGAGTAGCCGTTGAAGGAAAGGGACCGACGCAGCGACTCGCGCACGGCGCGATCGTCGTCAACGACAAGTATCCGCACGGCCACCAGTTTCTACGCAACAACTGAGAGTGGCCTGAGAGGCGCGCCGATTCGCCGCTGGTGAACGCCTTTGGTTCAGCGCCGATCCAAGTCGAGCAGCCCGAGCCGGGCGGCCTTCATCAGGCGCCGCGGTACCTTGTGTTGCTGGCCCGCCACGGTCACCCCGACCAGCTCGGTGCGCTTGGCCTTCCACTGCGCGCGACGGCTGCGGGTGTTCGCGCGCGACATCCTGCGCTTGGGCACAGCCATGTTTGGCATCTCCTATCGGGTGCTGCCGCGCGAATCCGTGCCGCGGCGACAATGCGTTCAGGATAGCCGGTGACCATGGGCGTTTCCAAAATGCTGATAGCCGGCCAGCCGCCACAAAGACCACACTGGACAACACCCGACCGGTTGACGGACCGGGCTGCGCACCTACTAACCTACCGGTTGGTTGGCTGTCCGGCTTTCGAGAAAGGGGCGCGGTGGCAGAGACGACGAGCGTGGTGCGAATCGGGAACTGCTCGGGCTTTTACGGCGACCGACTGACCGCGATGCGCGAGATGCTGACCGGCGGCGAGCTGGACTTCCTGACCGGCGACTACCTCGCCGAGCTGACGATGCTGATCCTGGCCCGGGACCGCGCCAAGGCGCCCGACCGTGGTTACGCGAAGACGTTCTTGACCCAGCTGGAGGAGTGCCTCGGGCTGGCTCATGACCGCGGCGTGCGGATCGTGGCCAATGCCGGCGGGTTGAACCCGGCGGGTTTGGCCGCGGCGGTACGGAATCTGGCCGAGCGGCTCGGCATTCCGGTCCGAGTCGCTCACGTGGAGGGCGACGACCTGCTTCCCCGCGCCGCCGAGCTGGGACTGGGCAACCCGCTAGCGGCCAACGCGTACCTCGGTGCGTGGGGCATCGTCGACTGCATCGACAGCGGCGCCGACGTGGTGGTGACCGGGCGGGTCACCGACGCGTCGGTGCTCGTCGGTCCCGCGGCGGCGCATTTCGGCTGGGCGCGGACCCACTACGACCGGCTGGCCGGTGCCGTCGCCGCCGGCCACATCATCGAATGCGGCGCGCAGGCTACCGGCGGCAACTATGCGTTTTTCACCGAGATCGGCGACCTGACCCACCCGGGTTTCCCGCTCGCGGAGGTGCACGCCGACGGCTCGTCGGTGATCACCAAACATCCGGGCACCGGCGGTGCCGTGACCGTGGACACGGTGACCGCGCAGCTGCTGTACGAGATCAGCGGTGCACGCTATCCCAATCCCGACGTGACGCTGCGGGTCGACACGATCGAGTTGTCCCAGGACGGAGCGGACCGGGTGCGGGTCGGCGGGGCGCGCGGGGAGCCGCCGCCGCCCACGTTGAAGGTCTCGTTGAACACGATCGGCGGTTTCCGCAATGCCATGACGCTGGTGTTGACCGGCCTGGACATCGACGCGAAGGCCGAACTGGTGCGCCGCCAGCTGGAGACCGGCCTGACCGTCAGGCCCGCCGAGGTGGAGTGGACGCTGGCCCGTACCGACCATCCCGACGCTCCCACCGAGGAGATGGCTAGCGCCCTGCTGCGGTGCGTGGTCCGCGATCCCGATCCGGCCAATGTCGGCCGCGAGTTCTCCTCGGCCGCGGTCGAATTGGCCCTCGCCAGCTACCCCGGATTCCACGCCACCACGCCGCCCGGCGAAGGCCAGGTCTACGGCGTGTTCACCGCGGCGTACGTGCCCGCCGCGCAAGTACCGCATGTCGCCGTGCACGCCGACGGGAGCCGCACCGAGATTGCACCGGCCGCCGAGACCCGCGAGCTGGCCGCCGCCGATGCGCCCGCGCTGCCGCCGCCAATGCCGGAGGGGCCCGCCCGGCGGGTACCGCTCGGCGTGATCGCGGGCGCCCGCAGCGGCGACAAGGGCGGCAGCGCCAACATCGGGCTGTGGGTGCGCACCGACGATGCCTGGCGCTGGCTGGCCCACGAGCTGACCGCCGAAAGGCTTCGCCAACTGCTCCCCGAGACTGCAGAGCTGAAGGTCACCCGTCATCTGCTGCCGAAGCTGAGGGCTGTCAATTTTGTGGTCGAGGGGATCCTCGGCGAGGGCGTGGCCTATCAAGCCAGGTTCGACCCACAGGCCAAGGCCCTCGGCGAATGGCTGCGCGCCCGCTACGTCGACGTGCCGGAACCACTGCTCGCGTGAACATCTGGAACACGCCCGAGCGTGATCAGCTGCGCAAGACGGTGCGCGCGTTCGCCGAACGCGAGGTGCTGCCGCACATCGACGAGTGGGAACGCGTCGGCGAGCTGCCGCGCGATCTGCACCGGCGCGCCGGTGCGGCGGGCCTGCTCGGTGCCGGGCTTCCTGAGGCGGTCGGCGGCGGCGGTGGTGACGGTGTCGACTCGGTGATCATCTGCGAGGAGATGCACCACGCCGGCAGTCCCGGCGGCGTGTTCGCGTCGTTGTTCACCTGCGGGATCGCCGTGCCGCACATGATCGCGTCCGGCGACGAGCGGTTGATCAACAAGTTCGTGCGGCCGACGCTGCGCGGCGATCTGATCGGCTCGTTGGCGATCACCGAGCCGGACGGCGGTTCCGACGTCGGCCATCTGCACACTAGCGCTCGTCGCGACGGCGACCACTACGTCGTCAACGGCGCGAAGACCTACATCACCTCCGGTGTGCGTGCCGACTACGTCGTGACGGCGGTGCGCACCGGCGGCCCTGGAGCCGCCGGTGTTTCACTGCTGGTGGTGGAGAAGGGCACTCCCGGGTTCGAGGTGACGCGCAAGCTGGACAAGATGGGCTGGCGATCCTCGGACACGGCCGAGTTGAGCTACACCAACGTTCGGGTTTCGGCGGCCAACCTGATCGGCGCCGAGAACACCGGTTTCGCGCAGATCGCCGCAGCCTTTGCGTCCGAGCGCGTCGCGCTTGCCGTGCAGGCGTATTCAAGTGCTCAACGCTGCCTGGACATTACGGTGGACTGGTGCCGCAACCGGGAAACGTTCGGGCGGCCGCTGATCTCGCGCCAGTCGGTGCAGAACACGCTCGCCGAGATGGCACGGCGCACCGATGTGGCGCGCGTATACACCCACTGGGTAGTGGAACAGCAGCTGGCGAACCCGCAGAAGAACCTCATCGCGCAGGTGTGTTTCGCGAAGAACACTGCCGTCGCTGCGGGCGAATGGGTGGCCAGCCGGGCCGTGCAGCTGTTCGGCGGACTCGGCTACATGGCCGAAAGCGAAGCCGAACGACAGTACCGCGACATGCGCATCCTCGGGATCGGCGGCGGCACCACCGAAATCCTGACCGCGCTGGCCGCCAAGACCCTTGGGTACCGGTCATGACGGTCTTGCGGTCGGTGGTGGACACGGCCGCGCCCGCTTACGCTGAAGCGGTCGTGGCGATGACCGCCAAACTCGCCGACATCGACGCCGAGTTCGAGAAGGCGCTCGCCGGCGGTGGAGCCAACTACGTCGAACGCCATCACGCCCGTGGCAAGCTCACCCCGCGTGAGCGCATTGAGTTGCTGATCGACCCCGACTCGCCGTTTTTGGAGTTGTGCCCGCTGGCCGCCTGGGGCAGCGAGTTCCAGGTCGGCGCCAGCGTCGTGGCCGGCATCGGAGCGGTCAGCGGGGTGGAGTGCCTGATCGTCGCGAACGATCCCACCGTCAAGGGCGGCACCAGCAACCCGTGGACGCTGCGAAAGATCCTGCGCGCCAACCAGATAGCGTTCCAGAATCGGCTGCCGGTGATCTCGCTGGTGGAGTCCGGCGGCGCGGACCTGCCGACCCAGAAGGAGGTGTTCGTCCCCGGTGGGCAGATGTTCCGCGACCTGACACGGCTGTCGGCGGCGGGAATCCCGACCATCGCACTGGTGTTCGGCAATTCCACTGCCGGCGGAGCCTACGTGCCGGGCATGTCGGACTACGTGGTGATGATCAAGGAGCGGTCGAAGGTCTTTCTCGCCGGCCCGCCCCTGGTGAAGATGGCGACCGGCGAGGAATCCGACGATGAGTCGCTGGGCGGCGCGGAAATGCATGCCCGCAGATCTGGTTTGGCCGACTACTTCGCGCTGGACGAACTCGACGCGCTGCGAATCGGGCGGCGCATCGTCGCGCGGCTGAACTGGACCAAAAAAGGCCCGGTGCCCAAGGCGGTCGTCGAGCCGCTGGCCGACCCTGGCGAACTGCTCGGCGTGGTGCCGCCGGACCTTCGGACACCGTTCGATCCGCGCGAGGTGATCGCCCGCATCGTGGACGGCTCGGAGTTTGACGAGTTCAAGGCACTGTACGGGTCGTCGCTGGTGACGGGTTGGGCCACGCTGCACGGTTATCCGCTCGGGGTCCTCGCGAATGCCCGCGGCGTGCTGTTCAGCGAGGAATCCCAGAAGGCCACCCAGTTCATCCAGCTGGCCAACCGCACGAACACCCCACTGCTGTTCCTGCACAACACCACCGGATACATGGTGGGCAAGCAGTACGAGGAAGGGGGGATGATCAAGCACGGCTCGATGATGATCAACGCGGTGTCGAATTCTACCGTGCCGCACCTCTCGCTGTTGATCGGTGCCTCCTACGGGGCCGGCCATTACGGCATGTGCGGGCGGGCGTACGACCCACGGTTTCTGTTCGCATGGCCCAGCGCCAAGGCGGCCGTGATGGGTGGGGCACAGTTGGCCGGCGTGATCTCGATCGTCGGCCGCGCCGCCGCCGAGGCCCGCGGCCAGCAGGTGGACGAGGACGCTGACGCGGCGCTGAGGGCCGCGATCGAGGCACAGATCGAAGCCGAGTCGCTGCCGCTGTTTCTGTCGGGTCGGCTCTACGACGACGGGGTGATCGATCCGCGCGATACCCGTACGGTTCTGGGAATGTGCCTGTCTGCCATCGCCAGCGCGCCGATCGAGGGCACGTCGAACTTCGGCGTCTTCCGGATGTAGAAGGGTCACCCATGATCACTCGAGTCCTGGTCGCCAATCGCGGTGAGATAGCGCGGCGGGTGTTTGCGACGTGTCGGCGGCTCGGCCTGGGCACTGTAGCGGTGTACACCGAGCCCGACTCTCATGCACCCCACGTGGCCGAGGCCGACGCGCGCGTCAGGCTTCCCGGCACCGACGGATACCTCAACATCAAAGCCCTCGTCGACGCCGCGCACGCCGCCGGCGCCGACGCGATCCACCCTGGTTACGGGTTCTTGTCGGAGAACCCCGAATTCGCCGCCGCCGTGCAGGAGGCCGGGTTGAGCTGGATCGGGCCGCCGGTAGCGGCGGTCGCTGCGATGGGCAGCAAGATCGAGGCCAAGAAGATGATGGCCGCGGCCGGGGTACCGGTGCTCGAGGAACTCGACCCCGACACCGTGCCCGAGTCCGCGCTTCCCGTGCTGGTCAAGGCGTCGGCCGGCGGCGGAGGCCGCGGCATGCGGATTGTCACCGAATTGACGGCGCTTCCAACCGAAGTCGCCTCGGCCCGGCGTGAGGCGGCATCGGCGTTTGGCGACGACACCGTGTTCTGCGAACGTTACCTGCCTCGCGGGCACCACATCGAGGTACAGGTGCTCGCCGACGAGCATGGTGTGGTGTGGGCGGTCGGCGAGCGGGAGTGCTCGATCCAGCGCCGGCACCAGAAGGTGATCGAGGAGGCGCCGTCACCACTTGTCGAACGTAGGGCCGGTATGCGGGACAAGCTGTTCGACGCGGCGCGCCAAGCCGCGGCGACCATCGGCTACACCGGCGCGGGCACTGTCGAGTTCCTTGCCGACGACGAGGGCTCGTTCTATTTCCTGGAGATGAACACACGCTTGCAGGTCGAGCACCCGGTCACCGAGTGCGTCACCGGGCTCGACCTGGTCGAGCTGCAGTTGTTCGTCGCCGACGGCGGCCGGCTCGAGGCCGCGCCGCCCGCCGCTGCGGGCTATTCGATCGAGGCACGACTCTACGCCGAAGACCCCGCCCATGGCTGGCAGCCGCAGGCCGGCACCGTACACGCCTTCGACGTGCCCAGCGTGACCGCCGCGTTCGCACCGCTCACCCGGCCTGGCGTGCGGTTGGACGCCGGCGTCGTCGACGGCACGGTGATATCGATCCACTACGACCCGATGTTGGCCAAGGTGATCTCGTTCGCGCCGACCCGCGGCCGGGCCGCATCGTTACTGGCCGATGCCCTGGCCCGCGCCCGCGTGCACGGCGTGCGCACAAACCGCGACCTGCTGGTCAACGTGCTACGGCACCCCGCGTTCGTCGCCGGGGACACCGACACGGCGTTCTTCGACACCCACACCCTGGGCGCACTGTCCAAGCCGCTGGCAAGCCCCCCGGCGAGAAGGTATGCCGCGGTGGCCGCCGCGCTTGCGGACGCCGCGCAAAACCGCCGCACCGCTACGGTTTTCAGCGCAATCCCCAGCGGCTGGCGCAACCTGGCGTCGGGCTTTCAGGTTAAGACCTTCAGCGACCTCGCCGGCCAACAGCACCGGGTCGAGTACCGATTCGACCGCGACAGGCTCAGCCTGTCCGGCGACGACGACATCACGCTGGTGGCGGCCACCGCCGAGCACGTGGTGCTCACCGTCGACGGCGTCGATCGGCCGTTCACCGTCGCCCGGCACGGCGACACCGTGTACGTCGACTCTCCGCTGGGATCCGTGCAGCTCACGCTCATGCCGCGGTTCCCCGAACCCGGAACCGCGCGCCAGCCCGGCTCGCTGTTGGCGCCGATGCCCGGATCGATCAGCCGGATCGGCGCGCATGTCGGCGACACCGTGACCGCCGGACAGCCGGTGGTGTGGATGGAGGCGATGAAGATGGAGCATGCCGTCACCGCACCCGCCGGCGGCGTGCTTGCCCGCCTGGACGTGCAGGTAGGTCAGCAGGTCGACCTGGGTGCCGTGCTCGCCCGAGTGGAATCGCCCGACCAGCAAGGAGGATCAGCCCCATGACCGACAACAGTTTCGTCGAGAACGAGCAACGCCGCGCGCTGCGCAAGTCGGTCGCCGCGCTGGTGGCCAGCTACGGCCAGGATTACTACCTGCAGAAGGCCCGCGCCGGGCAGCACACCGACGAATTGTGGACCGAGGCAGGCAAACTCGGCTTCATCGGCGTCAACCTTCCCGAGGAGTACGGCGGTGGCGGGGCGGGCATGTACGAGCTGTCCCTGGTGATGGAGGAGATGTCGGCGGCGGGCTGCGGCCTGCTGATGATGGTGGTCTCGCCGGCGATCAACGGCACAATCATCGCCAGGTACGGCACCGACGAGCAAAAAAAGCGGTGGCTGCCGGGTATCGCCGACGGGTCCATCACTATGGCATTCGCGATCACCGAACCCGATGCCGGTTCCAACTCGCACAATATCGCCACCACGGCGCGCCGCGACGGCAGCGACTGGATCCTCAACGGGCGCAAGGTCTATATCTCCGGTGTCGACCAGGCGCGGGCCGTGCTCGTCGTGGGCCGCACCGAGCACGCCAAGACCGGCAAGCTCCGGCCGGCGCTGTTCATCGTGCCGACGGACACGCCCGGCTTCGAGTACACCCCGATCGAGATGGAGCTGATCAGTCCGGAGCGTCAGTTCTCGCTGTTCATCGACGACGTGCGGCTGCCGGCCGACTCGCTGGTCGGCTCCGAGGACGCCGCGATCGCGCAGTTGTTCGCGGGCCTTAACCCGGAACGCATCATGGGCGCAGCGAGCGCCGTCGGCACCGGCCGCTTTGCGCTGAATAAGGCCGTGGACTACGTCAAGACCCGCAAGGTCTGGTCCACGCCCATCGGCGCGCATCAAGGGCTCTCACATCCATTGGCGCAGAACTACATCGAGATCGAGCTGGCCAAGCTGATGATGCAGAAGGCCGCGACGCTCTACGACTGCGGCGACAACGCCGGCGCCGCCGAAGCAGCCAACATCGCGAAATACGCGGCGGGTGAGGCGTCAGTGCGCGCGGTCGATCAGGCCGTGCAGTCGCTGGGCGGCAACGGACTGACCAAGGAGTACGGCATCGCCGCCGCGGTGACGGTGTCCCGGTTGTCCCGCATCGCCCCGGTCAGCCGGGAAATGGTGCTCAACTTCGTCGCCCAGACGTCGCTGGGCCTGCCGCGCTCGTACTGATGGCAACGCTGGTCCACTACGCCGTCGCGGGGGCGCTCGCGCGGATCACCCTCGACTCGCCGCACAACCGCAACGCGCTGTCTTCGGAACTTGTCGATCAGCTGCACCAGGCCCTTCGCCACGCCGTCGAGGAGCCCGGGGTCAGGGCGGTCGTGCTCGGCCACACCGGTGGGACCTTTTGCGCGGGCGCCGACCTGTCGGAGGCCTCCGGAGCCGCCGCTCGGGCGGCATCCGGCACCGGCGACGCGTTCGGGGCTGCGGCAGACCGGTCGCGGCAGCTCAGCTCGCTGCTGCGCGCGATCCTCGAACTGCCGCTGCCGGTGCTGGCTGCGATCGACGGCCATGTGCGTGCGGGCGGACTTGGCCTCGTGGGAGCGTGTGACATCGTCGTCGCCGGGCGCCAGTGCACGTTCGCGCTGACGGAGGCCCGCATCGGGGTGGCGCCGGGCATCATCTCGCTGACACTGCTGTCCAAGATGACGCCCAGGGCCGCCGGGCGCTATTTCCTGACCGGCGAGAGGTTCGGCCCCGACGAGGCGGCGGCCATCGGGCTGGTCACCGTGGCCACCGACGACGTGGCATCCTCGGTCGCCGCGATCACCGCCGAGCTGCAACGCGGTTCGCCGCAGGGCCTCGCGGCCTCGAAAGCCCTGACGACGCGGCCGATCTTGGACGGGTTCGACCGCCGCGCCGACGAGCTCTCCGCGCAGTCGGCCCGGCTGTTCCTGTCGGAGGAAGCCCGCGAGGGCATGCTGGCGTTCCTGCAGAAGCGGGCACCGCGCTGGACGTCAACGGCTTGATCTCGCGGCGAGACGACCGGCGCCGGTGCTGCCCGAGGTGATCCGCCTGCGCCCCTCGGGTCCGGTGTTCCGCTCGCGGGACCCGACGAAGTTGCGCCAGCTACCGCCGGGCGCCGACCGCGGCTGGCGGGGCTGCACCGCCATGTATCCCACCCCGCGCACGGTGTCGACCAGCGCTCCTAGGGCCGGCACGTCGTCATCGATCTTGATGGTTCCCTGGGCAGCAGTGCACCTACGTCGTAGGCTCGATGTCGATGACCAGCAATACTCCCCAGCGGAACGCATCGCCGCGGGCCGCCGACACCGACCGCATCCAGATCGCGCAGTTGCTGACCGACGCCGCCGCCCAGGGCCGCCTGCAGATGAGCGAGTATGAGGAGCGGCTGCCGAAGGTGTATGCCGCCCGGACCTACGAGGAACTGGATCGGCTGAGCTCGGACCTGCCCGGCATGGCTCGACCGTTGCGCCGCGGTGCCTGTCATCCCGCGCCCTCGACGTTGCTGCTGGCAATCATGAGCGGATTCGAGCGCCGCGGCCGCTGGAACGTCCCGCGCCGGCTGACGACATTCACGCTCTGGGGCGGCGGCGTCGTCGACATGCGCTACGCCGACTTCACCTCGCCCGAAGTTGAAGTCCGGTCCTACTCGATCATGGGTGGCCAGACCATCCTGGTGCCGCCAGAAGTCAAAGTCGAGGTTCGCGGGCACGGTGTGATGGGTGCCTTCGACCGCAGCGCCGAAGGCGAAGGGACCCCGGGCGCCCCGCATATCACGATCAAAGGCTTCTCGCTGTGGGGCAGCGTCGGCACCAAGCGCAAAGCGCGCAAACGCAGCTGACTCAGCGCCGTTTGCGGGACCGCAGGTAGTCGCCGACCACCGCGGCGCCGAGCCCGTCGAGATCCGGCACGACCACCCGGCCCTGCACGCGGCGGGCCACCTGGTCGATGAACCGCGCCAGCCCGGGATCGTTGCCCAGCCGGAAGATTGTCACCTGCGCGCCCAACCGGGCCATGTCGTCGAAGCCCTTCACGGTGTGCGCGATGGTGCGCGGGTGCGGTGGATAGTCGAAGAAGACCGGCACCGGCTCCGAACCCCGCTCGCGGTACCCGATGCCGCCCTCCAGGTGTGCGGTCGGCTCGCCGTCGGTGACCACCAGCACCACCGGCTGCGCGGCGGGGTGCCTGCGCAGGTGGCGGCCGGCCAGGGCTAACGCGTGATGCAGGTTGGTGCCCTGCTCGTACACGCCTTCCAGACCGGTCAGCTCGGCCGCCGTCATCGTGCGCGCATACCGCCCGAACGCGATGATCTGCAACGCGTCGGACCGGAAGCGGGTGCTCACCAGGTGGTTCAACGCCAGCGCGGTGCGCTTCATCGGCAGCCAGCGGTTCTCCATCACCATCGAGAACGAGGTGTCGACCAGCAACGCCACCGCCGCCTGGGTGCGGGCCTCGGTCTCCGACAACTCGACGTCGTCGACGGTGATCTGAACGGGCGAGTCGGGCCGGTCCGCGAAAATTCCGGTGCCGGCCTGCCGCAGCACCGCATTGGTCAACGTCCGCGTCACGTTCCACGGCTCGGTGTCGCCGAACTGCCAGGGCCGCGTCGCACCAGTCAGCTCTCCGGCGGCACCGGCGCGGCTGGTGTCGCGCTCGCCGTTGCGGCCGGAAAGCCGCTCGGCGACGTCACGTAGCGCAGCCTGCCCGAGCTGGCGCATGGCCTTCGGCGACAACCGCCACTGCCCGTCAGACCCCCGGTCTAAGAAACCCTGATTGACCAGCGCGCGCTCAAGCTGCGCCAGGGTGTGGGCGTCCACCGCGGCTTGGTCGCCGAGCTGACGGGCCAGCGCGTCGAGGTCGACGTCGTCCATGGTGGCGCCGGCGTAGCTCTGCGACAACGCCTCGGCGAGTTGCTCCAGTTCGGCGATGTCGGCCAGCGCCTGGGTGGCTTCACCCATTCCCAGTGGGTCATCACCGGAGAACCGCGACGAGCCGGTCCAGTCCTCCCCGGGCCGCGCGGCCTGCAAGTGCGCGTCCAGCCGGCTCAGCGCCTGCTGCAGAGCAGGTGAGCCGAACGCCTGCATGGCCAACGCGTCCAGTTCCGCGCGCTGCTCGGCGGACAGGCTGTTGCGGAACCGCTGGGCCGCGGCGGCGCGCTTGGCCAGCGAGTCGAGCAGCTCTTCGACGTTGCGCGGGTTCTCCGGGAAGAACTCGCCGTGCTTGGCCATGAAGTTCTCGAAATCCTGCGGCGTGTCCTCGCCGCGGGCGTGCTTGTCGAGCAGGTCGTTGAGGTCGTCGAGCATCTCGCTGACGCGCTGACGGTCTTCGTCGCTGGCGCCTTCCAGGGCCTGTTTCATGCCCGCGAACCGCTGGTCGAGCATTTCCCGGCCGAGCAGATCCTTGATCTCCTCGTACTTTCCCCGCGCCTCGGCGCTGCGCCAGTTGTAGTCGGAGAGTTCCTGCACCGCCTTGGCTGGCGATGGTGACAGCGACTCCAGCTGCAGTTCACTGAACCGGGCGTCGTCGTCAAGCGCCCTGGCCAGCTCCTTGCGCTCAGCCAGCACCGCCTCGTCGAGCAACTTTTTGATCTCCTGCAGCGTCCCGTCGAGGTTGTTGCGGCGCAGCAACTCGCGCCGCCTACGGTTGGCCTCAGCGGCCAGCCGGTCGGCGCCAGGCAGGGTCTTGGTGCCGCGGCGCAGCAACTCCGACAGCGCCCGGCGCGGAGAGGTGCCCTCCATCACGTCGCGCCCGATCTGCTCGAGTGCTTCGCGCAGATCGACCGGCGGCGCCAATGGGTCCGGCCCGCCGGTGTAGGCGGAGTACCGCGAGGCCCGCCCGTGCCTGGGTTTAGCCATAGACCGTTTCCCCGTCTTCGGTGACTTTGTCGATGCGCTTGGCTAGATACAGCGCCTCCAGCGCCAGCTCGACGGCCGCGGCCCGCTCGCCGTCGGACTTCGCGCCCACGCGCCTGGTGATCGCTTCGATAGCCGGCAGCTCGGGCAGCGCGGCGAGTACGTCCTTGGCCGACACCCGTTCGCCGGTGGTGACCGGTGACCCGCGCTCGATGGCCACGACGATCGGCCCGACGTCGATGCCGCTCAGCAGTTTCTGCGCGGTATCTGCGGTGGCCCGGCGCAGCAGATGCTCCAGCACGGCCTGCTCGCGGCCCTCCTCGCCGGACTCGAACTCCAACTTGCCGCGCAATACGTCGATGACCGTGGATAGGTCGACGACCCGGGCGACCGGGTCTTGTTCGCCGAGCACCGCGGCGCGGTGCCGCGCTGAGGCGGCAACGGTTTCGGCGCCGGCGATCGCGAACCGCGCCGAAACGCCGGAGCGCTGGTCGACCGACCTGGACTCGCGCAAGTAACGCGCGAAGCGGGCCAGGATCTGCATCAGGTGCAGCGGCACCTGGGCCGTGAGATGGGCCTCTTGGGCGACGACACCGACCTCCGCGTCCAGCATCAGCGGGTAGTGGGTGCGGATCTCGGCGCCAAACCGGTCCTTGAGCGGGGTGATGATCCGGCCGCGATTGGTGTAGTCCTCGGGGTTCGCGCTGGCCACCACCAGCACGTCTAGCGGCAGCCGCAACGTGTAGCCGCGGACCTGGATGTCGCGTTCTTCCATCACGTTCAGCATCGCGACCTGGATGCGTTCGGCGAGGTCGGGAAGCTCGTTGACCGCGACGATGCCGCGGTGCGCGCGCGGGATGAGGCCGTAGGCGATGGTCTCGGGGTCGCCGAGGCTGCGGCCCTCGGCCACCTTGATCGGGTCGATGTCGCCGACGAGGTCGGCGACGCTGGTGTCCGGCGTGGCTAGCTTCTCGGTGTAGCGCTCGCTGCGGTGCTTCCACACCACCGGCAGGTCGTCGCCCAATTCGGCGGCCCGGCGGACCGACTCCGGCGTGATGGGATGGTACGGGTGCTCGCCCAGCTCCGCGCCGGCGATCATGGGGGTCCACTCGTCCAGCAGGCCTTGCAGCGACCGCAACAACCGTGTCTTGCCCTGACCACGCTCGCCGAGCAGTACGAAGTCGTGGCCGGCGATGAGCGCCCGCTCGACCTGCGGCAGCACGGTTTCTTCGAAGCCGAGAATGCCCGGCCAGGCGTCTTCGCCCTCGGCCAGCGCGGCCAGCAGGTTCTCCCGGATTTCCTGCTTGACGCCGCGCTCACGGTGTCCGGAAGCGCGCAGCTCCCCGAGGGTTCGGGGCAGATGGTTAGGTGCAGTCACTACTCCACGCTACGACTGCTCCGGCGGTGCGGCATTCCGCTCAGTGCGCGAAGTGGCGCGCGCCGGTGTGATACAGCGTGATGCCGGCGTCGGCGGCCGCCTGGGTGACGATGTCGTCACGCACCGAGCCGCCCGGGTGCACGACGGCCTTGACACCCGCCGCGACCAGCGTCTCGAGTCCATCCGGGAAAGGGAAAAACGCGTCCGACGCGGCGACTGCGCCGCGGGTGCGGTCGCCGCCGCGCTCGATGGCCAACCGCGCCGCATCCACCCGGTTGACCTGCCCCATGCCGATCCCGACGGTGGCACCGCCGCTGGCGATGACGATTGCGTTCGACTTCACCGCGCGGCAGGTTCGCCACGCGAACTTCAGGTCGGCGAGCGTGTCGGGGCCGGCGGGTTCACCGGCGACCAGCGCCCAATTGGCCGCATCGTCGCCGGGGGCGTTCAGCGCGTCGCGGTCCTGCAGCAGCAGCCCACCGCTGATCTGCCGCAGCTCCGTGCCCCCGAGGGTGGGTTCTGGGGCGACGAGGATGCGGATGTTCTTCTTGCGCGACAACACCGCAACGGCACCTTCTTCGTAGGCGGGCGCGACGACCACCTCAGTGAAGATGTCGGCGACGGTTTCCGCCATGTCCACGCTGACCTCGGCGTTGGCGGCGATGACGCCGCCGAACGCGCTGACCGGATCGCATTCATGCGCCTTGCGGTGTGCGTCGGCGATCGAGGTGGACGAGATCGCGATGCCGCACGGGTTGGCGTGCTTGATTATCGCCACGCACATTTCTTCGTGGTCGAACGCGGCACGCCAGGCCGCGTCGGCGTCGGTGAAGTTGTTGTAGGACATCTCTTTTCCGTGCAGCTGCTCGGACTGGGCCAAGGCGGGCCACGCGCTGTCGTCGGCGTACAGTGCGGCGCTCTGGTGCGGGTTCTCGCCGTAGCGCAACACCGCGGTTCGCCGCCATGTGCCGGCGAACCAGGGCGGCATGTGTTGCGGCGGATCCTCGGGCGCCACCGTGGCCGCCATCCAGCCCGCCACCGCCACGTCGTACTCGGCGGTGTGCCGGAACGCCAACGCAGCCAGCTTTTTTCGCTCATCTAGGGTGAAGCCGCCGGCCCGCACCGCCGCGAGGACACCGTCATAGCCGAGCGGCTCCACCACGACCGCGACGCTGGCGTGGTTCTTGGCGGCGGCACGCACCATCGACGGACCGCCGATGTCGATCTGTTCGACGCACTCGTCGACGTCGGCGCCGGATGCCACCGTCTCGGCGAACGGGTAGAGGTTGACGACCACCAGGTCGAACGGCTCAATTCCGAGCCGGTCCAGCGCCGCCATGTGCTCGGGTTTGCGGGTGTCGGCCAGCAGCCCGGCGTGCACGTGCGGATGCAGCGTCTTGACGCGGCCGTCGAGTACCTCGGGGAAGCCGGTGATGTACTCGACAGGTGTGACCGGAATGCCTTTGTCAGCAACGGTTTTAGCCGTCGTCCCGGTCGAGACGATGTCGACGCCGGCTTCGTGCAGGCCACGCGCGAGCTCGACCAGGCCGGTCTTGTCGTAAACGCTGAGCAGCGCGCGTCGAATCGGCCTGCGCCCGTAGAAGCCCGTCATCCTATGGTCGCCTTTCGCCCTGTCCAGGTCACGCCGCGGGTGGCGACCGCGGCCAGCACATCCACCAATAACCGTCGTTCGACGACCTTAATGCGTTCGTGCAGGGTCGCCTCGTCGTCGCCGTCGAACACCGGGACTACCTCCTGCGCCAGGACTGGGCCGGTGTCCATGCCGGTGTCGACGAGATGCACGGTGCAGCCGGTCACCTTCACCCCGTAATCCAGCGTCTCCGGGATGGCGTGGGCACCGGGAAAGGCCGGCAGCAGCGCCGGATGGGTGTTGACGACCCGACCGATGTATCGGCTGAGGAACTCGGGGCCAAGGATTTTCATGAAGCCCGCCGAGACGATCAGATCCGGCTGGTGGGCGCCGGTGGCGTCGGCGATCGCGGTGTCCCAGGCGGCGCGGTTGGGGTAATCGGACAGCCGCAGGGTGTAGGTAGGCACCCCGGCCGCCTTGGCGATGTCGACGGCGGGACAGTCGCGGTCCACGCCGACTGCCACCACCCGGCCCGGGTAGTCGCCGTGGGCCGCCTCGAGCAGCGACGCCAGCAACGACCCGGTGCCGGAGGCCAGCACGACCAGCCGTGCCGGTGCGCTCGGGGGCACGCGGAGCGGCGGCTGCACGCTGAGAGCCTAATCGGCGGTTTCGTCGGGGTTGATGCTCAGGTCGCTGGGCGGCGGGCCGCCCTCCTCCGCCGGCTCGTGCTGCGGCTCCGGCCCCCGCTTCGGCGGGGGCCGGAGCGGCCTGCGCTTGATCCCGCCGGACATCGCGACCGTCACGCCACCCACCCCCGCGAACCACAAGAACACCGCGGCCGCGAATGTGCCCTGATCCACCCCGACATCGCCGAAGTTGCCCAGCCGTCCGCCCGCGGCATAGCCGAGCAGCGCCATCACCAGGGCGCCCGCCGCGGCGGCGACCACCAGCTTGATCGTCGCCGAAATCAGCGGCAGCGGCCGGCGCGCGCATTGCTGGCCCAGCACCACTCCCGCGGCGGCTGCGACGATCAGCAACGACACCCAGACCGGCCCGAGCGGCGGCGTCGGCGCCGCCGCTAACAGTGGCAGCGCCGGGATGTCGCCGCCGAACACGGTGAACGAGCTGAAGGTCGCCACGCCGACGTGCACGCTGGAGCCCACCGCGACCGCAGCGGCCCCCACGATGATGTTGGGAATGTAGAGCACCGACAACAACGTCAGGCTGAGCTGGCCGAACTGCGAATCGGTGATCGAGTACAGGTTGTGCATCGTGCCCCAGTGCACGATCAGTGAGCCGGCGGTGAGCGTCCCCGATAGGCCGAAAAGCGCCAGCGCCCCCGCCGCGGCGGCCCGCACCGAGTCCGCGAGCCACTCCGGCAGCGGCGAGGTCTGCAGCAACCGTCGCCCAGCCCGTGATCCGACGCCGACCACCGAGCCGATCGCATGCACAGCGAGCACGCCGCCGAAGGCCCGCAATGCGCTGGGGGTCTGCAGCTGTGTCAGCACCGACGCGGCGTCGTGGATCACCGCGAGCGCGACGGCGGCGATCAGCAGCGGCCCGCCCAGCGCGGCGGCCACGATCCAACGGATCAGGAACCAGGAGCCCCGCGGCGGCGTCGCGTGGGCGGTGGTGCGGGCCGTGCCCCACACCATCGCCAGCACCGGCAGCAGCGGCATCACTCCCAGCTCGCGCCCGCCGATCGACACCGGTACCTGATGCACGCCGAGCCACATGCTGGCGATCGCGCCGAACGCGCCGGTCATGTCGCTGTTGGCGACGACGAGCTGGATCAGCACAACCGCGGCGATCACCAGCAACGCCACCATTGAGGGACCGAACGCAACGGTCAGCAGTTCCCGTGCCTGGCGCGTTCCTGCTGCCCGGTTGCGGTCGGTGCCCGTCACTCTTCGCGCAAGCGCTGTATTGGCCGGTGGCTAGCGCTTCTACGAGGGGGGCGGTCCGGACGGCGACGACGCCGAGGACTGCGGGTGCTGCTGCACAGGGACCTGCTGGGTCGGTGCCTGCTCATGGGCGCCGTATTCCTGACCGGGGACCTGGCCGGAGCCCTGGCTCGGCGGCTGGGCGTAGGTCGGGAAACCGGTCGGTGGGGTGGGCGGCCCGGACTGCGGGCCGCCGCCCGGCGGGAAGCCACCGGTGGCCGGCGGATAGCCGCCGTACTGCGGGTAGGCCGGGCGCTGGCCGAGGTTCTGCTGGGGCTGCGACGGCGGGGTGTGCTGCTGGTGGCCCTGACCGGGCTGGCCGTAGTAGCCGCCGTACTGCGGGTACTGGTCGTACTTCGGGCGGGGCGCGGGCGGTGTGATCACACCCGCCTCCAGGAGCAGCGCGCCGACCGCGGCGACGGCCTGCAGCCCGGCCAGAACCACGATCACGATCAGCGCCCAGCCGACGGACAGGAAGCTCGGCTTGGTGATCAGTTCGGAGATGGCGAGCAGGAAGCCGACGACCGCGACCACCGCCACGATCGCGGTGTAGTTACGCGCTTTGGGAAGAAGTGCGGCGGCCGCCAGCAGCGCGGCCAGCACCAGCGCGACGATCTCGAAGCTGCCCCCGGTGATCGTGGAGCCGCCCATCGTGCCGATCTCGCTGGACTTCCACACCGGGCCGAAGCTGACCAGGTAGCCGGCCAGCCCGAGCACCACCACGGCGGCCAGCAGATACACCGGTAACTTGCTCGGACCCTCCTCGGCTTTGGAGAACTGCGTCGTCGGTGCGTAGGGGCCGTGCTGCTGGGCTGGCGGGTAGCCGGACCCGCCGGTTGAGTACGTCATAGCCTCTCCAGTGCTGTTGGGCGCCGCGGCGTGGGCGACGCTGCGTCGGATCGGTGGTCGTGGACCACGCTAGCGCACCGAACTGAGGCCCGGCAGGCATCCACCGCTGGTGTTCGCGTGTCAGCGTCCGCGACGCCTGTGACGGCACCGGATCCTGTTCTGCCGCTTCCCACTCCGCGGCACCGGCGGCCATGGCTTGCCATCGCACACTGAAACACGTTCTAATTCTCAGCATGGAATTCGGCCTCGTGCTGTTCACCAGCGACCGCGGCATCAAGCCGGCGGCGGCGGCCACGCTCGCCGAAGATCACGGGTTTCACACGTTCTACGTGCCCGAGCACACCCACATCCCGGTCAAGCGTGAAGCAGCCCATCCCACCACCGGCGACGCGTCACTGCCCGACGACCGCTACATGCGGACCCTCGATCCGTGGGTCAGCCTCGCCGCCGCGTCGGCGGTGACGTCGCGAATCCGGCTGTCGACGGCGGTCGCACTGCCGGTCGAACACGACCCGATCACCCTGGCCAAAAGCATCGCCTCGCTGGACTATCTGTCGGGTGGCCGGGTGTCTGTCGGTGTCGGTTTCGGTTGGAACACAGACGAACTCACCGACCACGGGGTACCACCGGGTCGGCGGCGCACGATGCTGCGCGAGTACCTTGAGGCGATGCGGGCATTGTGGACGCAGCAGGAGGCGGCCTACGACGGCGAGTTCGTCAACTTCGGCCCGAGCTGGGCCTGGCCGAAGCCCGTGCAGCCGCACATACCGATCCTGGTCGGGGCGGCTGGCACCGAGAAGAACTTCACCTGGATCGCGCGCAGCGCCGACGGCTGGATCACCACGCCGCGCGAGCAGGAGATCGACGAACCGGTGCGGCTGCTGCGCGACATCTGGGCCGCGACCGGGCGAAACGGCGCACCGCAGGTCGTCGCGCTGGACTTCAAGCCGGTGCCCGAGCGGCTTGCGAAGTGGGCTGAGCTGGGGGTGACCGAAGTGCTCTACGGCCTACCCGACCGGTCCGAGGACGACGTCCGCGCTTACGTGGAGCGGCTCACCGCCAAGCTGGCCGCCCAGGTCTAGCCACCCCCGCCACCCCGTCACCCCACCCGCCGCAGAATCAACCCAGCACCGCGCGGTTGCCCTGCTCCCCCGACCGCACCACGATCCGCGCGCCCAGCGGGTCACCGTCGGTCATCAGCCCAACCAGATCGGGGTCCTCCGAAGTGGCCAGGAAGCGACTGTTGTCGGACTCCAGCCGGCCGACGATGATGCCGGTCACAACGGGCCAGTCGTGGCGCACGCTGTAGGTCTCGATCCAAGCCGGACCGTCCGCCACGACCGTCACCGGCACCTTCGGGAATCGGGCCACCTCGTCCTGCAACGCCGCGCTGTGATCGCAGGCCCAACCGGCCGCTTCCGTCGAGTAGACGCCGACCGAGTACTTCGACATGATCCCGCCGTTGGCGCCGACGAGGCCGAATGCGCCCGGCCGGTCGCGCATGTGCACGACCGTCTCGGCGATGGCGTGCATCGAGTAGTTGTTGCCGGGACCACCGAAGAACGGCAGTCCCCCGGTCAGCGTGAGGCCGCGCGGATCGTCGGTGGCCAGTCCGAGCCCGTCGCAGAGGTTGAACACCGGGATCGGGAAGCAGCTGTAGAGGTCGAACGTCGCGACGTCGTCGAGGCCGATACCCCCGACCGCCAGCGCCTCGCGTGCCGCCATCACCGACGCCGCGCCGGTGCCCAGGAACACACGCTCGAGCAGCGGCTGCTCCACCAAGTCGGCGTGTCCGCGCAGGTACACCCATTTGTCCTGGGGGACACCTAACCGGCGTGCGGCCTGCGCCGACATCAACAGCGCAGCCGCGCCCAGGTTGACCTGGTCGCGCGCCACCAGCAGCCGCGGATACGGGTCGCAGATCATCCTGTTGCTGTCGGTGACGGTGGTGAGCTCGGAGACCGTACGCTCCACCGGTGAGGCCGAGAACCGGTTCCTGGCCGCGACTTTCGTGAAGGGCGCGAACAGTTCGCCCATCCGTTGGCGGTAGTGGGCCGGGCTGATACCGAGCCGGCCGCGGCGGGCGTTCTCCAGCAACCCGTACTGCACCGGCGCGCCGACCAGCCCGTGGCTGATTGTGTACTTGTTGACGATGCCGTCGTAACCGAACCCGCGGTCTTCGAGCTGGCCGTCGACGGCCTCGGAGAAGTCCGGCCGCTGTTCGGTCCCAGCGTAGTGGCGCTGGGTGGACACGGCGTCGGATCCGAACACCATCGCCACGTCGCTGCTGCCGGCGGCGATCTTTCCGGCGAGTTCGGTCACCAGGTGCTGCGGGCCTTGTCCCCCGACGACCTCCAGGATGGCGCGCACCGGCTCGGCTCCCACCCGACGGGCAACCGAGCGTGGATAGTTGGTCGACTTTCCCAGCGGCGCGGGCATGGGACCCGAGATCTCGAACTGACGCACCGCGGCCACGGTGTCGATGGCCCGCGCCACCGCGCCGAGGTCGTCGCCGCAGTCCTCCAGCGCCGCAGTGGCCGCTGCCGCCGCCAGCTCGACCGGCGACATGCCGCGGTAGCCAGGATCGTCGATCCGCTCGGCGGCCTGCCCGACGCCCACGATGACCGGCGTGCGGGCAGACACGTTCACGCGGAGAGGATCTCGCGGGCCAGCGCCGCGGTCTCCGACGGCGTCTTGCCGACCTTGACCCCGGCGGCCTCGAGGGCTTCTTTCTTTGCCGCGGCCGTGCCCGAGGAGCCGGAGACGATCGCGCCGGCGTGACCCATCGTCTTGCCCTCCGGGGCGGTGAACCCCGCGACATAGCCGATGACGGGCTTGGAGACGTGGGCCTTGATGTAGTCGGCCGCACGCTCTTCGGCGTCGCCACCGATTTCACCGATCATCACGATGATCTTGGTGTCCGGGTCTTTTTCGAACGCCTCGATCGCGTCGATGTGGGTTGTGCCGATCACCGGGTCACCGCCGATGCCGATCGCGGTGGAGAAGCCGAAGTCCCTTAGCTCGTACATCATTTGGTAAGTCAATGTGCCGGATTTGGAAACCAGCCCGATCGGTCCGCTGCCGGTGATGTTGGCCGGCGTGATGCCGGCGAGCGCTTCGCCGGGGGTGATGATGCCCGGGCAGTTGGGCCCGATGATGCGCGTCTTGTTGCCCTTGTGCACGTTGTAGGCCCACGCGTAGGCGGTGTCCTGCACCGGGATGCCCTCGGTGATAACGACGAGCAGCGGGATCTCGGCGTCGATGGACTCGATGATGGCGTCCTTGGCGAATTTCGGCGGCACGAAGACGACGGACCCGTCGGCGCCGGTTTCCTTCATCGCCTCACCGACGGTGCCGAATACCGGCAGCTCGACGTCGTTGCCGTCGTGGTCTTTGTGCGTGACGGTGCTGCCGGCCTTGCGGGCGTTGACGCCGCCCACCAGCGCGGTGCCGGCCTTGAGCATCCGCGCGGTGTGGATGCTGCCCTCGTTGCCGGTGATGCCCTGGACGATGACCTTGGAGTCCTTGCTCAAAAAGATCGACATCTCAGTAGTCCTTTCCGGCGGTCGCCGCGAGTTCGGCGGCCTTGTCGGCGGCCTCGTCCATGGTTGGCACCATCGTCACCAGCGGGTGGTTGGCCTCGGCCAGGATGCGCCGGCCCTCCTCCACGTTGTTGCCGTCCAGCCGGACGACCAGCGGCTTGTTGGCTTCGCCGCCGAGGATCTTCAGCGCGTTGACGATGCCGTTGGCCACCGCGTCGCAGGCGGTGATCCCGCCGAACACGTTGACGAACACGCTTTTGACCTGCGCGTCGCCGAGCACCACGTCGAGCCCTGCGGCCATCACCTCCGCGGAGGCGCCCCCGCCGATGTCGAGGAAGTTGGCCGGCTTGATGCCGCCGTGTTTCTGGCCCGCATAGGCGACGACGTCGAGGGTGGACATGACCAGCCCGGCGCCGTTGCCGATGATGCCCACCTGCCCGTCGAGCTTGACGTAGTTGAGGTCGTGCTCCTTGGCCTTGAGTTCAAGCGGGTCGCTGGCGGCGCGGTCCTCGAACTGCTGGTGGTCGGGATGGCGGAAGTCGGCATTGGCGTCGAGAGTGATCTTCGCGTCGAGCGCCAGGATCTGATCGTCCGGTGTGCGTACCAGCGGATTGACCTCGACGAGGGTGGCATCTTCGCCGACGAACAGCTCCCACAGCCGCGAGATCGTCACCGCGGCGGCGTCGAGCACCTCACTGGGCAGATGCCCCTGTTGGGCGATTGACCGGGCAAAGTCCAGATCTACGCCGTTGACCGGATCGACGGGGAGCTTCGCCAGCCGCTCGGGCTTGGTCGCGGCGACCTCTTCGATCTCCATGCCGCCCTCGACCGAGCACATCGCCAGATAGGTCCGGTTGGCGCGATCGAGCAGGAAGGAGACGTAGTACTCCTCGGCGATGTCGCTGGCCTCGGACACCAGCAACTTCTTGACGATGTGGCCCTTGATGTCCAGGCCCAGGATGTTGTGCGCGTGGTGGTAGGCGTCGTCGGGGGTCGCCGCGTACTTCACCCCGCCGGCCTTCCCGCGACCACCGGTCTTGACCTGCGCTTTGACCATCACCGGCTGGCCGATCTCCTCGGCGATCTCGCGCGCGCCGCCCGGTGTGTCGGTGACCCGGCCCGGCGTGGTGGGGACGTTGTGCTTGGCGAACAGCTCCTTCGCCTGGTACTCGAAAAGGTCCATGAGCTCACTGTCTGTCTGCGTTGGCGCGGGTTGATGATCGGGCGTGATTCGCTCCGGGGAACTGTATCGAGCCACCGGGCAGCGCCCGGCACCCCATACCAGTCATGTGGCCCATCTCACCGCGCGAGCCAAGTGATTCAGGTCACAATAACGGGCTGATTTGGTCCCCCGCTTGCCTGGTTGATTCGGCTTTGGTTAACGTCTCCTGAGCCAGATAACATTATGGTCACAAAGAGAAAGATTTTTAGGGTTGGCTTACCACCGTTCGTCTCGATTCCCGAACCGGAATTCAACGAACACACGCCAGCTCTCCCCCGATCCTTCCGCCGCCGAGATCACCGACATCATCCCGTTCAACGAGTTCGGCGGTCTTGATGAACCGGGGTTTCTAGACCACTGCGCGTTCGATACCGAGTCACAGGTGCTGCATGCACCCGAGCTCGACGATCTGCACGACACCGACAACCTCACGCCGCTGCGGCTTGTCGTGCCCGCCCAGTTTCGAGCCGAACCCGGTGCGGACCGTTACGACGAGCTGTACCCCTATCGCTCGCACCGCGCCGACGTCTGTGACGACGTCACCGACGCGCCCGCCCGGCGGGGCCTGCACCGCAAGCCGCCCGTCAGCGCCGGAGCGATCAAGGGGCGGCTTCTGATCGCCGCGATGGCCACCGGAGCGGCCGCCGCGGCCGCGCATTCGGCCGTTACCGCCCCCGACCGGCATTCCGGCCCGACAGTGCTGGCCGCCGACGAATCCGCGCTCAACGGTGCCGCGGTGGAAGGCAGCAACGGTGTGCAGCTGATCTCGGTCACGCCGGCGGTCAACGCGGCGGTGACCGGCGAGGAGTTGGCCAAGGGGGTGGCGTTCGCGCAGGAACGCGCGGAGCGCGAGGCCCGCCTGCAGCGGCCGCTGTTCGTGATGCCGACGAAGGGCATTCCGACGTCGGGGTTCGGCTACCGGTGGGGCGTGCTGCACGGCGGCATCGACCTGGCGAACTCGATCGGCACCCCGATCCTGGCGGTGGCCGACGGTGTCGTGATCGACGCGGGTCCGGCGGCCGGGTTCGGGCTGTGGGTGCGGCTGCGCCACAACGATGGCACCGTGACGGTGTACGGGCACGTCAACACCATCAACTGCAGCATCGGCGAACGCGTGATGGCCGGCGACGAGATCGCCACAATGGGCAACCGCGGTAATTCCACCGGGCCGCACCTGCATTTCGAGGTGTGGCCGAACGGCACCAGCCGGGTGGATCC
This sequence comes from Mycobacteriaceae bacterium, assembly GCA_019245755.1. Taxonomy (GTDB): domain Bacteria; phylum Actinomycetota; class Actinomycetes; order Mycobacteriales; family Mycobacteriaceae; genus Mycobacterium. The sequence goes on along the minus strand of JAFARC010000003.1, from coordinate 16,525 downwards.
GGTGCCGTGGCTGGCTCAGCGCGGAATCAACGTCGGCGGCTTCACCGGCTGACGTCTTGTCTTCTTCGGACGGGCCGCACGACGACTTATCTGGTGAATCATGCGGCGAGCCCGAGCCTAGCGAGCCGGTTGCCGCTCCGGGCGCCGGTGACTCGAAAACACCCGATGCCGACGGCTCGAAAACCGCCGGTGACGACGACTCCAAGACGAGCATCATCCGTCGGCATCCGACCGGAGCCATTCCCGAGCCGCCCGGCGATGACGCCCGCACCAGCATTTTGCGTCGCGAGCCGGCCGGCGACGGGCCCACCAATGTGGTGGGGCCGCTGGAGGAACCGCCGACCGGACTGATCCGGCCTGCGCCGGGACGCATCGGGGACGCGCCGAAGCCGCCGGGCAACGCCACCGCGGTCGCCGCGTCGGCGGTCAGCATCATCAGCGGGTGGGCCACCACCGTCGTCGCCACCGATTTGATCACCGGCTGGTGGAAGACCGACCGGTTGTTCTGCGTCGGCGTCGGGTTCCTTACCGCGGTCTTCGCGGCCAGCACGATCAGCGGCGTGATTGCGCTGTTGCTGCGCAGGCGGGTCGGCATCTTCCTCACCCTCGTCGCGGCGGTGCTGGCGGTGCTGATCTTCGCCGGCATCTTTGTCGCCGGAGCGCACATGGCCGGGGTGGTGCGCGCGATACCGGTCCTGCCGTTGAGCACCGCGGTGCTGACGCTGGCGCCGGCCACCTGGCGGTGGACCAGGTAGCTATAGCTTTTGCAGCGGGGCGTGGTTGTGCATGAGCTTGACCCGGCCGGCGCTGCCGAAGTCGATCAGCGACATCGCCGATTCCCCGACGCCGGACACCTCCTCGACCCGGCCCAGCCCGTACTTGTCGTGGCTGACCCGGTCGCCGGGCTCGAGCACCAGCAGGGCCCGTTTGGCGGCCGGGGCGCGTGACGGCGCAGGGCGGGCCGGGCCGAACCGGCCGGCCCCGCTGACCGGCGCGCTGAACGACGGCGTCGAATCGCTGCGTCGCCACTCGATGAGGTGCTGGGGGATTTCCCGCAGGAATCGCGACTCGGGGTTCATCATCGGCTGTCCCCACGAGGAGCGGACCTTGGCCCGGCTCAGGTACAGCCGCAGCTGGGCCCGGGTGATGCCGACGTAGGCCAGCCGCCGCTCCTCGGACAGTTCCGCCGGATCGCCCAGCGCCCGCATGTGCGGGAACATACCGTCCTCCCAGCCGGTGACGAACACGACCGGGAACTCCAGCCCCTTGGCGGTGTGCAGGGTCATGAGGGTGACCACGCCGGCGGAGTGCTGGGGAATCTCGTCGGCGTCGGCGACCAGCGACACCCGTTCGAGAAACTCCGCCAGCTCGCCGGTATCGGGGACGTCTTCGTCCTCGGGAATGTTCAGGTCTTCGTCAAGGGCGGCGGCGTTGGCTCGGTCCATGCTGAATTCGTGTGCGACGCTGACGAGTTCGTTCAAGTTGTCCAGCCGCGCCAGGTCCTGCGGATCGCTGGAGGCCTCCAGCTCGGCGCGGTAGCCGGTGCGGTCGAGCACCGCTTCCACCAGGTCGCCCAGGTCCTCGTCCAGGCGCGACCGCAGATCGTCGAGCACCTCGATGAACCCGGCGATCGCCTTCTCGGAGCGGCTGTTCAACATCGGGACCCGGCCCTCGGCGGCGGCCTGCAGCGCGTCGGCGAAGCCGAAGCCGGTGTTCTCGGCGTACACCGCCACGCAGGCCTCGGCCCGGTCGCCGATGCCGCGCCGCGGGGTGTTGAGGATGCGGCGCATGCTGACCGCGTCCCCGGGGTTGTCCAGCACGCGCAGGTAGGCGACGATGTCGCGGATTTCCTTGCGCTCGTAGAACCGGACGCCCCCGACGACCTTATACGGGATGCCGGCCCGGATGAAGACCTCCTCCAGCGAGCGCGACGAGTTGTTGGTGCGGTAGAACACCGCGACGTCGTTGTAGGTGATGTCGCCAGGCCCAGCAGCACCGTCGACGAGGCGGTCGATTTCAGTTGCCACGAACGTGGCTTCGTCGCGTTCATTGTCGGCGACATAGCCGACGATCGGCTCCCCGTCGCCCGCGTCGGTCCACAGCCGCTTCGCGCGGCGGTTGGCATTGCAGGAGATGACCGAGTTGGCCGCGGACAGGATGTTCTGCGTCGACCGGTAATTCTGCTCCAGCAGAACTGTTGTGGCGTTCGGGAAGTCGCGTTCGAAGTCCTCAATGTTGCGAATCGTCGCGCCGCGGAAGGCGTAGATCGACTGGTCGGCGTCGCCGACCACGCACAGCTCCGCGGCGGGCACCCCGTCCCCGGGGTTCCGGCCGACCAGCTCCCGCACCAGCAGGTATTGGGCGTGGTTGGTGTCCTGATACTCGTCGACGAGGATGTGTCGAAACCGCCGCCGGTAGTACTGCGCAATCTGCGGAAAGCGTTGCAGCAACGCGACTGTCTCCCCGATGAGGTCGTCGAAGTCGAGCGCGTTGGCCGCCCGCAGCCGACGCTGGTATTCGGCGTACACGTCGGCGACTATGTGGTTGAGGTCGTCGGCGCTCTCCGCCACGTTGCCCGCGGCTTGTTCGGGGTCGATCAACTCGTTCTTAAGGTTGGAGATGCAATTGCCCAGTAGCCGCGGCGAGTACCTGCGGGTGTCCAGCCCCATGTCCTTGCCGATCATCAGCAGCAGACGGCGGGAGTCGTCGGCGTCGTAGATCGAGAAGTTCGAATTCAGCCCCGGCACCAGGGACGCCTGGTTGCGCAGGATCCGCACACAGGCGGAGTGGAACGTCGCCACCCACATCGCCCGCGCGCGCGGCCCGACGAGCCCTACCACCCGGTCTCGCATTTCGGCGGCGGCCTTGTTCGTGAACGTGATCGCCAGCACCTGTCCCGGGCCGACGTCGCGCGCGGCCAGCAGATAGGCGATGCGCCGGGTCAGCACCGCCGTCTTGCCCGATCCGGCACCGGCGACGATCAGCAGTGGCGACCCCGCGTGCAGCACCGCACGGCGCTGCTGGGGATTGAGGGCCGCCAAGAGTTCCGCGGCCTCGGGATTGGCCGGGACGTCGGTCACGTGCACGCTCATGTCTGATCCAACTTACCGCCGGAAGGCGACATTCTTTGCGTCGGCGTGGCCCGGGATGGCACACTCGAGACGTGCTCGAAAGGCAGTGCCGATTTTTCTATGGGTACCGGTTAGCGGTGCCCGTGGTCTAGCTGCTTCCCAGAGCCCCGCGGTCCGCTTCCGGATCGGGGGCTCGTCTGTTGTGTGAGGCCCGAATTCGGATGAGACCAGAACCCACCAACAGCGAAACTCCGGAGTCACAAGTGAGCCCCCAGCCGAGCGTAGAATCCGAACAAGTTCCCGATATCGATGATCTGCGGCGAGAGATCGATCGGCTTGACGCCAAGATCCTCGCCGCGGTCAAGCGGCGCACCGAGGTGTCGCAGACCATCGGCCGCGCCCGGATGGCGTCGGGTGGCACCCGCTTGGTGCACAGCCGTGAGATGAAGGTCATCGAGCGGTACAGCGAGCTTGGCCCCGAGGGCAAGGACCTGGCGATGCTGCTGCTGCGGCTGGGCCGCGGCCGCCTCGGCCGCTGATGACAGCAGCCCATCACCGAACAGCGTCCACCAGCCACGGTGTCAGCCACTTCACGGCCGCCGGCGTGGGATGTACACCGTCTATCCGCATCTGGATGCCGTCGAGCTTGGCGGTGTAGTAACCGCCCGGGCAGAGCTTGTCGTTGAGGTCGAGCACCTCGACGTTCGGGCGGTTTCCGATCACCCGGCGCAGCAAGGCGTTCCATTCGTCAACCCGGTCAGGGTCGTCCTCGGGGTACAGGGTCCCGTCCGGCTTTTCCCCGCGGCGGTTGTAGGGCTCGGTGGTTACCACTACCCTGGCCCCGGTTGAGCCGAGGATGTCCATTGCGCGTCTGAGCTCACCCGTCAGGTATTGGTCGAATGCCGGTTCGCGAATGTGCGTCCAGCGCCCTTCGTTGACGCGGTCGATGGTCTCCCAGCGGCCGACGATCAGCAGCACGACGTCGGGCCGCTCGTAGGAGATGCGCTGTGCCCATCTGTCCGGCCAGGTGTCGCACTCGGGTTTCTGGTCGAGGGTCTGGCCCTGGTAGCGGTAGGGGCCGCCGCGGACGATGCCGCACCCGATCGTGGTGTTGTCGATGAAGTTGATTCCCGGGGTCGCCGGCAGGTAGCGCATCAAGGTCCAGGCGACGGAGTCTCCGAACACCGACACGGTGTGCGCACGCGGACCGTTGTACTGCGGCGCACCGACCGGGCGGACGGTTTCCACCGGTGGATCCGGCGACATGATCGCAGCGGTCGAAAACCGCGGTGGCGGCGTCCCCGCCGGCATCAGCAGGATCGTCACCGCGACGGCCGTGGCGATGGTCGCGGCCGCCAGTCGCAACATCGGGATCCGCACGGGTCGCCAACGTCGGATGGGCTGTTCGATCGCCCACCAGGACAGCGCGGCGACACCGATCGTGGCGACGCACCGGACCAGGAACAACGGCAGCCCGGACCATCCGGTGCGCTCACCGTTGATCGCCAGGAAGACCGGCCAGTGCCACAGGTAGACGCCGTAGGAGATGGTGCCGAGCCATACCAGCGGCCGCAGGGCCAGCACCCGCGCGACCACTCCCTGCTGATCCAGCGCCACCGGCACGACCACCGCGACGGCGGCCGCGGCCACCACGATCAACAGCCCGCGGTGAAACTGCGCCGCGCTGCCGCTCGCGTAGTGCGCGCTCGCTCCCAGCGCGCCCAGACCGATGATCGGCAGGCCTCGGGCGAGCCATCTGGCCCACCGCGATCTGATCACCGACCAGCCCATGGCCAGCGCCGACCAGTCCCGGACCAACAGCGCCGCCGCCGCGGCGCCGACGAGCAGTGCCTGCGCGCGGGTGTCGGTGCCGAAGTACACGCGGTTGAGCGAGGCCGCCGACGACACCCGCGTGACGGCGGCCGCGGCGGAGGCCGCAGCACCGGCAGCGGCCAGCGCGACGACGGCCAGGCGGACCACGCCGATGCTGGCGGCTCGGTGGCGGCGCCTGGCGATGGCGGCCAGCAGCACCGCCGCCCCGATCAGCAGCAGCGGCCAGAGCAGGTAATACTGCTCCTCCACCCCGAGTGACCAGGTGTGCTGCAGCGGCGATGGGGTGGCGCCTTGGCTGAAGTAGTCGGCCTTGCGCGCGACCAAGCTCCAGTTCGCCACCCACAGGAACGCGGCGACAGCGTCGTCGCGTATCCCGGCAACCGCCTCCGGCGGGAAAAGCTCGCGGCAGCCGGCGACGGCCGCCACCAACACCAGCAGCGCGGGCAGCAGGCGTCGGGCGCGCCGGATCCAGAACTCGGCCACGTCCACACGTCCGGTGCGGTCCAGCTCCTCGAGCAGCAGGGCGGTGATCAGGAATCCGCTGAGGACGAAGAAGATGTCGACACCGATGAAACCGCCGTCGACACCCGGGATGCCGCCGTGGTTGACCAGCACGAGCGCCACGGCCACGGCGCGAAGGCCGTCCAGTGCAGGGATGGCGGTGCGACGCGGCCGCTGGGTGCCACGGTTTGCCCTCCCGACCCGCGCGGTGCGCGGGTCGGGAGCGACCCACCGCCGCCGTCCAGTGGTGCCGACCGGCACGGCCTCGACCCCAGCAGGTGCTGCCGACACGTCGATGACCTCCCTGTTGGACGCGAGCAAGTTTAGGTGCGACGTGTCTGTGATCAGGGGAGGCGCGCACGGCGCGGGGAGCTAGTTGGTCAGCGCGACGTACTTGATCTCGAGATACTCCTCGATGCCTTCGAAGCCGCCTTCACGGCCGAAGCCCGACTCCTTGACGCCACCGAAAGGCGCTGCCGGATCGGAAATTACACCGCGATTCACGCCGACCATCCCGGATTCGATCGCCTCGGACACGCGCAGCGCACGGTCTAGCGACCGGGTGTAGATGTAGGCGGTGAGGCCGTATTCGGTGTCGTTGGCGACGGCGATGCCCTCCTCCTCGGCGTCGAAGCCGGTGATCGGCGCGACCGGACCGAACACCTCCTCGTGCAGGATGCGCGCGTCCGGCGGGACGTCGGTGAGCACGGTGGCCGGGTAGAAGTGGCCGGGCCGGTCGGGTGCCTCACCGCCGATCACGACCGTCGCGCCTCTGGAGACTGCGTCGTCGACCAGTTCCTTCACCGTGTTCAGCTGTTTGGCGTTGATCAGCGGGCCCAACGTGGCCGACGAGTCGAGACCGTTGCCCAACGTCACCTCGCTCATCCGCTTGACCAGCTTTTCGGTGAATTCCGCACGCACCGCGTTGGCGACGTGGAAGCGGTTGGCCGCGGTGCAGGCCTCGCCGCCGTTGCGCAGCTTGGCCAGCATTGCGCCGTCGACCGCGGCGTCGACATCGGCGTCGTCGAACACCACGAACGGCGCGTTGCCGCCGAGTTCCATCGACGTCCGCAGCAGCTTGTCGGCGCTCTGCTTGACGAGTGACCTGCCCACGGCGGTGGATCCGGTGAACGTCAGCTTGCGCAGCCGCCCGTCGTCGATGAGGGCCTGGGTCACCTCACCGGCGTTGGTGGTCGGCAACACCGACAGCACGCCCTTGGGCAGACCTGCCTCGTCCATCAGCTTGGCCAGCCACAGCATGGTCAGCGGGGTTTCCTGCGCGGGCTTGACGATCATGGTGCAGCCGGCAGCCATCGCGGGTCCGATCTTGCGGGTGCCCATCGCCAGCGGGAAATTCCACGGGGTGATCGCATAACACGGACCCACCGGCTGTTTGGTGACGAGTATGCGGCCGTTGCCGGCCGGACTGGGCATGAACCGGCCGTGGACGCGTGCGGCCTCTTCGGAGAACCAGCGGAAGAATTCGCCGCCGTACTTGACTTCGGCCATGCTTTCCGGCAACACCTTGCCCATCTCCAGCGTCATCAGTGTCGCGACGTCCTCGGCGTGGGCGCTGATCATTTCCCATACCGAACGCAGGATCTCGCCGCGTTCGCGCGGCGGCGTCGCGGCCCACTCAGGGCCCACCGCCGCGGCGGCGTCTAGGGCGGCGATGGCGTCGGCGGCCGTCGCATCCGCGACGGACGCCAGGACGTGGTCGTCGGATGGGTCCAGGACGTCGAAGGCGGCGGCGCCGGAACGTTCCTCACCGCCGATCCACAGACCGGTCGGAACGGATGACAACAGCTTGGCGGTATCCATACTCCACCATTTACACCTTTGGTCATCGGACCGCACTAGTGTCGAGGAATGACGAGCGATGAGCGTGTGCGTGAAGAGCCAAAGGCCGCTGACACGTCGCAGATTCCCGACATCGCTGCGACGCCGGCGTGGAATGCACTGCAACGCCACCATGACCAGATCGCCAATAAACACCTCCGTGATTTCTTCGCCGAAGACCCGGATCGCGGCACCGAGCTGGCCGTTTCGGTCGGCGATCTCTACATCGACTACAGCAAGCACCGGGTGTCGCGCGAAACGCTGTCGCTGCTGGTCGGTCTGGCCAAAACGGCGCATCTTGAGCGTCACCGGGACGAGATGTTCGCCGGCGTGCACATCAACACCTCGGAGGACCGTGCGGTGCTCCACACGGCGCTGCGGCTTCCTCGGGAGGACGAGTTGACCGTCGACGGGCAGAACGTGGTGGTCGACGTGCACGAGGTGCTCGACCGGATGGGCCACTTCGCGGCTCGGCTGCGCAGCGGCGAGTCGACCGGAGCCACCGGCGAGCGGATCACGACTGTCATCAACATCGGTATCGGCGGCTCGGACCTGGGTCCGGTGATGGTCTACCGGGCGCTGCGTCACTACAACGACTCGCGAATCGAGTGTCGGTTCGTCTCCAACATCGACCCGGCCGATCTGGTGGCGACGCTGACCGACCTCGACCCGGCGAAGACGCTGTTCATCGTGGCGTCGAAGACGTTCTCCACGCTGGAAACGCTGACGAACGCGACCGCCGCCCGGCGCTGGCTCACCGAAAAGCTGGGCGATGCCGCGGTGTCGAAGCATTTCGCCGCCGTGTCGACGAACGCGCGGCTGGTCGACGACTTCGGCATCGACACCGCCAACATGTTCGGTTTCTGGGACTGGGTGGGCGGCCGCTATTCGGTCGATTCAGCGATCGGGCTGTCGCTGATGATCGCGATCGGCCCGGAGCGGTTCGGCGAGTTTCTGAACGGATTCCATACGCTGGACGAGCATTTCAAGTCGGCGCCGCTGGAAGCCAACGCGCCGGTGCTGTTGGGGCTGCTCGGGGTTTGGTACAACAACTTTTTCGGCGCCGAAACGAAGGCTGTGCTGCCGTATTCCAACGACCTGGACCGGTTTCCGGCGTACCTGCAGCAGCTGACGATGGAGTCCAACGGCAAGTCGGTGCGCGCGGACGGGACGCCGGTGACCGTCGATACCGGCGAAATCTATTGGGGTGAGCCGGGGACCAACGGCCAGCACGCGTTCTTCCAGCTGCTGCATCAGGGCACCCGCCTGGTTCCGGCGGATTTCATCGGGTTCAGCGAGCCCACCGACGACCTGCCGACAGCCGACGGGACCGGCAGCATGCACGACTTGTTGATGAGCAACTTCTTCGCCCAGACCCAGGTGTTGGCGTTCGGCAAGACCGCCGAGGAGATTGCCGCGGAAGGCACTGCGGCTGTCGTGGTTCCGCACAAGGTGATGCCGGGCAACCGCCCGTCGACGTCCATCCTCGCGACCAAGCTCACGCCGTCGGTGGTGGGTCAGCTGATCGCGCTGTATGAGCACATCGTGTTCACCGAGGGCGTCATCTGGGGCATCGACTCGTTCGACCAGTGGGGCGTCGAGTTGGGCAAGACGCAGGCCAAGGCGTTGCTGCCGGTGCTCACCGCCGACACGTCGCCGCCGGGGCAGTCCGACGGCTCGACGGACAGCCTGATTCGCCGTTACCGCAGCCAGCGCGGCCGGCCCGCCTGAGATCAGGCGAATGGCTTGGTGAAACGGGGCGGCAGGACCTTGAGCAGCGGCACCAGCGGCGCCCACGGCCAGCGCGGAACGATGGCGTGGCCGCGCTCACGTTCGATCGCGTCGACCATGGCACGTACCCCGGTTTCGTTGTCGACCATCAACATGGTGGTGGCCGACTTGGCGGTCATCTCCGACTCGATGTAGCCCGGCTCGAGCACCGTCACCCGTATCGGGCCGTTCGGGTATTCGGCGCGCAACGATTCGCCCAGTGACGAGACGCCGGCCTTGCTGGCGGCGTAGGCCGCTTTGATGCCGGGCACACCCTTGTTGCCGAGCACCGACGAGATCAGCACCAGATGCCCGGATCCGGCCTTGGCGAAAATCTCGATCGCGGTCTCTATCTGGACCAGGGCGCTGACCAGATTCGTTTCGATGGTGGCCTTGTTCGCCCACAGCTTGCCCGATCCGAGCGGGGCGCCCTTTCCGATGCCGGCGTTGACGATGATCCGGTCGATGCCGCCCAGCGCGTCGCCGAGCGCAGCGAAGACCTTGGGCACCTGCTCGTGGTCGTTGACGTCGAGTTCTGCGACGGCCACCGTGATGTCGGGATGGCGTCCGGTCAGCTCCGCCTTGAGTTCCTCGAGCCGCTCGGTGCGGCGGGCGCACAGCGCCAGGTCGCGGCCTTTCCCGGCGAACGCCCGGGCCATGCCGGCCCCCAGGCCGGAGCTCGCGCCGGTGATGAGGATTTTCTGACGTGTCACCCCGACAGCGTAGCCAGCGCGGTGGTGGCCGGAGCACTCACTTGAGAAGTCGCGACATCCGCCGGTCGGCTAGGGTTTTGCCGCCGGTCTGGCAGGTCGGGCAGTACTGCAACGACTTGTCGGCGAACGAGACCTGTCGGACGGTGTCCCCGCAGACCGGGCACGGCAGGCCGGTGCGGTCGTGCACCCGCAGACCCGACCGCTTCTCGCCTTTGAGGGTGGCGGCCTGCTGGCCCACCGACCGCGATACCGCGTCGGTGAGCACCGACACCATCGCGTCGTGCAGGTCGGCAATCTGGGCGGTGCTCAGCTTTCCGGCTGTCGCGAACGGCGACAGCTTGGCCACGTGCAGGATTTCGTCGCTGTAGGCGTTGCCGATGCCGGCGATCACCTTCTGATCCGTGATCACGGTCTTGATCCGGCCGCTGTTGCCGGCCAGCAGGCCGACCAGCTTCTCGGCGGTGACTTCCAGTGCGTCAGGGCCCAGCGTCGCGATGCCGGGAACCAGCACAGGGTCGTAGACCATCCACACCGCCAGCCGCTTCTGCGTGCCGGCCTCGGTCAGGTCGAAGCCCGGCGCGTCGCCGGGCGTGCCGAGATGCACCCGCAGCGCGATTGGCCCCTTGCCCGGCTTGAGCGGCGCGCCGGCCAGCCTGCCGGACCACCGCAGCCACCCCGCCCGCGAGAGGTGGGTGATCAGGTGCAGGTCCCCGGCCTGCAAGCCCAGGTACTTGCCCCACCGGTTGGCGCCGGTCACGGTGCGCCCGTGCAGGACGGTGATCGGCGGATCGAACGTCTTGAGCGCCGAGAACGCGGACACGTCCACCCGCCCGACCGGCAGGCCGACGGCGTGACGACGCAAATGGTTCGCGAGCGCTTCGATTTCGGGTAATTCCGGCACCCGTCCAGTTTGCCGATCTCACCGGACACCTGTCGAGGTAGCGGGCATGTGGCCGATCACCGGCGAGCGACGCGGCTGACGTCTCCCACCACCAGCGACAGCAGCCAGCTCACGATCGCCAAGACGATCGCGGCCCAGATCGCGGTCCACCAGAAGTGGTCGATCTGCAGCCCCCAGTGCGTGGTGTGGTGCGTGATCGAGGCGGTGATCCAGAGCACCAACGCGTTGACGACGATGTGGAACAGCCCCAGCGTCAGGATGTAGAGCGGGATCGAAAGTATCGCCACGATCGGTTTGATGATCGCGTTGACGAGACCGAAGATCACCGCGACGACGAAGATGATGCCGATCTTCTGCCACGTCGTGTTGCCGCCGACGAACCGCATGCCCGGGACGATCAGTGTGACCACCCATAGTGCGACACCGGTCAGCGCGGCACGGAAGAGAAAGGGCCCCATGCCGATGATCCTGCCACGGCGCCGTCACCGGCCGAACCGACACGATCCGAACCTTGGCGTTGCCACGAATCCGCGGAGAACACAACCCTTCTCGTGGGTGGCGGCTTTACCTCCCGGCGCCCCGCAGATACCGGTCGCGGGATTACCGTAACCGCGAGTCTGGAGGTCATTCGGGCGGCCGCAGCAGATATATGTCCATGATCCAGCTGTGCCGCGCGCGGGCGTCTGCCCGCAGTGCGACGATCCGATCCGCCACGTCGCCCACGGTGCCCGCGACCAGCAGCTCGTGCTCCGTCCCGAGGTAGGCGCCCCACCAGATCCGCGTCGCTGGCGGGCATTTGCGGAACGCACAGTCGCCGTCAAGCATCACCACCGTGGTGCCGCGCAACTCACCGGACGTCCCGGATGTCCCAAACTCACCAGACAGCTGACGGCCGGTGGTGATCAGCACGGGCTCGCCGATCTCGTTGAGGGGTATGCGATGTCGCGCTGTGAGGGCCTGGACGGCGGTGATCCCGGGGATGACGTCGTAGTCGATGTCCACATGCGCGGCGACGGCGTCAAGGATCCGTAAGGTGCTGTCGTACAGGGCCGGGTCACCCCACGCCAGAAACGCCCCGACGTCGTCGGGCCCCAACTCCGCCACGATCGCATCGGCCCATACCTGTGCGCGTGCGGCGTGCCAATCGGTGACGCCCACCCGATAGTCGCCGCCGCGGGCGCGTGGCGGGTCGACCAGCTCAACGAACCGGTAGCGCTCCGGGTCCTCGATGAAGCGTCCGCAGATCTCCCGGCGCATCGCGACCAGCCCACGTTTGTCGGCGCCCTTGTCCATGACGAAGAAGACCCGGGTCTCGTTGAGCGCCGAAACGGCCTGCGCGGTGAGGTATCCGGGGTCGCCGGCGCCGATGCCGATGACGTGGATCCGCCTCATCGGCTAGCCAACGTATTTGCCGAACCAATCGAGTGTCTTGCTCCACGCGTCGACTGAGGCTGACGCGTTGTACCGCGGACCGGTGTCGTTGAAGAACGCGTGATCGGCGTTGGGTTCGACGACGACCTGGTTGACCAGCCCGGCCTTGTCCAGCGCCGCTTTGGCCGCATCCTTGGTCGACGTCACGCGGTTGTCCAGGGCGCCGTAGAACGCGAGCACGGCCGCCTTGGAGCCGGAGAAGTCGGGGTTGTCGGGCAGCGGGCCGTAGAACGGCACGGCCGCAGCCAATTGCGGCTCACCGGAGGCCAGCAGTCGCCAGACCAGCCCGCCGCCGAAGCAGAACCCCACCACCGCCACTTTCTTGCCGGGCACCCTGCGCTGCAGTTCGTCGACACCGGACTTCATGTCGGCGACGAACCGGTCCGGCGGCACTTTGCTGAGCGCGGCGGTGGCCTGGGCCGGGTCGGTGAACGTGGCGGTGCCGCCCTCCTCGGACAGCAGATCGATGGCCAGGCCGGAATAGCCGGCGCCGCCGAATCGGCCCGCCACCGAGCGGACCCAGTCGTTGAGCCCCCGGTTCTCGTGGATGACCAACACGCCGCCGCGCGGGGTTGCGGCCTCTGCCCATGCGCCCTGCAATTGTCCGTTCGGCCCAGCCCACACGATCGGGGCGGTTGGCAACGCGTGATCCATCCCGGGCGGCTTCGATGTCGACGTCGTCGCCGGGCTGGTGGCGGGCGAGCCGGACGATGACGTCGAGGTGGCCTGTTTGGCGTTTCCGCAGGCGGCGATCAGCGCGGTGGCGGCCGCGGTGCCGAGGCCGAGCAGGGCTAGGCGGCGTAACGCCTCCCGCCGCGACAGCAGGCCGTCGATGTGGTCGGTGGCGATCTCTTCGGCGATGTAGCGCTGCAGTTCAGTCACGTTGGCGAGTATGCGCGCACTTCCTGAAACCCCTGGGTGGCCCGTTGAACCTCCAGCCGGCTTCGACAGGCCGAGCTGGGATCCTTTTACACCTCCCGGACGCATGCCGGGGAGCCGAATTCGGCGTGCTCGGTATGCCGAGAACGACCAATAAATTTTTGGAATCGGGCCGCCGAAAGATTGCCCGATACGTTAGCCGGGTAACCGCTACGTGATGGGAATGGCGGCGAACGGGTCCAACGAGCCGTCCAGCGTGGTGGCGGTGGGCGCCTCGGCCGGAGGGGTTGAGGCGCTGACCAAACTCGCGGGCAGCCTGCCGCACCACCTGCAGTCCTCTGTTCTTGTGGTGTTGCACATGCCCGCCGGCGCGCCCAGCGTGCTTGCCCGGATCCTTGACCGCAGCGGACCGCTTACCGCCGTCGCGGCGGTTCACGGTGCTCAGCTTCGCAGCGGCCAGGTCTACGTCGCCGTTCCGGATCAGCACCTGCTCGTCCAAGACAGCCGGGTGGTGCTCTCGGACGGTCCCACCGAGAACGGGCATCGGCCGGCGATCAACGCGCTCTTCCGCTCGGTGGCGCTGGCGCACGGCCCCCGCGCGGTCGGCGTGGTGTTGTCCGGGGTGCTCGACGATGGGGTGCTCGGATCGGCGGCGATCCGTTCCCGGGGCGGCACCACCATTGCGCAACGACCAACCGACGCGCTTTTTCCGGCCATGCCGCAGAACGCGATCGACGCGGGCGTCGTGGACCACTTGGCCAGCGCCGCCGAAGTCGGCGGCCTGCTGGCAAAACTCGCTCAACGGGAATTCGAGGAGCCGACCATGGAGCGCGACGCGAAACTGGAGTTTGAAAACCGCATCGCCATGGGCCGGCGGTTCTCGACCCGGCTCGACACCGAGGCGCTGGGACCGCCGTCGGGTTACGTCTGCCCGGATTGCCACGGCTCCCTGCAGGAGGTCAACCAGGGCAATTACCGGTGCCGGGTGGGCCACGCGTGGACCGGCGAGGCGTTGCTGCGGGCCCGTGACGAAGAGGTCGAGAACGCGCTGTGGGTGGCGGTCCGCAGCCTGCAGGAGAAAAGCAAGCTGGCCCGCAGGATGGCCGACAGTTTGGGGGCGGGGCAGCTGTACGACAGGTACAGCGCGCTCGCCGACGAGGCCGAACATGCGATGGCGGTGCTCGGTGAGCGTATCTGTGATGCGTATGGCCGTGCGGGTGAGCGTGGTGCCGGCTGATCATGGGGGCTCGCTGGCCGTCTCCGCCGAGGAGAGGGCGGGTGCCTGCATCCTCCACGCGACAGGGCTGCTGAACAGCTCCACGTACTTGTCGTTGCGGGACGCGATCATCAAGGCTGCGCTCGATGAACCTCTCGCCGTGATCGTCGATGTCAGCGCCCTGGTGGTTCCGGCACAATCGGCCTGGGTGGTGTTCACCAGCGCCCGCTGGCACGTGACGCAGTGGCCGGATGTGCCGATGGCCCTGGTGTGCGCGCATCACGACGGCCGCGAGGCGATCCATCGCAACGGCGTCGCACGCTATGTGCCGGTATACGCCTCGACCGGGGAGGCGGTTGGCGCGTTGACCGGCCCCGGGCATCACCCGGCGCCGCGGCACCGGCGGACTGCGAAGTTGGCGGCGACGCCGGGCAGCGTGGCCAGGTCGCGTCAATTGATGGCCGAGTGGCTGACGGAGTGGACGCGGCCGGACCTGGTGGCGGTGGCCAAGCTGGTGGTGACCGTGTTCGTCGAGAACGTTCTTCAGCACACCGACAGCGCGCCGTTCCTCCGGCTGGAGATCAGCGGGGATGTGGTGACCGTGGCCGTCGAGGACGGCAGCTCGGCACCGGCGGCCCGACGCGAACGTTCCAGGCGCGGGGGCGACGAGGTGTCGGGTCTGGCCATCGTGGCCGCGCTGTGCCGTAGCTGGGGCACCGCCCCGACACCGTCGGGGAAAACGGTGTGGGCGGTGCTCGGTCCAGAAAACCGGCTTTAAGGGCGAGTAATCTTCAACGCCTCGGGCAAGCTAGGGCGGACGGGGCGACATGGACGGGCAGCGGGACGAGGCCTTCGAGGCCTTGCTGCGGTATCTCCGGGATTCCCGCGGCTTCGACTTCACCGGCTACAAACGCACGTCGCTGATGCGACGGGTGCGGCACCGGATGGAGCAGGCCGGTTACGAGACGTTCGAGGAATACCTCGACGTGCTGCAGGCGAGTTCGGATGAGTTCGTTTCGCTGTTCAACACGATTCTGATCAACGTCACCGCGTTCTTCCGAGATCCAGACTCCTGGGATTACCTCCGCGACGAAGTCGTCCCGGGGATGCTCGCCGAGCGCACGCCGGGCGACCCGATCAGGGTGTGGAGCGCGGGCTGCGCGTCCGGCCAGGAGGCCTACACGCTGGCGATGCTGCTCGCCGACGCGCTCGGAACCGAGGAGTTTCGGCAGCGGGTCAAGATCTACGCCACCGACGTCGATGAAAGCGCGTTGACCGAGGCGCGCGCCGCCTCCTATGACGCCAAGGCCGTTGAATCGGTCCCACCGGGGATGCTCGAGCGGTATTTCGAGAATGTCAACGGCCGGTACGTTTTTCGCACCGACCTTCGACGAATGGTCATCTTTGGGCCAAACGACCTCGTCAAGGACGCCCCGATTTCACGTGTCGACCTGCTGGTGTGCCGCAACACGTTGATGTACCTCAACGCCGAGACACAGCGTAATGTATTGGGCCGCCTGCATTTCGCGCTCGCACCGCAGGGCACCTTGTTCCTGGGCCGCGCCGAGATGTTGCTGAGCCACAGCGACCGGTTCACGCCGCTCAACCTCAAGCATCGCATCTTCCGCAAGGCCGTCGGGTCACACGTGTACGTCAACCGCCTCGCCCCGGCGGGCGCTCCACTGGAGCGTCTCGGCGACCCGCCGGGGCTGACCACCATTCGAGACCTTGCCTTCCGCGCCAGCCCGGTCGCCCAAATCGTTGTGACGGGTGAGGACACCGTCGCCATGATCAACCAGCAGGCCGAGTCGACATTCGGGTTGTCGGCGCATGACATCGGCCGACTGCTGCGCGACCTGGAGGTGTCGTACCGGCCGGTCGAGCTGCGCGCCTACCTCGAACAGGCCAAGATTCAGCGGCGCTCGGCGCGGGTTCAGGACGTCAGATGGCAGCGGCCCGGCTCGGAAACGCTGTGGTATGAGATCCACATCAACCCGCTAGTGGACGCCGACAACGGTCTGCTCGGCGTGTCGATCGTGTTCTTTGACGTGACCGCGACCCGGACGCTGCTCAACAAGGTGGTCCAAACGAATCGGCAGCTCGAAACGGCGTACGAGGAGCTGCAGTCCACCAACGAAGAACTCGAGACCACCAACGAGGAGCTGCAGTCCACGGTGGAGGAGCTGGAGACTACCAACGAGGAGCTGCAGTCCACCAACGAAGAGCTCGAGACGACGAATGAGGAGCTCCAGTCCACCAACGAAGAGCTCGAGACGATGAACGAGGAGCAGCAGTCGACCAACGACGAGCTGCGCTCGATCAACGACGAGCTTCGGGAACGCACTCAGGAGTTGCGCGACACCGGTGAGTA
>JAFARC010000038.1 GCA_019245755.1 Mycobacteriaceae bacterium | reverse complement strand
GTCACAGATTTTCACAACTCGATCCAAACTCGCTCCGGCCTCCTTCAGTGCAGCAAACTGGGAGTGAGCATACAGGCGCACCGTCAGGCTGGCGTCCTTGTGCCCGATCCACGCCGCGATCACCGCGACCAGCACCCCTTGCAGGTGCATCAGCGTCGCGCAGGTGTGCCGCGCCGCGTGCAACCTGATGTGCCGCAGACCCGCCGCCTCGACAGCTTCGGCCCAGTAGCGCGACAGCACGCCGGGGCTGTAGGGCTGTCCGGCCTCGTTGCACACCACCTACGTCCACGTGCGGAGGCGGGCATCTCGCCAAAATTGAGCGGCGGCACCCTTTGCCACGAGTTGAACCGTACCAAGCCGCCTTGGCAAGAAGCGTCTTCATTGGTTCACGCGGCCCCAACGCCACCGTGTAGCGACGCGTCGTGCATGCGAATCGAAAATATGACACACCTAAGCCGCTCATCAACCCCGGCTGGACCGAGACGCTCAGGTTTGCGCGTCCACCGGCTCGAAGATGAAGACTTTGCGCGTGCCGCTTCGTTTGACGTAGGTGTCATGCGCGGGCCACATCTCAATCAGCCTAGGCATGTTGCGGGCAACCTCTTCATCTGTAGCGGGTCGTGACAGATAGTTTGCAGTCGTGCCTTCGATCTCAATGCGTGCCTTTGGGTCGGCACGCAGGTTCGTAGGCCAGCTCGAAGCTGTATCGAGGCCGAAGTTCTCGCAAACGGCCACGAGATTCTTGCCGTCGCGCACGTAGTAGACCGGCACCGTTCGCTCTTTGCCGCTCTTTCTGCCTTTCGTAGTGAGCAGCATCGTCGGCATCGCAGGACCGCTAATCGATAGTTGGCCTCGGCTAGCGTGGATCAGCGCCCGGTCTACCCGGGAGCCAACATGCTTCATGAACACCGAGAACCAGCGGTAGTGGCCCAGCCCCCGCGACACGCGAAGATACAGCTCGTACACCGGGTTAGGTCGTTCATGAGTCATTGCCTAAGGATCGCATCGTTGAGCACGATATTCGGCAGCAACGCCAGATCACGGATCCTCGATCTCACGACGGTGTCACAACTCAGTGCGGCTAGGGCGGACTGGCCCAGGGAAGCTGATGTTCTGCCATTGAACTACATCGGCAAAGTCGGTCACGGAGGTTAGCAGCAACGGCCGGTCTGTACATCGCCTGTGCTCAGCCAGCCGATACGCTCGTCGCGTGCTGCTCTCCGACCGCGACATCCGGGCTGAGCTCGACGCCGGCCGCCTGGGCATCGATCCTTTCGACGAGCGGCTCGTGCAGCCCTCCAGCGTGGATGTGCGACTCGACAGCCTTTTCCGGGTGTTCAACAACACCCGTTACACCCATATCGACCCCGCTCGGCAGCAGGACGAGCTCACCAGCCTCGTCGAACCCGTGGACGGTGAGCCGTTCGTGCTGCATCCGGGGGAGTTCGTGCTCGGCTCGACGCTGGAGTTGTGCACGTTGCCCGACGACCTTGCCGGTCGGCTGGAGGGCAAGTCCTCGCTGGGCCGGCTCGGCCTGCTGACCCACTCCACTGCTGGTTTCATCGACCCGGGATTCAGCGGGCACATCACCCTCGAGCTGTCCAACGTTGCGAACCTGCCGATCACGCTGTGGCCGGGCATGAAGATCGGCCAGCTGTGTCTGCTGCGGTTGACCAGCCCGGCTGAGCATCCCTACGGCAGCGCCAAAGCCGGATCGAAATACCAGGGCCAGCGCGGCCCCACGCCGTCCCGGTCGTATCAGAACTTTCACACCCCCGCGACCTGAAAACCCGGGGCGCAGCCTCTCCGGAGCGGAACTTGTGGTGGCCCGGTAAGGTCGACCGTGCCTGTCTTTGGAGAAGGGTCGCGATACCGCCGCCGACTAGCGACTTTGTCATCATCAGCTAACGTCGGCGGATGTAACGCCGAAAGCTGAAACTCCGATGAATGATCAGTTGACGGCTTAATTAGTGGACGTGCCCACAAGTGACTTGAGTGACGTAGCGAACATTGTGGAGGGGCAGTGGAGATCGTACTTGGTGTGTCGATGACACCCACGACGGTCCGCATGGTGCTGGTCGAAGGGGACCGGGCCGACGGCCTGACCGTCGATCACGACGTTTTTGACATCACCGCTGTCGATGGCTCGGCAACGCCGAGCGCACCGGAACAGGTCATCGCCGCGGTGTTGGGTACCCGGGAAAGCGCCGCTGCCGGCGGCCACAAGCTGATCGCGGCCGGGGTCACGTGGAGCGATCGCGACAACGCGGCCGCACTGCGCGACGCGCTGGCCCGCCGTGGCATCGAGGACGTGACGTTGGTCTCCGAGCTGCATGCCGCGGGCGCGCTGGCCCAGGCGGTCGGCCGGAGGGTCGGCCACGACAGGACCGCACTGATGTTCGTCGACCGGGACACCGCGACCTTGTCGGTCGTCGAGACCTTCGGCGGATCCATCGTGAAGGTGCTCAGCCGCAGCCTGCACAGCGCCGACGCGATGAGTGTGCTGACCGAGATGGCCACCAGCCTGCAGGGCCACGACGCAGCACCGGCCGGGATGTTCGTGGTCGGCTCCGGCGTCGATGTGAGCTCGGTGAAGGCGCACCTCGAAAATCTGGTGTCCATCCCCGTCAGCGCGCCGGAGGAGGGCGAACTGGCCCTCGCCCGAGGCGCGGCCCTGGCCGCCGCCAACGCCCCGCGCTTTGAAGCCTCCACCGTCGGGCTGGCCTACTCGCAGGATCCCGACGGTGCCACCGCTGGCACCGCCTACGCCGTCGACCCGGCCGCGGCCACCCAACTGGCGCAGGTCGCTGAAAACGACGGCGCTGCCGCGCCGGTCGAGGACGGCCGAAAGCCCTTCCTGCTGGTCGGCAGCTCGCTCACCGCGATCTTCGTCGTCGGCGTCGTCGGTTTGGTGATTTCGTTGGCCGTCAGCATCAGGCCGACGGTCGACCAGCGGCCCAACCCGGGCGACAACGTCATCCTGCCCAGCAGCGCCGCGCCGGCGCCCCCGGCGGCGCCGCAAGCGCAACCGGCCCAGCCGGCGCCGCAACAGCCACCGCCCGCTGCGGAAACGATCCCTGCAGCGGCGCCGGTGGTGCAGCAGGCGCAGGCTCCGGCGCCGCGAACGATCCCGGCCGCCGTGCCGCCACCTGCCCCGGCCGCGCCACCTGCCCCGGCCGCGCCTCCGCCTGCCCCGGCCGCGCCACCGGCGGTGACTGACCCGCCGGCCGCGCCCGCGCCCGTCTACCCGCCGCCACCCGCTGCTCCGCCGGTGTACACGCAGCCGCCCGCACCGATCATCGGGTTCCCCCTGCGGCCGATCTTCCGCCCACCGTGGCGCCAGCCGCAGCGGGACTGGCCACAGACACCGCCTGAGAGCCAGCTTCCGCAGTCGCCGGAATACCCGTCATATCCGCAATATCCGAACGGATCGGGCTCGGGCAGCTACGGATCGGGCTCGGGCAGCTACGGACCGGGCTCGGGCAGCTACGGGCCCGGCTCGGGCAGCTCCGGCTCCGGCGGGTCGCGATCCCCGTGGTGGCCGGGCGACTAGCCCGTTACCTGCTGTTGGCCTGCCGCTCAGTGTCAGGACGCGGTTAGCTCATCGGTGCCTCTTATACAAGAGGTATGCGGTGCACCGTCTTCGGCACTGGCTACCTCGGTGCCACCCACGCCGCCGGGATGGCCGAGCTCGGCCATGAGGTGGTCGGTGTCGATGTTGACCCCGGCAAGGTCGCCAAGCTTGCCGCCGGGGACATCCCGTTCTACGAACCCGGCCTGCGAAAAATCCTGCGCGACAACCTCAATGCGGGCCGGCTTCGGTTCACCACCGACTACGACCTGGCCGCCGAATTCGCCGACGTGCATTTCCTCGGTGTCGGCACCCCGCAGAAGAAGGGTGAATACACCGCCGACCTGCGTTACGTGCACGCGGTCATCGACACGCTGGTGCCGCGGCTGCGGCGACCGGCGATCGTGGTCGGCAAATCCACGGTTCCGGTTGGCACCGCGGCGGAACTCGCGACACGAGCACGCGCGCTGGCGCCGGACGGGGTCGACGTCGAAGTGGCATGGAATCCGGAGTTTCTCCGCGAGGGCTACGCGGTGCACGACACCCTGCATCCGGATCGGATTGTGCTTGGCGTTCAACCCGGTTCGGTTCGCACCGAGGCCGCGGTGCGCGAACTGTACGCGCCGCTGCTGGACGCGGGTGTGCCGTTCCTGCTCACCGATCTGCAGACCGCCGAGCTGGTGAAGGTTTCCGCCAACGCGTTTCTTGCCACCAAGATCTCGTTCATCAACGCGATCTCGGAGGTGTGCGTAGCCGCCGACGCCGACGTGACGGTGCTCGCCGACGCACTGGGCTACGACCCGCGCATCGGGCGCCGATTCCTCAACGCCGGACTGGGTTTCGGCGGCGGCTGCCTTCCCAAGGACATCCGGGCATTCATGGCGCGCGCCGGCGAACTCGGCGCGAGCCACGCGCTGACGTTTCTTCGCGAGGTCGACAGCATCAACATGCGCCGCCGCACGTTGATGGTCGAACTGGCAACCAAGGCGTGCGGTGGCTCACTGCTGGGCGCCAACATCGCGGTGCTCGGCGCTGCGTTCAAACCGGAGTCGGACGACGTCCGCGACTCCCCAGCCCTCAACGTCGCCGGGATGTTGCAACTCAACGGCGCCACTGTAAACGTCTACGACCCCAAGGCGATGGAGAACTCCCAGCGGGTGTTCCCGACCCTGAATTACTCGACATCGGTGGTGGAGGCATGCAACCGCGCCGACGCGGTCCTGGTGCTCACCGAGTGGCGGGAATTTCTCGACCTGGATCCTGACCGGCTGGCCGGCACCGTGCGCGTCAAAGTCGTTGTGGACGGCCGCAATTGTCTCGACGCAGCGCAGTGGACACGTGCCGGCTGGCGCGTCTATGCGCTGGGGCGCCGAGCAGCGCAACCACCGGCCGCGTAACCGTGCCGCGGGGTTAAGCTCGGATCCATGAAGCAACGGATCCGCTGGCTGGCCATGCACGGGGTGATGCGGGCAGGGGCGTCCATCGGGGCTCGCCGCGGTGATCCGCGCGGCCGGCTGATCGCAGACCCCGCTGTACGGGCAGACCCCGTCGCGTTCATCGAGGAACTCCGGTCGACCGGGCGGCTCGTGCGATGGCCGGACATGTACATCACCGTCGACCATCAACTCGCCCACGATCTGTTGCGCTCCGACGACTTTCGAGTGATGGCAATGGGGTCGAACCTGCCCAAGCCGCTGCTCTGGCTGGCGAAGCGCACCGATACGGGGCTGTTGCACCCGCTGCAGCCGCCGTCGCTTTTGTCCGTGGAACCACCCGAACACACCCGATACCGCAAGCTGGTGTCGTCGGTCTTCACCACCCGGGCCGTTGCGGCGCTGCGCGACCGCGTCAAGGAGACGGCGGACAACCTGCTCGACGGGCTGCGCAGCGCCCACGGCACCGTCGACATCGTCGAGCGGTACTGCTCACAACTTCCCGTGGCGGTCATCGCCGACATCCTGGGCGTGCCCGACGCGGACCGCCAGCAGATCCTCGATTTCGGTGAGTTGGCCGCGCCCAGCCTTGACTTCGGTTTGTCGTGGAAGCAGTACCAGCGGGTCTACCGCGGCATCGAGGGCTTCAATGTGTGGCTCGCCGAGCACTTGCAACAGCTGCGGCGCCACCCTGGCGAGGACTTGATGAGCCAGCTGATCGATGCGACCGACGAGGATGGCCGGCTAAACGAGCGAGAGCTCCAGGCCACCGCGGGCCTGGTGCTGGCCGCCGGATTCGAGACCACGGTCAACCTGCTCGGTAACGGCATCAAGTTGCTGCTGGAAGCGCCTCAGCAGCTCCAGACGCTGGCCGCACAGCCCGAGCTGTGGCCGAACGCTGTTGAGGAGATCCTCCGGATCGAGTCGCCGGTTCAGATGACCGTTCGGGTTGCCCGCACCGACGTCGAAGCCGCCGGCACGCCGATGCGCCGCGGCGAGATGACGATCGTTTACCTCGCCGGCGCCAACCGTGATCCGCTGGTCTTCGAAGACCCGCACCGCTTCGACATCGAGCGGCCGAACGCCAACAAGCATCTGTCGTTCTCCGGCGGCAGGCACTTCTGCCTCGGCGCGGCGCTGGCCCGCGCCGAAGGCGAGGTGGGCCTGCGCAGCTTCTTCGAGCGCTATCCCGACGCCCGCCTCGCCGGCGCGGGCGCCCGGCGCGACACCAGGGTGCTGCGCGGATGGTCGTCGCTGCCGGTGGCGCTCGGCGCAGTCCGCAGCGCCGTAGGTTCGTGACGTGGACTATTCGGCAGGGTTGCTCGCACAGAACCATCTCTTTGCGGAGTTGCTGCGCAACGCCGATCCGTCGACACCGATTCCCACCTGCCCCGGGTGGACGCTCAAGCACCTGCTGCGCCACGTCGGCCGCGGTGACCGCTGGGCCGCCCAGATCATCGACCAGCGGTTGACCGACTACCTCGATCCCCGCACTGTCCTTAACGGCAAGCCGCCCGATGATGCCGACGGAGCCGTCGAATGGCTGCACGGCGGCGCGCAGCGCGTCGTCGAGGCCGTTGGACGAGTCGGCGGTGACGCCGAGGTCTGGACCTTCCTCGGACCGCGGCCGGCGAAATGGTGGCTCCGGCGGCGCCTGCACGAGGTCACGGTGCATCGCGCCGACGCGGCTTTGGCGCTGGACACGGAGTTTGGGCTCTCGCCCGAACTGGCGTCTGACGGTCTGACGGAATGGCTGGAACGGGTCGTGGTCCAGGCCACCGAGGAGCCGCTGCCGCTGGCGGGCGGCCAGACACTGCACCTGCACGCGGACGACGACGGCGACTGGACCCTCCGCGGCAACGGTTGTGGCGTGACGATGGCAGCCGCGCGGCCCGAAGATGCCGACACAACCGTTACCGGACCGGCAGCCGCGCTGCTGCTCACCGCGGTGCGCCGGCTTGCGGCCGACGATCCGCAGATCACGGTCGGCGGCGACACCGACGTGTGGCGGCGCTGGCTGGACCACACCCCGTTCTGACGGACAAACTTGCAACCATGACCGTTTCGGAGATCGCGACCGTCCTCGCCTGGCATGACGCGTTGAACGCCACAGACCTCGACACTTTGGTGGAGCTGTCCAGCGACGACATCGAGCTCGGCGACGCGCACGGCGCCCTACAGGGTCACGACGCGCTGCGCCGATGGGCGATCACGTCGGGGTTCACGGCCGAGCCGGGCCGGATGTATGTTCACGACGGAGTGGTGGTCGTCGAGCAGCAGGTGCGTACCGCCGCGCACCCCGGCACGGTGTCGATGATGGCGTCGGCGTTCCGCGTCGTGCACGACAAGGTGACCTCCGTGTTCCGCCACGCAGACCTCGCGTCGGCCCTTGCCGCGACGGAGCTGACCGAGGACGACCTGACTGTCGCGTAGGCTCCCGCAGGCAAGGTGACCAACCGATTACCCTCACCGTATGCGCGGGATCATCCTCGCCGGCGGATCGGGCACCCGGCTGTACCCGATCACCATGGGCGTCAGCAAGCAGCTGTTGCCCGTCTACGACAAGCCGTTGATCTACTACCCGCTGTCCACGCTGATCATGGCCGGGATTCGGGACATCCTGGTGATCACCACCGCGGCCGACGCGACCGATTTTCGCCGGCTGCTCGGCGACGGCTCAGCGTTTGGCGTCGACATCGGCTACGCCGTCCAGGATCGGCCCGACGGTTTGGCTCAGGCCTTCGTGATCGGCGCGGAACACATCGGCAACGATTCGGTGGCATTGGTGTTGGGCGACAATGTCTTCTACGGCCCGGGTCTGGGAACCGGCCTTCAGCGTTTCCAAAATGTCAGTGGCGGCGCGATTTTCGCCTATTGGGTGGCCAATCCGTCCGACTACGGCGTGGTCGAGTTCAGCGAAGACGGCATCCCGTTGTCGCTGGAGGAGAAACCGGCGACACCCAAGTCACATTATGCAGTGCCGGGACTGTACTTCTACGACAACGAAGTCGTCGAGATCGCGCGTTCGCTTCGTCCATCGGACCGCGGAGAGTACGAGATCACCGAGGTCAACCAGGTCTACCTCAACCGCGGCCGGCTCTCGGTCGAGGTGTTGGCCCGGGGCACCGCATGGCTGGACACCGGAACCTTTGACTCGCTGCTCGACGCCAGCGACTTCGTCCGTACCATCGAGCGGCGCCAGGGGCTGAAGATCAGCGTGCCCGAGGAGGCCGCCTGGCGGGTCGGCTTCATCGACGACGATCAGCTGGCGAACCGGGCCCAGGAGCTGCTGAAGTCAGGGTATGGCGGTTACTTGCTGGAACTGCTGGATCGGTCATAGCTCCCCCCGTGGCCAGCACCGCGGCGATCGCCGTGGTCAGCGGCACCGACAGCGCCAGCGCGATGCCGCCCACCGCCGACCGGACGATCTCGATTGCCACGCTCTCGCCGGTCAGCACGTCGCTGAGCGACCGGTTGGCCACCGAGAAAAGCAGCAGTAGCGGTAGCGAACTACCGGCGTAGGCCAGCACCAGGGTGTACACGGTGCTGGCGATGTGGTCGCGTCCCACCCGCATCGCGCCGAGGAACACCTCGCGACGCGAGGTGCCGATGCCGAGGTTGGCGAGCTCGAATACCGCGGACGCCTGGGTGACGGTGACGTCGTTGAGCACACCGAGCGAGCCGATGATGAAACCCGCCAGGAGCAGACCGGTGATCGACACATTGCCCAGATAGGCGGCGACCTCGGAGTTCTGGTCCTGCGAGAGTCCGGTGAGGTGCGCGAGCCCGATCGCCGCCCAGGACAGCAGCCCGGCCAGGATCAGCGACGTCAGGGTCCCCAGCAGCGCGGCGCTGGTGCGCAGGTTCACCCCGTGGGCAAGGTAGATGACCACGTACAGGATGGCAGCCGAGGCCACCAGTGCCACCGGAACCGCGGGCGCGCCGTCGCGCAGCGCGGGCAGCAGGAACACCACCAGCACCAAGAACGCGACGAAGATGCCGACCATGGCCAGCAGCCCACGCAGCCGCGCGACTGCGACGATGACCACCGCGAACAGCACCGCGATGCCGACCAGCGGCCACGTCCGCTCGTAGTCGTAGAAGCCGTAGCTCGTGGCGCCCTGCTGGTCGACCTGCCGGACGATACGGATGTGGTCGCCGGCTTTCAGTTGCGGCTGACCCGGCCCTGGGCTGAATTCCAGCAAGGTGTTGGCGTCGGCGTTCGGGCCGGAGTCGATCGCGATCAGCGCTTGCGCGCACTGGGCACCTCCTGGGGCGCCCGGCACCGGTGGCGCCGTCAAAACCTTGCCCGCCGAGGGGCTCCCGCACGGCCCGATACCGCTGGACAGGACATGGCCGGCCACGGTGGTCACCGCGCCGCCATTGGCGTTCTGGAAGGGCAGCGGGATATCGACCTTCTGCCGGCTGGGCCACAGCAGCACCGCCCCGAGTACAACGGCCATGCCGATCGCGACCAGCGAACCGAGCACGAGCTTGGCCGCGAGCGGGCCCAGCGGTGCCCGACCGGCATCGGACCCGTGCGAGTGCGTATGTGAGTGCGCCACGCGCAACAGAGTAGGCGTCGCTGATGTGCCCCTGGGCAGGCTGTCTGACCGCCTCTGCGCGTTTCAGACGAGCCGGCTCGCCGGCCACGCGTGGGTTACTGCCGATAGCCGGCCAAGAAGTTGCCGAGCCGTTCGATGGCGGCGGCCAGGTCCCGCGCCCACGGCAGCGTGACGATGCGCAGGTGATCAGGCGCCGGCCAGTTGAAGCCGGTGCCCTGGGTGACCAGGATCTTCTCCTGCAGCAGCAGCTCGAGTACGAGTTGTTCGTCGTCGACGATGTCGTACACCTCGGGGTCCAGGCGCGGGAACGCGTACAAAGCGCCCTGGGGCTTGACGCACGAAACCCCGGGGATGTCGTTGAGTTTCGACCACGCCACGTCGCGCTGCTCGAGAAGCCGGCCACCGGGCAGCACCAGGTCCTCGATGCTTTGGTGACCGCCGAGCGCGACCTGAATGCCGTACTGCGCAGGCACGTTCGGGCATAGCCGCATGTTCGCCAGCAGGCTGATTCCCTCGATGAAGCTGCTGGCGTGTTCTTTCGGGCCGGTGATGGCCAGCCAGCCGGCGCGGTAGCCCGCCACCCGGTAGGCCTTGGACAGGCCGTTGAAGGTCAGGCACAGCACATCGGGGGCTACCGAGGCCATCGCGACGTGCTCGGCGTCGTCGTAGAGGATCTTGTCGTAGATTTCGTCGGCGAGCAGGAGCAGCTGGTGCTTCCGCGCCAAATCGGCTATCTGGGTGAGGACTTCACGGCCGTAGACCGCGCCGGTGGGGTTGTTCGGGTTGATCACCACGACGGCCTTGGTCCGCTCGGTGATCTTCGACTCGATATCGGCGATGTCGGGCTGCCAGCCCTCCGTCTCGTCGCACAGGTAGTGCACCGGGGTGCCCCCGGCCAGCGATGTCGATGCCGTCCACAGCGGGTAGTCCGGCGCCGGGATGAGCACCTGGTCACCGTTGTCCAGCAGCGCCTGCAGCGTCATCGTGATCAGCTCGGAGACACCGTTGCCGAGATACACGTCGTCGACGTCGAATCGCGGGAATCCCTCGACGAGCTCGTAGCGGGTGACCACCGCGCGCCGGGCCGACAGGATGCCCTTGGAGTCACAGTATCCCTGGGCGTACGGCAGCGCCTGGATGATGTCGCGCATGATCACGTCGGGCGCCTCGAAGCCGAACGGCGCCGGGTTGCCGATGTTGAGCTTGAGGATGCGGTGACCTTCCGCCTCCAGCCGCGCCGCGTGGTCGTGCACCGGCCCGCGGATTTCGTACAGGACGTCCTGCAACTTGGTCGATTGGGCGAACGTGCGCTGCCGATGGTGATGGTGGCCGGTATGCCACGGCAGCTGATGAGTGGTCACGTCAGCCATCGTCTCATCGCTGTCCAGCGCGTATTTCCCTTCGGCCACCTCAGCGTTTACCCGGTGGTCGCGCGCCGCGGGCGATGCCGAGACCCTTGACCGGCGGGGTCGCCGCGCCGCGTTCTCCGTCGCCGTCTGGCTCCACTTGTGGCGCTTCGTTTTTCGCGGCGGGCGCTTCGGCCGACGGTGCCGTTGGCTGGGCTTCCGCTGCGACAGCGGCTTTACGGGCGCCGGGGCGCTTGGCACCCGCCGCGATGCCGAGCCCCTTCACCGGTGCGGTCTCGACCGGCTGGGCCTTGCTCGGATCAACGTTGGGCGGCTGAACCACCGTGGGCTCGCCTGCGTGGTCGGGCTTTTCGGCGGCCGGCGCCGCGGCGGCCTCGGCCGGCGCTGCAGCAGCCTCGGCCGGCGCCGCAGCAGCCTCGGCCGGCGCCGCAGCGGCCTTCTTCGCGCCCGGGCGCTTCGCACCGCCCGCGATGCCCAGCCCGGTAACCGGCTTGGCCGCCTTCTGCGTCCCATCGCCGCTGGGCGCCGCCGGCGCCTGCCCAGGAGCGCTCGCCGGCGCCGTCGCGGTCGCAGCCTTGACGGGGGCAGGCTCTGGCTTCTTCTTCGGCGGCAGCTCGACGGCACCTTTGTCGATCGCACCCAGCAGCAGCTGCGCGACGTCGAGCACCTCCATGCCCTCGCCCTTACCGCTCTCCTGGCGGTCGGTCAGACCGTCGGTCATCATCACCCGGCAGAACGGGCATCCGGTGGCGATCTTTGACACGTCGGTCATGATGGCCTCGTCGACGCGCTCGTGGTTGACGCGCTTGCCGATGTGTTCTTCCATCCACATCCGCGCGCCACCCGCCCCACAGCACAAACCGGTCTCGGCGTGCCGCGGCATTTCGCGCAGCGAGACACCCGACGCCTCGATCAGCTCCCGCGGCGCCTCATAAACCTTGTTGTGCCGGCCCAGATAGCACGGGTCGTGGTAGGTGACGTCCTGGCTGACCGGCGCGACCGGCACCAGTTTCTTGTCCCGCACCAGCCGGTTCAGCAGTTGCGTGTGGTGCAGCACAGTGAAGTTGGCGCCGAGCTGCTTGTACTCCCGGCCGATGGTGTTGAAGCAGTGCGGGCACGTCACGACGATCTTGCGGTCGGCGGTCTCGACGCCTTCGAACACGCCGTTGAGTGTCTCGACGGTGGCCGCGGCCAGCTGCTGGAACAGGAACTCGTTGCCGGAGCGGCGAGCCGAGTCGCCGTTGCAGGTCTCCTCGGCACCTAGCACCAGGTACTTGACCCCGGCGATCGCCAGCAGCTCCGCGACGGCCTTCGTTGTCTTCTTGGCCCGGTCCTCGAACGCGCCGGCACAGCCGACCCAGAACAGATACTCATACCCGTCGAAGCTGTCAGCGTCGACGCCGTACACGGGCACGTCGAAGTCGACCTCGTCGATCCAGTTGAGCCGGTCCTTGGCGTTCTGGCCCCACGGGTTTGACTTGGTTTCCAGGTTTTTGAACAGCACCGCGAGCTCGGACGGGAACTCCGACTCCATCATCACCTGGTAGCGGCGCATATCAACGATGTGGTCGACGTGCTCGATGTCCACCGGGCACTGCTCGACGCACGCGCCGCAGGTGGTGCACGACCACAGCACGTCGGGGTCGATCACGCCGCCCTGCTCCGCGGTGCCGACCAGCGGTCGCAGCCCCTGCGCCGGGCCCGAGCCGGGAACCCGGCCGAACCCTGACTCGGGCACATGGTGGGCCTCTTCCTTGGGCGTTTCAAGGTCCATGCCCTCGAGCGGATACGGCGTGGTGCCCAGGATGTACGGTGCCTTGGCCATCCAGTGGTCGCGCAGGTCCATGATGACAAGCTTGGGCGACAACGGTTTTCCGGTATTCCAGGCCGGACACTGCGACTGGCAGCGCCCGCATTCGGTACAGGTCGCGAAGTCGAGCATCCCCTTCCAGGTGAAGTCCTCGATCTTGCCGCGACCGAAGACCGCGTCCTCCGGTGGATCCTCGAAGTCGACCGGCTTGCCGTCGTGCTCCACGGGCAGCAGCGGCCCCAGGCCGTCGGGCAGCCGCTTGAACGTGACGTTGATCGGCGCCAGGAAGATGTGCAGGTGCTTGGAGTGCAACACGATCAGCAGAAAGGCCAACATCACGGCGATGTGCAGCAGCAGGGCGACGGTTTCCAGGATTTCGTTGCCGGTATGTCCCAGCGGGTGCAGCACCACGCCCATGCCATGTGAGAAGAAGGCCCCCCAGCCGTACGGCAGGGTGCCGTTGTTTTCCGACGCCCCGCGGAACAGGGCATAGGTCCAGATGACGTTGAAGATCATCAACAGGATCAGCCACGCACCCCCGGTGTGCGAGCCGTAGAACCGCGACGAGCGGCCGTGTTCCTTGGGCTCCTGCATGACGCGGATCACCGCGAACGTGATGATGCCGAGCAGCACGGCGAGCGCGAAGAAATCCTGCACGAACCCGAGCGCGTCCCACCGGCCGATGAGCGGAATGTGAAAGTTCGGCTGAAACAGTGTGCCGTAGGCCTCGATGTAGACGGTCAGCAGGATGAAAAAGCCCCACATCGTGAAGAAGTGGGCCAGGCCGGGAATCGACCAGCGCAGCAACCGGGTCTGGCCGAACACCTCGGTGATCTGCGTCTTGATGCGCTCGCCGAGGTTATCGGTGCGACCTTCGGCCGGCCGCCCGGCCCGCACCAGGTTAGCCAGCCACAGCACCCGTCGGGCCGACAACAACGCGACGATCGCGGTCATCGACAGGCCGACGATCAGCCTGATCAGCGTCTGCGTGGTCACCCGTAGCCTCCCTGGTCCCTAAGTTACTCAATAGTAACTACCGCTTAGTTACCGGCCAGTAACTTCGCGTGTCTGCCTGCTCATAGTGACACCTTCCAGGTGCTCAGCCCGACATAGGCTGCCCTAAGTGGATTCAGCCTGCGGGGCGAGCATCGCGCGAAGCATCGACAGCATCTCCGAGCGCGACTCGGCGCCCAGGCGCCGGCGGATCCGCGCCACGTGATGCTCCACGGTCTTCGCCGAGATGAACAGCTGGCCGCCGATGTCGCGGTACGGCATTCCGAGCAGGAGCAATTCGGCGACCTCGCGTTCGCGTTCCGACAGCCGGGTCGCCGCCCCGGTCGCGGCCGGTCGCTCGGTCGGCGCGCTTGCGGGGGCCCCCGGCGCCTCGTCGGCGACGGAGGTCATTTTCAGGTCGCGGGCCAGCTGCAACATCGCGCCGGACACCCGCGCGTCGCTGGTCTGCAGTGCCGCCTGGCTGGCCAGCCGGGTGGCGTCCCAGGTGTGGCCGAACTCGGCAAGCCCGCGCGCTGCCGCCGTCACCTCGTCGGTGTCCACGTGATTCGCCAGCACCCGCAGCCAGGCGCGACCCGCGGCCGCCAGGGACTTGGCGAAGGCGCTCTCGGCCGCGGCCGCCGTCAGCGCCTTACCGTGCGGGGCGACGGCTTGCGGCGAGTTGGCCAGGATCCCGGCGTGCACGCCGGCCCAGTGCAGCGGCACCGACCACAGCACCGGGTTGCCGGCCCGCTCCAGCAACTCGAACGCCTGGTCGACAGTATGCTGCAGCCGGTCCGTTTGGCGCAGCCGCGCGGCGGCGATCCACAGCTCGCCCAGCGGCAGCAGCGAGTACAGGTCGATCGCATATTCGGCCAGCACCTCGATGGCCGCATACCAGTTCTTCTGCACCGCACCGCCGTCGCCGCTGCGGCGCGCCAAACCGGTACGCAGCGCCGCCGCCCACAGCGCGTCGCGGCGGTGCAGCGAGACCGACACATCCTGGCCCAGCGCTGCGACGTCGACGCCCGCCGACGCGAGCTGCCCGTCGAGCATCTTGACCCAGCCGAGCAGCAGCCGGTGTCGAGGCGACGGCGAGTCGCCGCGCACCGCCCGCCCGATCACGCTGCGCGCCCGCACCGCGTCGCCGCCGTGCAGCGCGACGAGCGTGACCAGCGCGGCCGGCGTGTCGGGAGCCGCCCCGCGCGCAGCCGATTCCCCGGTCAGCGACTGGCCGAGCCGGCCGATTGCCACCGAAAACGGCTGCTCCAGGGTGGCCAGCAGCCCGTCGGCGAGGCTGCGGGCGGCGCGTGCGGCGGTAGTCGGCGGCCCGGCATCCTGGGCGTCGAGCGCGCCGCGGGCGGCGGCGACGTCACCGGCGCCCAGCAGCACAACCGCTCCCGCGGCGCTGACCAGCGCCTCGGGGTGCGGGCCCAGCCACCGAAACAGATCGGCGGCCTGTCCGGCGTTTCCGTCGTGTACCGCGACCGATGCCGCGATCCGGACCGCTGCGGCGCGCTCGGCCGCGTCCTCGGACGCCAGCAGCTCGTCGGCAAGCCCTGCGGCGGTAGCACAATCTTCCGTCAGCGCCAGCGCGTCGGCGAGGGCGGCGTTGAGCCCTTTCGCGCCGGCGTCGACCGCGGCGCGGTAGAGCCGGGCGGCCTGCGCCGGCTGACCGGACGCCTGCTCGGCCTGGGCTCGCAGCACGCCGGCCAGGCTTTCGTCGCGCATCCCGTGCTCGGCAAGCCGCAGCGCCAGATCGGTTGACAGGGTTTGAACCCCCAGCTGCGTTGTCAACAAAGACTTTTCGATCTCGTGATGGCGCGCCGCACCGATGATCTGTGCGACGGCGCGGTGCACGGACCGCAAGAACGACACACTGTGCGACGGCTCGACAAGGCCGCTGCCCCGGGCCCTGTCCACCAGCAGCAGCGCCTGCTCCGGCGCGATGTCAAGTGCTGCGGCGACGTCGGCGGCGCCGAGGTCTGCGTTCAACGACGCGATCAGCAGTGTGTCTAGGATCGGTTCGTCGACCCCTCTGAGCCGGTCGATCAGTGCGAAGCGCGCAGCCTGGGCGATCGTCACCACCGGCTGGCCGGCTGGCGGCGCATCCTGCAGCGCGGCGCGCACCAGGAACGGCAGCCCGGCGGTCGCGGCCATCAGGGCGCGGCTCACCTCCGCCGACGGCGGGCCCCCCATCGCCGCGACCGCGGCGCGGTGCAGCTCGTTGGCGGGCAGCGCTCCCAGCGTGATCGCGGAATTCTCCCGCTCCAATGCGACCATCAGCGCACGCAGCCGGCCATGATGCTGGTACGGCTCGGCGGCCGCGACCACGGTCGAGCCCGGGTCGGTCACCCGTTCGGTGAGGGCTTCCAGCTCGGCATCGGACAGCAGGTGCGCGTCGTCGACCACGACGGCCGCCCCGACCCGTTCCCCGGCCGGCGGGGGCCGCGCCCACACGTCGACACCGGCTGACCGGAGTGCCGCCCGTACCGCGGCAAGCACGGTGCTCTTGCCCGTGCCCACTCCGCCGAGGACCAGGATCTTTGCCGCCGTGGTGGGGACGGCGGCCAGCGCGCCGATCAATTCGCGAGCCGGCGCCGCAACGTCAGTCGACGGCGGGCTGCTCATGGCTTGGTGGCTTCGCCGTCACCGGTGCGGGAAGAGGGTGATTATCTGGCGTTGCGACGTGGGTGGCGGCGCAGCGCTCGACGTTGGCGGGGCGGCGCTGGTGGTCGGCGGCGCAGCCGTGGTGGTAGTCACCGGCGGCGCTGTCGTGGTCGTCGGTTGAGTCGTGGTCGTTACGTACGTGGTCGTCGTGGTGGCCGTGGTCGGCTCCGTCGTCGTGGTGGGCGCCGTGCTGGGCGAAGTGGGCGGCGGCGACGTGGGGTTCGGGCCGGGGGCCGGCGGCGGTGCAGGCGGGGTGACCACGGTGGGGCTGCCGTTGGCGCCGGTGACAGTGACGGTCTGGGTCAGCGGCACACCGGGCGACTCAGGGTTCGTGACGGCCGGCGACGTGGCCGTCGGCGTACCACCGGAACTGCTGCTCTTACTGGTGAGCGTGTACGCCAAGCCACCGACCGCGGCCAGCAGCAGGACCGCGGCCGCGGCGAAAATCAGCTGCGGACGGCGATACCAGGGCAGCGGCTCCTCGACGGGCGGCGGCTCCTCGGTCGGCGAAAAGTCCAGCTGCGGCCGGGCGCCGGTCGCGCCGGGGTCGTAGTCGTAATCGTTGCCGGAGTAGGGCACCGGCTCGTTGGCGCCTTGTTCCTCGGACCAGGCCAGCGCCCGGAACGTGGCCGAGGCGGCGCCGTCGGCGGCCGATTCGGTGGCGGCCAGCCCCGCCGCCCCGGCGGCCCACACCGCGTCCGCCATGCTGGTGGGAGCGTCGGCTGCCGTCGCCAGACCGGTCGGCGCGTCGGCGGGGCCGCGGGAGGCGATCAGCGCCGCCCCGGCGGCGGTGTTCAGCGCCGGCTGGCCGGTGGTGATCACCGGTACCCGGAAATGCTCCGACAGCCGCTGGGTGATCAGCGGGATGCTCGCACCGCCGCCGACCGTCGCGACGGCCGACAGGCCGGCCCCGGCAATCCTGTTGCGCTGCAGCAGTTCTTCCAATGCGAAGATGACGCCGGCGAACGGGCCGCGGATCAGGCTTTCCAGTTCGTTGCGGGTAACCCGGATGTTCGAGCGGTAACCGGGCAAGTCAGCGGGCAGCTCCGCCGCGGTCTCGGCCGACAGCCGTTCCTTGGCCAGCCGGGCCTGGTCGCGCAGCCGGGTCAAGGCGCCGACCGCCACGGTGCCGGTCGGGTCCATGCCCCCCGCCCCGCTGATGTCGGCGAGCACATGGGTCAGCAGCGCCTGATCGATTTGGTCGCCGGAGAACTCGGTGTAGCGGACGGTCTCGTCGATCGGCTCGAAGTTGCTGGCCGCGTCGGCCAGGGTGATGTTGGTGCCGCTGCCGCCGAAGTCGAGCAGCGCGACGATTCCGTTGTTCGGCAGACCGGGACTCACCTGCAAGGCGGCCAGGGCCGCGCTCGCGTCGGAGATCAGCGGCGGCGCAACGCCGTGCGGCGAAAGATTTGCTTTGGTGCGCAAGCTGGCCCGCAGCGCACCCAGCACGGCCGGGCTCCAGTGCGCGGGCACCGCGATCGTGACGTCGGATGGCGGTGGGCCGCCGACCGCAGCCACCATCGCGTCGAGCGCCTCGACCAGCAGCTGGTCGGCGCGATGGGTGGACCCGTCCGGGGCGAGCAGCGGCACCGGGTCGCCGACGCGTTCTACGAATCCGGTCAGCACCAGCCCGGGCTCGGTCAGGTCGGGGTTCTCCGACGGCAAACCGACCGCGGGCGCGCGATTCGGGAAAAGCGTCAGCACCGCGCGACGTCTGATCGGGGTGTCGCCCACACGCGCGGCGACGAGGTGGGTCATCCCGATGGACAACCCTACTGAGTCGCTCATGTTGCGTCGCACATTACCTGTCGTAGGCTCCGGGCCGTTCCTCACCATAGCGGCTGACAGCCCCCCGACGTGCGACATCCCCTAACCACCGCCGAACCCCTAAGAATCGGTCCCCTAATGGTCACCTTGACGGGGTGGGTTCGACACCGATCCGTCATTAGTTGGTGGTGGATACCATCGAAAAGTTGAATTAACGGGCCGGTCCGTGCCTCACGAAGGAACTCCTGCGATGGCGAACTCACTACTCGACTTCGTGATGTCGATTGTGCGAGACCCCGACGCTGCCGCGCGTTACGCCGCAGACCCGTCGCAAGCCATCGCCGACGCCCACCTCGGCGACGTCACCAGTGTTGACGTCAACAACTTGATCCCGGTCGTGTCGGAGTCGCTGTCGATGGGCGCCCCCGCCGGCCACGGTGCCGACACCCCTGACCACAATGTGTGGGCTAGTGGCGCCGCGACGGCGGCGTTCGACGCGTTCGCCGACCACGTGCCCGAGCCGGCCGTCGCCGATCCGCACGTAGTGGACCGGCCGGTCGACCACGTGATCGACCATCCCCTGGATCCTTCGCCCGGCTATGCCGCCGATCTGGGACCGGAGGTGCATTCCTTCGACGCCGGGTTCGACCAGCAGATGCCCACCGACGAGGTGCACACCTCCGACGACGTCGGCGCCGGGCCGACGGATCCGGCCATCCATGAGCACCACGTCGTGGACGACCACGGGTTCGCCGCAGAGCACCCTGGCTTCGACATCTTCTGAAGCATCCGGCAACGTGCCTCACAACTGCCCCTAATCCCCTAACGATGGTTGCACGGTGAATCAATCGATGAAGGAGTGAGGCGTGACGCAGCCCAGCGACCCCCGTCAGGTGCGGGTCATCGTCGAGCTCATCGACCACACCCGCCGGATCGCAGAGACCGACGGCCGCGGTGATCTGGTCGACCGGCTCACCGCGGCGCGGGACCGTATTACCGATCCGCAGATCCGGGTGGTGATCGCGGGACAGTTGAAGCAGGGCAAGAGCCAGCTGCTCAACTCGCTGCTGAATATGCCGGTTTCCCGTGTCGGCGATGACGAGACCACGGTGCTCACGACGATCGTGGTGTACGGCGATCAACCGCTGGCGCAGCTCGTCGTGGCCAACCCCGAGGGCGGAGTCGAGGCCATCGAGGTCCCCATTGCCGACATCGGCAATGACCTGCGCCGCGCCCCGCAGGCTGGCGGTCGCGAGGTGCTGCGGGTTGAGGTGGTGGCCCCCAGCCCGCTGCTCAAGGGCGGCCTCGTGTTCATCGACACACCCGGCGTGGGCGGGCACGGCCAACCGCACCTGAACGCGACGCTGGGCCTGCTGCCGGAGGCCGACGCGATGCTCATGGTCAGCGACACCAGCCAGGAGTTCACCGAACCGGAAATGACGTTCATGCGGCAGGCGTTCGAGGTCTGCCCCGTCGCGGCCATCGTCGCGACCAAGACCGACCTTTATCCGTACTGGCGCCGGATTGTCGACGCCAACCAGGCTCATCTGCGCCGCGCCGGTCTGGACGTGCCGATGATCCCGGCGTCGGCAATGCTGCGCAGCCACGCGATCCAGCTCAACGACAAGGAGCTCAACGAGGAATCCAACTTCCCGGCCATCGTGAAGTTCCTCGGCGACAAGGTGCTTTCCCGGGAGAACGACCGCGCCCGTGACCATGTCATCGCTGAACTGAGCTCGGCGGCGGAGCATCTGACCCTGTCGGCGAAGTCTGAGCTGGAGGCGCTCAACGATCCTGAGGCGCGGGACCGGCTCGCCGCCGATCTGGAACTCCGCAAGCAGGACGCCCAGGACGCGCTGCAGCAAACAGCGCTGTGGCAGCAGGTGCTCAACGACGGCATCGCCGATCTGACCGCCGACGTCGACCACGACCTACGCTCGCGGTTCCGGGCGATCACCGCGCACACCGAGAAGATCATCGATTCCTGCGACCCGACACTGCACTGGGCCGAGATCGGCGCCGAGCTCGAGCAGGCCGTCGCCACGGCCGTTGGTGACAACTTCGTCTGGGCCTATCAGCGGGCCGAGATGCTGGCGGCCGAGGTTGCCCGTACCTTCGTCGAGGCGGGCCTGGAAGCGGTGAAGCTTCCCGAACTGTCCGCGAGCGAAATGGGCGCGAGCTTTGGCGGATTCAAGGCGCTGGCCCGGCTGGAGTCCAAGCCGATCGGCAAGGGCCACAAGCTTGTCACCAGCATGCGCGGTTCCTACGGCGGGGTGCTGATGTTCGGCATGCTGACATCGCTTGCCGGGCTTGGCATGTTCAACCCGCTGTCCATGGGTGCGGGCCTGTTGCTGGGCCGTAAGGCCTACAAGGAGGACATGGAGAACCGGACGCTGCGGGTACGCGGTGAGGCCAAGAACAATGTCCGCCGGTTCGTTGACGACATCTCGTTCGTCGTCACCAAGGAGTCCCGCGACCGGCTCAAGGCCGTTCAGCGTCAGCTGCGGGACCACTACCGGGGGATCGCCAACCAGATCACCCGGTCGCTCAACGAATCGCTGCAGGCCACCATCGCGTCGGCACGGTTGGAGGAAAGCGAGCGCAACACACGTATCGCGGAACTGGACCGCGAGCTCAACATCCTCCACCAGGTGACCGCCAAGGCCGCCGAGCTGATCGCCACCAAGCCCGCGGCGACCACCGGGCCGCATCCACGCGTGGGCCTGCGCCGGTAGCGTCCGACCGCTCACAGCTAACGCCCGTGCGACAGCACTAAACTCCTGACGTCACGGGGCGGAAGGAACGAGCGGTGAGCACGAGTGATCAGGTGCGCGCGATTCTGGGCGGCACGATCCGGGCTTACCGCAGCGACCCCGCCTACCGGAACCGCGCGGATGTGCACAACGAGCTGGAGCGCATCGGCCAGCGGCTCAACCAGCCGATCCGCATCGCGCTGGCCGGCACGCTCAAGGCGGGCAAGTCGACGCTGGTCAACGCGCTGGTCGGTGAGGACATCGCGCCGACCGACGCTACCGAGGCCACCCGGATCGTCACCTGGTTTCGCCACGGCCCCATCCCGAAGGTCACCGCCAACCACCGCGGCGGGCGGCGGTCCAATGTTCCGATCATCCGCGATGGCGGGCTGACGTTCGACTTCGGCAGCCTCGATCCCAACGAGGTGCTCGACCTCGACGTCGAATGGCCTGCCGCCGAGCTGATCGACGCGACGATCATCGACACACCGGGCACCTCGTCGCTGAGCAGCGACGTCTCCGAGCGCACGCTGCGGTTGCTGGTTCCCGACGACGGAGTGCCGCGGGTCGACGCCGTCGTGTTCCTGCTGCGCACCCTCAACGCCGCCGACGTCGCGTTGCTCAAGCAGATCGGTGAACTCGTCGGCGGCTCGGCCGGCGCGCTCGGCGTGATCGGCGTGGCGTCCCGCGCCGACGAGATCGGCGCGGGACGAATCGATGCGATGTTGTCGGCGGCCGATGTGGCCAAGCGGTTCACCGCGGAGATGGACAGGACCGGCATCTGCCAGGCCGTGGTGCCGGTGTCCGGGCTGCTCGCACTCACGGCGCGGACCCTGAGACAGAGCGAGTTCGTCGCGCTGGAGAAGCTGGCCGGGATTGAGCCGGCCGCGCTGGCCAAGGCGATGCTGTCCGCGGATCGTTTTGTGCGCGAAGATAGCCCGCTGCCCGTGGATGCGCCGACGCGCGCGCAGCTGCTGGACCGCTTCGGGATGTTCGGCATCCGGATTTCGATCGCGGTGCTGCGGGCCGGCGTCAGCGATTCGGTGGCGCTGGCCGACGAGCTCCTGGAGCGCAGCGGGCTTGTGGCGCTGCGCGATGTCATCGACCAGCAGTTCGCCCAGCGCTCGGATCTTCTCAAATCGCACACCGCGCTGTTGTCGTTGCGCCGCTTCGTCGAGATCAATCCGATTCCGGCATCGCGTTTCATCATCGCCGACATCGACCCACTGCTGGCTGACACCCATGCGTTTGAGGAGTTGCGGTTGTTGAGCCAACTGCATTCCCGGTCAACCACTTTGAATGACGACGAGATCGCGTCGCTGCGCCGGATCATCGGCGGGTCGGGCACCGACGCGGCGAGCCGGCTGGGCTTGACGGCCGAGGCGCCCTACGACGGGCCACGCGCCGCGTTCGCGGCCGCGCAGCGCTGGCGCCGCCGCGCCGAGCATCCGCTCAACGATCCGTTCACCACGCGTGCCTGCCGCGCGGCGGTGCGCAGCGCCGAAGCCCTTGTGGCGCAGTACTCCTACTCGCCCTAATCGCTCACTGCCCGGGCGGGGCCGTGATGGTCACGGTGCTGGTGCTGGTGCTTGTGCTGACGGTGGTGCTCGTGCTCGGCGTGGTGGTGGACGTTGCGACTGTCGGTTCGGTTGTCGTGGTTGTCGGCAGTTCCGTCGTGGTCGTCGCTGTCGTCCCGGTGGTGGTCGTCGTTGTGGTGACCGAAGTCCTGGATGTGGTGGGGCCGCTGTTGGATGGACCGGCGGTCAGCTTCACGATCGCGAAGATGGCCAGGCCGAGGATGATCGTCGTCAGCACGCCGAACAAAAAGTAGGCCCAGGGCCGTTGGTACCACGGTGTGGGCGGCGGCTCAGTCGGGGGCCGCGGGGGTCCGCCGGGTGGTTGCTGCCCATAGCGGCCGCCGTACCCGTAGGGCTGCCGTGAGTAGTAATTCGGGTCGCCGGGTGGGCCGTAGCGTGACACGGGGTCCGATCGTAGCTGCTGCGTTGAGTCAGTAATGCTGGAAAGCGGGATGCGGCGCGGGTTGCACGCTGATTGGCGAACGGGTGATGGGCAGGTGTATCGGGCCGGTCTGCGCCACAGCAGGATGTTACGGCGGCCGCTGGCCGGCCATTCAGTAGTGCGGAAACCCGGGGTGCACCGTGGGCGTCGCCCGCAACGGGGTCGTTCGAGTCGTCGTCGTCGGCGGCGGCGTCGTGGTGGGCGTGGTGCTAGATTCCGTTGTGGTCGTCGGCGTCGACGAAGTCGTGGAGGTTGTCTCGGTTGAGGCTTCTTCCGTCGAGGTCGTCGTGGTCGTGGTCGTTGTGGTGGTTGTGGTCGTCGTGGTGGTGTCCGGCGATGTGAAGTTGACGACTGAGTCGTTGGGCACGGTGGATTGGTCGGCGGTGTGCATGACCGCGACGAAGATCGCACCGATCACCACGACGCCGAGGATGCCCGCGGCGGTGATGAAACTGGTGGACTGATGCCACGGGGTGTCCTCCCGCTCGGAGGCGTCCGGCCGGTCGTCATCGTTGTCGCCGCGTGGCACGGGCAACGATCTTAAGGCAGTTGCCGCAGCACCTCGGCGGCGAACAGCTCCATGTGGGCAAGGTCGGCCAGGTCCAGCAACTGCGTGTAGACCCGGCGAACGCCCAGGTTCGACCACGGGCCCAGCTTGTCGACGATCTCGGCGGGTGTGCCGGCAAGTGGGCTGCTGGCGCGCAGCTCGCCGACCTCGCGGCCGATGGCGGCGGCGCGCTGGGCCACCTCGGCGTCGTCGCGACCTGCGCACACCACGAACGCGGCCGAATACACCATCGAGTCGGTGGCCCGCCCGGCCCGGGCGAGCGCGGTGGTGACCCGCTCGATCTGTGTCTGGCCGAAATCCAGCGGCGCGAACGGCACGTTGTACTCGGCGGCGAACCGAGCGGCCAGCGCAGGAGTGCGTTTGGCGCCGCCGCCGCCGATGATGATCGGAGGATGCGGTCGCTGCACGGGTTTGGGCAGCGCCGGTGAATCGTTCAGCGTGTAATGCCTACCGGGGTAGGAGAATTTGTCGCCGGTGGGTGTGGTCCACAGCCCGGTGAGGATGTCGAGCTGCTCGCCCAGGCGCTCGAAGCGCTCGCTCAGCGGCG
Organism: Mycobacteriaceae bacterium; assembly: GCA_019245755.1. GTDB lineage: Bacteria > Actinomycetota > Actinomycetes > Mycobacteriales > Mycobacteriaceae > Mycobacterium. Next base: position 19,960 of record JAFARC010000038.1, on the reverse strand, counting down.
GGAACGGGATACCGTAGGCTTGGTGCTCCGCCTCGAACCATCCGGTGCCAAGTCCCAGCTCGACGCGGCCGCCGCTCATGGCGTCGACTTGGGCAACCGAGACCGCCAACGGCCCGGGATGGCGGAACGTCGCCGACGTGACGAGGGTCCCGATGCGGATGCGTGAGGTCTCGCGTGCGATCGCGCCGAGGGTCACCCACGAGTCGGTGGGGCCGGGCAGCCCGTCGCCGCTCATCGCGAGGTAGTGGTCGGACCGGAAGAACGCGTCGTAGCCGAGTTCTTCGGCCTTCTTCGCCACCGCGAGCTGATCGGCGTACGTGGCGCCTTGCTGGGGTTCGACAAATGCGCGGAATTCCACGCCGCTCAGCCTAGAACCCGTTGACGGCTTCGATGCTGACGAACATTCCGTGGCCGGTGCGGTCGTTGGTGAACCGGGTCCCGCTGCTGGCGGCGTCGATGGTCCAACCCAGCGCATGGTAGGTCTGGTAGTCGAGCGTGACGGCCGGGATGTCGCCCAGATTGCCGAGCACCCATCGGAGTTGGCCGTCAGCGGTGACGTGGACGCCGTTGGCCGGCTCGCCGTGCTGGACCGGCGAGTTGGCGAATTCGGCCTCGCAGCCGACATCCAGCCGGGAGATCTGGCAGCGGGTGCCGCCCGATTTCGTCTCGATGAAGACATAGCCCGACGAGTCCGGTGCCAGCGCGATTGGCGGTGCGCCGGTCGCCGGCGCCGACGGTGCGTCCGGCGCAGCGGGCGGGGACACCCGCAGCCGTGTCGTCGGCACGCTTGGCTCGGCTTGGGTACCGCAACCCGGGCATGTCGCCCGTCCGTTGACCGCGGATCCGCACCCGGAGGCGAGCACGGTCGCGGTGACGGACACCATAGCGGCAATGCGGAGCATGCCCAACTATTGGACGCGCGCCGACCCGAGATCGGTCGACACGCCGCGGCGCGGGCTATTTCGCGGCGGCTGACAACCTGTTCCGGGGCTTGCGTAGCGGCCAGCGCGGCCGATAATCGTTCGTCTGGCATTCGGACCTGCGACCGAAAGGGTTACGCATGTGGCATGGTCTGTTGGGCAAGGCCGCGGCGACGGTGATCACCGGGGCGGTTGGAGCCGCCGCCTACGACGCGCTGTGCAAGGCGCTGGCGCGAGCTCCGGTGCACGAGGCGGCGGTCACCGCCACCGCGTGGGGCCTGCGCGGTGTCAGAAAGGCGGAGGAGGGCGCTGAACAGGCTCGGCTGCGGGTGGCCGACGTCGTGGCCGAGGCGCGTGAACGCATCGGTGAGCAGGTGCCGCCCCCGGCAGTCGAGGACGTCGGCCACGACCACGAACACTGAGGCGGCTGCGATGTTGACCGTCATCTCCGATGCGGCGGGCCGGATGCGCGTGCATGCCCAGTGGTTGCGCAACGACGCGACTCGTGCCGTCGCGGTCGAGGATGCGGTCGACAAGGTCCCCGGCGTGCGAGCGGTCCATGCCTATCCTCGCACCGCCTCGGTTGTGGTCTGGTACTCGCCCACACGCTGCGACACCGCGGCCGTGCTGGACGTGATCACTGCGTCCCGCACCCTGCCCACGGAACTGGTGCCTCACCGCGGACCGCGGTCGGCCGAGATCGCCAACGCCGATGTGCTGCGCATGGTCTTCGGCGGAATAGCTCTGGCACTGCTGGGGGTCCGCCGCTATGCATTGGGACGCCCAGCGCTGCTGGGCCCGACCGGCCGGTTGCTGGCCACCGCGGCCGCGATCATCACCGGCTACCCGTTCATGCGCGGTGCCGTGCGTTCGTTGTGGGGTCGCCGGTCGGCCGGAACCGACCTGTTGGTGTCCGCTGCCACGGTTGCGAGCCTGGTGCTGCGCGAGAACGTCGTCGCGCTCACCGTGCTGTGGCTGCTCAACATCGGCGAGTACCTGCAGGACTTGACGCTTCGGCGCGCCCGGCGCGCCATCGCCGATTTGTTGCACGGCAGTCAGGACACCGCATGGGTTCGGATCGCCGACGGCACCGAGGTCCAGGTCCTCATCGATGCGGTGCGCATCGGCGACGAGGTAATCGTCCACGAGCAGGTGGCTATTCCCGTCGATGGTGATGTGATCGACGGCGAGGCGATCGTCGACCAATCGGCCATCACCGGAGAGACGTTGCCGGTCAGCATCCGGCGCGGAGCCTGCGTGCACGCCGGCTCCGTCGTTATCCGCGGCCGTTTGGTCGTGCGCGCGTCGGCCGTCGGCAGCCAGACCACCATCGGTCGGATCATCACCCGCGTCGAGGAAGCGCAACGCGATCGCGCTCCCATCCAGACCGTCGGCGAGAACTTCTCCCGTCGGTTTGTGCCCGCGTCGTTCCTGTTGTCGGCGGCCACCTTGATCGTGACCGGCGATGTGCGCCGGGCGATGACGATGCTGCTGGTGGCCTGCCCGTGCGCGGTGGGCCTGGCGACCCCCACCGCGATCAGCGCCGCCATCGGCAATGGGGCGCGCCGCGGCATCCTCATCAAGGGCGGATCGCATCTGGAGGAGGCGGGTCGAGTCGACACGGTGGTGTTCGACAAGACCGGGACGCTCACGGTGGGTCGGCACATCGTCACCAACATCGTCGCGTTCGAAAAGGGATGGACGCCCGAACGGGTGTTGGCCTACGCCGCGAGTTCGGAGATCCACTCCCGCCATCCCCTGGCTGAGGCGGTGATCAGGTCCACCGAGGAACGGCACATCGAAATACCGCCGCATGAGGAGTGTGAGGTACTGGTCGGGTTGGGGATGCGCACCTGGGCGGACGGGAAAACCCTGCTCCTGGGCAGTGCGTCGCTGCTGCGCCAGGAAAGTGTCCGGGTAACGAAGACGGCGTCGGTCTGGGTCGCCAAACTGCAGCAACAGGCCGAGACACCGTTGCTGCTTGCCGTCGACGGCAAGCTTGTCGGCCTGATCAGCCTGCGCGACGAATTGCGTCCCGAAGCGAAAGCCGTGGTGCAGGCTTTGTTGGCCAACGGAATCCGCCGGGTCGTCATGCTGACCGGCGACCACCCCGACACCGCCAGGGCGGTGGCCGCGGAACTCGGGATCACGCAGTGGCGGGCACAGGTTCTCCCGGAGGACAAGCTCGAGGTGGTGCGCCGACTTCGGTCTGAGGGGCATGTGGTCGCGATGGTTGGCGACGGTGTCAACGACGCCCCGGCCCTGGCCGTCGCCGACATCGGGATCGCGATGGGGCTGGCCGGCACCGACGTCGCGGTCGAGACGGCCGACGTCGCCCTGGCCAGCGACAATCTTTATCGCTTGCTCGACGTGCAGGCGCTGGGCGGCCGGGCGGTGGATGTGATCCGCCAGAACTACGTGATGTCGATCGCCGTGAATGCGGTGGGCCTGATCGTGGGGGCTGCCGGAGCGCTTTCGCCGGTCGTGGCCGCCATCCTGCACAACGCCTCCTCGGTGGCGGTTGTGGCCAACAGCTCCCGGCTGATCCGATACGAGCTCGGTGAGTCGTCACCGGCTTCCGACCACCAGTCCCGCGCCACCACAATCGCCGTCGCGCGTCAGGAGTTGTAGTAGGCGTAGGTATTGGCGGGCGGCTGGATGCGGGTCAGTTCCGAAACCTCCATCGTGGGCGGCGACGCGGGCAGCACGACGCCCTCGGCACTGAGCCAGCTGTCGTTCCGAAGCGCGGAGGCTTGCGCCAGCGGCGGACCCGAAAGGCGTATGCGAGCCAGCTGCGCGTCGGCGGCGCAACAGATGATGACGACCCGTGCCAGATATGTCGAGCCGTGGTCCTGTAGGACGAAACCCGTGACGGTGATCAGCCGGTGGTCCAGGGTGCCGGCAGTGTCGTTGGCCACCCGCTCCAGCACGTTGGGCAACGAGACCACCGGCGACCGTTCGGCTGGCAGCGGCGGGAACGGGCGGTGCAGCACGTCGGTGGACACCGCCATGACGGTCGGGGTCGCCGCGCCGGCGCCGAGGGCGGGCGGCACCACGAAGATCAGCACCACGATGGGCACGGCCAGCAGCCAGCCGATCCTCGCTCGGTGTCGATGGTCGTGGCCATGATCCGTCGGCCGCTCCCGGGCGTCGCCGATGATCGTGGCGAGCCCGAAGGCAATCAACGCGACTGCGGCGCACAGCAGCCAACCCAGCAGCGAGGGCTTGACGTAGCGGGTGAACGCGCCGGTGACCGCGATCATCCCGATGCTGAGCCCCACCAGCAGCAGCGCGGCGTTCTCGGCCTCGCGGTTCACCGCACACCGCCGAGCATCAGCACCCCGACGACGGTGGCGGTGAGGACGGCGACGGCGAATGCCGCCGGCGCGAACCGGGCGGCGAACGCCCGGCCGAACATACCGGCATGCATGGCAACCAATTTCACGTCCACCGCCGGCCCCACCACCAGGAACACCAACCGCGGCAGCAGCGGCAACATCGACAGACTGGAGGCGACGAACGCGTCGGCTTCCGAGCACAGCGCCAACACCACGGCCAGCGAGGCCATCGCCAGCACCCCGACAAGCACGTGGCCGGCGAGGTGCTCGAACATCCACGGTGGAACCAGCACATGCAACACCGCCGCCGCACCGGCGCCGACCACCAAATACGATGCCGCCTGCACGAAGTCGTGGCGCGCCGCCTCCCGGAACGACGCCCACCGCGAGCTCGTACCGCCGGGGGGTGCGGGCAGACGCCGCGTGATCCACTCGGGGCGCCCCCACTTCGACCATCCCGCACCGACGATCAGGGCGGTCAACAGCGACGCGGCGCAGCGTGCGGCCACCATTTTCGGTTGGCCCGGAAAGGCGACCGCAGTGGCCACCAGCACCACCGGGTTGACCGCCGGGGCGGCGAGCATGAACGTCAGCGCGGCTGCGCCCACCGCACCGTCGCCGAACATTCGCCGCGCCACCGGCACCGATCCGCACTCACACCCCGGCAGCGCGGCCCCTCCGACGGCGGCGGCCAGAATCGCCGCACCGGTGCGGCGGGGTAACCACCGCGCCAGCCGCTCGGTGGGAACCAACGCCGCGATCAGGCCGCTGACCATCACGCCGAGGACGAGAAACGGCACCGCCTGGATGAACACGCCGCAGAACACGGTGCCGGCCGTCGCCAGCTGCGGGTGCGCGGTGACGAGTGTGTGCAGCATCCGGCCGGACAGGGCGAACGCGGCCAGGCCCGCGACGAGAATCGGCATCGAGCCCAGCCGTCGCGCCGGCGCGATACCAACGGCCACCGGCTCATCGTGCCAGCAGCCGAGGCACTCAACGGCGATCCGCAGCGTGTGTCGGCCTTGGATTTCCCTGTGCCCACCATGGGAACCGCCAACAAGGTTTTCAGTACGAACTGCACAGGCGCAGCTGACTGTTCTAGGGTGGTGAGGTGGCGACGATCAGCGAGTCCGCGGCGCGGGGGGCACGCGATCTTCGGGTGGTGTTCAGCCGGCTCCGGCGCCGGCTGAAGGACCTCGCGACCGGCAACGACCTCACGCCATCCCAGACCGCGGTGCTCACCCGGCTGTGGAAGGAAGGTGCGTCGTCGACCAGTGCGCTGGCAGCCGCGGAGCGGGTCCGGCCGCAGTCGATGGCGGCCATCGTGGCCGCGCTGGAGGACCGTGGGCTGATTCAGCGCGCGTCTGACCCGGACGACGGTCGCCGCCGGGTGATCACGCTGACCAGGACCGGCCACAAGCGCGCGGAAAGCGATCGTCAGGCCAGGGAGGAATGGCTTGCGCGCGCGTTACAGGACCAATTCTCCGAGCGGGAGCGCCGCGTCATCGTCGAGGCGCTGTCGCTGCTGCAGCGATTGACCGAATGAGAAAGGGACCTCGACAATGGAAGTAGGCGTTCACTTCATTGATTTCCTGCCCGGCGCCGAAAAGCTGGGGCCGACGCTCGCCGATACGGCCAAGGCTGCCGAGGACGGCGGCATGACGATGTTCACGCTGGCGGACCACTTTTTTCAGATGGAGGGGGTCGGGCGCGCCGAGGATCCGTTCCTCGAGTGCTATACGTCGTTGGGGTTCCTGGCCGGCCAGACCCGGCGGATCACGCTGACCGCGCTGGTGACCGGCGTGACGTACCGCTATCCCGGCGCGTTGGCCAAGATCGTCACGACGCTGGACGTGCTTTCCGGGGGCCGGTCCATGTTCGGGATCGGCGCGGCGTGGTACGACCGCGAGCATGTTGGCCTCGGGATCCCGTACCCGCCGGTGCGTGAGCGGTTCGAGATGCTCGAGGAGACGATCCTGATCTGCCGGCAGATGTGGAGTAACGATAACGGCCCCTACGAAGGCCGGCACTACCGGCTGGCCGAGACGATCTGTCAGCCCCAACCGATTCGGCGTCCCCCGATCCTGATCGGCGGCGGCGGAGAGAAGAAGACGCTGCGGCTGGTCGCACAGTACGCCGACGTGTGGAACAGCACCGCGCAGACGGTCGACGAACTCGAGCACAAGATCGGCGTGCTGAAGCAGCACTGCGACACGGTCGGGCGCGATCCCGCGGGTATCCGCCTCACCGCCGGTCTGTTCCGCGATCCGTTCACCGATCTCGACGACTACCTGACGACCCTGGAAAGCTACGCGCATCTTGGCATCGACTTGATCAATGTCGGTCCGCTGCCGGGCAATCCGGATCCTGTCGGGTTTGTCCGCCGCCTGGGCGACGAGGTGGTGCCGAAGGTGGCCGCGATCGGTTGACGCTAACCGGTTGCGGCCCCCCGCATCATCTCGGCGGCGCGGTGCACCGCGTTCACGATGCCCTGGTAGCCCGTGCAGCGGCAGAAGTTCCCGGACAGGCCTTCGCGGATGTCCTGGTCCGTCGGGTTCGGGTTCTCGCGCAGCAACGCGGTGATGGACATGACGAAACCCGGTGTGCAGAAACCGCATTGCAGCCCGTGGCACTCACGCAGAGCCGACTGCACCGCGGACAGCTGGCCGTCGGCTGAGGCGATGCCTTCGACCGTGGTCACCGCCATGCCGTCGGCCTGCACGGCGAAGATCAGGCAGGAGCGCACCGCGGCGCCGTCCAGGAGCACCGTGCAGGCGCCGCATGCCCCGTGCTCGCAGCCGAGGTGAGTCCCGGTGAGCCCACAGCGCTCCCGGATGTAATCCGCCAGCGTCAGGCGTGGTTCGACGCTGGCCTCGCCGACCTGGCCGTTGACCGACAACCGGACCGTTCGTTCAGGCATTGCTTGCCTCCGTGGTTGCCGCCGCCCAGGCTCGCGCCACCATGGCGGCGCCGACCCGGGTGCGGTAGCCGGCCGACCCCTGCAGGTCGGCGGGAATGTCGTCGAGTCCGGTCATCGCGAGGGCGCCGATCTCCTCGGGTGTCACCTCGGCGGCCCGCTGGCCGACCACGGCCGCCTCGGCCGCCGCGCCACGTCGTGGCGTGGAGCCCAGGCCCATCAAGCCGATCCCGCAACGGGACACCCGGTCCTCGGCATCGAGCTCGACGGCGACGACCGCGCCGGCGATGGCGAAATCCCCGTGGCGGCGGGCGAACTCCTGCACCCCGAAGCCACATCGTCCCGCCCACACCGGGAATCTGACATCGGCGAGCACTTCGTCGGCAGCCAGGGTGGTTTCCCACAAGCCGGTGAAGAAATCCGCGGCCGCGATGCTGCGTCGTCCGCTCGGCGAGACCGCCTCCATCTGCGCGTCGAGCGCCAGTGCGACCGCGGGGTACTCTGCCGCGGGGTCGGCGTGCGCGATCGAGCCGCCCAGCGTTCCCCGGCTGCGGATCTGGAAATGGCCGATGAACGGCGTGACCCGGGTGAGCAGCGGCACCTCGGCCGCTACCTGTTCGTCGGCGCCGACGGTCGCGTCGGTGGTTCCGGCGCCGATCCGCACCCAGCCGTTGTCACGCTCGATGCCCTTGAGCTCGGCCAGCCTGGACACGTCGATGAGATGGTCGAAGAACGCCAGCCGCAGGGCCAGCATCGGCACCAGGCTCTGGCCGCCACCCAGTACTTTCGCCTCATCCCCGAATTCGGCCAGCATCCGCGCGGCGTCGTCGACGCTGTCCGGCCGGTGGTATTCGAACGATGCCGGCTTCATGACCGTCGGCCCACGACGAATCCGATCACCAGACCGCCGATCAACCCGGCCGCGACGGGCAGCACCCGTTTGGCCACCGGGACCGCCAGGGCCCCGAGCAGATCGACGGACTCGGTCCGAGCAGACGGCGACGACCGGCTGGCCTCGGCCTCGGGCTGCGACCGCGCGGGTGCGGCACCGGCGGACAACACATCGGCTTCCAGCCGGTCGGCGAACTGGCCGATGAGTTTGCCGGCCACGTCGGCCAGCACCCCGCGGCCGAACTGCGCGGCCTTCCCGGAAATGGTGAGATCGGTCGTGAGCACACATGCGGTGCTCTCGCCGTCTTCCTCGAGTTGGGCGATGACCACCGCCGCCGCGCCGCCTTGCCCGCGGGTCTCCTTGCCGCTGGCCTTGATGACCGCCCGGCGCGCTGACTTGTCCTTTTCCTGAAAGACCGCTTTGCCCTGGTACTGCACGGTGATTGGTCCGACTTTGACTTTCACCACGCCGGAGAACTCGTCGCCGTCCGCGCTCAGCAGCGCAGCGCCGGGCAGACACGGGGCGATCCGCTCGACGTCGGTCAGCACCTCCCATGCCGCATCCACCGGCACCGGGACCCGGAATTCGTTGACTAACTCCACCCCTCAAGTCCTTTACTTCTTGGCGGCTTCGAGCAGTTCGACGATCGCCGCCGGGGCGGCGGGAAGTATGGTGACGCACACCCCGAGCGGGGCCAGTGCGTCGTTGATGGCGTTGATCACCGCAGGCGTGGAGCCGATCGCGCCGCCTTCGCCGACACCCTTGTAGCCGCCGGGGCCCGGGCCGGGTATCTCGACGTGTCCGAACTCGATCGGCGGCACCTCGGTGGCGGTCGGCAGCAGATAGTCGACGAACGTGGTGGCCAGTGGATTGCCGTCGGCGTCGTAGACGAGGCTCTCCATCAGCGCACCGCCGATTCCCTGCACGGCGCCCCCGGCGATCTGGCCCTCGACGACATTGGGATTGATCATCGCGCCGACGTCCTCGCTGACGATGTAGCGCAGCAGGGTCACCTTGCCGGTGGTCACGTCCACCTCGCAGGTGCAGGCGTGGGTGGCGTTGGCCCAGTGGATGGGTGCCTTCGACGTGAAGCGTGCCGTTGCCTCCAGCGCGGCCGACATCCCGGGCGGAAGTTGCTGTGGCTCGTAGTGGGCGCGGTAGGCGAGGTCGGCGAAGCTTACGCTCTTCGAGGGGTCGTCGCGGACACTGGCCCGCGACCCGGCCAGCACGATCTCGGATTCGGCAACGTCCAACCGGTGGGCGGCCATCGCCACGATCCGCGTGCGCAGCGCAGCGCCGGCCTCGTGGACGGCTCCGGCCGTCATCGGACCGCTGCGGCTGCCCTGGGTGCCGGCGCCATACGGCGTTACGGCCGTGTCGCCCTGAATGGTGGCGACATCATCGATGTCGGCGCCCAGCGCGTCGGCGGTCAGCTGCACGACGGTGGTCTCGATGCTGTTGCCTGTCGAACCACCGTTGACGTAGACGTTGATCTTGCCGGTCGGCTCCATCCGGATCGCCGCGCCTTCGGTGGCGAGGTGGCCGGTTGCGGCGCCAGTCGGTTCGATGTACGCGGCGAAGCCCAGGCCGATGTAGCGCCCCTGGGCCAGGGCGTCCCGCTGTTCGCGGCGGAACCCTTCGTGGTCGAGGATCTTCACGGCCTGCTCGAATGTGTCTGCCGGGGCCACATGGTCGTAGGGCATGCCGTTCGGGTTGATATACGGCATCTCGTCGCCGCGAAGGATGTTGCGCCGCCGCAGCTCTACGGGATCCATGCCCATGTTCCGCGCCGCGATGTCGAGCATGATTTCGCGCGCGAGCGTTTCGTATTGCCATGGACCGCGGTAGGCGACCAGGCCACTGGTGTTCGAGAACATCGTCTTATACGAGAAACTGGCCTTGGGAACCCGATACGGCCCGGGGAAGAACATGCCCACCGCGGCGGTCGTCAACACCGGGTAGGGCGTCGGATACGCCCCGACGTCCTGGGCGAAGTCGATGTCGACGGCAAGCAAGTTGGCCTCGTCGTCGAACGCCATTCGGGCCTTGCCGTCGATGTGCCGCGCTTGGCCCGCCGACATCAGGTTCTCGCGACGGTCCTCGATCCATTTCAGCGCCGCCGGTACCTTGCGCGCGGCCAGCATGATGCACATGTCTTCGCGCATCGGGACGACCTTCTGGCCGAACCCGCCCCCCGTGTCGCGCATGATGACCCGTACCCGCTGCGCCGGAATGCCCAACAGGCGGGCGCAGAACGCACGCAGCTCGTGGGGCGTCTGAGTGGATGCCCAGACGGTGAGTTCGCCCGAGGCGGCCTGCCACTCGACGACGATGCCGCGTGCCTCGATTGGCACCGGCACATAGATCTGCTGATAAACGTGTTCCGAGACGACGTGCGCTGCCCCGGAGAAGGTGTCCTCGTCGGGCGGGACTCCGGCCATCCCACCGGCGACGTTGTTGGCGTAGCCGCAATGCACCCGCACATCCGACGTCTCGGCCTGCGTGAAGTCGGCGATGGCCGGCAGCGGTTCGTAGTCGACGTCCACCAGCTCGGTCGCGTCCTCGGCGATGTACCGGCTCTCGGCGACGACCAGGGCAACGGGATCACCCACGAACTTCGCCTCGTCGACGGCCAGTGGCGGCCGCGGCGTGTCGGGAACGTCCTTGCCTACGGTCGCGTGCCAGGACTCGTGGACGTCGGGGTTGAGGTCAGCGGCGACGAAGACCGCATGAACACCGGGCAGCGCCAACGCTGCCGAGCCGTCGATGGCGTTGATCCGGGCCCGCGCGAAGGGGCTGCGGACGAAGCAGGCGTGCAGCATGCCGGGCCGCGAGATGTCGTCGACGAACGTGCCACGCCCGGTGAGCAGGCGAGTGTCCTCGACCCGCTGTACCCGGGTGCCCGCGTAGCGCGAGGCGACGGCCCCAGAAGAACCGGATGTCATGGGAATCGCCTTAAGCTGAGCAGTCGCACAGCGTGACTGTACTAGGGGAGGTGACTCCAGTCACGCGTGGCCGCTAACCGGTCATGTCGTGGTGGATGCGCCCCTCGACGTCGGTCAGCGGCTGCCCGCCGCCGCCCCACCGACGCGCGATGATCTCGGCCGCGATCGACACCGCGGTTTCCTCCGGCGTGCGCGCACCCAGGTCCAGGCCGATCGGACTGGTGAGTCGGCTCAGCTCGGCATCGGTCAGACCCACTTCCCGCAACCGGTCCATCCGGTCCTTGTGGGTCTGCCGCGAGCCCATGGCCCCCACGTAGCCGACCTCCGGCAGGCGCAGCGCCACCTGCAGGACCCCGACGTCGAATTTCGGGTCGTGGGTGAGCACGCAGATGACCGTGCGGGCGTCGATCGCGTCCTGCTCGGCCTGCGCCGCCAGGTAGCGATCGGGCCAGTTGACGACGACCTCGTCGGCGGCCGGGAATCGGGCCTGGGTCGAGAACACGGGTCGGGCGTCGCACACCGTCACCCGGTAGCCGAGGAACGCGCCCTGCTGCGCCAGTGCGGCGGCGAAGTCGATCGCGCCGAAGATCAGCATCCGCGGACGTGGCGCGTAACTCGATACGAATACCTCCATCCCCACGCCCTGCCGCTGGCCGTCGGGACCATAGGCGAGCACGGCGGTCCGGCCCGCGGCGAGCAGGCCGCGGGCGTCGTCGCTGACCGCGGCGTCGGCGCGCGCGGAGTCGAGTGACCCGTCGGTCTTGTCCGGGCCGATGACCAGCCGGCGCCCGACCCACGCCGGGTCCGGGTGCGCGATGACGGTGGCCACCGCGGTCGGGCGCTGCGCGGCGATGTCGTCGGCCACCGCCTCCAGTTGCCCGAAGGTGGCGCCCGATACCGGCTCGGCGAACACGTCGAGGATGCCGCCGCAGGTCAGCCCCACGGCGAATGCATCCTCGTTGCTGATGCCATAGCGCGCCAGCGCGGGCCGTCCGGTGTGCACGACCTCGTTGCACAGCTCGTACACCGCCCCTTCGACACAGCCGCCGGATACCGATCCGGCGACCGTCCCGTCGGGGGCGACCACCATGGCGGCACCCGGCGGTCGCGGCGCTGACCGTATGGTGCGCACCACCGTCGCGAGGCCGGCCGTGCCACCGGCCCGCCAGATCGACATCAGCTCCGCGAGTACCTCACGCACCGCTACAAGTCTATTTCGACGCAAGATCCGCGAGATCATTGACGGCGATGAGCACCGATCCCGCCACACCCGTCGTCGGAGTGCTGCTGGCCGCGGGCGCCGGCCGGCGGTACGGCAAGCCGAAAGTGCTTGTCGACGGCTGGCTGGCCACCGCGGTCGCGGCGTTGAAAGACGGCGGATGCGCGGGCGTCATCCTGGTTGTCGGCGCCGCCGACGTGCCGGCTCCGTCGGGGGTCGTCAAAGTCGCTGCGCCGGACTGGCATACCGGGCTGAGCGCATCGGTTCGCGCCGGCCTGGTCCAGGCCGAGCGCATGCGGGCCGACTACGCCGTGCTGCACGTCATCGACACACCCGATGTCGGCGCCGCGGTGATTGCGCGGGTCCTGACCCGCGCGCTGGCATCCCGCAGTGGGCTCGCCCGCGCATGGTTCGCGGACCGCCCCGGCCATCCCGTGGTCATCTCGCGCGAGCACTGGCCCGCTGTGCTCGCCGGCCTTACCGGCGACCGGGGTGCGGCCAGCTACCTGCGCGCCGCTCGCGACGTCGAGAGCGTCGACTGCAGCGACCTGGCAACCGGCCGCGATTGGGATCGGCCGGATTAGCCCCGCGTCCTGCCACTCATATACCGCACCACTTCGCTGCGGGTCAGGTTCATGTACGCGCCCTTCTCGACGATCTCCTCCACGCGGTAGCCCTGATCGCGGAGGGCTTGGACGAACTTCACCCGGTTCGGGTCATACCGCTGGATCTTCGGCGTGCCGAACTTACCCTTGGCGACGGCGACGTCGGTGCGGGCGGGCTGCCGCTGCACCACCACCGGGTCTCTGCGGTACTTCCCTTCCCGCATGTCCTTGAGCGCTTGCCCGCCTCGTTCGCTGTCCAGGATGACGTACTCGGGGTTGGTCTTGTGCTGGGAAATCTCGATGACGGTCAAGCCTTGCCGGTTCTCCCGGACGCACTTGGCCTTGGTGCAGTATTTGAAGCCCAGCGCTGCCCGTTCCGGCAGAATCTCGTCACCGCATGTCACGCACTTCACTTGTTGGTCCTCACCGTCTCCATCCATTCCTCATGATACCCCACGGGGGTACCCCACCTCTCCTGCCACCGCCGAACGTGAAACCTCTGCGAAAAAATCACGGCGAATTCGCACTGGCTTCACGCTCGGCGTTCTTGGCCCGCAGTTTCGCCTCATCGGCCCGCTCGGCCACGAGATGTCCCGGTCCCGACGTCCCCGACGACGCGGTAGGCACCAGCGTTCCGCTCGTCGCGGCGGCTCACAAATCGCCGGTTGTCAGCGAAGAGGGTTGAAGCCCCCCCGGCCCCCTTGCAGGCCGCCGCTAGCCACCAGGTGGGCGGTCGCTTGGCCCTGCGAATTCAGGGTGGCGTCAATCCGCCACAGGTTGGCGGCGGTCACTTCGCCCCCGGCCCCCCTCATCCCGGCGCTGAAATAGAGATTGTTGTTGAAGACCGCCATTGTGGTCTGGTTGAAGTAGGGATTGCCCTGCCAACCCCCGCAGTTGATTATCTCGCTGGCCTGGTTGGTCACCGGGTCGTACACGAACAGGCCACGCCCGGGGTTTGCGTGACTCGTGCGAGCCATACTGACATCGTTGCCCGTGAAATAGAGTTTGCCGTTGAATGCGTTGAGATGTGGTTCCCTGTGACATCCACGGGTTACCGCCGCGCCCGCCGACATACCAGGGCCCCCACCCGGGAACAAAACCCGCCCGCCCCCCGTTGCCCCCCCAGCAGGCTTGAGTGAGCTAGGCTCAACTATGAGTTGACGCGTCCGCTTCGCAAGGGGCAGACTTGAGTCGAACTCGCTCAGCAGACGTACACGGTATATCAGGGAGGAAAACCATGGCTCGTGCGGTCGGTATCGACCTCGGGACCACCAACTCCGTCGTCGCGGTTCTGGAGGGTGGCGACCCTGTCGTCGTCGCGAACTCCGAGGGCTCGCGCACCACGCCCTCGGTCGTCGCGTTCGCGCGCAACGGGGAGGTGCTCGTCGGCCAGCCCGCCAAGAACCAGGCAGTGACCAACGTGGACCGCACCGTCCGGTCGGTCAAGCGTCACATGGGCACCGACTGGTCGATCGAGGTCGACGGCAAGAAGTACACCGCGCAGGAAATCAGCGCCCGCATCTTGATGAAGCTCAAGCGCGACGCCGAGAGCTACCTCGGTGAGGACATCACCGACGCGGTCATCACGACCCCCGCCTACTTCAACGACGCCCAGCGCCAAGCCACCAAGGAAGCCGGCCAGATCGCCGGGCTCAACGTGCTGCGCATCATCAACGAGCCCACCGCCGCGGCGCTGGCCTACGGCCTGGACAAGGCTGACCGGGAGCAGACGATCCTCGTCTTCGACCTCGGTGGCGGCACGTTCGATGTTTCGCTGCTGGAGATCGGTGAGGGCGTCGTCGAGGTCCGCGCGACCTCGGGTGACAACCACCTCGGCGGCGACGACTGGGATCAGCGCATCGTCGACTGGCTGGTCGACAAGTTCAAGAGTCAGACCGGCATCGACCTCACCAAGGACAAGATGGCGATGCAGCGGCTGCGTGAGGCCGCGGAGAAGGCCAAGATCGAGCTGTCCTCGAGCCAGAGCACCTCGATCAACCTGCCCTACATCACTGTTGACGCGGACAAGAACCCGCTGTTCCTCGATGAGCAGCTGACTCGCGCGGAGTTCCAACGGATCACTCAGGACCTGCTGGACCGCACCCGCAAGCCGTTCCAGTCGGTGATCGCCGACACCGGCATCTCGGTGTCCGACATCGACCACGTGGTGCTGGTCGGTGGCTCCACCCGCATGCCCGCGGTGACCGATCTGGTCCGCGAGCTGACCGGCGGCAAGGAGCCCAACAAGGGCGTCAACCCCGACGAGGTCGTCGCCGTGGGTGCCGCGCTGCAGGCAGGTGTGCTCAAGGGTGAGGTGAAAGACGTTCTACTGCTTGACGTCACCCCGCTGTCGCTCGGTATCGAGACCAAGGGCGGCGTGATGACCAAGCTGATCGAGCGCAACACCACGATCCCGACCAAGCGGTCGGAGACCTTCACCACCGCTGACGACAACCAGCCGTCGGTGCAGATTCAGGTCTACCAGGGTGAGCGCGAGATCGCCGCGCACAACAAGCTTCTCGGCAGCTTCGAGTTGACCGGCATCCCGCCGGCCCCGCGCGGCGTGCCGCAGATCGAGGTCACCTTCGACATCGACGCCAACGGCATCGTGCACGTCACCGCCAAGGACAAGGGCACCGGAAAGGAGAACACCATCCGCATCCAGGAAGGTTCCGCCCTGTCCAAGGAGGAGATCGACCGGATGGTCAAGGACGCCGAAGCGCACGCCGAGGAGGACCGCAAGCGGCGCGAGGAGGCCGACGTCCGCAACCAGGCCGAGACGCTCGTCTACCAGACGGAGAAGTTCGTCAAGGAACAGCGTGAGGCCGAGGGCGGCTCGAAGGTGCCCGAGGACACCCTCAACAAGGTCGACGCCGCGGTCGCTGAAGCCAAGACGGCGCTGCAGGGCTCCGACATCAACGCGATCAAGTCGGCGATGGAGAAGCTCGGCCGGGAATCGCAGGCGCTGGGCCAGGCCATCTATGAGGCTACCCAGGCGGCGCAGGCTGACGGCGGCGGATCCGCCGGTGGCGACGACGACGTGGTGGATGCCGAAGTGGTCGACGACAATCGGGAGAACAAGTGACCCGTCCCACCGATGAAGCGCATGAACCGGTGACCGTCACCGACAAGCGGCGCATCGATCCTGAGACCGGGGAGGTGCGTGAGGCTTCCGCAGGCGCGGCCCCCGGCGGGGCCGCGCCGCGGGCCACGCCGTCCGATGACGCCGCTGAGTTGAAGGCCACCCTGCAACGCGTCAAGGCCGAGTACGACAACTACCGCAAGCGTTCGGTTCGCCAGGAGCAGGCCGCCGCGGACCGGGCCAGGGCCGCAGTGATTACCCAATTACTGCCTGTGCTCGACGATCTGGATCGCGCGCGCAGCCATGGCGACCTGGAATCGGGACCGCTGCGCAGCGTCGCGGACAAGCTGACGAGCGCCCTGGAAGGGCTCGGGGTGTCGGCATTCGGCGACGAGGGCGACGAGTTCGACCCCGAGCGGCACGAAGCCGTGCAGCACGAGGGGGACGGCACCAAGCCGGTGATCGGTTCGGTGCTGCGGCGCGGCTACCAGATCGGTGATCGCGTGATCCGCCACGCGCTGGTCGGGGTCGTCGACACGGTCGACGACGGTCCGCCGGAGCAGGCGCCGGACACGTCCGACAACGGCGCCGCCGAACCGGACAACGCCGCAGAATCAGAGTCGCCGGCCGGCTGACCGCCCGACAGAAAGCCCCAACGAGGCACACAATGACACAGGCGAGGAGGTGACGCTCGGTGGCTCAACGCGAATGGGTTGAGAAGGACTTCTACAAGGAGCTGGGCGTCCCCTCGGACGCCAGCCAGGAAGACATCAAACGGGCTTACCGCAAGCTGGCCCGCGAACTGCACCCCGACGCCAACCCGGACGACGCGCGGGCCGAGGAGCGGTTCAAGGCGGTGTCGGAGGCGCACAACGTGCTCTCGGACCCGCCCAAGCGCAAGGAATACGACGAGACTCGGCGACTGTTCTCCGAGGGCGGCTTCGGGCGCCGCTTCAGCGCAGGCAATTTCGGCGGATTCGGCGCCGGCGACGGTACCGAGTTCAACCTCAACGACTTGTTCGACGCCGCGGGCCAGACGGGCGGCGCCAACATCGGCGACCTGTTCGGCGGGTTGTTCGGCCGGGGCGGGTCACCACGGCCCAGCCGGCCGCGTCGCGGCAACGACCTGGAGACCGAGACCGAGCTCGATTTCCTGGAAGCCACCAAGGGCGTCGCGATGCCGTTGCGGCTCACCAGCCCGGCGCCGTGCACGAACTGTCACGGCAGTGGCGCGCGTCCGGGCACGAGTCCCAAGGTGTGTCCTACCTGTAACGGTTCCGGGGTGATCAATCGAAATCAGGGTGCGTTTGGCTTCTCCGAACCGTGCACCGACTGCCGCGGGACCGGCTCGATCATCGAGCACCCGTGCACCGACTGCAAAGGCACCGGGGTCACCACACGGACGCGAACCATCAACGTCCGGATTCCCCCTGGCGTCGAGGACGGCCAGCGCATCAGGCTGCCCGGCCAGGGTGAGGCCGGTCTGCGCGGCGCGCCGTCCGGCGACCTCTATGTCACCGTTCATGTGCGGCCGGACAAGGTTTTCGGCCGCGACGGCGACGACCTCACCGTGAACGTGCCCGTCAGCTTCCACGAATTGGCTTTGGGCACCACGCTTTCGGTGCCGACGCTGGAAGGCAAGGTAGGGGTGCGGGTGCCGAAGGGCACCGCCGACGGGCGCATTCTGCGCGTGCGCGGACGCGGCGTGCCCAAGCGCGGCGGCGGCCACGGCGACCTGCTGGTCACCGTGAAGGTCGCGGTCCCGCCGAACCTGGAGGGCGCGGCGCTCGAAGCGCTGGAGAAGTACGCGGCGGCCGAGCGGGCCAGCGGGTTCGACCCGCGGGCCGGATGGGCAGGGTCGCGCCCATGAGCAAGTCCGACGATTCCCGCACGTTTCTGATCTCGGTGGCCGCGCACCTGTCCGGGATGCACGCTCAGACCCTGCGCACCTACGACCGGCTGGGCCTGGTCAAGCCGCGGCGCAGCACGGGCGGCGGCCGTCGCTACTCCGAACGCGACGTCGAGTTGCTCCGTGAGGTGCAGCGGCTGTCGCAGGACGAGGGTGTCAACCTGGCCGGCGTCAAGCGGATTATCGAGCTGACCAACCAGGTGGAGGCGCTGCAGTCGCGGCTGCGCGAAATGGCCGCCGAGATCGAGCAACTGCGCGCCAACCAGCGCCGCGACCTCGCGGTGGTACCCAAGAGCACCGCTCTCGTGGTCTGGCAGCCCCGCAAGGGCCGGTAATGGTCAAATAGCAACGTGTCAGCCACCGTGGTCGGGGGGTGGATGCACCGGGGTGCCGTTTGGCTTGCCGTGTTGCTGGTCGCGCTTCTGGCTGCCTGTTCGCACCACACCACCGGCTCCACCACGCCTCCGGACCGCCAGCCCCAGCTCGATGAGCTGACACAGCAGCTGCAGAAGATGCCCGGCGTGACCTCCGTGACCGACAAACTGGTCAACGATCCCGACCATGGCCAGGTCTACTTCAACGTCGAGGTGCAGCTGGCCGGCGACGTCACCGGCGATCAGCTCGCCGCCATCACCGCCAGGTATCTCGACGCTCTGCGGACCGTCGACTACGCCCCCTACAAAGGCAATTTCCGCGCCCGGCGGGGCTTCGACTATTTCGCGATCGACACCTCCGCCCCCGACATCGCCAACACCGACCAGATCAACCGGCAGGCCCACAGCTGGGTTGATCTGCTACGCGAATTCCCCGAGGCGACAGTGTATTTCCGTCCCACCGTCGTGGTCGCCCAAGGCTCGTCGGCCAATCAGGGCGACAGCCATCCCAGCAGTGGCACGATCACGATTCCCATCGATGCCGACTACACCGCCGTTGCCACGACGTTCGCCGCGCTGGGCACCAAGTTCGCCGACCTGAGCAGCGGTGAGTGGAAGGTCATCGCGGGCAAGAGCCTCGGCGGCGGCATCGAGACTTCCGGCAGGCTGCCCAACCAGGCGGAGATCGACGTGTGGAACAAGCTCAACGGCGACCAGTTCATCCCGCACATCGACGTGATGTCGATCGACAGCTCGGGCAATGGGCCGCCGCTGTGGGTGTCGGAGGGACCGCAATCGGCTGATCCCGATGTCGCGATCCGGCTCGCCCGCGCGCATCTGCCGATCGTCGCGACGTTGCCGTTGCCGATCCTCTACACGGCCAGCGACCAGATGGAGCGGCGCCTGGACGCCCACGGGCGCGCGGTCGGCCCGGTGGCCATCACGATCGGCGGCTGCACTCAACGCGCCTATCTGCCCAGCCCCGCCGAGCAGGAACTGATCGATCAGTACGAGAAGTGTCACGAGTGAACGGGGTGTTTGCCGCTTGAAGGCGCGTTGGCTGTGGGACAAAGCCGCAGATCGCGCCTTGGCTCAGTTGGTCAACAGAAGCTGTTGTGGAAACAGGTGCTCGGGCCGCCGCCGGACGTGTCCTGACGCGGCTCTGAGCTACACAGAATTTCCGGCCCGTGCGCGAGATTTGGCGCCCTCACTGGTGCTGATGATGCGTCTTTTGACGCCTGACCTCTACCAGGGAGACGCCTGACCTCTACCAGGCAGACACCTGGCCTCTACCAGGGATTTGAATGATATTTTGCATCATCAAAATTTGACTTCTGGGTTTGAAAGAGCAGAAGAATCACTTGTGGATTTCGACCGATTGTTTAGCGAAACCGGTGTAGATTTATCGGAGTCGAATCGCGTTGAGCAAAAATCCGAAGGGGGCTTAATGATTATTTCTCGTTTGGTGACTGCGAAGAAGCTTGCGGGCGTGGCCGGGATGGCGGCGGTGGTCACCGCGGTAGCTTTGGGCGTCTCCTCGGGCACCGGCCAAGCTAGTGCGATGTATCCGCAGTTCGTACGGCCCTCTGACCCCTCCGAGAATCACCGGTCCGAGACGCGTACCGAGACCCGCACGACTGAGACGCATACGACCGAGACGCGTACGACCGAGACGCATACGACCGAGCCGAGCGAGACCCGCACGACCGAGACCCGCACGACCGAGACGCACACGACCGAGCCGAGCGAGACCCGCACG
>JAFARC010000080.1 GCA_019245755.1 Mycobacteriaceae bacterium | reverse complement strand
TACCCGCATGGTCCTGGGATCCGAAATCCGATAACTGGGAGGCTGCGTTCGCGCGGCTATGCGCCTACCAACGTGAGCACCCGACACTAGCCGTTCCCGGCGGGTTGATCTACGAAGGGTTCAAACTCGGCGACTGGGTAGAGCGGCAGCGGTCGGCATACAGCAGGGGAAAACTCGACGCGGATCGCGTGCGCCGACTGGAGGCAATAGATGGCTGGCGGTGGAATCCCAAGGAAGAACAATGGGAGCGTGGGTTCGCCGCTTTGCTCAACTACGCGGCTGAGCATGGTGACGCGCTTGTCCCAGCGGCTTACGTCGTAGATGGCTTCAGGCTCGGCGGTTGGGTGAATACTCAGCGGCTGGCGCACTTCGACGAAACGATGCTTCCTACACGTCGCAAGCGACTTGAGAACGTATCCGGATGGTCCTGGGACGCTCGGGCCGAAAGTTGGGAAAGAGCCTTCGGGCTTGTCGAGGACTATGTTAGGGAGTACGGGAACGCTCGTGTCCCAGATAGCCACCGTGTCAAGGGTTTTGCCCTGGGGGCGTGGGTGGTAGCGCAGCGGATGCAGCGAAAGAAGGGCACTCTTTCCGCCGAGCGGCAACTACGGTTGAGTTCGCTTCCCGGATGGATTTGGGATTATTCACAGGCGCAGTGGGACGATGCCCTTGCTGCGCTCAAGCGTTACGATGAGGAATATGGCTCCACAAGCGTTCCGCAAGGTTTCGCATTCGATGGAATACCGCTCGGGAACTGGGTTGCGCGCCAACGCAGGGAGTACGCCAAGGGCACTCTGGACCGCGACCGGCAACGCACACTCGAGCAACTGCCGACATGGAGTTGGGACCCATACGGCGATGAGTGGAAGCGACGGTTCGACCTACTCAAGAAGTACGTTGCGAAACACGGTGATGCACGCGTGCCCGCCCCGTACAAAACGACCGACGGAGTACCTCTTGGCTCATGGGTCCGGGACCAGCGGGACAACTACTGCAAGGGGACTCTCAAAGCCGACCGCGCGAGGAAGCTCATGACGCTGCCGCATTGGACCTGGGATGCCCCGCCCAAGGGTCCACGCCGAGGGCACGCGTTGGGGTGACTGCCAAACCGCCCTACGCTTGCGCATGGACGTCGCCGTCGTCATCGCCGCCCGTTGGTGACCGCTTCGACGCCGACGAGGCTGCCATAGCCTTCAGGTACCTCGGCATCGCCGGCCCAGGTTGAAGACGGACAAGCAGCATTCCCCGATACCCGGACATCCACAGTTTTCGCGAGGACCAACGAGCGCCCGGCATACGCAACGTCGGCTGGTGAGCCTTCGAAGAGGGCGCGTGTCGCATCGTGCCGCACCGTCACCCGCCAAGAATGGGTCGATCGCGATGACGGAGCGTTATACCGCGGTCGACGACGATGAGATACGGGCGGCGATGATGGCCGCGCTCGACGACTCAATTCGTCGGCCGACCGTCTAGCCAGAACTCAGACGGTATGAATCCGACTGTGCCGACCGGGATTGCCTGCCACTCCAACTCTTTCGCAACTCTTCCGACTGCCGCACCTACTGCCTGAACTGCAAGCTGCGCGCCGGTGACACCCCATTGCAGGCCTGCGATGACAGGGTGAGAATCACGCAGTCGGTTGATCTCGTCGGCAAGGCGTTCGGCAATGGGGCTGCTCCACCGACGGCCGCGTTCACCCTCGTATTGGCGTTCTGCGGCGAAAAGGTGCGTGCGATACGCGCTGCAATGCTCCGCGACTTGGTCGATCGCCTCCTGCCTCGCTGTCGATGC
This sequence comes from Mycobacteriaceae bacterium, assembly GCA_019245755.1. Taxonomy (GTDB): domain Bacteria; phylum Actinomycetota; class Actinomycetes; order Mycobacteriales; family Mycobacteriaceae; genus Mycobacterium. Next base: position 22,077 of record JAFARC010000080.1, on the reverse strand, counting down.
CTTCAATTGATCCTCAATAACGTCACCGATCGCTTTATTCGCGGCGGCGAACGCCCTGATCCACGCTTCGTATCCGTCAGATTCGACGAGTTGTATTGCCAGGCGGAGTATCTCGAAGAGCTGCAAGGCCTCGTCGATTGGCTGGGGGTCGAGCCCCAACGCGTCGCCGACGATTGTGTGTACCGCGTCGTACAACTGCGGATAGTGGGCATCGACGATTTTCGAAGGCGTGAGGATTTCCGGTGCTGCCTGAGGCATTTGGCCGACCTGATTCACCCGTAGCTGGAACACTTTCCGAAGCAGATCAAAGCGCTCAGCTGCGACAGCGGCCACGCCGGCGCCGTAGAACAACAGGGTCGCCGCGACAAGCGGCAGATGAATGAGGCGCACCGTGCCGCTTGCAAGATCGATGCGCCCGAATCGTTCAATCTCGGGCAGCCACCAGCGGTCGGTCGCAGCGTCGCCCCAGTAGGCAAGCGCGGCCGAACATCCGACGGGTATACGGCACGCCTCTACGACTTGATTCAGCGCCGATTCGTAGTGCGCATTTTCGGAATCCATCGCCCGGGCTGGATGGAGTGCGGGTATGTCTCGCAGTTGGGCGAACTCTGCGACAAGCATGTCGTGCGCGGCGATTGCCGGTCGCGCACCGGCCAAATGGCGTTTTATCCGACCTACCGCCGCATCGACGGTCAGGGGATGCCGTGCGCGTCGGTCGCGCATCGCTTCGACCTCATCGGCCAGGTGGCCAAACGCATCGTCGGCGGTTGTCTGAAAGACCAATGCCTTCTTACTCTCCGTAAGCGAAGCCGCGTCGGGGCTCAGCGTGCCAGGGCTGACCCATCCCATCGTGAATCGCGACGGATAGTGCGCCGCCACCGCTTCACGGAGCGCCGGGTCATACTGCACAGACCAGCCGGCGACGAGCAGGCCATAGTCAGTCACTACGCGCCGAAGCAGACTTTTCATGTGTCCCGGGTAGCCGGCGAGCTCGGCCGTCGTGTTCCTCATCGAGAGCGCATTCAGATAGTCGCCGTGTAGGTGAATGATGCAGTGCTGCAACGTGTGTAGAGGTGCTAAGCCCTGAGCATCGGCATTCGTAGCTACTACGGTCGGTTCGATTCCGAGTTCCTGTAGCGCCTGCTCAAACAGCCGGTCGAAATTGATCGTGAGCACGACGCGGATCGTGCCGACCTGCATCAGACGCGCGACCGCTCGATGAGCGACAGATGGCCTTATCGGCTCGGTGCTGTCGTCCGCGTTCTCGAAGTACTTCCGCAGCAGCGCCTGACGTTCTGTGCGCGTCAGCGCGAGTTGGTTCACCACGTCGCTATACGTCGGAGGCGATCCGTAGCGTTTCTCGTACCAAGTGCTGGCGGTATCCGCGTCTATATCGTCGCCGTCGTCGGCCATCTGAGCGATGAGGTCGACAACTATGTCCCAGGCGGTCGGCAGGCCAGCACCCCGAGACACACCAGCGCCGGCCAAGACGGCGTAAGCCCCGGGATTCGAATACAGCGCGAAAGCGAGCGGAAGAAATGGGTCGTCGAGCGACGCGTTGCTAGCCATCGCCGAGAACACTACGACGCACGGCGGCCCGCGCAGCAAGGTAGCGCTGCATCGCCGGCCCACTGTTGATCCGCACAAGCAGCATCCGCCGATATCCGCGCATCCACAGCTTCGCGAGGACCAGCGACCGGCCGGCATACGGGTTCGCGCCACCGGGCTCGGCGAGCGAGCCCTCGTACAGGGCGCGCGTCGCCTCCTGATGCATCGTCACCCGGCCATCATGCAGCCAAGCCGGCCCCTGACGGCGAAGCCCACGCCGACGACCAGGACCACCGGCAGTGCTGGTGCTCGCGGCGACCGGTATGCGCCGCGGCGAAGTGGCCGGCCTGCGCTGGTCCGACGTCGACCTGGCCAAGGGTGAATTGACTGTCGCCGGCATCGTCGTGCGCGTCGCTGGCGCGTTGGCGTGGACTGCGCCGAAGACCGATCGGCCGCGGCGGCGGATCCCGTTGACCGCCGGCCTCGTCGCTGAGTTGAAAGCGCACCGCAAAGCGCAGATTGCCGAACGGTTGCACGCCGGCGACCAGTGGACCGATACGGGCGCGGTGTTCGCGACCGAAGTCGGCGGATGGGTCGACCCGCGCAACCTGCTGCGCACCGTCGAGATTGCGGCAGCCAAGGCCGGCATTGACGACGTCGGCGCACACACGCTGCGCCATTCCGCAGCGGTCGGCTGGCTCGAATCAGGTGTGCATATCAAGGCCGCGGCCGACCTGCTCGGCCACGCCTCGATCTCCATCACCGGCGATCTCTACGGGCACACCAGCGACGACGCCGCACGGGCCGCAGTCAACGGGCTCGGCGACGCGCTCGGTTTGTGATGGCGGTATGCAAAGGCGGTATGGCATGAAAAAGGCAGCTCCCAAACCTCGGAAACCGTCTCACCTGAGTCGGGCTGACAGAGTCGGGCTGACAGAGTCGGGCTGACAGGATTTGAACCTGCGACCACTTGACCCCCAGTCAAGTGCGCTACCAAACTGCGCCACAGCCCGTTGCCGACCGGCACCAACCGGCAGCAGGTCGAAAGCCTACCGCAGGCGGCGGCGCTCGCCCCAGCCATCAGGCCGCATCACACGGTCAGCAGCCGGTACAAACCGATCAGGCCAACGACCACTATCACGACGCGCAGCGCATTTGGGGACAACCGGCGACCGTAGTGCGCGCCGAGCCAGCCGCCGATCAGCGAGCCGACCGCGATCAGCCCGGCCGCCATCCAGCTGATGCGGTGAAACGCCACCAGCGTGTAGGCGACCGCGGCAACGACGTTGACCACCAGCGCTAGTAAATTCTTGGCCGCGTTCATCCGCTGCACCGACTCGGGCAGCAGAGCTCCCATCACGCCGATCAGCAGAATGCCCTGCGCCGCGGTGAAGTAGCCGCCGTACACGCCCACCGCAAAGGTGCCAGCGACCAGAGCGGCCATCCGCCGCGGCGACAGCTGCTCATCGGAGCGACCCGCCTGCTCGGCGCGCCGTCGCACCCAGGCTTGGATCCTCGGCCCGATGACCACCAGCAGCAGGGCGAGCACCAACAGCACCGGCACCACCTGCGCGAACACCTTCTCCGGCAAGTGCAGCAGCAGCCACGAACCCACAACGGCGCCGGTCAGCGATGCGAGCAGCTGCCAGCGCAGCCGATGCCACTGGCCCCGCAACTCACGCCGGTACCCCCACGTCCCGGATACGCCGCCAGCCACCAGACCGACCGCGTTGGACATTGTCGCAGTCACCGGCGGATACCCGAGCGTCACCAACGTCGGGAACGTGATCAGCGTGCCTGACCCGACAAGCGCATTTATCGCCCCGGCCCCCGCACCCGCCAGCGCGATCAGCAGCATATGGGAGACGGACACCCGAAAACTCTAGGCGGACGCGTCAACGCGGCCGCGCGGCCCTCTTCTCCCGCACCCGCACATTGATCCGAATCGGGCTGCCCTCGAAGCCGAACGTCTCACGCAGCCGCCGTTCCAAAAACCGGCGGTATCCGGCCTCCAGGAAACCGGTCGTGAACAGCACGAACGTCGGCGGCCGCGCGGTGGCCTGGGTCGCGAACAGGATCCTCGGCTGCTTGCCGCCCCGAACCGGCGGCGGCGTGGCGGCCACCACCTCCGTGAGCCACGAATTCAACCGTCCCGTCGAGATCCGGGTGTCCCACGACTGCAGCGCCGCGTCCAGCGCCGGGACTAGCTTCTGCACCGCGCGACCGGTCTTCGCCGAGATGTTCACCCGGTGCGCCCACTGCACCTGGGCCAGCTCACGTTCGATCTCCCGGTCCAGCTGATAGCGACGCTCCTCGTCGAGGAGATCCCACTTGTTGAACGCCAGCACCAGCGCCCGGCCCGCCTCGATCACCATCGAGATCACCCGCTGGTCCTGCTCGGTGATCGGCTGCGACGCGTCGATCAACACGATCGCCACCTCGGCCGCGTCGATCGCGCCGCGCGTCCGCACCGATGCATAAAACTCGTGCCCACTGGCCTGCCCGACCTTGCGCCGCAAGCCCGCGGTGTCGACGAACCGCCACACCTCGCCGTCCAGCTCGATCAGCGAGTCCACCGGATCCACCGTCGTGCCCGCCACCTCGTGCACCACCGACCGCTGATCGCCGGCCAGCTTGTTCAGCAGCGAGCTCTTTCCAACATTCGGCTTGCCTACCAACGCGACTCGACGCGGACCGCCCACGGCCGAGGAAACCTCGTGCACCTCCGGCAGAGCGGCCACCACCTCGTCGAGCAGGTCGCCCACGCCCCGCCCGTGCATCGCACTGATCGCATATGGTTGACCCAGACCAAGTGACCACAACTCCGCCGCGTCGGCCTCCCCCTTTTCGTTATCAACCTTGTTGGCCGCCAAGAACACCGGCTTTCCGGACCGCCGCAACGTGCGCGCCGCCGCCTGGTCGCCCGTGGTGGCGCCTACCACCGCGTCGACCACCAAGATCACCGCGTCCGCGGTACGCATCGCCACCGCCGCCTGTTCGGCCACCAGTTGCTGAAGACCCTTCGCATCGGGCTCCCAGCCACCGGTGTCCTGCACGATGAACCGCCGACCGGTCCACGACGCGTCGTACGACACCCGATCACGGGTCACGCCCGGCACGTCCTGCACCACCGCTTCACGCCGGCCCAGGATCCGGTTGACCAATGTCGACTTGCCCACGTTGGGCCGGCCGACCACCGCCACTACGGGCGGCGGAGCCGAGGCCTGCCAGTCGCTTTCGTCCAGCCAGCTGCCCGCGCTCACCGCGCTGCCCTTGTCCGCTCCCGGACGACAGCCAACAGCCGCGCGATCACCTGGGCCTCGGTCATGTCACTGGTGTCCACCACGACGGCGTCCGCGGCTGCCCGCAATGGCGACACCGGCCTCGTTGAATCCAAAAAATCCCGGCGGCGCACATCGGCGAGCACCCCCGCATAGTCGTCAGCCAACCCACCGGTGATGTTCTGGTCATTGCGCCGCCTGGCCCGCGTCTCGGGCGACGCGGTCAGAAAAAATTTCACGTCGGCATCCGGGAACACCACCGTCCCGATGTCTCGTCCCTCGACCACGACGCTGCCCGGCCCGTCGGCCAGTTGCCGCTGCAGCTCGACCAGCCGCTTACGGACCTCGGCCACCGCTGACACCGCCGACACGGCGCCGGTCACCTCGTCACCACGGATCTGCAACGAAACATCTTCTCCGCCAAGGAAAGCCCGGTCCTCATCGGGGTCGTAGCTCACGGCCAGCCGGACATCGGCCGCCGCGGCCGCCATCGCCGGCGGGTCGGTCAAGTCGACTCCGGCCCGCAGCAGGGCCAGCGTCACGATGCGGTACATCGCTCCGGTGTCCAGGTACCGCCCACCGAGCTCACGTGCCAAGCCCCTTGACACCGAGGACTTCCCGGTGCCGGCCGGCCCGTCGATCGCGATCACCAGCGAGCTGCTCACAACCCCACCGCCTTATACAGCTCGCCGATCTCGGTGCGGTTCAACGGCCTGATGCTGCCGGGCCGCTGATTGCCCAACGACACCGCTCCGATGTCGGTGCGCACCAAAGCCTGCACCTGATAACCGGCCGCGGCCAACAACCGTCGCACGACCCGATTGCGGCCCTCGTGCAACGTCACCCGCACCAACGTCTTCCCCGGCACCGCGTCCACGACCGCGAAATCGTCCACGCGCACCGGCCCGTCCGCCAATTCCACTCCGGCGCGCAGCTTTTTGCCCAGCGCCCGCGGCACCGTCCCGGTCACCGTCGCCAGATACGTTTTTGGCACCTGATACGACGGATGCATCAACCGGTGGGCGAGCTCGCCATCATTGGTCAGCAGGATCAGTCCCTCGGTGTCGGCGTCGAGCCGGCCGACGTGAAACAGGTTCTTGTTGCCGCGAACCCGGTGCTCGACCAGATCTCCGATGCACGCCCGGCCGCGATCGTCGGACATCGTCGACTGCATGCCGCGCGGCTTGTTCAGCGCCAGATGCACCAGCGAGTCGTCCAGCAGCACCCGCGCACCGTCCACCCGCACCACCGACTTCTGCGGGTCGACGCGGGTGCCCAGCTCGGTGACCACGTGCCCGTCGACCTCGACGCGGCCGTCGGTGATCAACTTCTCGGCCGCCCGCCGTGATGCGATCCCGGCCTGCGACAACACCTTCTGCAGCCGCACCCCCTCGCCCGCCGACGTCACCATGTCACTCCCGGTCCACGTCGAACGCCTGCAGCTGCTGGTCGGCCGGTTCACTGCCGGTGAGCTTGACGAATCGTGGCTCCTGGTCGAGGGATTCGGTGATGTCGTCGATCACATCGATGTCGGGCAACAGCGGCGCGATGTCTGGCAGGTCGGCCAGCGACGACAACCCCAACCGCTCCAGGAACAGCTCCGTCGTCGCGAAGGTCACCGCCCCGGTGTCCGGATCGGTGCCCGCCTCGGTGATCAGTCCGCGGGCCAGCAGCGTGCGCATCACCGCGTCGACGTTCACACCGCGCACCGCGCTGACCCGCGCCCGGGTCACCGGCTGGCGGTAGGCCACCACCGCCAGCGTCTCCAACGCCGCCCGGGTCAACTTCGACCGAGCACCGTCGAGCAGCAGCTTCTCCACGTACGGCGCGAACCTGGCCCGGGTGTACATCCGCCACCCGCCGCCGGCCTCACGCAGGTCGATGCCGCTGCCCCGGTCCGCCAGTTCGGTGGCCATCCGCAGCAGCGCCGCCGCGACCCGGTCCGTCGTCTGCTGTGTCACCGTGGCCAGTGTCGCCACCGACACCGGCGTGTCGACCACCAGCAGCAGCGCCTCCAAGACGGCGGTCAGCTCGGCATCGTCGAGCCGGGCCTGCGGCTCCAGCTCGAGGCCGAGGTCCAAATCGGGGATCTCGTCGGTCATCGGGGGTTCATGAGTGGTCGTGCGCCTCTGCCAGGTCGTCGGCTGCTGGACGGTCTCCGGTCCACGAAACCTGGAGCACACCAAGTGGTTCTGACTGGTCGAATGCTACCGCCCGCGCTCGGTACAGCTCGAGCAGCGCCAGGAACCGCCCGATGATCTGCATCGGCTCGGCGCAGTCGGCGACCAGCTCGGAGAACGTCGCCCACCCGCCCACACCGCGCCGCTCCAACAGGTCCAGCAGCCGGTGCGCCTGTTCCTGGATCGACACCATTGTCTCGTGCAGATGCTCGGTGGCCACGGTCGGCACCGGCCGCGGCGCGAACGCGATCGCCGCAATCTGGGCGAACCGCTCGGCGTCCACGCCGAGCATCACCTCCGGCAGCAGGTCGGCGTAGCGCTGCTCCAGCGACACCGCCCGCGGGTAGCTGCGCAGCGCGGCGGCCTCCAGCTCGGCAAACATCTCGGCGACATGCTTGAACGCCCGGTATTGCAGCAGCCGCGCAAACAACAGGTCCCGCACCTCCAGCAGCGCGAGATCCTCGGCGTCCTGCACTTCGCCGGCCGGCAGCAGCCGCGCCGCCTTCAGGTCGAGCAGCGTCGCGGCGACCACCAGGAACGCCGTCGTCTCCTCCAGCTCGAGCCGCGGGCCAATGGCTTTGGTGTAGGCGATGAACTCGTCGGTGACCTGATGCAGCGCCACCTCGGTCACGTCGAGCCGATGCGCGAAAATCAGTTGCAGCAGCAGGTCGAACGGCCCCTCGAAGTTGGTGAGCCGGACCTGGAAACCCTTCTCGGGTGAGGGGGCGTGGGTCACGCGCCGTTGAAGCGGTCGATCACCTCGCGCGCCAGCGACCGGTAGGCCTGGGCGCCCCCGGACTTAGGCGCCCAGGTGGTGATCGGCTCGCCGGCCACACTGGTCTCGGGGAAACGCACGGTGCGCGTGATGACGGTGTCGAACACCAGGTCGCCGAACCGCTCCACCACCCGGGCCATCACCTCACGGGCGTTGACCGTCCTGGTGTCGAACCGGGTGATCACGATCCCGCTGATCCGCAGTCTGGGGTTGAGCCGGTCGTGCACCTTGTCGACGGTGTCGGTCAGCAGCGCCAGCCCGCGCAGCGAGAAGTACTCGCATTCGGTCGGGATCACCACCCCGTCCGCGCAGGCCAGCGCATTGACCGTCAGCAGACCCAGCGACGGCTGGCAGTCGACCAGCACATAGTCGTACCGATCGAGCACCGGATACAGCGCACGGGCCAGCGTCTGCTCGCGCCCCACCTCGTTGACCAGCTGGATCTCAGCGGCCGACAGGTCGATGTTGCTGGGCACCAGGTCGAGGTTCTTCACCCGGGTGTGCACCATCACGTCGTCGATCGAGACCCGCATGTCGACCAGCACGTTGTGGATGGTGACGTCCAGCTCGAAGTGCGGCACCCCCAGCCCCGCCGACAGCGCACCCTGTGGGTCCAGGTCCACGAGCAGCACCCGCCGGCCGTACTCGGCCAGGCCGGCGCCCAGGTTGATCGTCGATGTGGTCTTGCCGACTCCGCCCTTCTGGTTGCACATCGCGATGACTTTGGCCGGACCGTGGCTGGTCTTCGGTTGCGGCTCGGGAATCGTCCGCGGCGGGCGGCCAGTCAGCCCGAGCCCTGAGTGCTCTGGATCCTCGGTCACACCCGACCGTCCGCGGTCAGGGCGTGGCTGGTGCTGGCGGACATCCGGCCAAGTTTAACGGGGCGGGGGCCCGGAACACGGCGGACCGCGCCGAACACCCGCCGCCGGCATCATCGACAAACCAGCCAAAGCAGACTCGCGGCGCCGGCCAGCACGCAGTAGATCGCGAACGGCGTCAGGGTGCGGGTTTGGAAGTAGCGGGTCAGATAGCGCACCGCCAGGTACGCGCTGACGAACGAGGCGACGCTGCCGGCCAGCACCTGACCGTGAATGCCGGCACCCAGCGGGCCGGCCAGGTCCGGGATCTTCAGCGCCCCCGCGGCCAGAATGACCGGGGTGGCGAGCAAAAAAGAGAACCGTGCGGCGTCCTCGTGCGACAGCCCGCGCAGCAGCCCGGCCACCATGGTGATCCCCGAGCGGCTGATGCCCGGCAGCAGCGCCAGGATCTGCGCGGAACCGATCAGCACACCGCGGCCCATCGGCAGCCCGGAGAGCCGCTCGTCGCTGGCATCCAGTCGCGCGCCGCGCGGTTCGACGACCGCCGCGTGGCCGTCGGCGGCCGGGGTCAGCGCGGGCGGCGCCGGGGCCCGCCGGCGCAACCGTTCCCCGGCGTAGAGCACCACGCCGTTGACCATCAAAAACACCGCGGCGGGGATCGGCTTGCCCAGCGTCGTCCGAAACAGATGCTCGAGCGCCAGACCGGCGACACCCACCGGGATGGTGGCCAGAATCATCAACCAAGCCAGCCGCTGCTCGGGGGTCTCGACGCGCCGATAACGCAGCGACGTGACGAAGCCCGCGACGATGCGCGCCCAGTCACGCCAGAAGAACACCAGCAGGGCGGCGGCGGTCGCGACGTGCAGCCCGACAATGAACGCCAGGTACGGCGACTCCGGCGCTGACACGTTCAGGTCGCGCGCCCACCGGCCGCCGACCAGCGCCGGAATCAGCACAGAATGCCCCAAGCTGGAGACCGGGAACAACTCGGTCAGGCCCTGGAACGCCCCGACGACGACCGCTTCGCTGTAGCTGAGGGCACTCATCGGTGAGTTACCGTAGCGCATCGGCATTCACAGCGTGTTCACAACATCCGCTGAGGTCGGCGTCCGAAAGGTTGCCAAACCGACGCCCGACGCGCGCCGCCGGGCGGCCGGTTTTGCCAGTGGACGGTGATACCGTGCGCTGCTGTGTCGGAGCTGAACCGGCGTCGGTTCATGGCCAGCCTGGCGGCGGCCATGGTCGCCGGGGTTGGTCTGGCCCGCTGGCAGGTCGGCGGCGCGCCACGGACCACCGCCGCGGCCACGCCGGACCCACAGGGCATGGCGCCGGGGCCGGCTGCGTCGCTACCAGCCCCGGTCGCGGTGATGCCGCCGCCCGCGGCGGGCACCCGAACCAGGTTGCCGGGCAACGGAGTACTGACTCGCCTTCCCGGTCAGGGCGATCTGCTCGCGCTCACCGTCGACGACGGGGCCAACAGCGACGTGGTGCGCCTTTACACCCAGTTCGCCAAGGACACCGGCGTGCGGCTGACATTTTTCGTCAACGGGATGTACCCGTCGTGGACCGACAACCGCGCATTGCTGCGACCGCTGGTGGACTCGCGGCAGATCCAGCTGGGCAACCACAGCTTTTCGCACCCCGATCTGACCGCCGTGTCGCAACGCCGGATCGCCGACGAAATCACCCGCAACGACGCCTTCTTGAAAAAGACCTTCGGCATCGACGCCGCCCCATACCTGCGGCCGCCCTACGGCAGGCACAACCCCGCCGTGGACCGCGTGGCCGCCGACCTCGGCTACCCGGTGATCACCATGTGGTCGGGTTCGCTGGCGGACTCGACCGTGGTCAAAGAGGATTTCATCGTCAAGATGGCCAACCAGTACTTCACGCCGCAGACCATCGTGCTCGGTCACCTCAACCACCTGCCGGTGACCCACGTCTACGACCAGCTCGTCGACGTCATCCGGTCCCGTAACCTACGCACCGTCACCCTCGACGACGTGTTCCAGCGCCCGGCGAATCGGGCCTAGTGCGCGCGCGGGTGCGCGCCCGCCCACACCTCCCGCAGCGCATGCACGGTCACCAGCGTGTAAATCTGCGTGGTCGTCACCGAGGCGTGGCCGAGAAGTTCCTGCACGACGCGGACGTCGGCGCCTCCGTCGAGCAGGTGGGTGGCGAATGAATGCCGCAGGGTGTGCGGCGAGACCGCCGCGGTGATCCCGGCCCGCTCGGCCGCGTCCTGCAACACCTGCCACGCGCTCTGCCGGGAAAGCCGGCCGCCGCGGGCATTGAGGAAGATCGCGGCAGTGCCGCGCCCACGCCGGGCCAGCTCCGGGCGCCCGCGCACGTAGTAGGCGTTGAGCGCGTCGATGGCCGGCCGGCCGACCGGCACCAGCCGGTGCTTGCCGCCCTTGCCACGCAGCAGCGCCGAGCGGGCGTGGGTGTCGATGTCGTCGACGTCAAGGCCCACCGCCTCGGAGATCCGGGCGCCGGTCGAGTAGAGCAACTCCAGCAGCGCGCGGTTGCGCAAGCTCAGCGGCCCGTCGGCGGGGCTGTCCCCGCCCGCGCCGGTCAGCAGCGCCAGCACCTCGTCGACGGTCAGGCTCTTGGGCAGCCGCCGGCTCGGGGTGGGCGGCTTGACCGCCTTCGCCACGTCGATGCCGGTCAGTCCCTCGGCCGCGGCAAAGCGGTGCAGCCCACGCACCGCGATCAACGCCCGTGCCGCCGACACGGCCGACAACCCGATCGCGCCGGTGTCGGGATCGGCACGGCGCAACGACACCAGGAAGTCGCTGACGTCGGCCTCGCTGACGTCGGCGAGGTCGTTGATGCCGCGCAGCGCCAGATGCTCCTGATAGCGGCGCAGATCGCGGCGGTACGAACTCAACGTGTTGGCCGCCACCCCGCGCTCGATGGTCAGATAGTCGAGATAACCCAGCAGCTGCCCCGCCAGGGCCGGTGCGACGGTCGTCATCGTCACCGGCCCTGCCGTCGCGCGAACGCGGTGGGCCGGTCCGGCCACGGTGCGTCGAGGGGCCGGGTCGGCGCGCCCGCCACCACCGCGGCGTAGGCGGCCAGCACTCCGGCGGCGGCCGAGGCGTTGACGATCTCACCGGACATCACCATCTGCACTGCCTGCTCGAGCAGGAACCACTGCAGCGTCAGGTCGGCCTCTTCGTCGCTGCCCTGCGGGCGGCCGACATCCGACAGGCCGGTCGCCAGATAGGTCCGCACCGACTCATCGGAAAAGCCCGGCGACGACGCGACGTCCAGCAGCACCCGCCAGTTGTCGGCCGCCAGTCCAGCTTCCTCCTTCAGTTCACGCGCGGCGGTTTGGGCCGGGTCTTCGCCCTGGGTGTCGAGCAACCCGGCCGGAAGCTCCCACAGCCGGCGGCCCAGCGGATGGCGGTACTGATAGACCATGGCGATGTTGCGCTCATCGTCGATCGCGGCGACGGCCACCGCGCCGAAGTGCTCGACCACCTCGCGCGTCGCCGTGTCCCCGCCCGGCATCCGCACATGGTCCACACGCAGGGCCAAAATCCTTCCGACATAAGCTGTTTCGGAAGAGACGGTGTCGAATTGGTGCTCAGCCACGGGCCACTGGCTGCTGCAGCAGTCCCTCGACCCCTCGCGGGTGCTCGCTGCCGTTCGGCCGATGTTCCGGGATTTCGACCGGCAGCCGTTCGGCGGCTTTGTAATCCAGCGCGGCTCCGACGAACGCGACGAACAACGGATGTGGCCGGGTGGGCCTGCTCTTGAGCTCCGGGTGGGCCTGGGTGCCGACCACAAACGGGTGGACCCCGCGCGGATATTCGACGAACTCGACGAGGTGTCCGTCGGGCGAGGTGCCGGAGAACCGCAAGCCGCTCTCGGCGATCTTTTCCCGGTACGCGTTGTTCACTTCATAGCGGTGCCGGTGGCGCTCGGCGACCTGGGTGGATTGATATGCCTCGGCGACAATGGAATCCGGTTTCAGCACGGCGGGGTAGGCGCCGAGCCGCATGGTGCCACCGAGGTCGGCCTCGCCCGCCACGGCGTCCCGCTGGTCGGCCATCGTGGAGATCACCGGATCCGGCGTGTTCGGGTCGAACTCGGCCGAATTCGCCGCGGTCAGTCCCACCGACCGCGCCGCATCGATCACGATGCACTGCAGCCCGAGGCACAATCCGAGCACCGGCAGCCCATGGGTGCGGGCGTAGGAGATGGCGCCGATCTTGCCTTCGATGCCGCGGATCCCGAACCCGCCGGGGATCAACACGCCGTGCACGTCGCTGAGCACCGCCGCCGCGCCGCCGTCGGTCTGGCAGTCATCGGAAGCCACCCAGCGCATTTCCACCTTCGCGTGGTGCTTGAAACCGCCTGCCCGCAGGGCCTCGGCCACCGACAGGTATGCATCGGACAGGTCGACATACTTGCCCACCAACGCGATTCGGACCGTTTCCCGCGGCTCGTGGACCCGCCGTAACAGGTCGTCCCACTCCGCCCAGTCGACGTCGCGGAACGGCAGACTCAACCTGCGCACCACGAACGCATCCAGTTGCTCGCGGTGCAGCACCTTGGGAATGTCGTAGATGGACGGCGCGTCCGGTGTCGAGATCACGCCGTCGATGTCGACGTCGCACATCAACGCGATTTTGTTCTTCAGCGGCTCGGGCACGTCGCGGTCACAGCGCAGGATCAGCGCATCGGGGGTGATACCGATGCTGCGCAGCGCGGCCACCGAGTGCTGCGTCGGCTTGGTCTTGAGCTCACCCGACGGCGCCAGGTAGGGAACCAGCGAGACGTGCAGGAAGAAGACGTTCTCGCGTCCGACGTCGTGGCGGATCTGCCGGGCGGCCTCCAGGAACGGCTGCGACTCGATGTCGCCGACCGTGCCGCCGATCTCGGTGATCACCACATCGGGCCGGTTGCCGTCGGCGTCCGGGTTGGCCATCGCCAGAATCCGGCTCTTGATCTCGTCGGTGATGTGCGGGATCACCTGCACGGTGTCACCGAGGTACTCGCCGCGCCGCTCCTTGGCGATGACAGACGAATAGACTTGGCCGGTAGTCACATTGGCCGAGCCGGACAGATTGCGGTCGAGGAAGCGCTCGTAGTGGCCGACATCGAGGTCGGTCTCGGCACCGTCCTCGGTGACGAACACCTCGCCGTGCTGGAACGGGTTCATGGTGCCCGGGTCGACGTTGAGGTAAGGGTCGAGTTTCTGCATGACGACGTGCAGGCCACGCGCGGTGAGCAGCTGGCCGAGGCTGGACGCGGTCAGGCCCTTGCCGAGCGAAGACGCCACGCCGCCGCTGACGAAGAGATGCTTGGTGGCGGTCTGCGGATGCTTGCGTAACGCTGGCAAGAGCAACTCCCGTGACGACGGCGCAGGGCAATGCTTGTCATAGCTGGGGCCTGCCGACCCACGGAATTTCACCTTAACACTGCCGCCGACAAGCCGTCGCTGACACGCCAGCGGGCGTCGTGCTACTGCGGGACGGTCACCGCCGTCGCGCCCGGACCCGTGCCGTAATGCGCGCTGTGGCCGCCGCTGAGCAGGTCGTGCAGGGCCAGGATCGCGGTAATGCGGCCAGCCTCGGTGTCGAGGTCGTCGACGGTGCTCACGGCGGCCGCCATGGCCGGATCCGAGCGCGTCACCGCCACCGCGGCGGTGCCCTCGGCGACGCCCTCGGAGCCGGCCAGCACGGTGCCCGAGCCGTGCGGCGCCAGCGCCGTGGCGAACCGTGCGACGGTGGAGCCCCGGTTGCCGGCGTCGTCGCCGAGCCCGCCGCCGGTCACCACCAGCGCCGTATTGGCCGCCGAGATCGGCTGGTCCGGGTAGGTGATGAAACCCGTCTGGCGCAGCGCCGCCAGCGCGGTGTTGCGCTGCGCGTCGTCGACCGGCGGAGTCGTCGGGTTCTTGTTGACCTGCAGCACGATGCCCACCAGGTCACCGGCCTGCGAACCCTGGTCCACCGATGTGGTGCTCAGCTGCGAACCTGCAGGCAGGATCGACGAATTCACCACGGAGAGCAATTTTTCGGCGTTGTTGGCCTCGACGAACTGCTGGGTCAGCGCCACGGTCCCGGTGACGGTGCCACCGGCAACCCCGACGAGCCGGGTCAGCGCCTGCACCACGTCGTCGGACGAATCCGGGGTCCGGACGATCACCACGGATTTCTCGGCGAGCGAGTCGCGCAGCATCCGCCCGGCCATCGCCGCATCGAACTGACCCGCGGAGTTGAGCTTTTCGTGGAGCCCGTTGTTCTGCTGGTCGAGGGTGTTGATCTGGCTCTGCAGCTGGCGCTTGTCGTCACGCAGACCCGACAGCAACGTGTCCGAGAGCAGACCCGAACCCAACACCACCCCGACGGCCAGGGCGAGGAACACCGCCGCAAGCGAAAACGCGTGCTGGCGCAGCGATATCACGATTGACCGCCCTACGAGACCAGGTGCTGCACCCACAGCGAGAAGCGGTTCCAGTAGGCGAACACCCAGTCCAGGGCGGCATGATCGGTCTTGGACACCCACAGGGCCACAATGACAGCGATCAGCATCGCCAAGATCAGCAGCGCGATCGCGCCGCCGGATATCCTGTTGCGGTACAAGGTGGCCACGGCCTTGGCGTCCACCAGCTTCTGTCCCACCTTGAGCCTGGTCAAAAACGTCGACGGATTGGTGCTCTGGCGGGAACGGTCGAAGAACTCCTCGATCGTGGCGGTGTGGCCGGCCGTTACGATCAGCGCGGCCCCGTGGTGGTCGGCCAGCAGCAAAGCCAGGTCGGTGGCCGATCCGGCGGCTGGGAACGTCATCGCACCGACACCGAGGTCCTGGATGCGCTCCAGGCCCGGGGCATGGCCGTCGGCGTCGGCGGGCAGCACCACGTGCGCGCCGCACCTGAGCACGTCGGCGCTCATCCGCTCGGGATCGCCGACGATGAGCTGCGGCCGGTGGCCCGCCTTGCGCAAAACGTCGGCCCCGGTGCCCACACCCACGAGGACCGGCTGGTACTCCTTGATGAACGGCTTGAGGCACTTCAGATCGTCCGCCGCCGAGTCCTCTTCGGCGACGATCACGACGTGGCGACGGTTGAGGTCCACGTCGACCTCGGGGATGCCGATCCCGTCGATCAGCAGCGGGCTTTCGCTGCGGATGAACTCGATGGTGTTGCCGGCGAACGCCTCAAGGTGGGCGACCAGTCCGCTCTTGGCCTCGTGCATCAGTTCCGAAATCTCGTGGTCGCCGCGCTCGGTGCCGACGATCAGCCGGCGATCGCCGGAGTACACGCCGCCGTCGTGCAGCCGCACCCGGGTGCCGTCCTTGACCTTCTTGAAGACCTCGGGCCCGGTGTGGTCGATCAGCATCACGCCGTTGGCCACCAGCACTTCCGGCCCCAGGTTCGGGTAGCGACCCGAGATCGACGGCGCGGCGTTGACCACGGCGGCGACGCCGGCTTCCACGAGCGCGTCGGCGGTGATCCGGTCGAGGTCGCACGCGTCGATCACCGCGACGTCGCCGGATCCGACACGGCGCAGCAACCGGTCGACGTCGCGGTCGACGCGCGCGACGCCAACCAGACCGGGCCGCGAGCTGGCATTGCGAGACAGGAGGGCTGACATCTTCATAGCGGCGATTCTGTCGGCGAAATGGCGAGAGCCGTGGAGGCGCGCCGTAACACCAGCCTCAGAAGTTTACTTCTATCACATTAGTAACACGATTGCGTTGCGGCGGGTTACTCCGCTGCCCGGTCGTTTTCGGCCGTCGCGAGCAGTTCGCGGGCGTGCGCGCGGCCGCTGTCGGAATCGCCCAGCCCGGCCAGCATTCGCGCCAGTTCCGCGACGCGGCCGTCGCCGTCGAGGCGGCGGACCGCACTGGTTGCGGTGCGGCCCCCGGCCTCGACCACCAGGTGCACGTCCGCATACGCGGCCACCTGTGGCAGGTGGGTCACAACGATGACCTGGTGGGTGCGCGCCAGCCGGGCCAGCCGGCGCCCGATCTGCACCGCCGCCCGGCCCCCGACGCCGGCGTCGACCTCGTCGAACACCATCGTGGTGCCCTCCGCCGAGGCGGCCAGCACCACCTCCAGCGCCAGCATCAACCTCGACAGCTCACCGCCGGAGGCACTCTTGTTGACCGGCAATACCGCGGCACCGCGGTGCGCGGTGAAGCCGAACTCGATGACGTCGGTGCCGGCCGAACCGGCGTGGGCGGCCATGCCCGACGGCAGAACCACCGGCGCGGCGTCGTCCGGCCGCGCCGGCATCGGCTGCACCGTGACCGTGAACTGCGCATCGCCCATCGCCAGCCCGGCCAGCTCGGCGGTGACGGCCTTGGCCAAGCGCTTGGCCGCGCTGGTGCGCGCCCCGGTCAGGTCGGCGGCCGCTCGGGCCACCTCGCCGGCCAACTCGTCGACGGTGCGCTCGAGCCCGGCCAGGGCCTCCTGCGAAGTGTCGAGCCGGCTCAACCGTTCTCGGGCTTGCCGTGCCCACTGGAGCACGCCGTCGATGTCGGCGGCGTACTTGCGGGTCAAGGTGCGCAGCCGGCTCTGGCGGGCCAGCTTGGTCTCCAGCGTGCTGGCGTCGCTGGGCAGCTGGTCGAGATAACGCGTCAAGTCGCTGGAGACGTCGACGATCAGGGTCAGCGCCTCATCGAGCTGACCGGCCAGCCCGGTGAGCGCGCCGTCGTCGGTGCCCGCGAGCACCGAGGAGGCCCGCCCGACGCTGTCGGCGGCCGAGGCTGCGGTGTCGAGCGCATCCGGCGGCCCGGCCAGGGCGGCGTGGGCGGTTTGCGCCGCCTCCCGCAGCATGTCGAGCTCCGAGAGGCGCCGGATGTCTGCGACGATCGCTTGGTCTTCCCCGGGCATCGGGTCGACGGCGCCGATCTCGTCGAGCGCGAAGTTGAGTTGGTCGGCTTCCTGGGCCAGCTCGCGGGCCCGCGCGGCGCGGTCCGCGAGGTCGCCGCGGGTGCGCAGCCACTCGTCGCGCAGCTTGCGGTAGCGGTCCAGCTTGGCGCCGATGTCGGCGTAGCGGTCCAGGGCGGCGCGCTGCTCCTCGGGCCGCATGAGCCGCAGCTGGTCGTTCTGCCCGTGCAGGGTGAGCAGCTCGGTGGTGAACGTGCTCAGCGACCTGGCCGGCACGCTGCGCCCGCCGAGGTAGGCCCGCGACGGTCCGTCGCGGCTGACCGTGCGTGCCGCGATGACGCTGCCGTCGTCGTCGCGCACCGCGCCCGACGAGTCGAGGATCTCGGCGATGTCGGCCGCCGGCTGGCCGCCGAGCTGCTCGGTGGTGAAGCGGCCCTCCACCACCGCACGGTCCGCACCGGAGCGGACGCGGGTGGTGTCGGCCCGTGCCCCGCCGAGCAGGTGCAGGCCGGTGACCACCATGGTCTTTCCGGTGCCGGTTTCCCCGGTCAGCACGGTCAGGCCCCGTCCGAATTCGGCCACCGCGGTGCCGATCGCGCCCAGCGACTCGATCCGAATCTCCGAGAGCACTCAGTCGTCCAAGGTGGTCGGTCCGCGCCAGCCGGTGACCGGAAGCCGGAACTTGCGCACCAGGCGGTCGGTGAACGGTGCGCTGTCCAGGCGGACCCAGCGCACCGGGGTGGCGCACCGCACCACCTGGACACGCGCACCCGCCGGCACCTGCAGCTCGCGGCGCCCGTCGCAGATCACCATCGCGTCATTGCCGCCCGCCTCCACCTCGATCGCGATGCACGCCTGCGGACTGGTCACCATCGGCCGGGAAAACAGCGCGTGTGCGTTGTTGGGCAGCACCAGGATCGCCTCGAGCTGCGGCCACAGGATGGGACCGCCTGCCGAGAACGCATAAGCCGTGGAACCGGTCGGGGTGGACACCAGCACGCCGTCGCAGCCGAACGCCGACACCGGGCGTCCATCCACCTCAACGACCACGCCCAGCACACCCAGGTGGATTCCCTTCTCCAGGCTGGCCTCATTGATCGCCCACCCGTGACCGATGACGTGACCGTCGACGTGAACCGAAACGTCAAGTGTCATGCGGTCTTCGACGCGGTAGTCGCGGGCGATGACATGGTCGAGCACCCGGTCGATGCCCTCCGCCTCGGCCTCGGCGAGAAATCCGATGCGACCCAAATTGACGCCGAGGACCGGCACGTCCGCGTCCCGCGCCAACTCGGCGGCCCGCAGGAACGTGCCGTCGCCGCCCAGGACGAGCACCAGTTCGCAGCCCTCGGCGGCACGTTTGTTGGGCTCCACGACGTCGATTTCCACACCGAGGGCGCGCATGTCGTCGGGCGCCAGGTGCAGCGAACCGCTGTCGACCGCCTCCGAGGCCAGCACGCGCAGCGCAATACCGTGGTCGCCCAACACTTTCTGTACCCGCCGGGCGGTCTCGGTGGCTTCGTCGCGCCCGGTGTGGACGATGAGGAGGATCGTGCGTTTGGCCGTCATCGTGGCCCCTCGGCCACGGCGCGCCGCACGACCCGCTCGAGCTGCTCGCCGGTCAGCGCGCGATCGCTGCGGCGACGCAGCCACACAAAGTACTCGACATTGCCCGACGGGCCGGGCAGCGGGCTGGCCGTCACGTCGAGCGGGTGCCAGCCCAGGTCTGCCGCGCGGCGGGCGACGGCCAGCACGGCGCCGGCCCGCAGCCGCGGGTCGTACACCACCCCGCCCGCGCCGACGTGGTCTTTGCCGGCCTCGAACTGGGGCTTCACCATGGGAACGATATCGGCGTCGGGTGACGCGCAGGCGGTCAGCGGGGGCAACACGGTTGCCAGGGAGATAAAGGACAGGTCGGCGACCACCACGTCGACGGGCCCGCCTATCGCGTCGGCAGAAAGATCGCGCACGTTCGTGCGTTCCACGACCACCACCCGCGGGTTGCAGCGCAGCGACCACGCCAGCTGCCCGTAGCCGACGTCGACCGCGACCACCTCGCGGGCGCCGCGGTCGAGCAGCACCTCGGTGAAACCGCCGGTGGATGCGCCGGCGTCCAGGCAACGTCTGCCGGCAACCGGCAACCCGAACGCATCGAGCGCCCCGAGCAGCTTGTGCGCACCGCGCGACACCCAGCTGCGCTCGCCGGCGTCGACGGTCAGGTTCGCGGTGACCGCGATGGCGGTGGCGGCCTTGGCGGCGGGCATCCCGTCGATGCTGACCCGGCCGGCGCCGATCAACTCCGCGGCTTGCCGGCGCGACCGGGCCAGCCCGCGCCGCACCAGCTCGACGTCAACACGCGCACGCCGGGCCACGGAGGGTCATCCTTGTGCCTGGTCTTCGCGCGCCTCCACCGAGTCCAGGGCGCGCACCAGCAGGTCATGGGCGGCGGCGAGCCGCGCGGCGACGGCCTCGAGGTCGAGGCCGGCGCCGGCCGCCGCGACGTCGGGCAACCCGGCCAGCAGCGAATCGATCTCGGCGCGGATCTGCTCGGGGTCGGTACTCATGTCGCTGCTCACGCTATCCGATCTCGCGGCTGGTACAGGGACCAGCGCCGCAGGGCGTCGGCTGCGGTGTCATCGCCGGCCGCGAAGACGGCAGCCCGGCCGTCGAGTTGAGAGTTCCACACCGCGTCGGCCGCCGCCCGGACGACCGACAGACCGTCGTCGTCAGGATCGGGGCGGACAGCGCTGACCGTCACCACGGGTCCGTCGACGTCAACCCGCCAGGCCGGTTGACGGGTGAGGAGAAGTTTGTCCGGCGCCTGGCGCAGCGCGCGCAGGTCGCGGCCGATGTAGGTGGGCCGCTGGCCAGCTTGGGCACGCACCGCGTCCTGCGCGGAACTGACCCCGGTCAGCACCAGCAGGCTGGGCAGCTGCGCGGCGTTGGCCCCTGCGATGTCGGTGTCCAGCCGGTCGCCGATAACCAGCGGTGCGCGAAACTCGCCACGGGTCAACGCGTCTCTCATCAGATCCGGCTGGGGCTTGCCGGTGACCTGCGGCTCGTGGTCGGTGGCGGCGCGCAGCGCGGCGACCATGGCGCCGTTGCCCGGCAGCAGACCGCGTTCGGACGGCAGGGTGACGTCGACGTTGGCGGCGATCCACAATGCGCCGCCGCGGATGGCCAGCGCCGCCTCGGCCAGATCGGCCCAGCCGGTGTGCGGGGAGTGCCCCTGCACGACCGCGACCGGCGCGTCGTCCCAGGTGCGCACCGGTCGCAGCCCGACCGCCGACACCTCGGCCGCGAGCGCCTCGGTGCCGACGATCAGCACCACCGCCCGCGCCGGCAGCCGCGAGGCGAGCACCCGCGCGACGGTCTGCGCGCTGGTGACCACGTCGTCGGGTTTGGCGCTGAAGCCCAGATCGCGCAGCTGCCCCGCGACGTCGACGGCCGAACGGGACGCATTGTTCGTGATGTACAGCGTGCGGGTGGTGATCTCGGCGAGGGTCGCGACGGCGCCCACGGTCGGTTCGGCACCGCGGAACACGGTGCCGTCGAGGTCGACCAGCAGGCAGTCGTGGTGTTCGGCGAGGCTGGTCATCTCACCCCAGCTCGGCCACGCGGTCTTCGGCGTCGGTGACCCCGTCCACGTCGGCCGCCGCGGCGCGCAGAAACCAGTGCAGCGCTTCGTCGGTGCGGCCGAGGGCAAGCAGCGTGTCGGCGTAGGCGTAATCCAGCCGGGCCGCGGTCGGGCCCCCCCGCGCCGGATCCGGCGGCGGCGTGGACAAGAGGGCCAGCGCCTGCTCGTGCTGGCCGAGATCCGCCCGCGCGCCGGCAAGGACAATGCGCAGCTCGTCGGCGTCGTCACCGGTGAGCTGGGCCGCTTCGGGGCTGCGGCCCAGCTCGATGGCCCGCTCGGGACGCCCGACACCGCGTTCGCAGTCGACGATCAGCGGCAGCAGCTGCGATTTGCTGCCCATCCGGCGGGCGGCGCGCAGCTCGGCGAGGGCCTGAGCCCAATCGCCGCACTGGTAGGCGGCGATGCCGACCGCCTCGCGCACCGCCGAAATGCGGCCCGACCGGGCACGGGCGGCGCGGGCGTGCGCGAGCGCGGCGGGCGGGTCGTCGTCGAGCAGTTCACCCGCGGCGACCAGGTGGCGAGCGACGATGTCGGCGTTGACGCGATCCAAAGTGCTCAGTTCGCGGCGGACTTCGGGCGACAGCTGGCGCGCGTCGATGTCGGGCGGGATCGCCGGCTCCTCGCCGCGCGGTGCCCGATCGCTGTTCTGGTGCGTGCGCTGCGGCTGGCTGGGCCGGGCGCGACCCGGGCCGGACCGCGCCGGCCCGCGCAACTGGCGTGCGTTGTCGTCGACCACCAGCTAAAGGATACGGGTACCACGTATTAGGCGACAATTCAGCGGCATTTGCTCATTATTTTCGGGCATAAAAGAACACCCCCGGGCGATTACCGGGGGTGTTCTTTTATTTGTGTGTGTTCGGCGGTGTCCTACTTTTCCACCCGGGGTGGGTAGTATCATCGGCGCTGGCTGGCTTAGCTTCCGGGTTCGGGATGGGTCCGGGCGTTTCCCTGCCGCTATGGCCGCCGTAACTGTTGTTGGTGGCGGGGTGT
>JAFARC010000035.1 GCA_019245755.1 Mycobacteriaceae bacterium | reverse complement strand
ACGAACATGCCGGCCCCCGGCGTGATCTGCATGATCCCTCGACCTGCGTCCCGGACCGCTTCGGCGATGCGCGTCACCTCGTCCAACTCGGCGAGCCGGCTGGGAACCGGTTTGCCTCCTGCCCCCGCGTGGGTGGGGGACTTGGACGTGGCGAACCCGAGGGCGCCGGCCGCGAGCGCCTCGGCCACCAACTGGCGCATGCGGTCGACCTCGTCGTCCTTGGCCGGACGCTCGGTGGCCTCGTCGCCGAGGACGTAGAGCCGTAGGGGCGTGTGGCCGATCATGGCGGCCACGTTGAGCCGGGTCGGCGAGCTCTCGATGGCGTCGAGGTACTCGGGGAAGCTCTCGAAGGTCCAGGGGATGCCGGCTTCGAGAGCATCGACGGACATCCCCTCGACGTTCTCGAGGGTGCGGGCGATCGTCGAGCGGTGTTCTGGCCGGGTGGGTGCGATGCCGAACCCGCAGTTGCCCATGACCACCGTGGTGACACCGTGCCAGCACGATGGCGTCAGATCGCGGTCCCAGAGCACCTGGGCGTCGTAGTGGGTGTGGATGTCGACGAACCCGGGCGCGACAACATGCCCCTTCGCGTCGATGGTTTGCGCGGCTTCACCGCCCAGTCCCGCATCGTCGGCGGTACCTCGACGGCGTACCTCGACGATCCGCTGGTCCCGTATGCCGACGTCGGCGGGATAACGCTCGGCGCCTGTGCCGTCGACCACGGTGCCGCCGATGATCTTGAGGTCGTACAACCGCTATCTCCTACTCGTCACGCGCACGATCGACATTGACCAGTTTGAACACATACCGCTAATGTGTGCAAGTGCAAGCCGAGACTGTCAGAGCGGCCAAACCAGTGCCAACGGCACTGTTGACGGCCGCCACCAACACGCTGCGCCACCTTGGCCCAAGGCGCTTCAGTCTCACTGCGGTCGCCGAGGCCGCTGGCGTGTCGCGCGGCACCGTCCACAACGCGCTGGGTACTCGCGACGACGCCATCGCCACCGCGCTCAACCAGATGGCCGCAGTGTTCACCGAAACCATGGCCGCCGAGGTCGGCAAAGAACCCACCCTGGCCGAGCAGGTGGCGGCCGCCGCGGAGCTGATCTCGGCGCATCGGCGGCACTCGGATGGCATGCCGCGTGGCATCAATCAATGTGTGCTGGTTTTGCTGTTGGAACACGGCGGCGAGGACCTGATACGCCGCTCGGTCGACCTGTGGAAGCCACTGGTCAGAGCCGCGCAGCAGACAGGAGAAGTCGCCGAAAACATCGATGCGGCGCAGGCTAGTGAATGGATCATGCGAATGCTGTTCAGTTTCGAGCTGTTGCCCCCCATCGGAGTGAATCTGGGCAACCCCCGCGCCGTCCGGCGCTTCGTGTGCGATCACATCGTTTCCGGTCTGACCGGAGCCAATCGTGGGTGACCCCGACTACGAAGTGGCGATCATCGGCGCCGGACCGGGAGGGATTGCCGCAGCGAAGCTGTTGCGCGACAAAGGCATTACAGATTTCGTCATTCTTGAGCGCGGCCACGATTTCGGTGGCACCTGGCGCGACAATCACTACCCCGGACTGGCTGTCGATATCCCCATTCTGTGGTATCAATTGTCTTTCGCGCCCAACCCGCACTGGACGCGATTGTTCGCCCCCGGCCCAGAGATCTACCGGTATCTGTGCGACACCGCCCGCCAACTCGGGTTATACGAGCACCTGCGCACCAACTCCGAAGTCATCCAACAAAAGTGGGACGCGGTGGCCGGTGTCTGGCAGCTGGTCATCAATGGCCGGCCCCCATTGTCGGCCCGCTTCGTGATCAACTCGGTGGGCGGCTATGTCAACGCCAAAACTGTCGTGGACATCGACGGCATCGACGACTTCACCGGAACCGTACTGCGCCCCAACGCGTGGGATGACCACTACGACACCGCGGGCAAGCGCATCGCCGTCGTGGGCACCGGATCCAGTGGTGCTCAGATCGCCGCGGCCCTGTCGGCGCACGCCGAAAGCCTCGACGTCTATCAGCGCAGCCCGGCGTGGGTATTACCGAAGATCGACTTCGCCATTCCAGTCTGGCTGCGCGCCGTGTTGCAACTGTCCGGGGTGCTCCGCGGGGTCCACGCCCTGAGCCGGCTTGGCATGGACGCCTTCATGGTCGCACCGCTCGTGCACCTACTGCCGCGCTTGCCAAGCGCGATGCTGGTGCGGCTGATGCCGCTCTGCGACGCTTGTTATCGAGCGCTTTACCGGCTGCTGTTGCGAGCGGTGGTCGACGATGCGGCGACACGTCGAGCGCTGGTGCCGCACTACGGCCTGCTCGGCAAGCGGCCGGTCATCTCCAGCAGCTTTTTGCCGGCGCTGAACAGGCCCAACACACATCTGATCACTACCTCGATTCAACGCATCACACCGACCGGGATCCGTACCACCGACGGAACCGATCACCCCGCTGATCTGATCGTGTTGGCGACCGGCTACGAGCTGTGGACCGATCCCGAAACCTACCGCGCCGGGACAGTTTTGGGCGACAATGGCTTCGACCTCGCCGAGTATTATCGCGTCCACGGGCTGCGTAGCTACGCCGGCACGGCGCATCCGCGACTCCCCAACCGGTGGGAGATCGTCGGGCCGCTCGGCTTCGTCGGGGTCGCCTGGCCCGACTTCGTCGAAACCACGGCGGCCCACGCCGTGCGCATCATCGACGAGGCGCGGCGTCGCCGCGCGGCGGCTGTCGCGGTCAGCCAGGACGCGTTCGACCGGTGGAACGATCGGATGCGCCGCCAGGGCAAAGCAGTCCACCTTTATCTCACGGCGTGTAATCCCGGCCTTTCTACCTACTTCGTGAACTCCCAGCAGGACACCGTCTACCACCGCCCACAAACCATCATCGGATCACGCCTGTTCAGCCGGCGATCTCCGTTGGCGGACTACGAGTTTCACCGTCGACCTGCCGCCAGGCCGCAGCCGGCACCGCAACCAAAGGAGCTCTCGGCATGAGCTACCCCGAAAGCATGTTGGCCGGCAAGGTCGCCTACGTGACCGGAGCCGCGCGGGGCCAGGGCCGGTCGCACTGCGTGCGGTTGGCGCGCGCGGGTGCTGACCTCGTCGCGATCGACGCCTGCGCGCCAGTGGCTGAGCACAACGGCTATCCGCCGGCGCGACCCGAAGACCTCGCCGAGACGGTCAACCTCGTTGAACGCGAGGGTCACAAGATCCTCGCCGAGCGCGTCGACGTGCGTGATTTGGCCGGCCAACAACAGGTGGTGTCGAAAGCGATCGAACAGTTCGGCCGCCTGGATGTCGTCGTGGCCAATGCCGGTGTGCTCAACTGGGGCCGGCTCTGGGAGATTTCGGCGCAGCAATGGCAGGACATACTCGACATCAATCTGACCGGAATGTGGAACACTATCAAAGCCGCGGTGCCGCCGATGATCGCGGCCGGCAATGGCGGATCCATCATCACGATCAGCTCGGCGGCGGGGGTCAAAGCTGTTCCCGGCTGCGGCCACTATTGCGCCAGCAAGTTCGGTGTGGTTGGCCTTACTAACTCACTAGCGGTCGAACTCGGCGAATTCGGCATCCGGGTGAACTCGGTGCACCCGTATGGAACCGACACGCCGATGGGCAACGACATCTCGATGTATCAGGTCTTTCAAGATCATCCGCGCTACATCCACAGCTTCTCACCGGGCGCGCTCCCGACGGATTCGCTGGCCGCTCCTGACCTGATCTCCGACATCGTCGTATGGCTCGCCAGCGATGCCTCCTCCCTGATAACCGCCGCCCAGATTCCCGCCGACAAGGGATACACGAAGATTTGAGCGGACCGATGCGGCGGAGCCAGAACGCCGGCGATCTCACAGACGGCGAGGCCTCTACCCGTCACATCCCGCGAACGCGAGATCGCCGCGCTGGTTGCTGAGGGGATGTCGAACCGAGAAATTGCAGAGCGGCTGACACTGTCAGTGCGAACGGTCGAAGGCCACTTGTATCGTGCGTGCACCAAGCTCGACGTCACCGACCGCGATGAGCTCGCAAAGCTGGTGTTGCAGGCTTCGGGCTTATAACGGCTGCCGTCCCCGGTACCGAATCGCTGCGTCGAGCCGGCTAGCCAGACGGTGTCCTACTTGGAGCCGACTTAGCGGATCGCTGAAAGCGAGTAGTCGCTACTCGCGAGATCGCGCCGGGTTCATTGAACGATCTCTGCATGACTCGCACGAGCGACGCCCCACCGCATGTCGCGAAGGCCGTAACCGGCTCTGCACGGAAATGCGCACACCGGCGATGAAACGGCCGCTGCTCGTCTACCAGCTCACCAACTGCCTCGGCGAGGGGCGCAGGATCCGTGTGACGGGGGATGAAATCGCCCCGACCGTGTCGGCGTGGTTGGCGGAACTCGGCGCTACCAGTCCACTCGTCGAGGATCTCGCCGCGGCGGTGTCGGCTGCCGACTGGCCGAAAACGCGCGCCCTTTCCGAGTTCCTGTCGGTGGAAGTGGCGGTGGCCGGTCGCTGTCCGAAGCAGGGAACGTGACACAGCGCCCGGACAACCGTGACCCTTGTGGACGGCATCCGAATTTACCGAAAACGCTCTTGAGTGCTTAGCCACCCGGCTTGTCGCAGCGAACACGAACTTCGCATCGCACGGTCAGGAGACTCGCCGGGCGGTGGGGCGTTTGGGGTCGACGTGCACGTGGGTCCGCACGGGGATGGTGTCGCCGAGCATGGCCGCGGCGGTGACCGCGACCTCGTCGGCGGCGTGGGCGGCCTCGGCCAGAACGTCGGCAGATTCGGCGGTGGCATCGATGTAGATGCTGGGAGTGCCGCGGTCGACGCGCGCTGATCCTTTGGCTGATCGCACCGCCGGATAACTGCGCAGATTGGCCGCGGCAGCGTCGGCCAGTGATCCCAGATCGGCGGTGAGCCGCCCACTTCTCCCACTGCCGGTTAACGTGAACTCGCGAGGACGTTCGGCGGGTCCGTGGCTTAATAGCCAGCGCATCCCCAGCCACACCAGCACCGCACCGACGGCAGCGGTGGCCCACGACCACCAGGCGCTATCAGCGGCGGTGCGCAGCCACGGTGCGGTGAGCACAATCGATTCGCCGGCCGCCTCAACCGCGGCCCACAGCAGCAGGCCCGCACCGACCGCCAACAAGATGAGCCCCAACACGAGCGCGCCTACGCGGTCGATCGCGGTGACAACGGGCCTCATGAGCGTCCCCCGATGCTGGTGCGGACGCGGATCCTTGGAGATTTCGCCAGTGGCGCCAACGCCTGCTCGACAGCGCGGACGATGGCGGAGCGCTGACCTGAGGGGTCGGCGCCGGTAGTGCGGGCCCGAACGGTGACCGTGCTGTTGCGCGCGCGGGCGGTGGCGTCGATCACCCCGGGTACGGCGCGCGCCGCGGCGGCGGCCAGCCGCGCGGTGTCGGACAGGTTTAGATGGACGCTGGTGCGTGCGGCGAGTATGACGGCGCGTTTTCGGCGCGGTTTTACCGCCACGATCACACACGACAAGCCCAGCAGCACCGCGATCACCCCGACCGGAACCATCCAGCCGTGGAACGTCTGCCCGTGAAGCCAGTGCACCGAGGTACGGGTCCATAAGCGCCCGTGCACCCATCCGGCCGCCGTGATGCCGTCGCGGATCCCGACCGCGCCTAGCGCCACCATTCCCGCAGCACACAGCACACCGATGTAGGACGCTGCGGCCGGGGCGGCCGGGGCAGGCGCGCCGGCCGGCGCGCCCGATCGAGTGTCAACTGGGCTGATCTGCTTCTGCCGCGCGTCGCTGTGGGTCCGATCGGTGGTGTTGGCGTCGTCGCCGGCCGCGTCGTGGGTCGTCACCGCAGAATCCTGGTGCGCCCGGTCCCGTCGCCGGCCACGACGCTGGACACGGCGACATCGACCCCGTCGACATGCAAACCGGCCATCTCGGACAGCGCCGCAGCGACGTTGTCGCGGACCGCCGCGGTGACCTCGGTCAGCGGGTAGGGCCATGGCACGGCCACGTGAACAGCGGCGCGCACCCGGTCCGCGGAAATCATAACGGTCACCCTGGGCAATTCGCGGCCCGTCAGCTTGTCCAGTGCCGCAGTGCGCGGCTGCACCCCCACGGTGTCGCGGGCGGCCTTGGCCGCGATGCGTTCGGCGACCTTGTCCGCGATCACCAGTGACCCGCGCCGAATAGGGTCGGCATCGGGAAGCGCGGGCTCAGCAGACCCAGGCGCGGGTGGGTCAGCCACGGCTGCGGCCCCGCAGCAGTGTCATCACGTCGAATTCACCGTCGCGCTGACCACCGATCACATAGCCGATGACGCCAAGAACCAGCGCGATCAAGAAGCCGGTGAATCCTCCAGCGGCAGCGGCCAGGCCCAGCAGCAGTCCAGCAAGCAACCCAACAGTGGCGCCGGTCATAACATGTCCCTTCCTCGATAATGTCGGCCCGACGGTTCAACGGGTGATGTAGTGGCGGGCGCGCCGGGCGTCGATGCCAGCGCCACATCCGCAGCCGCAGCTCGCGTCACCGCGCCGCGCACCACGATCACGGTGCTCGTCGTTCGAGTCGTATGCCGCGACCATGTCGTCTGGGCCTCCGCCGCGGGGCGCCATTACCGGGTACCTCGCGACGGCGGCTGGACGGGAACCACGTCTTCGACAATGACGTTGACGGTGGTGACGTCGGGCAGCTGGGCGCCCACCGCGGAGCGCACCGCTGCGGCGGTGTCGCCTATTGATGCGCCGAACACGACCGAGATGTGGACTTCCGCGACCCCCTCGGCGACGCGTATCCCAGGCACCCGCCGCCCCGGCAGATACGTACCGATCTCACCAAACATGCCCGAGTGCAGATCGGCCACACCGGACACCCCTCGCACCGCAGCCGCGATGCGATCGGAAACGTCGCCGGGTGCTGGCGTGTCAACGGTCATTTACCGCGCTCGCGGAGCCGTGGTGTCCTGTTCGCGGTCGCTGGTGTCATCCTCGACGTGTACATCGTGCACGGTGATGTTCACCTCTGTGACCTCTAATCCGGTCATCCGTTCGATCGCGGCGATAACGTTGCGGCGTATCCCGTTGGCTAGATCAGCGATCGACACCCCGTACTCGGCGACGATGTCGATATCGACCGCGGTCTGCTTCTCGCCCACCTCCACCGACACCCCTAGGGCGTGGTTGATGCTCGCGCCGGGGATGCGCTCACGCAGCTGTCCCACCATGCGTGTCGCCGCTCCCCCACCGAGGGCATAGACGCCGTTGACCTCTCGTGCGGCCAATCCGGCGATCTTGGACACGACGGTGTCAGCGATCGTCGTTTTGCCGTGCGAACTGGTCAAGGCGCTCTCACCCGGAGGACGCGCCCCCGGCGACTCCGACCCCGCCGTGGTTGATTGGGCGCTAGTCATGTGCTCACCCTCTTCCCTGTGCTGCCGCCGAACACCCGGTTAGCCGCGGCCGGCGCCAGTCAACCGAATATCGCAGTCTGTGATGCAGGACACATTGTCTCACAGGCGCCGCGCATGGCTCGCTCCGGGCCAGCCCGCTGCCATCAGCGATCACACCATCCTCGGCGTCTCGGCCATCGCAACTGCCGCGCTCTGCGCCGTCCGATCAGCCCACCAAACCCAGTTCAGCCAAAAGTGGTCACCCGCTGCGAAGAATCGCCGACGAAGACCGCAGCGCCTTCAGCTCGGCCGTCGGCTTGATGCCACAGCGCCCATGTGCCCCGCCGTTGGCCTTCTCTTGGGCGAGGGACAACTGCTGCGGCGGGGCATTGCAGCGAGGGTTGTCCTTCGCAAACACCACTCGATCGCAGCGGCACACGGTGACATGGTCGATGCCGGGGCCCGATCGACCCCCTGGCGCGGGCCATTCACGCCGAGCGCGCCATCACTGATTCGCCGCTGCCGCGTCCCGTGGGCAGTAGTTCTTCATGGCGCCGACCAACTCGGACCTGGCCTCGTATTCCGCAATGCGGTTATCGGCCGCCATTGTCTGAGTGACCAGCTGCGTACCCGTGTCGCCGTTGTCGAGCACGTGGCATATCGCGTGCCCGAGATTCACCGCGGCCACCATAACGTCGTTGCCTGGATCGGATGGAATCACCCCTTGGCTTTCCAGGTAGCGGAGATAGTTGTAGTCGGCGACGCCGAAGCGCGATTGAGGCGACGCCTGCAAAGAAGCGCCGGCCGACGTTGTTAACCACCGGGCGACGCCGCCGTGACCGGAGCATGTACCGCTCGGCGTTACGGCGTGGCTGTATCGACCGTCCGCACATATCGCGACTGCACCGACCGGGTATGCGTCTACACCTTCGACGCAGTCCCGGGTGGGTCTGTTTACGTACTGGCATGGCGGCGGCGCCATCGCTACTCCGCCAGCCGGCCCGATGAGAACTGCCGGCGACGCGTTAGTGCGAGATGCGGCACCAATTGCCACCGTCGCCGCAACTGTTCCGATAAGTACCGCACGCAGCATGTTCCATCCCAGATTCGATGACCGCGGCACCGGGACGACGGCCGCGTCAGGCGCATTAGCGCAGAAACTAATCACTGTTCATAACGCCGTTCGCTCGAAACGGCAAAGATTTGCCTAACGATTCCGCGCACGCATCACGGCCAGTCGCTGGGCGGTCGACGCGTGCACAGTTGTGCGACGAACTTCGCAACTGGCGGTCTGGACCCGTGGCACGCCGAACCCGTCGACGACGACGCAGATCTCCAGGCCGGGACCACAACCTACGAAGGCAATAGTCAGGAACTGGCTACCAGTGGATTCGCAGTTGCTGTGAGGTTCGCATCGCAGGACGTTCCTGGGCGTGCGATTTGCTGGCGCGGAAACTTCCCAGCGCAGAAGTGACGCAGCACTCGTCACGCGTTACCGTCTTCCGCAAGGCTGGCCGGACGACCGGCCCCAGCCCGACACCGACCTGCCGGATGCCAACAGAGAGAGCAACATGCAGATGACTGGACGGCATCGTAAGCCCGCCACATCGGTGATAAGCGTTGCCAAGATCGCCTTTACCACCGCGATCATCGCTGGGGGCGGTTCCGCCCTGGCGGCCCATGCGAGCGCGGCGCCTATCCCGCAGGGCGCGCCCTGGGTGCTGCATCTCCCGCTGGCGCCCGCACCGGACGACCCTCCAGTGCCGCCCGCCCCGCCGACGGCACCGCCGAACGGCCCATCACCGCCCGGACCGCCGCCCGTGCCGCCCGTCCCGACCAACGACTCAAGCCAGTCGCCTGGTCAGCTCGGTTACCTCAGGGAGATCTGGCACGAGTTTCACCAGAACCCGAACGACGTGGTTAATGGCCTTTTGCCGCCGACGGATCCGGCTGGGTCGCCGGCGCCCGGCCTCCCCCCCGGTCCGCAGCCAACGGCTCCGTAGGGGCCCCCGCCACCGTAGAGCGAAAGCTGCTCGAACCGTCTAAAGCGGACTTAACCGGCGGCTGCCTCCTTTCCCATTCCGCTCTCGCGGCCGATGCCATTGCGCTGGCACCTGAGGTGCTGGACGCATTCCGCAAGCCGATGCCGCCGATCGCATCAATCCCGCCGCCGAAACGGTTGACCTCGGCTGCCGGCCCTTGCTCTTGCTCGGATCCGTTGAAGGGGGCAATGTCGATCGCGAGGTCACCCGGCTCTGGGCCGCCTATTTAGGCCCGGCAACGCCTCGCAGAAAAGCCGCGACGGGAGATAGGCATATGGGCGGGTTCGTTGGCGCGCGTCCCCGTGAAGCGTTCGGTGTCGAATTCCTAGGCGCCGACGGTTTTCTCGACACCGCCACGTATGGGCTGCCCCCGCGGTTTGTTGCCGATGCGCTGCGCGCCTGTGTGCGGTGGTGGGAGCAGGGCGAGCTGGAGGTAAGCGCATTCGCCGAGCCGATCCGCGCCAGTCGAGCGGCATACGCGTCGCTGATCGGTGTGGACGAGGACCGGGTAGCGATGGGTAACAGCGTCTCGTCGCTGCTCGGCCTGGTCGCCACTTCGATACCCAACGGCGCTACGGTGGCGACCCCGCGCGGCGAATACACCAGCGTCACTTTCCCGTTCGCTGCTCAGGCCGGGCGCGGCGTGACCGTCACGGAGTTGCCGAGCGGCCGGCTCGAAGAGGCTGCCGGCGAGTTCGACGTCGTCGCCGCAAGCCTCGTGCAGTCCGCCGACGGCGCTGTGCTTGACGTCGAGACGCTGCGTCGCAGCGTCGCCGAGTCCGGCACTGTCACGGTGATTGATGTCGCGCAGGCGTTGGGCTGGACGAACGTCGACATGTCGTGGGCCGACGTCACGGTTGCTCCGAGCTATAAGTGGCTGCTGGGGCCCCGCGGTGTTGCGTGGATGTCATTGACTGAGCGTATGGTCGAAACATTGGTACCGCTTGCGGCGAATCCTTTTGCAAGTGAAGACTTGTGGTCGACTCTGTATGGGTTGCCGCTGCGACTGGCAGCGACCGCACGGCGGTTTGACTCGTCGCCTGCCTGGTTCAGCGTGTTCGGTGCTGGGCTTTCCCTGGCATGGATTGCGTCCTTGGATCGGCCGGCGCTGGCGGCCCACTGCATCGGGCTGGCGAATCGGCTTCGTGCCGAATTGGAATTGGCGCCCGCCAACTCGGCGATCGTGTCGATCCCTGCCGTGGACGCGGCCGATGCGCTGCGCGAGGCCGGTATCCGCGCATCCGTGCGCGCTGGTGCCACCCGCGTGGGGTTTCATCTCTACAACACCGAGGGGGACCTCGACCGGCTCCTCCACGTGCTATCTGCGCGCCGCCGGTGCGACGGGTAGCGGCACCTATCCGAGCACCGGCCGAGAAACAGCGCGCGGGGCCGCACCCGAACGCCCCGCCATACTCTGTGCCCCCGGCAGCGGCGGCGGACCGAGTGGCAGACGCCTCGCATCATCCGTCATGGAGTCCGTCAAGGACTCCCATCGGGGCAGTGGGCCTCCGCTAAGCGCGCAATACCCGCGGTTGTTCCAGCGAAGTCCTTTTCCAGGCGAGCGCCGATCACGCGGGACGTAACGCCGGCGAGCGGCCCGCTCATGACCGCACGCTCAGTCAACAGTGCGCCGCCGTCGGCAGCTTCGATCAGGTGCTCAACCGTCAGGATCACCCCGGGAAACTTCGAGACTCCGGTCCACATCCTTGGCGGATCGACCTTGATGAGGGTCAACGTCGTGGTCAAACCCTTCAGCTTCGCCGTAACCTTCGCGCCCACTACAAAATCGCCATCAATCTTGGCCGCGTCGAATACGTCTCCCGGCCATTGCAGCGGGTCCGTCCAAACCGCCCAAACCGTCGATACCGGTGCCGAACACCTGGACGATCCCTCGAAAGATCGACGTCGTTTGATCATCACGCCATGCCGCTCAGTAGTTCTTGCTGGTGTCGGCGATCTGAAGGATCGCCCCGGCCTACTGCCGCCGCGAGCTTGATCTCGTACCCCTTTCAACCATGCCGTAGCCGCCTACCGGCCACGGCAGCGATGAGACCACGTGCCACCGTTCCGATGTAACCCCGGCTCCGATGTAACCCCGGCACAATTGCTTACAGGAAATTTGCAGCGACCACTCAGCCAAGGGGTTAGAACTCAGCCCGAACCGTCAGTTACGGGGAGACGTGGAGTTGGTCCATACCCGACCGTCGAAGTACCGCATCAAACCCGGATCGTTCTGGTCTGGGTACCAGCCCGGCGCCAAACCGCTCGTCGCCACCGGCTGTTGCACGACAGGCTGTTGCACAACGGGCGGTTCGCTGCGCGCCCGCCCCCGAGCCCCCGGCGTCAACACTGATCGCAGAACCAGCACGACCACCGCGACGATAGCGACGACCAGCACAAGCCAGATCAGCGAGTTGAAAATGTTGGACATCGTGGCACCTCTTTCTGGTGTGCTCGATACCCTCGTCCCCCCGCCGTTAAACGTGGCCCCAATCCGCTGCTAGTCGCCTCACCACTCCTCACACTCACCCCTGGCACGGCGACGGCCCAAGCCGCACATTCTCACTCTCGCGCGCACGCCTGTCTCAGATCCCCGGCCGTCGTGCGCGACATGTGGCGAATCCGCCGATGTTTTGCGCCTTATCGACACCCCTGCTCGCTAGCATGAGATCGATTCACGCGCGGACACGCCGCTGGTGAACTGGAGCGATCTTGGCGTGAGCGGGCTTTTGCTGACGGGCACAGCGACGCTGCATTTGGCTGACGTCGTGGCCCGAAGCGGTCGCAGGACGCGGCATCCGAAACCACTATCGGCCCGGAGCCTACCAGGAAGACAACGCCGTGAGTGATCGCATCGTCGCCGACAGTGAACGGAAG
>JAFARC010000010.1 GCA_019245755.1 Mycobacteriaceae bacterium | reverse complement strand
GGATCAAACTCTCCAAACAAAACCTCAGAGAAAACCTGACAAAACAAAAAAACCACACCCCAACACGGGGAACGTCAAGGCATGGCAAAAAACAACAACAAACAAAAACCACCAAACACACTATTGAGTTCTCAAACAACACACCCGATCGGCCGCCCAACCAACCCGCGGCGCTGGGCCGCGTGCAGATAGTGCGGACGACGAGGATACCGCCGAAACGGTGCTTCCCTCAAGGAGGCCGTCGCGCTCGGCGGACGGGCCGCGTCGCGACGACCTCCACAAGTTACGCGAGGGAAAACTGGGAGTCAAATCACCTGCCGGCCGGCAGATTCGGACCCCCTGGGGGCGGCCGACGCCACTTTGGTTCGGTGGCAGCGCTCGGGTGATGTCCAGGGCGGCGTTTCGAGCATTCGGGCGAAACGACGGGCGCCGGAGGTAAGGCTCGGCGAAGATCAAAGCAGCCGGGGCGGCGAAGGGCAGGTGTTGCCGGTCGAGCAGGGCCGGAGGTTCAAGCCGGAGAAAGGCCAGTCAGATGAGCTCCACTGACCCGCATAACGAGGTCCGCGAGCCTTCGCCGCAGACCGACGCGTCGAGCGCAGAACACCAGCAGCCCAGCAAGCGCGATCGCACGGGCGTTCTGTTGGCGGCAGGGCTCGCCGTGGCCGTGGTGTCCGCCGGGATCGGTGCAGCGGTCGCGGTGGCCGTGCATCAGCCCCGTTCCGCGAGCAGTACGACGGTGACCGCGCCGAATCCGGCAAACCAGCCAGCGGTGGGGGCCGGCTCGATCGAGGGTGTCGCGGCCAAGGTGGTGCCCAGCGTGGTGAGACTCGAGACCACCGCGGGTGGTCGATCTCAAGAGGGTTCGGGCATTGTCTTGAGCGCCGACGGGCTCATCATCACCAACGCCCATGTGGTTTCGTCTGCGGCGAGTCCGCAACGAGGCGCCGTCGGCCCGCTCACCACCCGGGTGACGTTCTCCGACGGACGTAGGGCGCCATTCAGCGTTGTGGGCACCGATCCCAGCAGTGATATTGGAGTTGTTCGGTGCCAAGGTGTTTCCGGCCTTTCTCCGATCGTGCTCGGCTCGTCGACCAATCTGCGGGTGGGCCAGCAGGTGGTGGCCGTCGGAGCGCCACTGGGTTTGCAGAACACGGTCACCGCGGGCATCGTCAGTGCACTGAATCGACCGGTGTCGACCACAGGTGACGCCTCGAACCAAAACACCGTGCTGGACGCCGTCCAAACCGACGCGGCGATCAATCCTGGAAACTCAGGCGGGGCGCTGGTGAACATGAGCTCGGAGCTCATCGGCGTCAACGCAGCGATAGCGACGATGAGCGGAGGCATATTCGGCGGCCCCGCCGGCTCGATCGGGCTTGGCTTCGCGATTCCAGTAGATCAGGCCAAACGCATCGCCGATGAACTGATCGCCACGGGCCACGCAACGCACGCCGCACTGGGTGTCCAGGTCGCCGACGATCCCACGATCACCGGGGCCCGGATCGCCGCGGT
Source organism: Mycobacteriaceae bacterium (assembly GCA_019245755.1). Classification (GTDB taxonomy): domain Bacteria; phylum Actinomycetota; class Actinomycetes; order Mycobacteriales; family Mycobacteriaceae; genus Mycobacterium. The sequence goes on along the minus strand of JAFARC010000010.1, from coordinate 48,770 downwards.
GACCAGCGGCGGCCCCGCCGCGGCCGCCGGGCTGCCCACCGGTGCGCTGGTGACAAAGCTCAATGAGCGAGTCATCGACAGCGCCAACGCATTGGTGGCCGCGGTGCGCTCCCGCCCGCCGGGCGACAAGGTGAGCCTGACCTATGTCGACCCGTCCGGATCAACCAAAACCGCCCAGGTCACGCTCGGTCAAACGCCGTAATGGCAGGGTGCGTGGCGCGGTGCAGCAACCATGCCAGCGGGACCGTGATCACGAGCGTAACCACGACCAACTCCGGCAGCGAGCCGGTGAAGACCGGCCACCGCAACACCGTAGCGGTCGCGATCGCCATCACGATCACGTGGAGCAGGAACACTTCATAGGAGATCTCACCCAGCCAGACCATCGGTCTGCTGCTCAGCACCCGCGCGTAGCAGCCGCGGTCGCCCAGCGCCAGCGGCGCCACCGCGAGCGTGGCGATGACCGCGTAGAACGCGGACTTGGCCAGCGGCTCCCACAATCTGGCCGGCGACATGGTCGCGTCGCCGGCGATCGGGGTGGCCACGATCAAGTAGCTGACCAGCGCCAACGGAATCGCCGCCAACGCGTAACACCGTGCCCGCATGGCCCGCAACACGGCCAGCGTCATCCCCCCGACGAACCACGCCAGGTGCGCAGGCAGCCACATGCCTGCCGCGCTCGGCAGCCAATCGGTGGTGTGCAGGACGACCAGCCAGATCGGGCTGATCGCGGCGAGCGCGGCCAGCCCGACCAGCAGCAACATCGGTCGCCAGTGTCGGCGGCACAGCACCACCAGCAGCAGGTGGGCCAGCGCCGGCAGCGCCGCATAGAACGCCACCTCCACCGCCAGGCTCCACGTCTGCGTGAGGCCCTGGTGCAGGTAGGTCGCAAGGTAGTCGCCGGTGTAGATCTGCGTCAGCGTGAGGTAGCGAAACAGGCCCGTCCAGGTGTGACCCGGATTGGGGCTGGTCGTGTGCAACTGATACAGCAGGTAGGCGGCCAGCACCGTCACGACGTAGGCCGGCATGATGCGCCGCACCCGGTGCCACGCGTAGCGGCGCACCAGCGGCGGCGAGAATCCGCTGGCGGTCGCCTGCACCCACGGACCGAACAGCAGGAAACCGGACAACACGAAAAATATCGGCACACCGATCTCCAGGCGCGAATAGAACAGACCGACATAGCCGTGGGTCTCCTTGCCGGTGCCGTATGCGGCATGGGTGGCCACCACCAGCAGCGCTGCCACGGCACGGAGCCCGGTGAGCGATCCCACCCGGTCCACCGGCGAAACGGTGCGGATGGGTTCGCGGAATTGCGGCGCGATGACACACCCTGGTGTTGACGAGGCGGTCCGCATGCACTAAGGGTAGCTAGATATTAGGCAGGCAAACTACGCTGCCGCCCGGTGGCTATGGCGAAGCCTGGGTCGGTTCGACCGGTGTGGCCGTGGCCGAGTGGGCCTCACCCAACGCGCTGCACGCCGGCGATATTCCGCTTGCCCCGCCGCAGCACGAGCCAGCGCCCGTGCAGGTAGTCGGCGGGCTCGGGGGCCCACTCTTCGCTGTCGACCCGAAGGTTGTTCACCGACACCCCGCCTTCGGCGATGGTCCGCCGCGCCGCCGCCTTGGTTGCCGACAGCCCCGTGGCCACCAGCAGCTCGACGATGCCGTTGGGGGCACCCGGCTTCAGCTCGGCGACCGAGGCCTCCCGCAACGCGGCAGCCAGCGTCGGCTCGTCCAGCCGGGACAGTTCGCCGCGGCCGAACAACGCCTGGCTGGCGTGTTCCACCGCGATCGCGGCGGCCCCGCCGTGCACCAGCGTGGTGAGCTCACGGGCCAGTCGCCGCTGCGCAGCCCGCTCCTGCGGGCGCGTCCTCGTTACATCCTCAAAATGGGCCACCTCGTCAGGTGACAAAAACGTGAACCAGCGCAGGTGGGAGATCACATCGGCGTCGGCGGTGTTGACGAAGTACTGGTACCAGGCGTACGGGCTGGTCATCTCCGGGTCCAGCCAGAGGTTGCCGCCGCCGGTCGACTTGCCGAACTTCGTGCCGTCCGACGCCGTCACCAGCGGAACGGTCAGCGCATGCACCGTGTCGCCGAGCTGCTGGCGCACCAGCCGCACCCCGGCGACGATGTTCCCCCACTGGTCGGAACCACCGATCTGCAGCGTGCAGTCATACCGCCGGCGCAGCTCGACGTAGTCGTTGGCCTGCAGCAGCAGATAGCTGAACTCGGTGTAGGAGATACCTTCGCCCGCCAGCCGGCGCCGGATGGTGTCGCGGTCCAGCATCACGTTGACCGAGAAGTGCTTCCCGACGTCGCGGAGGAGCTCGATCGCGCTCAGCCCGGCCGTCCAGGACAGGTTGTTCTCGACGATCGCGCCCGACGGCGAGGAATCGAAATCGACGAACCGCTCCAGCTGACCCCGGATGCGCTCGGTCCAGCTCGCGACCGTGTCGGCGCTGTTCAGCGTGCGCTCGCCGGTGTCGCGGGGGTCGCCGATCAGCCCGGTCGCCCCACCGGCCAGCACGATGGGCCGGTGGCCGCCGTGTTGGAAGCGGCGCAACGTCAGCAGCGGCACCAGGTGCCCGGCGTGCAGGCTCGGAGCGGTCGGGTCGAACCCGGCGTAAACCGTGACGGGCGGGCGGGCCAGCTCGGCGGCCAGCGCGTCGAGGTCGGTGGACTGCGCGATCAGCCCACGCCAGCTCAGCTCGTCGAGGATGGACGTGCCCATACCGATGATCCTTCCAGCCGTCAGTCGCTGGCTCCCGGCGCGGGCGCACGCGGGCTGCGACGATACGGCGACACCTCGGGCCGCCCGGCCAGCCAGAATCGCCACGGCCGGTCGGCCGCCCTGCTCACGCCCACCCGCGGGCCGCTGGCCGCCCGCTGCTCGTCGCGCAGCTTCAGCGTGACCGGGCTGGCCGGATCGAACAGGTCAAGGCCGTAGTGCTGCATCGTTATCCCCAGCGCCGAGCACAGGTTGCCCGGTCCGCGGGCCAGCGCCGCGGACCGCGCCGCTTCGCCGCGCCGACGTCGCGCGGTCTCGACTCCGGAGTCCACCACCGCCGCCCGCAGCAGCACCGCGGCCGCGGTGTCATCGGGACCACACACCACGTTCGCGCAGACGTGCAGGCCGTGGCTGCGGTAGGTGTAGAGCCGCCCGGCGGGGCCGAACATCACCGCGTTGCGCACACCGGGTCCCCGGAACGAGTGCGATGCCGCGTCCGGCCACGGGCCGTCCGGCGGGCCGCCGTAGGCCTCGACCTCCACGATCGACGCCTGCACACCGTCCGCGGTCAGCACCGCGCCGAGCAGCCGCCGTGCCGCGGTCGGCGGATCGGTGACCAGCAGGTCGGCACTCATCGGAGGAGATTGTGCCCGCCGTGTTGACAGCGGCGGGCATCGGGCGCATTATTCATCGTATGATGAGTTCATCGAGCGATGAATTACTTCGGCGAGGTGTCGAACCGGCGATCTCCATCGAGCATCTGCGGGTGGTCCGCGGCAAGCGCCCCGCCCTGCACGACCTCTCCGTGGTGATCGCCCGCGGCACGATCACCGGCCTGCTCGGCCCGTCCGGCTGTGGCAAGACGACGCTGATGCGGTGCATCGTCGGCACCCAGATCGTCACGGCCGGCTCGGTCACCGTGCTGGGCCACCCGGCCGGCTCGGCGCCGCTGCGCCGCCGGGCCGGATACATGCCCCAGGACCCCACCATCTACAACGACCTGCGAATCATCGACAACGTCCGCTACCTCGCCTCGTTATACGGCATGGACGCGCGCGCCGCGGACGCCGCCGTGGAAGCGGTCGGTCTACAGGATCACCGAAGTGCTCTGTGCGCCAATCTGTCCGGCGGCCAGCGCACCCGTGCGTCGCTGGCCTGCGCGTTGGTCTGCCACCCGGACCTGCTGGTGCTCGACGAGCCGACCGTCGGCCTGGACCCCGTGCTGCGGGTGGACCTGTGGGAGCAGTTCCACGCGCTCGCGCGCGCCGGCACCACACTTGTGGTGTCCAGCCACGTGATGGACGAGGCCGACCACTGCGATGACCTGCTGCTGATGCGCGAAGGCCACCTGCTGGCCCACACGACGCCCACGCAACTACGAGAGGACACCGGATGCACGTCACTGGAGGAAGCATTTCTGTCGGTCATCCGGCACAGCACCGCGTCCGCGGCCGGTTAACGCTGCAGGGCTACACCGCCACCACGCTGCGGATCCTGCGCCAGCTGGCCGGTGACCGCCGCAGCGTCGCGATGATCCTGCTGGTGCCGATTCTGATCATCACGCTGATGTACTTCATGTTCCAAAACGTTCCACATCGGCCCGGCGCCGCGCCGCCGTTCAACAACGCCTGCCTGATCCTGTTGGGCCTGTTCCCGTTGTTCGTGATGTTCATCATCACCGCGATCACCATGCAACGCGAACGGGCTTTGGGAACGCTGGAACGCATCCTGACCACCCCGTTGCGCCGACTGGACCTGCTTGCCGCCTACGGCACGGCGTTTTCCATCGCGGCCGCCGCGCAGGCGACGCTGGCGTGCATCGTGGCCTTCTGGTTGCTCGGATTCACCACCGCGGGCAGCCCCGCCTGGGTGTTTGTCATCGCGATCGTCAACGCCATCCTGGGCGTCGGGTTGGGCCTGCTGTGTAGCGCGTTCGCACGCACCGAGTTTCAGGCGGTGCAATTCATACCGCTGGTGATGGTGCCGCAGCTGCTGCTGGCCGGCATCATCGTCCCGAGGGCGTTGATGCCGGAGTGGCTGCACTGGATCAGCAACGTCATGCCCGCCAGTTACGCGCTGGAGGCACTCCAGCAGGTCGGCAGCTACCCGGACCTCACCGCGACCGCATTGCGCGACATCGCCGTGGTGGTCGGTTTCGCGGTGTTGGCGCTTTGTCTGGCGGCCGCAACGCTGCGAAGACGGACACCGTAGCCATTGAAGACCCCCACCGAACGCAAACGTCCCGGGCGTCCGCCCGGACCGTCCGACGCGCGCGAACGCATCCTGACCAGCGCACGGCAGATGTTCGCGCGCAACGGCATCGACAAAACGTCGATCCGGGCGGTGGCCGCGGGCGCGGCGGTGGACCCCGCGCTGGTGCACCACTACTTCGGTACCAAGCAGCAGCTGTTCGCCGCCGCCGTGCACATCCCCATCGATCCCATGCAAGTGCTCGGCCCGCTGCGCGAAACGCCGATCCAGGAGATCGGCTACCGGTTGCCGTCGCTGCTGCTGCCGCTGTGGGACTCCGAGGCGGGCAAGGGCTTCATCGCCGAATTGCGGTCGGCGCTGGCTGGATCCGACGTGAGCCTGTTCCGCTTGTTCCTGCAGGAGGTGATCGCCGTGGAGGTGGGATCGCGGGTGGACAACCCCCGGGGCACCGGAGCGATTCGGGTCCAGTTCGTCGCGTCGCAGTTGGTCGGCGTCGTGATGGCCCGCTACATCCTCGAGTTGGACCCGTTCAAGTCGCTGCCCGTCGAGCAGATCGCGGCGACGATCGCCCCCAACATCCAGCGCTACCTCACCGGCGATCTGCCGCTCTGAGCAGGCGCTGGTGCTCCTGGTCGGACACCTCGACGGCCTCGTCGATCAGCAGCACCGGGATGTCGTCCTCGATCCGGTAGGCGCGACGCAGCCTCGGGTTGTACAGCACGTCGTCCACGTACAGCAGCGGGCCCCGGTCGGCGGGACAGACCAGGATGCCGCGCAGCCGCTCGTCGAGCATCGGCGCCCGTCAGCCGGGGCCGGCGGCGCCGGCGCCGGGCGCCGACCCACGGCCGTCGCCGATGGTGTACTGGTTGCTGCCGCCACCCAGGTTGACCCCGCCGGGCCCGGCCGTCACCCCCCCGGGGCTGTTCGGGTCGTACTGGTTGATCCCCACGGTGTACTGGTTCTGGCCGCCTTGCAGGGCCTGCGCCTGCTGCTGCAGCCTGGTCTGGCCGGCGACGGTTTCCTGCAGGGCCTTGATCAGCGGAGTCTGGTTGGGCCGGTAGTTCTCGGCCTGGGTGATGCCGTCGAGCTGGACCTTGGTCGGCCGGAAGCCCATCGCCCGCAGCTTCAGCGACTGGTTGACCAGTGTGGCGATCGGCCCGGCCCCGGAGGCGGTGGTGAATTCCTTGCCCAGGTCGTCGAGGACATCGGCGCGGGCGATGCCCGGGCCGGCGGCGAGCACGAGCGTGACGGCCACCCCCACCCCGGCCAGCGCGGCCGTCGCGGTCCGCCGCCAGGTAAACGCGATCTTGGTCGTCATCCGATCCTCCGGCACGCTGATGGCGCTGATGGCGAGCGCTGATGGCGAGGGCGGCTGCGGTGCCGCCCAGCGGGAGCCTAACAGTGTGTCGGCCGCTTCGTGCGGTGCGTTACCTGGAAGCGTCGACCCACTCGCTGCGCGCGGGGGCCGTCAACCGCTTGTAGCGGCCCGTCTGCGGGTCCAGGTACCACGCGTTGCGGCCGGCCTTGGGGATGCCGGACCCGCTCAGCGATCCGACCAGCGGCCGGTACGACGCGCTGAGCCCGATCTCCGGGACGACGTGGACGAAGTCGGGTCGGTCGTCGCCCAGCGTGGCGGTCGCCTCGCTCAGATCCGCCGCGGAGATCGCCGCCCCCGGGCACAACGTCACCGCGGTCACCGCCACCTTGTGCTCGCCGGCGTCCACGCCGTAGGTCACCGCCATCGCCACCGCGGGCATCAGGCTGACCGCGTCGGTGATCGGCTGCGCGTAGATCGCTCCGCGCGCGGTGTGGATGACCGATCCACGGGTGTCGGCCAGCCAGTAGTCGCCGTCACCGTCGCGGCGGAACAGGTACTCCGAGGAGATCCAGGTGTCGGCCGGCGCGAACACGCCACGCTTGACCGAGGCGGTCGGGTCGATCGGCCCCCGCGGGCGGGCCAGCAGCACACCGACCTCGTCGGTGTCCGCCCGGCGGACGAAGCCGCGGTCGTCCTCGAGGATGAGGTCGTCCTCGGGGTCGTAGGCGGCCAGCTCGACCTCCGCGACACCGGGAAGCGGCCGGCCCTTGCTGCCGATCTTGGCACCCGACACGTTGGCGAGCACCGCGCTGCCGTCGGTGGTGGCGAAGAACTCGACGATGTGGGCGGGCTCGAACACCTCGGTCACCCGCTGCCACAGGCCCGTCGGCATGCCGGAGCCGATGAACAGCCGCACCGGGTGATGGCCCCTCGGATCGAACGCCGGATCCTGGATCACCTCCTGCAGCATCGCCCAGGTGTAGGACACCACCGACACGCCGTACTGGCGGATTTCCGGCATGAACCGGTCGGGGCGAAGGGCGCGGGACAGCGCGATGCGGGAGCCCCCGACGACGGCACCGCCCAGGCTGACCAGCAGGCCGGACTGGTGGTGCAGCGGGGTGAGGCAGTAGACGGTGTCGCCGTGGCCCAGATTGGCCGCCGACGCGGTACCGAGCGCCGACAACGCCCACCGGTAGTTGGTGATCTGGCGCGCGACGAGCTCGCCGCGAACGGTGCTGAACGCGACGAACGCGACGTCGCGGGCCAACCCCGGGTTCGGCCGGTACCAGCCCGGAAGCTCGACGGCGTCGGGGTCGATGCGTTCCATGTCGATCACGCCGTCGTCGGTGGGCAGCAGATGCAGATCGCGGGTTTCCCCGCCGCCCAGCACCAGCACCTGCAGCGACAGCCGGCGCGCCGCCTTGAGGTTGGTGGGGTCGGTGATGATCTCGGCGACGCCGCCCAGCCGGGCGGCGGCGGCCAGGTCGCCGTCCGGGGGCATCAGCACCGCCACCGCGCCCAGGCGCGACAGCGCGGCGATCGCGACGAGGGCGCTGGGCCGGGTTTCCATCAACACCCCGACGCGGTCGCCCTGCCGCACACCCACGTCGATCAACCCGCGGACGACGTTGTTGATGCGGGTGTCCACGGCTTCGTAGGTGTGCACGCGCCCGTCGAACAGCAGGCAGTCACCCTGCGGGGCGCTGCCGGCCTGCTCGGACATGATCCGGCCCAGCGAGATGGGGGTGTGCTCGTTGATCTGGCCCAGCCGCGTCAGCCGCGGCAAGGTGCGCACCGTCTCGACGGCCAACGAGCGCACCGACTTGTTGGCGGCCACCACCGCGCCCGCCGCCGAGCGGGCCAGATCCAGCGCCACTTCGCCGGCGACGCCGGCTCCGTGCGCGACCCGCGACGCGAACGCGACCCCACTGTCGCCCTCACTGTGCTGAGCGAGCGGCAGCGACATCCGGGTGATGTCTGCGGGCATGTCGCCCCGGCCGGACACCCACAGCACCCACTGGGCGACCGTCGGCCAGGTCCGCGCGGTCGCCTTGGACCCGACCACCAGGCCGAAATGGCCGCTGCGAATCGAGAATTCGTACACGTCGGCCTGCGGTGCGGCACGGCGGATGCCGCGCACGGACGCCGGCTGCCCGATGTCGTCGACCTCGCCGATCACCGCCAGGATCGGGCAGTCGATGTCGCTGAGCGTCACCAGGTCGCCGTGCACCGAGAAGCCGCCGGTCATCATCCGGTTATGGGCGATGAACTGCTTGAGCAACTCCGAGATCGCCGGACCCGACCACGCGATCCAGCCCTCAGACGCCAGGAATCGGCGCTGCTGCTCGCGTGGCAGCAGCGCCTCGCGGTCGTGCAGCTGACGCAGGAAGTCGATGCGCGCCTGCGCCGTCTTGATCGGGTCGAGCATCTGAAATCCGGTGCGCGCCAACCAGCTTGGGATATCGATGCGGTTGAACACGTGATCGGCCATGAAGTCGGCGGCCGCCGCGCCCAGGTTCGGCGGCACGCCCATCGGCAGCGCGGCCAGCGTGTCCACCGGCGCACCGAACGTGACGATGCTCGCCAGATCACGCGACCGGCGGTAGGCCGCGGTCTGGTAGGCGAACATGCCGCCCTGCGAGTAGCCGACCAGGTGCACGTCCTGGGCGGTGGCGTTGCGGACCGCGTCGACGGCCCCGCTGACCGCCGCGATGTGGTCGGCGAGGGTGCGCTGCATGCCGCCCTCGACCCGGTCCGGTGAGCCGAAGTCGATCACCCACGGGTCAACTCCGGCCCGGTGCAGGATCCCGACGGCGCCGTACTCGCGGGTGACATCCCACATGTCGGCCGACATCATCATCGGGTGCACCATCAGCACCGGCGGGCCCGCCGAGGCCTGACCGTTGCGGTTGTCCGGCGGGAAATACCGCCGCAGCCGATACATCGGGACGCTCTGGACGATCTGGAACGGGGACGGCACGTCGCCGGTCTCCAAGCCACCGAAGCGCAAGACCTCGATCCCGTTCTGCGCGGTCGCGATCAGGCGCCCGACCGGCTTGGTGATCGGCGAAAAGTCCACCATCGCCTTGCCTCCCCATGTCCACGGCGCGGAATTTGCCGCCGTCATTCTGGCACGCCCCTTACCTATCACGGCGGCTGATGGCCAACCTGATCAAGGTCGCGGGTCACCGTCGCATCAGCCACGATGCCTGAGCTTGGCACGGAGCTTCTCGGCGGCGGCGGAGACCACGACGAGCTGTTTGGCCACCTGGACCGGCGCGGTGCCGCCGCGGGCGTCGCGGGAGGCCACCGAGCCGTCAATGCTCAGCACGTCGCGGACGTTTGCGGTCAGTTCCGGGTGGATGCGGCGCAGTTCGTCGTCGGTCAGGTCACCCAGCCCGACACCGCGGGTCTCCGCCGCGCGGACGGCCGCGCCCGCGGCCTCGTGCGCCACCCGGAACGACACGCCGCGGCGCACCAGCCACTCGGCCATGTCGGTGGCCAGCGCGTACCCGGCCGGCGCCAGCTGCGCCATCCTGTCGACATCGAAGCGCAGCGTGCCAACCAGGCCCGCCATCGCCGGCAGCACCAGTTCCAGCTGCGCCACCGAGTCGAACACCGGTTCCTTGTCCTCCTGCAGGTCGCGGTTGTAGGCCAGCGGCTGGGCCTTGAGGGTGGCCAGCAGGCCGGCGAGGTTGCCGATCAGCCGGCCGGACTTGCCGCGCGCCAGCTCGGCAATGTCCGGGTTCTTCTTCTGCGGCATGATCGAGCTGCCGGTCGACCACGCGTCCGACAGCGTGATGTAGCCGAATTCCGTTGTGCTCCAAAGGATGATGTCCTCGGCGAGGCGGGACAGGTCGACGCCGATCAGCGCGAACACGAACGCGGCCTCGGCGGCGAAGTCACGCGCGGCGGTCGCGTCGAGGGAATTGTCGGCGGCCGTCGTGAAGCCCAATTCCCCGGCGATCGTGTCGGGGTCCAGACCCAGCGACGAACCGGCCAACGCGCCGGACCCGTACGGCGACACCGATGCGCGCCGATCCGCATCGAGCAGCCGGTCGACGTCGCGCAACAGCGGATGCGCATGCGCGAGCAGATGGTGGGCCAGCATGATGGGCTGCGCCGACTGCAGGTGCGTCTTGCCCGGCATGATCGCGGTCGGGTGGGCCGCGGCCTGGGTGGCCAGCGCGCCGACCAGCTCCAGGGTGGCCTCGCCGACCCGGCCGGTGGCGTCGCGCAGCCACATCCGGAACAACGTCGCGATCTGGTCGTTGCGCGACCGCCCGGCCCGCAGGCGGCCACCCAGGTCGGCGCCGACCCGCTCGATCAGCGCGCGCTCCAGCGCGCCGTGCACGTCCTCGTCGGCTTCCCGGGGGGTGAAGCGGCCCGAGGCAACGTCGGCGGCCAGGCTGTCCAGGGCTTCGAGCAGTTGGTCGCGCTGCTGCGGCGCCAGCAGCCCGGCGCGGAAGAGCACGCGCGCGTGCGCCTTCGACGCGGTGATGTCGTAGGGGGCGAGTCGCCAGTCGAACTGGGTCGACTTACTCAGCTTCGTCAGGGCCGGGGCGGGGGCGTCGGTGAACCGGCCGCCCCACAGAAAGCCCTCATTGGTCGTCACGGCTGCAGGTCGCGGCGGGCGGCGATCCGGGACGACAGCCCGTGCACCTGCACGAAACCCTTCGCGTTGGACTGGTCGAACGTGTCGCCCTCGTCGTAGGTGGCCAGGTTGAAGTCATAGAGCGACTCGCTGCTGCGCCGGCCGTTGACGGCGATGTGCCCGCCGTGCAGAACCATCCGGATCTCGCCGGACACATGCTCCTGCGTCTTGGCGACGAACGCCTCCAACGCCGCCTTCAGCGGCGAGTACCACAGCCCGTCGTAGACCAACTCCGCCCAGCGCTGGTCGGTCTGGCGCTTGAACCGTCCCAGTTCGCGTTCCAGCGTCACGTGTTCGAGTTCGGTGTGCGCGCTGATCAGCACCATCGCACCGGGCGCCTCGTAGATCTCGCGGCTCTTGATGCCGACGAGCCGGTCCTCCACGACGTCGAGGCGGCCGACGCCCTGCGCGCCGGCGCGCTGGTTGAGTTCCTCGATGGCGTGGCGCACCGTGACGTCACGGCCGTCGATCGACACCGGCACGCCGCGCCGGAACCCGACGATCACCTCGTCGGGGGTGGACCAGTTCACGGTCGGGTCTTCGGTGTAGGCGTAGACATCTTTGGTGGGCGCGTTCCACAGGTGTTCCAGGAAGCCGGTTTCCACGGCCCGGCCCCACACGTTCTGGTCGACGGAGAACGGCGACCGCTTGGTGACGTTGATCGGGATCGCGTTCTCCTCGGCGAACGCGATCGCCTTCTCCCGGGTCCAGGCGTAGTCGCGCACCGGCGCCAGCACCTGCAGATCGGGTGCCAGCGAGGCGAACCCGACCTCGAAGCGGACCTGATCGTTGCCCTTTCCGGTGCAGCCGTGGGCGACGGTGTCACCGCCGTGCTCGCGCGCCGCGGCCACCAGATGCTTGACGATCAGCGGACGGCTGATCGCCGACACCAGCGGGTAGCGGTCCATGTAGAGCGCGTTGGACTGGATCGTCGGCACGCAGTAATCGCCGGCGAATTCGTCACGGGCGTCGACGACGACGGCCTCGACCGCGCCGCAGTCCAGCGCCCGCTGCCGCACCACCGTCATGTCCTCACCGCCCTGGCCGAGGTCTATCGCGACCGCGACCACCTCACGGCCGGTTTCCTTGCCGATCCAGCTGATCGCCACCGAGGTGTCCAAGCCGCCGGAATACGCCAGGATGACGCGATCGGACATGTACGAATCTCCTTGCTGCTCCGGCTGTTAACTCAGCTCTTCGAGCTTGGCGGCCAGCTGCGCGCCGGTCATCGGTTCGCGCGCGACCACCAAGATGGTGTCGTCACCGGCGACGGTGCCGACGACGTCGGGCAACGCGGCACGGTCGATCGCGCTGGCCAGATAATGCGCCGCCCCCGGCGGGGTCCGCAGCACGGCGAGATTGCCGCTGGCATCGGTGGACACCAGCAGCTCGCCCATCAGCCGCGACATCCGTTCCGTACCGCCGGAAACCCCGCGGACCGGGCTGCCGTCCTCGGGGACGACGTAGGCGCCCGCGCCACCGTCGGCGCCGCGCAGCTTGACCGCGCCCAGTTCCTCCAGGTCGCGTGACAGCGTCGCCTGGGTGGCTTCGATGCCCTCGGCCGCCAACGCCGCCGCCAGCTCGCTCTGGCTGCGCACCGGCCGGGACGACAGGATCGCGACGATGCGCGCCTGCCGCCCGGCGCGGGTCGTGCTGACCTCGGGAGCCTTGCCGGTGGTCATCTCGCGCGCTCCAGCAGCCACACCAGCAGCGCCTTCTGGGCGTGCAGCCGGTTGTCGGCCTCGTCCCACACCCCGCTGTGCGGCCCGTCGATCACCTCGTCGGTGATCTCGTGGCCTCGATGCGCCGGGAGGCAATGCAGCACGACGGCGTCGGGGTCGGCCGCGGCGAGCAGCCGCTCGTTGAGCTGGTACGGCCGGAACGGGCCCACCCGATCCAGGCCGTCGTTCTCGTGCCCCATCGACGTCCAGGTGTCGGTCACCAGCACATCGGCACCGGCGGCGGCCGCCGCCGGGTCGGCGGTCATGGTCACGGTGGCGCCGGTCTGCCGGCCCCGGGTCTGCGCCGCGGCGACGAACTGCGGTTCCGGCTCGAACCCCGCCGGCGCCGCGATGGTGACATGCAGCCCGGCGGTGACCCCGCCGAGCATCAGCGAATGCGCCATGTTGTTGGCGCCGTCGCCGAAATAGGACAGCCGCAGGCCGGCCAGGCCACCTTTGCGTTCGCGCAGCGTCTGCAGGTCGGCCAGCACCTGACAGGGGTGGAACGCGTCGGACAGCGCGTTGACGATCGGCACCGTCGCGGCGGATGCCATCGCGGTGAGCCGGTCCTGGCCGAACGTGCGCCACACGATCGCCTCGACGTAGCGGGACAGCACCCGCCCGGTGTCCTGCAGCGTTTCGTCGCGGCCCAGCTGGGTGGTGCGCCCGTCCACGACGATCGCATGCCCGCCGAGCTGCGCGATGCCCAGCTCGAAGGAGAACCTGGTGCGGGTGGAGTTCTTGTCGAAGATCACCGCGACACCGCGGGGACCCGCCAGCGGCCGGCAGCTGAACGGATCCTTTTTGAGCTGGTCGGCCAGCGTCAAAACCTCGGACTGCTCCTCGGGGGCCAGATCGTCGTCGCGCAGGAAGTGCCTCACTTCGACACCGCCTCAAGCACGGCGGGCAGCGCGCCGAGGAACTCGTCTATCTGGGTCTCGGTGATCACCAGCGGCGGCGCCAACCGGACCACGTCCGGCGCGGCGGCGTTGACCAGGAAGCCGGCGTCGCGAGCCGCCGCTTCGACGGGCTTGGCGCGCGGCGCGGTCAGCACCATGCCGCGCAGCAACCCGCGCCCGCGGACGTGGTCGACGAGTGGATGGTTCAGCGACTCGATGCCGTGGCTGAGCGACTTGCCCAGCACGTCGGCGCGGCCGATCAGATCGTCGGTCGTGAGCGTCCGGACGACGGCCAGCGCCGCGGCTGCGCAGACCGGGTTACCGCCGAACGTGCTGCCGTGCAGGCCCGGCGTCAGCAGGTGTGCCGCCGGTCCGACCGCCAGGCAGGCCCCGATCGGCAGGCCGCCGCCGAGCCCCTTCGCCAACGTGACCACGTCGGGGGTGATCCCGTCATGGCGATGGGCGAAAAACTCTCCGGTGCGGCCCATCCCGGTCTGGACCTCATCGAGAACCAGCAGGGCGCGATGGCGGGCGGTGATCTGGCGTGCGGCGACCAGGTACCCGGCCGGCGGGACGACGACGCCGCCCTCGCCCATGATCGGTTCCAGGAACACCGCCGCGGTGTCGTCGGACACCGCGGCGGCCAGCGCATCGGCGTCGCCGTACGGCACGTGCGTCACCTGCGGGGGCAGCGGCTCAAACGGGGCCTGCTTGGCGGGCTGGCCGGTCAGCGCGAGCGACCCCATCGTGCGGCCGTGGAAAGCCTCCTGGGCGGCAACGAGTTTGGTGCGGCCGGTCAGCCGGGAGATCTTGAACGCGACCTCATTGGCCTCGGTGCCCGAGTTGCAGAAGAACACCCGCGTCTCGGCGTCCGCGCCGAGCTGCTCGACCAGCGCCTCGGCCAGCGCGATCCCCGGCTCGGTGGCGTAGAGGTTCGACGTGTGCCCCAGCGTGTCGAGCTGCCGGGTCACCGCCTCGATGACCGCCGGGTGGCGGTGGCCGAGCAGGTTGACCGCGATACCGCCGAGCAGGTCCAGATACGACCTGCCGTCGACGTCGGTGACCACCGCGCCCCGGCCGCTGGCCAGCGCGAGCTGCGGGGTGCCGTAGTTGTCCATCATCACGCCCGACCAACGCTGCAGCAGCGAGCCCGTTGCTGCCCCGTCGCTTCGCCGCGCCCCAGGGCTCGTCACACCTTCACCACCTTGGTCCCGGTGCCCGCGTCGGTGAACAATTCCAGCAGCACACAATGCTCGACCCGCCCGTCGATCACGTGCGCGCTGGGCACGCCGGATGCAACGGCGCGCAGGCACGCCTCGATCTTGGGCACCATCCCTTCCTGCAGCGTCGGCAGCAACCCGGTCAGCGTCGCGGTGTCGATCTCGCTGACCAGCGAGTCGCGATCCGGCCAGCGGATATACAGGCCTTCGACATCGGTGAGCATCAGCAATTTCTCGGCCTTCAACGCCTCGGCCAGCGCGGCCGCCGCGGTGTCGGCGTTGATGTTGTGCACGACCCCGTCCGCATCCGGCGCGATCGACGACACCACCGGGATGCGCCCGGCGGCGATCAGGTCCACAACCGCGGCGGTGTTGACCGCCGCGACGTCGCCGACCAGGCCGATGTCGGTGTCCACGCCGTCGACGGTGACGCTGCGCCGCACAGCGGTGAACAGCTGGGCGTCTTCGCCGGTGATCCCGACGGCGTACGGGCCGTGCAGATTGATCAGGTTGACCAGTTCACGGCCGACCTGGCCGAACAGCACCATGCGGGCGACGTCGAGCACCTCCGGGGTGGTGACGCGGAAACCGGCCTTGAAACCACCGGGAATGCCGAGCCGTTTGAGCATCTCGGTGATCTGCGGCCCGCCGCCGTGGATCACCACCGGCTGAATCCCGCAGTTGCGCAGGAAGACCATGTCGGCGGCGAACGCGTGGCGCAGCGTGTCGTCGGTCATCGCGTTGCCGCCGTACTTGACGACGACGACCCTGCCATGCAACGACTTCAGCCACGGGAGCGCCTCGGCCAGCACCTGGGCCTTGACGTCGCGGGACACGGTGGTCTTCATGAGCTGTACGCCGAGTTCTCTTCGACGTAGCCGTGGGACAGGTCCGTGGTGCGGATGGACGCCTGCGCGTCGCCGACGCCGAGCTCGACGGCCACGTCGATGTCGGTTCCGGTCAGGTCCACGTCGCGGGCGCCGGCTGTCCCGACCCCGTCGACGCACACCGGGAAACCGTTGAAGGACACCGTGATCCGGTCGGGGTCCAGGCGTACCGGAGCCATGCCCACCGCGGCCAGGACCCGGCCCCAGTTCGGGTCCGACCCGAACAGCGCGGTCTTGACCAGGCTGTCGCGGGCGATCACCCGCGCGGCGGTCAGCGCATCGTCCTCGGTGGACGCGCCGGTGACCGTGACGATGACCCGCTTGGTGACGCCCTCGGCGTCGGCCTGCAGCTGCGCGACGAGGTCGGCACAGACCTGCAGCAGCGCGTCGTCCAGATCGCGCCGGCTGGGCCGGATTTCGCTGGCTCCCGACGCCAGCAGCAGGACCGTGTCGTTCGTGGAGCAGCCGCCGTCCACGTCGAGCCGGTCGAACGTCAGCGCGGTGGCCCGGCGCAGCGCCGCGTCCAGCGCCGGCGCCTCGGCGACCGCGTCGGTGGTGAGCACGCACAGCATCGTGGCCAGCGACGGCGCCAGCATCCCGGCGCCCTTGGCCATCCCGCCGACGGTCCAGTCGTCGGCGCGGTGCAGCGCGACCTGCTTGGGCACCGTGTCGGTGGTCATGATCGCGCGGGCGGCCTCCTCGCCGCCGGTGAGCCCGCCGGCCAGTTCGTGCACGATCTCGGTCACACCGCCCAGCAGCTTGTCCATCGGCAGCCGGTCCCCGATCAGCCCGGTGGAGCAGACCGCGACCTCGATCGCACCTGTTTGGCTACCCCAGTCCGACAGCGCGGTGGCGACCGCCTCGGCGGTGGCGTGGGTGTCCTGGAAACCCGGCGGGCCGGTGCAGGCGTTCGCGCCGCCGGAGTTCAGGATCACCGCCCGCAGCCGGCCGGTGGTCAGCGCCTGCCGGGTCCACAGCACCGGCGCGGCCTTGACCTGGTTGCGGGTGAACACCCCTGCCGCGGCGTAGTCCGGACCCTCGTTGAACACCAGCGCCAGGTCGAGCGCGCCGGACGGCTTGATGCCCGCCGCGATGCCGGTGGCGCGGAACCCCGCGGGTGCGGTGACGCCCTGCGTGCGCACCAGCCGCGTCTGGGCTGACACACCGGTCACGGCGCCACCCCGACGACGGACAGCCCCTCGGTCTCGGGCCAGCCCAGCGCCAGGTTCATCGACTGCACGGCGGCTCCCCCGGTGCCTTTGACGAGGTTGTCGATCGCGCAGACCGCGATGAACATGGCAGCGTCGTCGTCGACCGCGACCGCGAGCTGCGCCACGTTGCTGCCGAGCACCGCACCGGTTCGGGGCAGCTGGCCCTGCGGCAGCAGATGCACGAACGGCTCGCCGGCGTAGGCCTTCTGATAGGCCTCCCGCAGCCGTGGCAGCGTCGTCGCGGTGTGCGCGGTGCAGGTGGCGAGGATACCGCGGGACATCGGCGCCAGCACCGGGGTGAACGAGACGTGGACCGCCCGCTCGGTGACGGCCTGCAGGCCTTGGGCGATTTCGGGTGTGTGCCGGTGGGCCCCGGCAATGTTGTAGGCGCGGGCCGACCCGATCACCTCCGAGCCCAGCAGCTCTGGTTTGACGGTGCGGCCGGCGCCGGAGGTGCCGCTGACCGCGACGACCGTGACCGTCGGCTCGATGAGGTTTTCGGCGACACCGGGCACCAGCGCCAGCAGCGCGGCGGTCGGGTAACAGCCCGGCACGGCGATCCGGCGCGCGCCACGCAGCCCGTCGCGTCCGGCGGGAAGTTCGGGCAGCCCGTACGGCCAGCTGCCGGCGTGCGCGGAACCGTAGAACCGCTGCCACGCGCCGGGGTCGGTCAGCCGGAAGTCCGCCCCGCAGTCGATGATCAGCGTGTCCGGGTCGAGCTTTGCGGCCAGCGCCGCCGAATGCCCGTGCGGCAGCGCGAGGAACACCACGTCATGGCCGGACAGCACCCGCGCGTCGGTGCCCGCCAGCACCCGTGACGCCAGCGGCAGCAGGTGCGGGTGGTGTTCGACCAGCGTGCTGCCCGCATTGCCGGCCGCGGTCAGCGTGCCGATCGTGAGCCGCCCATCGGAGTAGGCCGGGTGGCCGAGCAGCAGCCGCAGGATCTCCCCGCCGGCGTATCCGCTCGCACCGGCCACCGCCACCGTCGTCATGCCGGCCATTCTGCATGATTATGCAAGGTATTGCAAATTAATTCTGGCGCTCAGCTGCGCTGGACAGCGCCGAGCGACGCCGCGGCCCGGCGCACCGCGGCGTCGCGGGCGGCGCTGGCCTCGTCCTCGGTCAGGGTGCGGTCGGGCGCGCGGAACCGCAGCGCCAGCGTGAGCGACTTGCGGCCGTTGCCGGCCTGCGGTCCGGTGTACACGTCGAACAGCCGGATGTCCTCGAGCAGCTCACCGGCGCCCGCCCGCAGCGCGTCGATCACGGCCTGCGCGGCCACGTCGGCGTCCACGATCACGCTGACGTCCTGAAACACCGCCGGGAAGGGCGACACCCGCGGCGCGGGCAGGGCCTCGACGATCGGGATCGCGTCGAGGTCGAGCTCCACCGCACTGGTGCCGGCCGGCAGCCCGCTGCGCTCGACCACGGCCGGATGCAACTGGCCGGCGTGGCCGACCACGGTGTCGCCGTAGCGCACCTGAGCGCCCCGGCCCGGATGCCACGGCAGGTAGTCGGTGGCCCGCAACGTCAGCTCGACGCCGCCGGCCCGGCCGATGACGCGCACGGCCTCGAACGCGTCGGCCGCCTCGACCGGCCGGCCCGGGCCCCACGGCCCGCGCGGCTCCCGCAACCCGGACAGCACCACGCCGACGTGCTGGGGCTGGCGCGGCAGCGAGTCGTCCATGGCGGCGATCTGGTCGTCGGTCGGGCGCCGGTCCACCGGCAGCGGACCGACGGGCCGGGTCCGGTCGGTGGGCTGCACGACCTGCTCGATGGAGAACAGCGCGACGTCGACGGTGCCGCGCGACACGTTGCGCGCCAGCGCTTCCAGCAGACCGGGCAGCAGCGTGGTGGCCAGTTCGGGCCGATCGGCCTCCAGCGGGTTGAGCACCTTGCAGGTGTGCCGGCGCGGGTCGCCACGCGCCAGACCCCACCGGTCGAACACCCCGGCCGGCAGGAACGGCGAGGGCAGCACTTCGACATACCCCGACAGCGCGAGCGACTCGCCGATCGCGCGTCGGCGCTTCTGCGCCGGGCTGCGCCCCCGCCCGGGCGGCGCCAGCGGCAGCACCGACGGGATGATCTCCAGACCCTGGAGCCTCATCACCTCCTCGACGAGGTCGGCCGGCTGCAGCAGGTCCGGGCGCCAGCTCGGCGGTGTGACGGTCAACCGGCCGTTGCCCGACACCGACGCGCCGATCTGTTGCAGCCGCTTGCGGGTGGTGCCGTCGGGGTAGTCGACACCGGCGGTACGGTCCGGCAGGTCGGCCGGCATACCGATCGGCGGCATCGACCAGTTCCGCCGCGGCGGCTCGCCGGTCCAGTCCGTCAGCTCGGGTGCCACGGTGCCGCCGGCGATGTCGGCGAGCAGCGTCGCGGCGCGGTCCAGTGCGGCCACCGAGATCGCCGGGTCCACCGACCGCTCGTAGCGCCGGCCGGATTCGCTGGTCAGATGCAGCCGCCGCTGCGTGCGCGACACCGCGGCCGGGTCCCAGACCGCGGCCTCCAACAGCACGTCGGTGGAGTCCGCGCGCATCTCGGTGCTGCCGGCACCCATCACACCGCCGATCGCGGCGGTCGCGACATCGTCGACGATCAGCACGTCACCCGGGTCGAGCGTGCGTTCGACGTCGTCGAGCGTGGTCACTTTCTCGCCCGGCTCGGCGAACCGGACCCGCAGCGCGCCGGTGATCCGGCTGCTGTCGTGGGCGTGCATCGGATGCCCCAGTTCGAGCATCACGTAGTTTGTGACGTCGACGGCGGGCGAGATCGCCCGGATGCCGGACAGCAGCAGCCGCCGCTGCAGCCACCACGGCGACACCGAGCCGGGGTCGATGCCGGTGACCGGGCGCAGTGCGAACCGCCGGACACCGGTGCGCGGGTCCACGGTCAGCGGCCAGGCCTGGCCGTCGGCGGGCAGCTGCGGCACCTCGGCGGGGTCGACGAAGTCGAGGTCGTAGGCGCATGCGATCTCGCGCGCCATGCCGCGCACGGACAAGCAGTAGCCGCGGTCCGGCGTGAGGGCCAGGTGAAATACCACGTCGTTGATGCCGAGCACCGCCAGCGCGTCCTCGCCCGGTTCGGCGGTGTCCGGGGGCAGCACAAGGATGCCCGAAACGTCGGTGCCGAGATTGAGCTCGGCGGTCGAGCAGATCATGCCGTCGGAGACCCGGCCGTACGCGGTGCGCGACGTGATCGTGAAGTCGCCGGGCAGCGTGGTGCCCGGCAGCGCCGCCACGACGAGATCGCCGATCACGAAATTGGTTGCGCCGCAAACGATGTCGCGTGGCCCGCGGGTGCCCACATCCAGCTTGACGGCACGGATCGGCTTCTTGAACCCGGTCAGCTCCTCGATGGCGGCGACGCGGGCGACCGTCAGCGGCCCGGTGACCGGCCCGACCGGAATGATCTCTTCGACCTCGTGCCCGATCCGGGTCAGCGTCTGCTCGAGCTCCCAGGGCGATACGTCCCAGCCGGGCGCGCCGGCGGCAACGACTTCGCGCAGCCAGCTGTACGGCAGCCGCATCAGGCTCCTACCCCGAACGGCAGCGAGAACCGGACGTCGCCCTCGACCATGTCGCGCATGTCCGGGATACCGTTGCGGAACTGCAGGGTGCGTTCCAGGCCCATCCCGAACGCGAAGCCGGAGTATTCGTCCGGGTCGATGCCGGTCGCGCGCAACACGTTCGGGTTGACCATGCCGCAGCCGCCCCACTCCACCCAGCCGGCGCCGCCCCTGCGGTTGTCGAACCACACGTCGACCTCGGCCGAGGGTTCGGTGAACGGGAAGAAGTGCGGGCGCATCCGGGTGCGGGCCTGCGGGCCGAACTCCGCGCGGGCGAACGCGTCGAGGGTGCCGCGCAGGTGTGCCATGGTCAGCCCGCGGTCCACCGCCAGGCCCTCGACCTGATGGAACACCGGGGTATGGGTGGCGTCGAGCTCGTCGGTGCGAAAGGTCCGGCCGATCGACACGATGTAGACCGGCGGTTGGCGGGCCAGCAGCGTGCGGACCTGCACCGGGGACGTGTGGGTGCGAAGCACCTGCCGGGAGCCGTCCGGGGCGACGTGGAAGGTGTCCTGCATGCTGCGAGCGGGGTGGTCGGGCAGGAAGTTCAGCGCGTCGAAGTTGAAGTGCTCGGTCTCCACCTCGGGGCCCTCGGCCAGCTCCCAGCCCATCGCGACGAACGTGTCGGCGATGTGGTCGGCCAGGATCGTGATGGGGTGGCGCGCCCCGACGGGTAGCCGGGTCGACGGCAGCGTCACGTCGATGCGTTCGGCGACCAGCACCGCGGCGTCGCGCTGCGCGCGCAGCTCGGTCAGCCGCTCGTCCAACGCGCGCTGCGCCTCGCCGCGGGCGATGTTGACCCGGCGGCCGGCGTCGGAGCGGTCGGCTTTGGGCAGCATGCCCAGGGCCTGCCGGGCCCGCGCCAGCGGCGATCGGTCGCCCAGGTGTTCGGTTTTGGCGCGCGCCAGGGCGTCGAGATCGGTGGCCAGATCAAAGGCGTGGCGGGCGGCGCTGACCGCCTTGGTCAGCGCTTCCTCGGCGAGATCGACGGGCTGATCAGCCACCCGGCGATCATAGGTGATCCCGGTGGGTGCACCGTCAGTCGCAGGGCGCCGGCTCCGGGACCGGCTCCGCCACAACGGGGATCGATGTGCGCATCCGGCGTCGGCGGTACAGCCGCACCCCCCAATGCACCGCCAGGGCGCCCACCGCGCCCGCCAGCGGTGCCGACACCAGCGTCGCCGCGATGTTGACGAGCATCAGGTAGCCGAACGATCCACCGACGGCCAACAGCGCGACCCGGATGCGGGTCCATCGCGCCGTGGCGTAGAACCGCGTCGACAACAGCATCCCGAGCACCATCGCGACGAAGTGGCCGGCGTCGGTGAAGTCGTTGGTGACCGCCAGCACCAGCAGCCCCACGGCCAGCCACCAGCCCACCCACGCCGGGCGCCACCGGACCGGCACCGCCGCAGTGAGCGCACCCAGCACCGCCGCGGCGCCGTAGCTGATGCCGACGTCGCTGGCGTGCTCGACCGAGATCGGCAGCCAGCCCAACCGGATGGCGGCGGTGAGCCCGACCGCGACGATCAACGTCGCCCCGACGTGGCCGAGCGCGAACGTGACGATCAGGCGGCCGCTGCGCCACAGCAGCTCGGCCAGCGCCAGCAAGGCCACCAGGCCCGGCAGCCATATCCACATCGGCCCGTTTTCGGTGATGAACGCGCTGCCGATCAGCGTGACCAGGTGACCGTGCCACAGGTTGTGCAGGTTGGTGCTCATGTGGCGGATGACCAGATCCTGCACGCGCGGGCCGAGCGCCAGCAGCGTCATGGCGACCGCGACCAGCATCAGCGCGTATGCCACAGTCACCCGTACCCGGGTCACCGTGACGAGCATCCGGAAAATCATCGCCATCTACTATGCCCTACTCCGGCCCTACTACGGCCCTACTACGGGCCCTACTACGGCCCTACTACGCCGGCGACGAACCGTCCCGGTCCGCTCGGCGGGCTGACAACCGGCTGCGAGTTTCCAGCCGGTACAGCGTGATGTCGGCGGGCATCCCGCTGGGACGGTGCGCGAACACCGGGCGGCGCACCCGTTTGACGCCGACACCGAGCTCGTCGAGCTGCTCGGGCGTCAGCCGCTCGACGGTCGCGCCGGTCACCAATAAGCCGCCCTTTCCGGCGCTTTCCATCACCCGCGCGGCGATGTTGACGTCGACACCCAGCCAGTCCGAGCCGATGCGCTGTGGGCGGCCGGTGTGGACACCCACCCGCATCTTGGGTGTGTAGCCGTCCACCTCAATGTTTCTCAGCGCATCGCGGGCGGCGCATACGGCGGCAATGGCGCTGACCGGGTCGGGGAACACCGCCATGATCCCGTCACCCATGCGCTTGACCACCTGACCGCCCGCCGCCAGCAGGGGCGGTTCGACGGACTGGGCGACCTGACGCAGCAGCCTCAGCGTGGCGTCGTCGCCGGCGCCGAGCGCCCACCGCGAGAAGTCAACCAGGTCGGTGAAGACCAGCGTGACTTCTTCCTGCGGGGGCCGGCCGTTGACCCGTTCCCGCACCGCGTGCCACACCTGAAGGGCGCCCAGGCTGACCTCGCGGGACGCGGCGTCGCGGTCGCCCAACAGTCGGTACGCGGCGCGCGCGGCGGCCTCCGGCCCGCCCAGCCCCGATGCCGACAGGCGATCCCCGAAATGCGGATCACCCGGCAGGGCCCGCCGCGCACGGCGAAGGAAGGCGATCACCCCGGGGTTCTGGTTGGTGTTCGTCAGCCACGACAAACCACCCTTGCGCCGCTGCAGGTGATGATCCGGTGTCTCGTCAACTTCCCCGGGGCCGCCGGATCGCTCGCCGGACGGCTCGACCTTCACACCGCCAGGGTAGAACCCGTCGGGGCACCGGAAAAGCTCGCGCCGAACACGCTGGTCACGCGGCTGCCGCGGCCGGATAGCCGGTCGATAACAGACCGCAGGACACGCCGTCGAGTGTTAGACAACGTGTGTTGTCAACATTATTGTGTTGGCAGCTGCATCAGTTGCCGCGCGGGAGGTTGCGATGAGCCGCTCGGGCGAGGCGCTCGGCCCCGATTCCCTGACCTGGAAGTACTTCGGCGACCTGCGCACCGGAATGATGGGAGTCTGGATCGGGGCGCTGCAGAACATGCATCCGCAGCTCGGGGCGGGCGTAGCGGAGCACTCGATCCTGTTGCGCGAACCTCTGCAACGGGTCACCCGCTCCGTTTATCCGATCATGGGGGTGGTCTACGACGGTGACCGCGCCGCCCAAACCGGCCAGCAGATCCGCGGGTATCACACCACCATCAAGGGGGTCGATGCCGCCGGCCAGCGCTACCACGCGCTCAATCCGGAGACGTTCTACTGGGCGCACGCCACCTTCTTCATGCTCGTGGTCAAGACCGCCGAATACTTCTGCGGCGGGCTGACCGAGGCCGAGAAGCGCCAGCTGTTCGACGAGCACGTGCAGTGGTACCGGATGTACGGCATGAGCATGCGCCCGGTGCCCCGCACCTGGGAGGAATTCCAGGAGTACTGGGACCGCGTCTGCCACGAGGAACTGGAGATCAACCGCGCGACGCAGGACATCTTCGGGATCCGCATCCCGAAGCCGAAACTCTTGCCGATGCCGACCCCGATCTGGGATCAGCTTTTCAAACCGCTGGTGGCCGGGCAGCGCTGGATCGCCGCCGGCCTCTTCGACCCTGTCGTGCGGGAGAAGGCCGGGATGCGATGGACGCCCGGCGACGAGGTGCTGCTCAGGTTGTTCGGCAAGGCCGTCGAAGTGGCGTTTCTGGTGGTGCCCGACGAGATCCGCCTGCACCCGCGCGCGCTCGCGGCCTACCGGCGCGCCGCGGGCAAGGAGGCGGCCGACGCGCCGCTGCCGCAGGCGCCGGCGTTCACCGCTCCCCCGCGCGACCGCCGCGGCCTGCCGATGCACTACGTCCCGCGGCGCAAGACGCTGGTCGAGCGGGCCGGTTCGCTCGTGCACACCACGTTCTCGCTGGCCGGGCTGCGCCCGGCACGGGGCCGCGGGCATGCGGCCTAACGGCGCTGGGCCCGGAAACTCTGGTACAGGCAGATCGCCGCGGCCGCGGCCACGTTGAGGCTGTCGGCGTGGCCGGCCATCGGGATCCTGACCCGGTGCGCGGCGAGCTCGGTCACATCGTCGGGCAGGCCGTGCGCCTCCGCCCCGAACAGCCACGCGGTCGGCCGACTCAGGATCGGCTGCGCGTCGTCGAGGTCGGTCTCGCCGTCGATCACGGTGGCCAGTACCTGGAGTCCGGCCCGGGCCAATCGGGCGACAGCATCGGCCCCGTCCGGCGCGATCACCACCGGGACGGCGAACACGCTGCCCGCCGACGCGCGCAGGCACTTGGCGTTGTAGGGGTCCACGCTGTGGCCGGCCAGCACCACCGCGTCGGCGCCCATCGCGTCGGCGAGCCGGATCAGGGTGCCGGCGTTGCCGGGCTCCGACACGCCGAGCGCGACGGTAACCAGCCGCGGCCGACGGAACAGGACATCGTCGAGCGTGCGGGTGTGTCGTTCGCACACGGCCACCAGCCCGACCGGGGTGACCGTGTCGGAAAGCGCCTTGGCGGCCCGATCGGTCACCCGGTGCACGGGTACGCCGGCGTCGCCCAGCACGGCACCCAACCGCTGCATCGCCGAGTCGGTGACGAATAGCTCGCGCACCACACCGACGCGCAATGCGGCCTCCACCAGATTGGGGCCCTCGACAAGGAAGCGGCCGGTGCGCTCACGGGCAAGGTGGCGATGCAGCTTCGCCGCGGCGACGACCCGTGACGAGCGCTCGGTCAGTGGCGACGCCGCGGCCAGCGGTCAGGCAGCCTCTCCGGTGTTGGACGGCGCGTTGACGTCCTCGGGCAGCGCGCCCCGGGCCACCTCGACCAGCGCGGTGAACGCGGCGGGGTCGCTGACCGCGATCTCGGCCAGGTTCTTGCGGTCCACGTCGACGCCGGCGACCTTGAGGCCCTGGATCAGCCGGTTGTAGGTGATGTCGTTGGCGCGGGCGGCCGCATTGATCCGGGAGATCCACAGCTTGCGGAACTCGCCCTTGCGGGCCCGCCGGTCACGGTAGGCGTAGTTCAGCGAATGCAGCTGTTGCTCTTTGGCTTTGCGGTACAGCCGGGACCGCTGGCCGCGGTATCCCTTCGAGGCCTTCAGGATGGTGCGCCGCTTCTTGTGGGCATTGACTGCGCGCTTCACGCGGGCCATGAGTGGTGTTCCTCTTCTGGTTGGTGGGCGGGCGTTTTGGTCAGCCGTTCAGCATTTTGCGGACGCGGCCGGCGTCGGGAGCCGACACCGTGGTCCGGCCTGCGAGCCGCCGGGTACGCGTCGTGGGCTTGTGCTCGAAAAGGTGGCGGCGGTTGGCCTTCTGGCGCACGATCTTGCCGGTCCCGGTGAGCCGGAACCGCTTGGCGGCGCCGCTGTGGGTCTTCGCCTTGGGCATGTTTCCCTCAGTTCTCGTTCGTTGACGGGTCTGGTTCGGTGACGGGTCTAGTTCGGTGACGGGTGGGTCGAGTCTTGCTGGCCGTTCGGGTTTCCGCCGGCCTGCTGCGCCGCCCGCGCGCGGGTCTTCGCGCCGCGGTGCGGCGCCAGCACCATCGTCATGTTGCGTCCGTCCTGCTTGGCGGAGGTTTCGACGAAGCCGTAGTCGGCGACGTCGGCGCCCAGCCGCTGCAGGAGCCGGTAGCCGAGCTCGGGCCGGGACTGCTCACGGCCGCGGAACATGATCGTGACCTTGACCTTCGACCCGGCTTCCAGGAAGCGGATCACGTGACCCTTCTTGGTCTCATAGTCGTGGTCGTCGATCTTGGGCCGGAGCTTCTGTTCCTTGACGACGGTCTGCTGCTGGTTTCGGCGAGACTCGCGCGCCTTCTGAGCCGTCTCGTATTTGAATTTGCCGTAGTCCATGATCTTGCATACCGGCGGCCTGGCGTTGGGGGCGACTTCGACGAGGTCGAGATCGGCGTCCGCGGCGACGCGAAGGGCGTCTTCGATACGCACGATCCCCACCTGCTCGCCGCCGGGTCCGATGAGGCGGACTTCGGGAACTCGGATGCGCTCGTTGACGCGGGTCTCAGTGCTGATGGGGCCTCCCTGGGTTGGATGTCATATTCAGGTCGACCGTTCGCCGGCGAATCAGAGGGCAGCGGGTGAGCGCCACGCTGTCAGCAAAAAAGCCCCGCGGTGACGCGGGGCCCGATACCGACCGATCGCGGCGCTTTCGCCGCCCGCGGTACGCGGAACCGGCACCCGGGGTGCCGGTGACCGGACCGTTGAGCCGGTGTGGCCAACGGTGGGAGCGGGACTCCACTTGCTGTCCCTGAACCACTCAGGAACGGTCGCGCATGCCAGTCTAGCAGCCATGACCGACGGTCCTAACATCCGTGAGCTGGCCGATATTCCCGCGGCCGAGGTCATCACCCGCGCGGCGGTGATGCTGATGAGCGCCGCCGCCGACAAGCTCGGGCTGTCGTCGCAGGAACCCGGCGAGAGCCCGCACCGCGACCTCGACGAGGCGCGCCGGCTCATCACCGCGCTGGCCGGGCTGGTGACGGCGTCCGCGGAATACCTCGGCCCGCACGCCGGTCCGGTGCGGGACGGACTGAAGAGTTTGCAGCTGGCGTTCCGCGAATACAGCGCCGTTCCCGACGAACCCGGGCAGGGCCCTGGAGAAAAATACACCGGGCCGGTCCGGTGACAACTAATTCAAAGGACGAACGAATATCCTCGCGGCCTATGACCGTGACCACGACTCGCCCGGCGTCGGTCTTCGCCCGGGTGCCGGCGATCGCCGGCTGGACGGTGGGTGTCATCGCCACGGTGTCGCTGCTGTCGAGCGTGTCCCCGCTGGTGCGCCACATCATCAAGGTCCCGCGCGAGTTCATCGACAATTACCTGTTCAACTTCCCCGACACGAGCTTCGCCTGGGCTTTCGTGCTGGCGCTGCTGGCCGGCGCGCTGTTCGCGCGCAAACGCATCGCGTGGTGGGTGCTGGTCCTCAACCTGCTGCTCGCCGTCGGCTACAACGTGGTCTATCTGCTGGCCGGCGACGAGACACCGGTCCAGACGTTCGGGGAAAGCCTGGGCCTGGTGCTGCACCTGGGCGCGATCGCGATTCTGCTGCTGGCGTACAAGCAGTTCTACGCCAAGGTCCGCCGAGGCGCTCTGTTCAAGGCCGCCGCCGTCCTGGTGGCCGGGATGGCGATCGGGATCATGGTGGCCTGGGGTTTGCTGGAGATCTTCCCCGGCACGCTGGCCCGCGAGGACCGGCTGCCGTACGCCGTCAACCGGGTGATCGGTTTCGCCAGCGTGGACCCGGAACTGTTCACCGGCCGCCCGCACGTGTTCGTCAACGCCGTCTTGGGGTTGTTCGGCGCGCTGGCGCTGATCGCGGCCGCCATCGTGCTGTTCCAGTCGCAGCGCGCCGTCAACGCGCTGACCGGTGAGGACGAGTCGGCGATCCGCGGCCTGCTGGAGCTGTGGGGCAAGAACGACTCGCTGGGCTACTTCGCGACCCGGCGGGACAAGGCGGTGGTGTTCGCCGAAAACGGGCAAGCGGCCATCACCTACCGCGTCGAGGTCGGTGTCTGCCTGGCCAGCGGCGATCCGGTGGGCGACCCACGCGCGTGGCCCTGGGCGATCGACGCGTGGCTGAGGCTCTGCCAGGCCTACGGCTGGGCCCCGGGCGTGATGGGCGCGAGCTCGCACGGCGCGCACGCCTACCGGGAGGCCGGGCTCAACGCGTTGCAGCTCGGCGACGAGGCCATCCTGCATCCGGACCGGTTCCGGCTGTCGGGTCCGCACATGCGCGGGGTGCGCCAGGCCGTCACCCGGGCGCGGCGCGCCGGGCTGGCGGTGCGGATCCGGCGGCACCGCGACCTCACACCCGCCGAGATGGCCCAGGTGATCAAGCGCGCCGATGCGTGGCGCGACACCGAAACCGAGCGCGGGTTCTCCATGGCGCTGGGCCGCCTCGGTGACAGCTCCGACGGTGACTGCCTGCTGGTGGAGGCGGTGCGGGGCGACGTCGACGGCGACGACGTGGTGGCGATGCTGTCGCTGGTGCCGTGGGGCAGCACCGGCGCGTCGCTGGACCTGATGCGCCGCTGCGCGCAGTCACCGAACGGCACGATCGAGCTGATGGTCAGCGAGCTGTGCCAGCAGTCGGCGCGCGTCGGGGTGACCCGGATCTCGCTGAACTTCGCGATGTTCCGCTCGGCGTTCGAGGAAGGCGCCCGGCTCGGCGCCGGACCGGTGGCCCGGCTCTGGCGCGGCTTCCTGGTGTTCTTCTCCCGGTGGTGGCAGCTGGAAACGCTGTACCGCTCCAACATGAAATACCAGCCGCAGTGGGTGCCGCGGTACGCCTGCTACGAAGACGCCCGGCTGATCCCGCGGGTCGGCGTGGCCTCGGTGATCGCCGAGGGTTTCCTGGTGTTGCCGTTCTCGCGCCGCAACAAGCCGCACACCGGCCAGCACACGCACGTGCCGGAGAAGGTGATGGCCAGCGGGATACTGCACGCGGACGGCAGCGCGCCGGACCTCGGCGAGCTGACGCTCGATTCGGCCCGGCCACCGGCCAAGAGCGGAGCGCGGCTGCCCGAGCAGGTGCGGGTGCGGATGGGCAAGCTGGCCGCGCTGCGCGAGGAGGGGGTGGACCCTTATCCGGTGGCGCAGCCGCCCAGCCACACGGTGGCGCAAGCGTTGGCGGCATTGGAGGCCGACGACCACACCCCGGTGACCGTGGCGGGACGGGTGCTGCGGATCCGCGACTACGGCGGCGTGCTGTTCGCACAGCTTCGAGACTGGAGCGGCGAAGTTCAACTGCTACTGGACAATTCGGCACTGGAGAACCTCAGCACCGCCGACTTCGCGGTCGACCTCGGTGACCTGATCGAGGTCACCGGCCGGATGGGACACAGCAAGAACGGGACCGGTTCACTGATCGTCACCCGTTGGCGGCTGATCGGAAAATGCCTGCGGCCGCTGCCCGACAAGTGGAAGGGGCTGACCGATCCCGAGGCGCGGTTACGGACCCGCTACGTCGACCTGGCGGTCAACACCGAGGCCCGCGGGCTGATCGCCGCCCGCAGCCGGGTGCTGCAGGCCATCCGGGAGACCCTGCTGGGCAAGGGCTTCCTGGAGGTCGAGACACCGATCCTGCAGCAGATCCACGGCGGCGCCAACGCCCGCCCGTTTCTCACCCACATCAACGCCTACGACCTGCCCCTGTACCTGCGCATCGCACCGGAGCTGTACCTCAAGCGGCTGTGCGTCGGCGGGGTGGAGCGGGTGTTCGAGCTGGGCCGCGCGTTCCGCAACGAGGGCGTGGACTTCAGCCACAATCCCGAGTTCACGTTGCTGGAGGCCTATCAGGCGCACGCCGACTACTCGGTGTGGGTGGATGGCTGCCGTGAGCTGATCCAAAATGCCGCGGCGGCCGCCCACGGGGAGCAGGTCGTGCTGCGGCCCGGTCCGGCCGGCAGCCTGGAACCGGTCGACATCTCGGGTCACTGGCCGGTCAAGACGGTGCACGGCGCCGTGTCCGAGGCGCTCGGCGAGCACATCGACGCCGAGACGGATCTCGAAACGCTGCGTCTGCTGGCCGACAAGGCCGGTGTCGGGTACCTCACCCAGTGGGACGCCGGGGCGGTCGTGCTCGAGCTCTACGAACGATTGGTGGAGGAGGACACCGGGCAGCCGACGTTCTACAAGGACTTCCCGACGTCGGTATCCCCGCTGACCAGGCCGCATCGCAACCAGCCGGGGCTAGCCGAACGATGGGACCTGGTGGCCTGGGGCGTCGAGCTGGGCACCGCCTACAGCGAACTGACCGACCCCGTCGAGCAGCGCCGCCGCCTGCAGGAACAGTCGCTGCTCGCCGCCGGGGGCGACCCGGAGGCGATGGAGCTCGACGAGGACTTCCTGCAGGCGATGGAGTACGCCATGCCGCCGACCGGCGGCCTGGGCATGGGGGTGGACCGCGTGGTCATGATGATCACCGGGCGCAACATCAGGGAGACGCTGCCCTTCCCGCTCGCAAAACCGCGATGACTCCGGTCACGCGGGCAGCCGGCGGTCCCGGGAGCGTACGGTGACGACATGACCCTTCCGGAGGAATCCGGCGACGACGGTTCCGGCGTGCCGACGTTCGAGGCGGTGCGGGAGAAGATCGAGACCCGGTACGGCACCGCACTCGGCTCGGCCGAACTCGACGCGCAGACCCCCGAAGGGCAGGCGGTCGAGGAGCAGTACCGGGAGCGCCAGCGCGCGGCGGCCGAACGGCTCGCTTCGATCCGGGAATCGATGCGCTCCGGCGACAGTTGACGTGCCACCGGCCCGGTCGAGGGCGGAGTTCAGGCTCCCACTTTCCGGCGGCCCGGCGCGGGCAAGCCGAGCGCGTTTGCGAGGAAGAACCCGGTGTAGCTGTCGGCGTTGGCCGCCACATCGTCGGGTGTGCCTTCGGCGATCACGGTGCCCCCCGCCGAACCGCCCTCCGGGCCCATGTCGACGATCCAGTCCGCCGTCTTGATCACATCGAGGTTGTGCTCGATCACGATCACGGTATTGCCTTTGTCGACAAGGCCGTTGAGGACAGCGAGCAGCTTGCGGATGTCCTCGAAGTGCAGGCCGGTCGTCGGCTCGTCGAGAATGTACACGGTGCGGCCGGTGGACCGCTTCTGCAGCTCGGCGGCCAGCTTGACCCGCTGCGCCTCGCCGCCGGACAGCGTCGGCGCCGGCTGCCCCAGCCGGACGTAGCCCAGGCCCACGTCGACCAGCGTCTGCAGATACCGGTGGATCGAGGTGATCGGCTCGAAGAACCCGGCCGCCTCCTCGATCGACATGTCGAGCACCTCGGCGATGGTCTTGCCCTTGTAGTGCACCTCGAGGGTTTCCCGGTTGTAGCGGGCACCGTGGCACACCTCGCATGGCACATACACGTCCGGCAGGAAGTTCATCTCGATCTTGATCGTGCCGTCGCCGGTGCATGCCTCGCAGCGACCGCCCTTGACATTGAACGAGAACCGGCCGGGCTGGTAACCGCGGACCTTGGCTTCGGTGGTGGCGGCGAACAGGGTGCGGATCTTGTCGAAGACCCCGGTGTACGTGGCCGGATTGGACCTCGGCGTCCGCCCGATCGGCGACTGGTCCACCCGCACCAGCTTGTCGACGTGATTGAGCCCCGTCACCCGGGTATGCCGGCCGGGCACCTGCCGCGCGCCGTTGAGCTTGTTGGCCAGCACCGCGGCGAGGATGTCGTTCACCAGCGTCGACTTGCCGGAGCCGGACACCCCGGTGACCGCGGTCAGCGCGCCGAGCGGGAAAGCCACGTCCAGGTCGCGCAGGTTGTGCTCGCGGGCGCCGACCACGGTGAGTTGCCTGCGCCGGTCGACCGGCCTGCGGATCGCCGGGACCTCGATGCTCCGCACGCCGGAAAGGTAGTCGCCGGTGATCGAGTCCTTGTTGCGTAACAGCTCGTCGTAGGTTCCGCTGTGCACGATCTGGCCGCCGTGCTCACCGGCCGCCGGCCCGATGTCGACGATCCAGTCCGCATGCGCGATGGTGTCCAGGTCGTGCTCGACGACGATGAGGGTATTGCCCAAGTCGCGCAACCGGATCAGGGTCTCGATCAACCTCCGGTTGTCGCGCTGGTGCAGCCCGATCGACGGCTCGTCGAGCACGTACAGCACCCCGACCAAACCCGAACCTATCTGGGTGGCCAGCCGGATGCGTTGCGCCTCACCACCGGACAGCGTTGCCGCCGCCCGCGACAACGACAGGTAGTCAAGCCCGACATCGAGCAGGAACCCGAGCCGCGATTGGATCTCCTTGAGCACCTGGCCGGCGATCGCCTGTTCGCGCGCCCCCAGGGTCAGTCCGTTAAGAAACGCAGAGCCCGCCGAGATGGAAAGGTCAGAGACCTCGGCGATGGATTTGGCGCCATACCCCTCGGCCGACAACGTCACCGCCAGGATCTCCGGCTTCAGTCGGGTGCCCTGACAGACCGGGCAGGGCACGTCCCGCATGAAGCCCTCGTAGCGCTCCTTCATCTGCTCGGACTCGGTCTGCTCCATCTTGCGTTGCAGGAACGCCAGCACGCCCTCGAAGTCGGCGTAGTAGGAGCGGACACGTCCGTAGCGGTTGCGGTAGCGCACGTGCACCTGCTCGTCGCTGCCCTCGAGGATCGCCCGGCGCGCCCTGGCCGGCAGCTTGCGCCACGGGGTGTCGACGTCGAAGCGCATCGACTCGCCCAGGCTGGCCATCATCCGGGTGAAGTACTCCGCGGTGTGGCCGTTGGACCAGGGCGCCACCGCGCCCTCGGCCAGCGTCAGCTCGGGATCCGGGACGACCAGGTCCGGGTCGACCTCCTTGCGGATGCCCAGGCCGGCACACTCGGGGCAGGCGCCGTACGGCGAGTTGAACGAAAACGACCGCGGCTCAAGGTCATCGACGGCCAGCGGATGCCCGTTGGGACAGGCCAGCTTCTCGGAGAACCGTTGCTCCCGGTGCGGGTGGCCGTGTTCGTGATCCACGAACTCCAGCACCACGATGCCGTCGGCGAGCCGCAGCGCGGTCTCCACCGAATCGGTCAGCCGCTGCTTGGCCGACGGCTTGACGGTCAGCCGGTCGACGACCACCTCGATGTCGTGCTTTTCCTGCTTCTTCAGCTTAGGCGGATCGGTCAGCGGGTGGACCACCCCGTCGACGCGCACGCGGCTGTAGCCCTGGGAATTCAGCTTCTCGAACAGGTCGGCGAACTCGCCTTTGCGGGTGCGCACCACCGGGGCCAGCACCTGGAACCGGGTGCCCGCCGGCATCGCCAGCACCTGGTCGACGATCTGCTGAGGTGTCTGCCGGGCGATCCGCTCACCGCATACCGGGCAATGTGGTGTGCCGGCCCGGGCGTACAGCAGTCGCAGGTAGTCATACACCTCGGTGATGGTGCCGACCGTCGACCGCGGGTTGCGGTTGGTCGACTTCTGGTCGATCGACACCGCCGGCGACAGGCCCTCGATGAAGTCGACATCCGGCTTGTCCATCTGGCCGAGGAACTGACGCGCATAGGCCGACAACGACTCGACGTAGCGGCGCTGACCTTCGGCGAAGATCGTGTCGAACGCCAGCGACGACTTTCCGGACCCGGACAGCCCGGTGAACACGATGAGGGCGTCGCGCGGCAGGTCAAGGTCGACGCTTCGCAGATTGTGCTCGCGGGCACCCTTGACGATCAGGCGGTCAGCCACTCAACTCCTTCCCGCGGATATACGGCACCTCTG
Source organism: Mycobacteriaceae bacterium (assembly GCA_019245755.1). Taxonomy (GTDB): domain Bacteria; phylum Actinomycetota; class Actinomycetes; order Mycobacteriales; family Mycobacteriaceae; genus Mycobacterium. The sequence continues at coordinate 15,072 of JAFARC010000010.1, read as the reverse complement.
CCATGCTATGTGTGCGCACCGACAAACCGCGGTGGCTGGGCTCCCCGGCTTGCGGGGGATAACGTTTGGCCATGACAGTCGTCGACGAGAACTACACCGGCCATGTAGACCCCGGCACCGCCGCGCGCCGCACTCTCCCGGGCGCGACGATCGTGAAGGCTTCGGTGGGTCCCATGGACAACAATGCATACCTGATCACGTGTTCCGAAACGGGCGAAACGCTGCTGATCGACGCGGCCAACGACGCCGAGGACCTGATCGATCTGGTGCGCCGTTACGCCCCGAAGCTGACGCTGATCGTGACGTCGCACCAACACTTCGACCACTGGCAGGCCCTGGAGGCTCTGGTCGAGGCCACCGGAGCCCCGACGGCGGCCCACGAACTGGACGCCGGCCCACTGCCGGTGACGCCCGACCGCCTGCTGGCCAACGGTGACACCGTCGACGTCGGCCGGCTGACGTTCGACGTGCTGCACCTGCGCGGCCACACCCCGGGGTCGGTCGCGCTGGCACTGCGGGGCCGGGCGCAAGGTGACGCGACCGCGCTGTTCACCGGTGACTGCCTGTTCCCGGGTGGCCTCGGGCGGACCACGAAAGCGGCGGACTTCGAGTCGTTGTTCACCGGCGTGAAGACCCAGGTATTCGACCGGTTCGGTGACGACACGGTGGTCTATCCGGGGCACGGCGACGACACCACCCTCGGCGCGGAGCGTCCCCACCTCGAGGAATGGCGCGCGCGCGGCTGGTGACCAACGTCGGCAATCGCAACGCCACCACCCGAACGTCATGCGGCGCCTACACTTCGGCTCGATGAGGGTCGGCATCGACTTCGGCACGACGCACACCGTCGCGGCGGTCGTCGACAGGGGGAACTATCCGGTCGCGTCGTTCGACGGGGACGACGCGTGGCCTTCGGTGGTCGCCGCGAACGCCGCGGGAGAGCTGCGCTTCGGTCTGGACGCCGCCGCGGTGCGCCACGACCCGGGCTGGTCGGTCCTGCGGTCGGTCAAGCGGCTGCTCCACGATGCCGGGCCGCAGACCGAGGTCGTCCTGGCCGGCCACCGCTATCCGCTGGCCGAGCTGCTGACAAAATTCCTCAGCCAGTTCAAGAGCGACCTTGCGCATCGCTCGAACGCCTGCTTCGGGACGGGCGAGCGCATCGAGGCCGCGATCAGCGTGCCGGCCAACGCCTCGAGTGCCCAGCGGTTTCTGACGCTGGACGCCTTCACCAACGCCGGCTTCGAGGTCGTCGCACTCATCAACGAGCCGTCCGCGGCGGGCTTCGAGTATGCGCACCGGTACCGCTCCACCATCACCGCCAAACGCGAGTACGTGCTGATCTACGACCTCGGCGGCGGAACCTTCGACGCCTCGCTGTTGAAGATGACGGGGCGGTTGAACGAGGTCGTCACCAGCGAGGGCGTCCAACGGCTCGGCGGCGACGACTTCGACGAGGCGATCTTGGACCTGGTGCTCGACCAGGCCAAGCTCGGCAGCCTGGACGCCACCACGCGTGATCTCCTGCTCGACGAATGTGCCGTCCGCAAGGAAGCCGTCGCGGCGAACACCCGCCGCTTCCTGGTGGACCTGTCCGCGGCCGGCCGGCCGCCGTTGTGCTGCGCCATCGACGACGTCTACGCGGCGTGCGCCCCGCTCGTCGACAAGACCGTCGAGGTGCTCTCCCGGGTCCGGTACGACCCGGGCCGGCGCGGCGGCGACGTGGACTGGTCCGAGGTGGCGGGCATCTATGCGGTGGGCGGTGCGGGCAGCTTTCCGCTGGTGGCCCGGATACTGCGCAGCTGCTTTGGCGAGAAACGGGTGAAACGCTCACCGCACCCGTTCGCGGCGACGGCCATCGGACTCGCGGTCTTTCTCGACAAGGAGGCCGGCTACGCGCTGTCGGAGCGCCTCTCGCGGCATTTCGGGGTCTTCCGCGAGGCGCACCGGGGCAAGGACGTCGTCTTCGACCCGATCCTGGCGAAGGACATCGCGCTTCCGATCGACGGGCGGGCGCCATTGATCGTCACGCGGCGGTACCGGGCGGCACACAACATCGGACACTTCCGTTTCGTGGAGTGCAGCCGCCTGCTGAAGGGCCGCCCCGACGGCGACGTGACCCCCTACGATCCGGTCTTCTTCCCGTTCGACCCGGACCTCTACGACACCGACGACCTGGCCCGGCAGCCGGTCGGCCGGTGGGAGAACGGACCCGACGTCGAGGAGCGCTACGTCGTCGCGCCCAGCGGCGCGGTGGAGGTCACCCTGACGACACGACCAGCCGGCTTCAGCAGGACCTTCCGGCTGGCGCGACACGACGTGGTGAGGCGCTGATCACGTCATCGCCCGGCCGGTAGGCGGCCGGTCAGCGCGGTGGGTCAGCCCGTCGTGTGCACGATCAGCACATCGGTCTTGGCACGGCGCGAGACGTTGGCCGGCACCGAGCCGAGCAACCGCCCGGTGATCGTGCTCAGGCCCACGTTGCCGACCACCAGCAGATCGGCGTTGACCTCCTCGGCGAGGTCGACCAGAGCGTCGACCGGCGCGCCGACGATGGGCCGCTCCTCGATGTTCTTGGCACCGGCGGCCTTCGCGCGGTCACGACCCTCACGCAGGATCGCGTAGATCGGCGCGTTGCCGTGCGCCTTATAGCCCTCGTCCTTGAGCATGTCGGCCGCACGAGGGTCGTCGCCCTGGGGAAAGTACGCCGTCGCGACGATCACTTTCGCGTCGGAGCCGGCGGCGATCACGCCGGCCCGGTCGACCGCACGCAGCGAGGAGTCCGAGCCATCGGTCCCGACCACGATGGTCTGATAGGCGCCCATCTACCCTCCCAGTGTCGTTTGCAACGCCATCGCAGACAGTAACGCTTCACTGCACAACGGCGGGTCTGATTGGCGACACCTTACCGTTTGCGCGGCCGGGGTCCTATCTGCGACCGGCACGGCATCGTCACCGCCGCAACCCGGCGCGCTGGCCTCAACGACAGCCGCTCAGCCGCAATGACCCTGCCGCGGAACACTTTCGGAGCACATCAAACGGGTCGCTGGCGCGCTTGGTTGGGTCCGATGACTTGGCCTTCGACCACCCGTTGTTCCCGCCTAAGCCCTAGACTTGCAAATAGTGCTGTCGCAGACGCTGAGCCCCGAACGTGCGACGGATGTGCCTCTTGCCGCGCAAAAAACAGCCGGAAGGTACGACCCGGTCGCGGTCGCCGTGCTGACCGTTGCCATTTCGCTCGCCGGTGCCAGCAGGCCCTCACTGTGGTTCGACGAGGCGGCCACCATCTCGGCGGCGAAGAACCGTTCGCTCGGCGACATGTGGCAGATGCTGGCCAACATCGACGCCGTGCACGGGCTGTACTACCTGTCGATGCGCGGCTGGTTCGCGATTTTCCCGGCCACCGAGTTCTGGTCGCGGGTGCCCAGCGGCCTGATGGTCGCCGTCGCGGCCGCCGGGGTGGTGGTACTGGCCAAGCGGTTCTCCTTCCGCTCGGTGGCGGTGTGCTCGGGCGTGATGTTCGCGATCCTGCCGCGCACCACGTGGGCCGGCATCGAGGCCCGCTCGTACGCGTTCACGGCCGCGATCGCAGTCTGGCTGACGATCCTGGTCCTGGTGGCGGAGCGGCGTGCCTGGCGTGGGTTGTGGTTGCTGTATGCCCTCGCGCTGCTGCTGGCCATTCTGCTCAACATCTATCTGGTTTTCCTGGTGCCGGTGTACGGCGCGCTGCTGGGCATACTGTCGGCGCGCCGATCCACGATTGTCTGGTGGGCCGCCACATCGGCGCCGGTGGTGATGGCGATGACACCGTTCATGCTCTTAGCGCACGGCCAGAGAGTCCAGGTCGCCTGGATCTTTCCGATCGGGACGCGCACCTTCGGTGACGTCACGGTGCACCAGTATTTCGACAAGAGTGTTCCGTTCGCCGTGGCCGCCGGCGTCGTCATCACCGCCGCGCTGCTGGTGATGTGGCTGCACGGAGACCGGCGGCCGGACTCCGGAACGCGGACACTGCTGCGGGTCGCGCTGGCGTGGATCGTGATACCCACGACGGCGGTGGTCGCATACTCGTCGGCGGTCGAGCCGCTCTACTATCCCCGGTACCTGTATTTCACCGCGCCCGCGATGGCGGTGCTGCTCGGCGTCTGCATCGTCACGGTCGCGCGCAGCCGGCTACCGATCACCGGTGCGCTGTTGGCTCTGGCCGCGGTGGCGACACCCAATTACCTGTTCAGCCAACGGGGTCCATACGCGAAAGAGGGCATGGATTCCAGTCAGATAGCCGACGTGCTGACGTTTCACGCGGCGCCCGGCGACTGCCTGCTGCTGGACAACACCGCGGCATGGAAGCCCGGCCCCATCCGCCCGATCACCGCCGTTCGACCGGCGACCTATGGCAAGCTGGTCGACCTCGACCGCGGAATGCCGGCGGCCAGGCAGCACACGCTGTGGGACGGCGCCATTCCGGTATCGGCTGTGGCAAACAGGATCAAGCAGTGCCAGGTGATCTGGACGGTGTCCGAACGCGACAAGACACTCCCCGATCACGCCCGCGGCGCCGCCCTGCCGGCCGGCCCGAGGATGGCCCGGGCTCCCGCCTACCAAGTTCCGGCGCGGTTCGGCTTTCACATCGTGGAGCGATGGCAGTTCAGCTTCGCCCAGGTCACCAAGTCGGCTCGATAAAGTGGCCCCGGGGGTGATGCGAAATGCGCGCGGCGGGGGCACAGGACTTCATACCCGACACCGATAACCTGGCCGACCTGGCGGCCGCGGTCGGGGGGTGTCGTGGCTGTGACCTGTATCAGTACGCTGATCGGGCAGTATTCGGAGCCGGTTCGCCCGACCCGCAGATGATGCTGGTCGGGGAACAGCCCGGCGACCAGGAGGACAAGGCCGGCCTGCCGTTCGTGGGGCCGGCGGGCCGCCTGCTCGACCAGGCTCTGGCGGCCGCCGACATCGACCGCGACCGGGTGTATGTCACCAACGCGGTGAAACACTTCAAGTTCACCCGCGCGGAACGCGGCAAACGCCGAATCCACAAGACACCCAGCAGAACAGAAGTGGTCGCCTGCCGGCCGTGGCTGCTCGCCGAGTTGACCACGGTGCGGCCGGACGTGGTGGTGCTGATGGGTGCGACCGCTGCAAAGGCGCTGATGGGCAACGCCTTTCGGCTGACCCAGCACCGAGGCGAGGCCCTGGGGCTGCCGGACGACGATCCAGCGGTGAAACTCGACTTGGATCCCGCGGTGGTGGTCACCGTGCATCCGTCATCGGTGCTGCGAGGACCACCAGAAGATCGCCAAGAAGCGTTCGACGGGCTGGTCTCGGACTTGCGGTTCGCTGGAACTCTGTTGCGTTAGCGCCGCAGTGCTGGCCTGACCTGGCGGCGCTCGGCCGAGCGAGTGGCGGGATTCGAACCCGCGTAAACGGCTTTGCAGGCCGGTGCCTCGCCACTCAGCCACACCCGCACTCGCCCCACGATGTCAGCCGCATGCGGTCGATCCCACCGTTCGACTCAGGGTGATTCGTGGAGGGCAGGACTCGCGCTGAAAGCCATGGGTTGCGACACGGTCACGGATGCATACCTATCAATGGATCGGTGATCACAACAGTCACACAGATCACTATCGTCACATCAGCTGACTGCGACGTCAATGCGACGTCCTGTGCCTGGAAAGGTGTGACATGTCGCCGCGTCCTCGAATCGCGCTGGTATCGATGGCGTCGGCGGCCGCGACGGGACTCATCGTTGCGATCGGCGTCGCGCCAGCAGCGACCGCCGACCTTTGCAGCTCTGCCCCAGCACCCAACACTGCGGCGCCGCCGAACGCCGGGGCGCCGACTCCGGCCCTGCCCTGGCCGCTCGACCACATACCGATAGGGCGCAAGCCCGTCGGCGCGAACGAGCATGCGCCGCTACCCAAGCTGGGTCCGCTGATATCTGCTTTGCTGAACCCGTCTCGGAACTCCGCGTCGGTGCACAACCAAGCGGCGGTGATACCCGGGCCCAATCCTCCCGGCGCCGGCAACCAACAGCCCCAGCCGGTTCCCAACGCAGCCACGATTCAGCCGCCGGCGCCGCCGGCGCCTGACGCAGTGACGGCGCCTGCGACGTCGCTCGTCGGGTGGGTGAACGGACCGAACAGCCCAAACAACACCCTGCAGCGTTTCGGCGTCGCCGGGGCCGACCTCGGGATCATGTGGGACAACGGCGATCCCGGCAATGACCAGGTGCTCATCGCCTTCGGCGACACGTTCGGCTATTGCAGCGTCCGCGGCCAACACAGATATAACGCAATGTTCCGCAGCCAAGACCGTTCGCTGTCCCACGGAATCGACGTGCCGTCCGGCTCGGTCTACGACACCCACTCCGGCTCACCGGAGTGGCAGGCGGGCTTTTCCAAACAGATCATCAACAGGCTTGGCGTGGCGCCAACGGAGGTGGCGATCATTCCGACCGCCGGCATCTCCGTCGGCAGAACCCAATACGTCAACTTCATGTCCATCAAGGACTGGGGCAACCCCGGCGAATGGTCGACGAACTTTTCGGCAATCGCGATGTCCCCCGACAACGGCCAGAACTGGTGGATCTACCCCGGGACCATCCGCACGCCTGCGGCCGACAGCATCTCGGGTGTCCCGTACGCCGCGGGAAACGAGAATTTCCAGCAGGGGGCGTTCATCCGGCCCGGCGACGGTTACGTCTACTCGTTCGGGACACCGTCCGGCCGCAGCGGCCCGGCGTTTCTGGCGCGAGTTCCGCAGGGCTTTGTGCCGGATCTCAGCAAATACGAATACTGGGACGGCGGGTCCTGGATTCCCAACAATCCGTCGGCCGCCACGCCGGTGATCCCGGGTCCGGTGGGCGAAATGTCGGCCCAATACAACACCTATCTCAAGCAATACCTGGCGCTCTACTGCAAAGATTCCGGCGACGTCGTGGAAAGGACGGCGCCGGCTCCGCAAGGACCGTGGGGTCCCGAGCAACCGATCGTGACGTCAGCGCAGATGCCAGGCGGCATCTACGCGCCGTACCTCCATCCCTGGTCGACGGGAAAAGAACTGTACTTCAACCTGTCGCTGTGGTCGGCATACAGCGTGATGTTGATGCATACCGTGCTGCCATAGCCGCTGCGTTCACGCGGATCTGGCGCACCGCAGCAGCAACGTGCTGACCGCGCCGAGTGCCGCGACCACCGCGAAGACCGCGAAAAGCCAACGAGCGGCGGCGGCGTCGCCGCCCCGCGTGGCATTCACCACCACGCCCGCCAACCCGGCGCCGAACGCACCGGAGATCAACTGCACGGTGTTGATCGCCGCGGCCGCCGCGCCCGCGTCGACCGGGTCGGCGACGGCGCCCATGATCCACGCGGACAAGTGTGGCCACGCGATCCCCACCCCGGCGCCCGCGACGAACAGCGCCACCGGCCAGATCCGGTGCGTCACGGCCGCCAACGCAAGACCGGTCGCCATCACCAGCGGCGCGACCGTCACCAACCGCGCCGCGACACGTTGCCGGCCCACCGACGCACTGAGGATCTCCGACAGCGTCCACCCCACGGCCAGCACCGCACCCAGAAAGCCCGCCGTCACCGGCACCAGATGAGCCAGCCGCTGCCCGAGCAGCGGCACGTACATGTCGACCATGGTCGCCGCCATCAGCAGCCCGATCGTCACATACATCCACTTCAGCGGGCCCGGGCGGAACGCCGCGCGGGGCAGCACCGCCGCCGTCGCCATCCGATCGACCACGAGGAAACACCCGGCGAGCCCGGCGCCGGCCGCCAGCAACGCCGCCGTCGCGATTGTGGTCCGCTGAACACCGGCCACGCTGACCGCCAGTGCCGCCGCGCCCAGCAGGATCAGCGACCACACCGGGACCCGGGAGGTGGGGACCGCGCCCCCCGCGGGCCGGCCCGGCGGCAGCGCCCCGGGGACGAGGGCCACCGTCGCCGTGGCCGCCACGGCCAGCGACCCGAACGCCCAACGCCACACACCGAACTGGGCGAAGAGCCCGCCGGCCGCCGGGCCGAGCAAGGTGCTGACGCCCCACATTGCGGACACCAAGGCCGACGCACGGGTCCACAGCGACTCCGGGAGGGCCCCGTTAATTACCCCGTATCCCAACCCGGCCAACAAACCGCCCGCAGCGCCCTGAACGGTCCGGGCCACCAACATCACCGCCATGCCGGGCGCCAGGGCACAGCCCACGGTGCCGGCGACGAACCCGCACAGTGTGAGCAGATACGCCAGCCGCGGCCCGCACCGGAGCAGCATTGGGTTGACCGTGGTGGCCGCGACGACCGAACCGACGAGGTAGACGGTGGTGACCCATGCGTAGAAACGCCGCCCGCCGATGTCGGCGACCGCGCTGGGCAGCAGGCTGATGGTCAAGAACTCGTTGGTGGCGTACAAGCCGACGCCGCTCGCGAGAACCGCCGCCGTCCCCAGGTGCCGGCGGCCCAGCAGCTCCCGCCAGCTGCCGGTGGAGGTGGTTATCTCAGCCCCGCGGCGTCCATTCCGCGCAATTCCCGCTTCAGGTCGGCGATCTCGTCGCGGATCCGAGCCGCCAGCTCGAACTGCAGGTCCCGCGCCGCCGCCATCATCTGCGCGGTCAGGTCCTTGATGAGGTCGGCCAGCTCGGCCCTCGGCATGCTCGCCGTGTCGCGGCCCTCGAAGATCCCGGCGCTGACCGCGCGCCCCGGCTCACCCTGGGCCCGGCGACCACGCGACGCGTTGCGTCCCGACCCGCCGATCTCCACGATGTCGCTGTCGTCGGCCTCGCGGTACACCTGGTCGAGAATGTCGGCGATCTTCTTGCGCAACGGCTTCGGATCGATGCCGTGCTCGGTGTTGTACGCGATCTGCTTGGCCCGGCGCCGCTCCGTCTCGTCGATCGCCTCCTTCATCGACTCGGTGACGTTGTCGGCGTACATGTGCACTTCGCCGGACACGTTGCGGGCGGCGCGGCCGATGGTCTGGATCAGGCTGCGCGACGACCGCAGGAACCCTTCCTTGTCCGCGTCCAGGATCGACACCAGCGAAACCTCCGGCAGGTCCAGACCTTCGCGCAGCAGATTGATGCCGACCAGCACGTCGTAGTCCCCGAGTCGCAGCTGCCGCAGCAGCTCCACCCGGCGCAGCGTGTCGACCTCGGAGTGCAGGTAGCGCACCCGGATGCCCATCTCGAGCAGATAGTCGGTCAGGTCCTCGGCCATCTTCTTGGTCAGCGTGGTGACCAGCACCCGCTCGTCGGCCTCGGCGCGTTTGCGGATCTCGCCGATCAGGTCGTCGATCTGGCCCTTGGTCGGCTTGACGACCACCTGCGGGTCGACCAGGCCGGTCGGCCGGATGACCTGCTCGACGAACTCGCCGCCGGACTGGCTCAGCTCGTAGGGGCCCGGTGTCGCCGACAGATACACCGTCTGACCGATCCGGGAGGCGAACTCCTCCCAGGTCAGTGGCCGGTTGTCGATCGCCGACGGCAGCCGGAACCCGTAGTCCACCAGGTTCCGCTTGCGCGAGATGTCGCCCTCGTACATGCCGCCGATCTGCGGAACCGTGACGTGCGACTCGTCGATGACCAGCAGGAAATCCTCCGGGAAGTAGTCCAGCAGGGTGGCCGGGGCCGAGCCCGGCGGTCGGCCGTCGATGTGCCGCGAGTAGTTCTCGATGCCGGAGCAGAAACCGACCTGGCGCATCATCTCGATGTCGTAGTTGGTCCGCATCCGCAGCCGCTGCGCCTCCAGCAGCTTGCCCTGACGCTCCAGTTCGGCCAGCCGCTCGGCCAGCTCCTGCTCGATCGTCGAGATCGCGTGCGCCATCCGGTCCGGACCGGCCACGTAATGGGTCGCCGGGAAGATGCGCAGCGAGTCCACCCGCCGGATCACCTCGCCGGTCAACGGGTGTAGGTAGTACAGCGCCTCGATCTCGTCGCCGAAGAACTCGATGCGCACCGCGAGCTCCTCGTAGGACGGGATGATCTCCACCGTGTCGCCGCGTACCCGAAACGAGCCCCGGGTGAACGAGAGGTCGTTGCGGGTGTACTGGACGTCGACCAGCAGCCGAAGCAGCGCGTCACGCGACACCTCGGTGCCCACCAGCAGCTCCACCGATCGGTCCAGGTACGACTGCGGGGTACCCAGGCCGTAGATGCAGGACACCGACGCCACCACGACCACGTCGCGGCGCGACAACAGGCTGGAGGTCGCCGAGTGCCGCAGCCGCTCGACGTCGTCGTTGATCGAACTGTCCTTCTCGATGTAGGTGTCGGTCTGGGCGATGTAGGCCTCGGGCTGGTAGTAGTCGTAGTAGGAGACGAAGTACTCAACCGCGTTGTTCGGCAACATCTCCCGCAGCTCGTTGGCCATCTGGGCGGCCAGCGTCTTGTTCGGTTCCATCACCAGGGTGGGCCGCTGCACCCGCTCGATCAGCCACGCGGTCGTCGCCGACTTTCCGGTGCCGGTGGCGCCGAGCAGAACCACATCGCGCTCAGCTGCCCGGATGCGGCGCTCCAGCTCGTCGATCGCGGCGGGCTGGTCCCCCGCGGGGGCGTAGGGGCTGACCACCTCGAAGCGGGCGCCGGTGCGCACCGCATCCTCGACAGCGCGGTACTCCGAGTGCGCCACGACCGGGTGTTCAGTAGCGAAAGCCATGGCGTCCAGGGTAGGCGTCGGCACCGACAGGTTCCGGGCGTCGGTACAGCAGGGTGTAGCGCCAGAACAGCCGGCGTCTGATGTCGGCTCCCGGCAGCAGCCGTGACGCCCCCGCCCGCACCTGTGCCAACGTCATCTCCGGGGCCCTGACCGGTGCTTGGACTTCGACACGGGTACCGCGCGTCAGCGCGCGGGCGGCCAGGTTGGCCGGCACCGCCACCGCAGCGTGCAGGTAGTCGACGAGCGTCGCCTCGCGGTAGCAGCCGAGCACCATCAGCACGCCGCCGGGGGCCAGCACATCGCGCAGTTTGGCAGTGGTCTGCGCGAAGGGCATGTGGTGAAGGCTGGCCAGGCACGAGACGAACTGATACCCGTCCGGGTGCGGGACGTACTCGGAGAAGTCCGCCTGGACATAGGTCAGATTGGCGAGACCGCTCGACTGCCGGCGCGCCTCGGCGATCAGCTCGGGAGCAGTGTCGACGGCCTCGACGAATCGTGCCTGCCTCGCCAGTTTTCTCGCGAACAGGCCGGTGCCGCAGCCGATGTCGAGCGCCCGGTCGCAGCCGGGCGGCACCGCGCGCAGCAGGGCACGGTGATAGAAGTCGTTGTGGCTGAACGAATGTCTGGCGGTGTGAGTCATGTCGGCGGTATCCGGAGGCCTATGCTGACTCTATCCACCCGCCGAAGCACGAAACGTTCGACCTAGTCGCACGCACCAACACCGACCCGAAAGGGATCGTGCGGGCCGTCGACGTGTACACCGTGCGGCCATGGGGTCTCTACATGGCCCGCCCGACACCGGGCCGGGTTCAGTTCCATTACCTCGAATCCTGGCTGCTGCCCTCGGTAGGCCTGCGCGCCAACATCTTCCACTTCAACCCCGGCTACGAGCGCGAGCAGGACTACTACCTCGACGTCGGCGAGTTCACCGCAGGCGAATCGGTGTGGCGATCCGAGGACCACTACCTCGACCTGGTCGTCCACGCAGGGTTGTGCACCGAGCTGCTCGACATCGACGATCTGCTCGACGCGCACCGCCAGGGGCTGCTGGGCAGCCGCACCGTGGAGGGAGCGATCCGCCGGGCGGTGAACGCGATCGACGGGCTGGCGCGCAGCGGGTATGACCTGCACGGATGGCTGGCCGGCAACGGCATGGAGCTGACGTGGCGGGGCTTTTGACCCGGGGCGGGGTGGCGATGCATTCGTGGACGGTCATCATCTTCACGGGTGGGCGGCTGGCAACCGGTTGCGTTGCGGCGTCGGTTCTGGCGTAAGCTCCGCGACATGAGGCCGACCACGCGTGCATTGCTCGGTGCGACCTGCATGACGGCGGTGATCGTCGGCGGCCAGCTAACCCCCACGGGTGCGCTGGCCGACGACGACCTGCACAATGTGACCTACCGGGCCCGGGTCGACGGGCTGGCCCGCGGCGCGATGATCACCTACAACGTCAACGCCGCCCAGGTACAGAGCGCGAACCCGACGATGCTACCCGGGCGGACGTTCGAGGCCAACGCGGTGCTGGGCGACGCCCAGCAGGCCGGCATGCAGGTGTCGATCCGGTGGCCGTACTCGGCGAACCTGCACTGCGAAATCCTGGTCGACGACGCCACCGTCGCGCAGGCCGACCAATTCATCGGGCCGCGGCTGACCCCGGCCAGCGAAGACCCCAACTATGGCGTACTGACCTGCGGCGCACCACTGTCCAACGCGGCCGGCGGCAACGTCGTCAACACCAACCCGGTCAGCCAGACGGCGACCAGTTAACCGATTCGGCCCATTGCCAGGCGCGGCGGTAGGCGTCGAGGAACCACGGTTGCGTCGCATCGGCGAGGTGCGGCCCGGCCCGCGCCGCCCGCTTGGCGGCCACATAGTCGCGGCGCACATCGGGGTTGGCTTTCAGCCAGTCGGTAAACAACAGCGCAAACCGCTGATTGGGCCAGCCGTTTACCCGCAGATGGATGTTCGCGGGGCGGCCCGGGTCGGCTGCGGCGTGAAACCGCTTGCGCCAAACGGCTTTTTCGTCGGTGTGTGGCACGTCGCTGGTGATGGCTCGGATTCGCGGATAGCCGGCGGTGCTCAGCGGATCCTCGAGCTCGTCGGCAACCGTCAGCGACGGGACCGTCACCTGCACGTCGATGACGTCCCTGGCGTCCATGCCGGGCACCGCCGTCGAACCGACATGGTCGACCCGCAGCGCCTTCGATCCGCACGCGGCCTTGAGCCGCTCGACGATCCGACGGGCCTGGCCGGGCCAGGTCGGGTCGGCCGGCACCATCGTCTCCGGTGTGGCGATGGGGTGCCGCGTTGTGATGTTGTGGGCAAACGGAGTTATCCGGTCGTGCCACAGCTCGCGGGCCCGCTCCACCACGTCGCCGGGGCTGCCGGAATTGTCCAGCCACACGTCAGCGACCTTGCGGCGCTGCTCGTCGGTGGCCTGCGCAGCAATCCGCGCCCGGGCATCCTCGGCGCTCATGCCGCGCTGTTCGACCAGGCGGCGCACCCGCACGTCCGGGTCCGCGTGCACGACCACGACCAGCGGGAAAAGCGGCGCCATGCCCGATTCCACCAGCAGCGGGATGTCTTCGACGACGACCTCGTCCTCGGAAACCGCGGCGATGATCTCCGCACGCCGACGGCCCACCAGCGGGTGCACGATCCCGTTTAGGGTGGCCCGTTGGTCGTCGTTGCTGAACGCCTTGGCGGCAAGCGCCGGCCGATCGAGCGCCCCGTCCGGACTCAGGATCTGCGCACCGAACGCCTCGACCAGCGCGGCAAGTCCTTCGGTGCCGGGCTCGACGACCTCCCGGGCGATCACGTCGCCGTCCACGATCACACCGCCGCACTCGGCGAACGCGGCCGAAACCGTGGACTTACCGGCGCCGATCCCGCCGGTCAGCCCGATCCTCAGCATGTCCGCGCACCGACTTGCGTCTCGGCGACGTCTTGGGGTGTCAGGCGCTGCCGGCCAGCTTCTCCCGCAGCGCGGCCAGCTGCTCGTCGCTGGCCAGTGATCCCCCGGAGGACTGCTCCTCCGAGCGCGCCGCGCCGTTGGCGGACGGCTTCTCGGCCGCGGCGGCCTCGGCAGCGGCGAACTTCTCCATCTGCGCGGTGTGCATCTTGTGCCGCCGCTCGGCCTCGGCGTAGCGGGCCTCCCACTCGGCACGCTGCTTCTCGTAGCCATCCAGCCACTCGTTGGTCTCGGGGTCGAAGCCCTCGGGGAAGATGTAGTTGCCCTGGTCGTCGTAGCTGTCGGCCATGCCGTACTTCGACGGGTCGAACTCCTCGGTGTAGTCCTCGTTTGCCTGCTTGAGGCTCAGCGAGATCCGGCGCCGCTCCAGGTCGATGTCGATGACCTTCACCATCGCGTCGTCGCCGACCCCGACCACCTGGTCGGGGACTTCCACGTGGCGCTCGGCCAGCTCGGAGATGTGCACCAGCCCCTCGATGCCCTCCTCGACTCGGACGAACGCGCCGAACGGCACCAGCTTGGTGACCTTGCCCGGCACGATCTGGCCGATCGCGTGGGTACGGGCGAAGTGGCGCCAGGGGTCTTCCTGGGTTGCCTTGAGCGACAACGACACCCGCTCGCGGTCCATGTCGACGTCGAGCACCTCGACGGTCACCTCGTCGCCCACCTGCACCACCTCGGACGGGTGGTCGATGTGCTTCCAGGACAGCTCCGAGACGTGCACCAGACCGTCGACACCGCCCAGGTCGACGAACGCACCGAAGTTCACAATCGACGACACCACGCCCTTGCGGATGGCGCCCTTCTGCAGCTGGTTGAGGAACTCGCTGCGCACCTCGGACTGCGTCTGCTCCAACCAGGCCCGGCGCGACAGCACGACGTTGTTGCGGTTCTTGTCCAGCTCGATGATCTTGGCCTCGAGCTCCTTGCCGATGTAGGGCTGCAGGTCACGGACGCGGCGCATCTCGACCAGCGATGCCGGGAGGAAACCGCGCAAACCGATGTCGAGGATCAGGCCGCCCTTGACGACCTCGATGACGGTGCCTTTGACGGCCTCATCCTTGTCCTTGAGCTCCTCGATCGTGCCCCAGGCGCGCTCGTACTGGGCGCGCTTCTTGGACAGGATCAGCCGGCCTTCCTTGTCCTCCTTGGTGAGGACGAGGGCCTCGACCTTGTCGCCGACAGACACCACCTCGCTGGGGTCGACATCGTGCTTGATGGACAGCTCGCGGGAAGGGATGACCCCTTCTGTCTTGTAGCCGATGTCGAGCAGGACTTCATCACGGTCAACCTTGACGATCGTCCCTTCGACGATGTCGCCATCGTTGAAGTATTTGATTGTTTTGTCGATGGCGGCGAGGAAGTCCTCGGAAGAGCCGATGTCGTTGACGGCTACTTGCGGCGAGGTGACGGAGGGACTTGGCATGTTGTTGGGTTGCTCCGGACAGG
>JAFARC010000011.1 GCA_019245755.1 Mycobacteriaceae bacterium | reverse complement strand
GATGCCCGATGAGGTCGCCATCCAGGCACTATGGTCGGCGACCGGCCACGATGCCCCGGTCCGCTCCACCGTCGTGGCCGCCGACTGGACCCGACTGGCCACCGCATACCGCACCCGTGCATCGCTACACATCGTCGACGACCTGCTACCGACCGACAACGACGAATTCGACATGGCCGACGACGGTGATGACTGGGCCGGTCTGGACGGGCTTCGGGTTTTGGATGCGAGCGATGCCGAACGGATCATCACCGACCGCCTACGCTCGCGCGTTGCAGCGATCATGGGTTACGCCGACTATTCGGCATTCGACATGGCCGTGCCATTGATCGAGCTCGGCATGGATTCGCTCATGGCGGTGCGGATCAGACACGCTTCACAGGTCGATTTCGGAATCGAGCCATCAGTGGCGTTGCTGTTGGGAGGTGCATCGCTTGGTCACGTCGCGACCGACGTCATGCGCCAGCTTGGCGTGGCCGTGAACACCGCCACTGTGGGCATCGATAGCGTTGGCGATCGAGCGAAACAGCGTGCCGCTGCGCGCCACGGCGCCACGATGCGGCGGAAGAGAGGACAACACGCGTGAACGAGCACCTGGCATCGGCTGGGCTGCCAGTAAACGCTATTGCGGTCGTCGGCATGGCGGGCAGATTCCCGGGTGCCAATTCGCTATCGGCGTTCTGGGAAAATCTCCGGCGCGGCGAGGAGTCAATCGTCACGTTGGCCGAGGAGCAGCTCAGAGCTGCCGGTGTCAGCGACAAGACCTTGGCGAATCCGTCGTATGTCCGCCGCGCGCCCCTCCTCGAGGGAATCGACGAGTTCGATAGCGACTTCTTCGGTTTCGCGCCACAGGCTGCCAGGATCATGGACCCCCAACATCGGCTGTTCCTGCAGTGTGCCTGGCACGCCTTGGAGGACGCCGGCTGCGACCCCGCCAGATTCGACGGCTCGATCGGTGTGTTCGCAACGACCGGCACGAGCATTTACATGCTGCACAACCTTCTCTCGCACCACGATCCGAATGTGATCATGGCCCAGGGCGCAACCTTCGATCTCATCAACATGTCGCTGTTCAACGACAAGGACTACCTGGCAACGCGCGTTTCACATCAGTTCAATCTGCGCGGACCCAGCGTCACGGTTCAAACAGCGTGCTCGTCCTCCCTCGTGGCGGTGCATCAGGCGTGTCAAAGCCTGCTCAGCGGCGAATGCGACATGGTGTTGGCCGGCGGTGTGTCCATCCGCGTCCCACATCAGGTGGGTTACTGGCACGAGCCCGGATCTATGGTTTCGGCGGTAGGGCATTGCCGCCCGTTCGATGTGAGAGCCGATGGCACCATCTTCGGTAGCGGAACCGCCGTCGTGGCGCTGAAGCCACTGCAGGCGGCAGTCGAGGACGGGGACCGTATTCACGCCGTCATCAGAGGATCCGCCATCAACAACGACGGTTCGCTGAAAATGACCTACGCGGCACCCAATGTCGGAGCTCAGGCCGAAGTCATCGCCGAGGCGCACGCGGTCGCCGGCATCGATTCGTCGACAATTAGTTACGTCGAAGCGCATGGAACCGGCACACCCCTGGGTGACCCCATCGAGATCGAGGGTTTGCGAAACGCCTTCGGCGTGTCCGAGCAGACCAGGGCCGGCCCATGTGCCATCGGCTCGGTGAAGTCGAATATCGGTCACCTTAGCGAGGCCTCCGGAATCGCCGGGCTCATCAAGACAATTCTGTGCCTGAAGAATGGGGCCATCCCGGCAACCCTTCACTTCACCGAGCCCAACCCCGCGCTCAACCTCGAGCGGGGTCCGTTCGTGGTGCAGAGCGAGTACGGCAGCTGGGACTGGGAAGGAGTCCGGCGCGCGGGTGTCAGTTCTTTCGGCGTGGGCGGCACAAATGTCCACCTCGTCGTGGAAGAGGCGCCGGCTGATCCGATAGGGCGGGGCCGCCCTGGCCCCCAGGTGCTCCGGTTGTCGGCACGAACCGAGGAGGCCTTGACCGATTTCCGTTCGGCGTTGGCCGACGAGCTGTCCCGCGCCGATGCGTTCGACCTGTCTGACGTCGCCTCCACGCTTGACGGTCGCCGGAAGGAAAGAGTCCGGATGGCCGCCGTCGTTCATGACCAGCAGGATGCCGCCGCGGTGTTGCGCGCACCCGAGCACGACAACGTTTTCGTCGCTCAGTCGGAGGCCGGTGCCGACTCAGGCTCCCAGCGCGTCGTCTTCCTGTTCCCGGGGCAGGGAGCTCAACATGTCGGGATGGCGCGCGGGCTCTACGAAGCCGAGCCCGTGTTCGCCGAGCACTTCGACCAGTGCGCGGCAGGGTTTCTCGACGAGCTCGGGATAGATTTGCGCAAAGAGGTTTTCAGCGAAACTGGATCGGATTTGGAGCGTACCGATCGCGCGCAGGCGGCGCTGTTCACAGTGGAATACGCCCTTGGGAAGCTTATCGGCTGGTACGGGGTGCGCGCCGCGGCGTTCGCGGGCCACAGCATCGGCGAATATGCGGCGGCCACGCTGGCAGGCGTGTTCGATCTCTCCACCGCGATCAGAGCGGTCGCAATGCGCGCCCGACTCATGCACGCTTCAGCCCCCGGGGCCATGGTGGCGGTGGCGATGAGTCCTGACGCCATCGCCGATCACCTGTCCCCGGGCCTCGATCTCGCCGCCGTGAATGACCCAGGTAACTGCGTGATCGCCGGATCCCACGAGAACATACGGGAGTTTCAGAATCGGCTTCGGGCACAGGGACTCCTCGCCCGACGGGTCCGCACATCGCACGCGTTCCATTCGAACCTGATGGATCCCGTGCTTTCGGAATTCGCGGACTTTCTTTCAAGCCTGGAGCTTCGCAACCCCCAGACGCCACTGCTTTCGAACGTTACTGGCTCGTGGATGACGGCCGAAGAGGCCACCGACCCGGCCGTGTGGAGCCGCCAGATACGGGCCACGGTCAGATTTGCCGATGAGCTTGATGTGGTGCTCGCCGATCCCCGTCGCGTTCTGGTCGAAGTCGGGCCGGGCGGTACTTTGACAGGATCGGCGGTACGCCACCCGAAATGGTCAGACGAGCATCGCGCCGTCCGGCTCATGCGCCACCAGGTTCAGAACAAAAGCGATCACGACACATTCCTGCTCGCCCTTGGTCAGCTGTGGGCGGCGGGAATTGACGTCGATTGGACCCCGTTGTCCAACGGCCGGCCTAGACTGCTTTCGCTGCCGGGCTATCCCTTCGCCCGGCAACGGCACTGGGTTGATCCCAAAAAGACGACCGAGTGGCAAGACGACGGCGCCGCCTCGGACGACACCCCTGCAGCGTCTTCGAATGGTGCCCGCGGTCATACCAGCGCCGCGAACAGCGGGCAGTCGGAGATCGAGGCAGCACTGCAACTCATTTGGGCGCAGTGCCTCGGTGTCACCTCGATCGGCCGCACCGACAGCTTCTTTGAAATCGGCGGCGATTCACTGATTGCCATCGGTGTCGCGATGGCCGCGACCAACCAGGGCTTGGAGCTCACACCGCAGGACCTGTATGAGCATCCCAGCATCTCCGAATTGGCCGCCGCGCTCGTCGCTAGATTTGCCGAGAGTGGCTTGGCAAACGTGCAGCCGATTCACACCATCAATCCGCCCGTTCCACCGAACATCACGTTTTTCCTCGAGCATGGGTTGCGGGAGGCCGGCCGTTGGCGTACGCCCCTGATACTGCGACTCGGTTCCGGGGTCGCTGCCGACGACGTCCGCGCTGTGCTGACGGCCGTGATCAACCAACATGACGCACTGCGGCTGCAAGTCGTCGAACACGGGGGGACCCGCGAGCAGCACATCGCCGCGCCGTACGAGTCCGTCGACCTGGCCCTGCGGACGCTTCCTGTTGGCGTCGAACCCGGAAGCGCCCAGGAGCGGGAAGCGGTGCTGGACCTCATCGCCGAAGACATCCGCGAACGCGATCTGTCCAGCCCGCCGCTGACCGCGACGCATATCGCTGGCGCCAAGGATGCTCCGTGCTGGCTGGGACTCACGGTGCACGAGATGGTCGCCGACGGTCCTTCGCGCGAAATCCTGCTGACCGACATATTCACCGCGTTCGCGCAACGGCTCGCGGGGGATGACATCGTTTTGCCACCGGCTACCACGACCTGGCGTGAGTGGTCGCAGCGATGCGCCGCGCTTTCCACCCATCCCGCGGTGCTCGACAGTCGCGACTACTGGCTCGAGCGCTCGACCAGAACCACCCTGCGCGTCGCCGACCGCGACATCGCAGATCCACCTGGAGTTGCCGACCAGTCGCGGATGCCGTCGACGCTGACGAGCGAGCAGACCAGCGAAATTGACCGCGCCCGGCGGAGGTTCCAGGTGGCCACCGAGGACTTGCTGCTCGCCGCGCTGAGCCGAACCATCGCGCAGGTGATCGGCGTCGGTGTTGTGGCGGTGAACCTGGCGGGAGACGGACGTTCGGTTCTGAGACCCGATGTCGATCTGCGCCGAACCGTTGGCGGGTTCGCCACCATCTACCCGTTAGCCCTGACATGCGCCGACCGCGAGAGCGCCGACGCGATGCGGCTCTTGGATGACGTGCACAACACCCTGAAGGCGGTCCCGCACCACGGCATCGGGCACGGTCTATTGCGATACCTCTATGCGCCGACCGCCCGGATACTCGAGCCCATACCTCCGCCCGAGATTTTCCTGTCCAACGAGGGCATGGTTCCCGACTTGCCGTCCGGCGACGGGCCTGTTCGGTTCGACCTCGACGCAGCGATGCCCTTGCGCGACAAGGTCCCCGGTCTGGGTCATGCCATCGAAATACGGGTTTACCGGTCGTCGGGCCTCCTGCACGCCGATTGGTGGTATGACACTCGGCGGCTGACAAGCACAACAGTCGAGGCGCTCGTTGAGAAATTCCCGATCGCTCTGACCGAACTCATCGAGGAAGCGATCGCCCTGAGCCCGGGCGTGAGTGCCGGCGAGGGACTCGCCTTGGTGGACCTGTCAGCGGAATGATCGGTGTGAGCCCAATGAGGACCAAGAGGGAATTGATGCACGAGAAGCGAATGACCGGCCCGGATAAGAGCGTGATTGTCAGCGGCATCAGCAAGTCGTTTGGCGCCGTACATGCGTTGCGGGATGTCAGTTTCGAGGTCGGTCGTGGTGAGGTGGTTGGCCTGCTCGGACCGAATGGAGCCGGCAAGACGACGATGGTGGACATCTTGTCGACGCTCACGCGGCCGGACCGGGGTCACGCGAGTATTGCGGGCTTTGACGTCGGGTCGGAGCCGGCCAGCGTGCGTCGGACGATCATGCTCACCGGACAGCAGGTCGCCCTCGACGAAACGCTCACCGGCCGAGAGAATTTGGTCCTTTTCGGGCGTTTGCAGGGACTGCGTAGGTCGGCGGCGCGAGCGCGGGCGGAGCAACTGCTCCGTGAGTTCGACCTTGTTGACGCAGCGGGGCGCCGCGTCGGCACCTATTCGGGTGGGATGAAGCGGAGGATCGACGTCGCCTGCGGTTTGGTGGTTCGTCCCGAGGTGGTGTTTCTCGACGAGCCGACGACCGGGCTTGATCCACGCAGTAGGCAGACGATTTGGGATCTGGTGGCCGGCTTCAAGAATCTGGGGATAGCTACATTGCTGACGACGCAGTATCTCGAGGAGGCAGACGCACTCAGTGACCGGATCATCGTGATCGACCACGGCGTCATCGTCGCCGAGGGCACCGCGGACGAGCTCAAGGAGCGTACGGGTGGCAGTTACTGCGAGATAGTCCCACGGGATCTCAATGATCTCCCGGCTATCGCCCGGGCGCTCGGTTCACTCGTGCCGCAGCAGAACAGAGCAGCGTTGACCACCGCCTCGGATCGGATCGCCATCCCGGCGCCGGACGGGGCGAATACGCTCGTTGAGGCGTTGTCACGGCTCAATTCGGCGGATCTCGAGTTGGCTGACATAGCTCTGCGCCGACCGTCGCTCGATGAAGTGTTTCTGTCGTTGACAAAGGATCCGAACCAGTCCGCGGCAAGTCATGCTCGTGCGCCGGCGGAACCGCCCAGCGCCTTTCCGGTCAGCAGCTCGAACGGCAGCGGCGGCGGAAGGCACCGCCTGAACGGTCGCGGGTCACGGCGGGTTACGGATGTGGTGTCATGACCGCTGCGTTGGCAGTCACCCGACCAAAGCCCTCCACGTTCGCACAGTGGTGGGTACTCACCACGCGGTTGGTTGGACCGAGCGTGCGTAACGGGGAGGTACTCCTCTCGGTGGGATCGACGGTGATCTTCACGGCGGGCTGGTACGTACCGTTGAACCACATCATGGGTGCCAGGTCTGGGATGAGCAGCTATGCGCAGTTCCTGATGCCGTTGATCGCGCTCCAGGGTATTGCGTTCGCGTCGGAGGCCGGGGCCCTTCGTGCGTCGAGCGATGCGGTGACCGGCATCAATCGGCGATTCAAGTCCATGCCGATCGGAATGTTGACACCGCTGGTCGCCCGCACGTCAACCAGCGTGTACCGCTGCGTAATCGGTACCGCGGCTGCCCTTGTCTGTGGTTACGTCATCGGATTCCGCTTCCACCGTGGCCTCGAATGTGCGGTGGCCTTCTGCGCGTTTTTGCTCCTGATCGGCGTGGTGCTGTCATACCTCGCGGACGTGATCGGAACCACGTCGAAGAACCCGGAGGCCACCACGCAATGGCTGCTGATGCCTCAGGTGATCTTCGGGTTGCTTTCAGTCGGCATCCAGCCGGCAGAGCACTTTCCCCACTGGATCCAGCCGGTTGTTCGCAACCAGCCCATTTCTCAGTTCGTGTACGTGTTGCGCGCATTGGCCGGTGATACGACACCGGGCGCAGGGTCGCTGACCTGGTCGGTTGGCGCCCCGTCGCTGGCATGGATCGCCGGTGCGATCACGATAACGGTGCCACTGTCCGCAGTCCTTCTGCTGAGGCGACCGTGATGCGCGTTGCAGACCAGGACATGAAGGCAGACATGAAGCGAGGTTCCGCGGTTTTGCGTGAAGACGCGTTTCCGATGGTCGACCGCCGGTTCGGCGAGAACTCGCTGCGACTGCTCGGTCCGCATACCTGGGTGCAGACGCAGCGATTACTTGTCCGCCTGGTGCGTGATCCGTTGACGTTCGTCTTCGGGCTCATCCTTCCGATTTGCTTCCTTGTAGTGCTGAATGTTGTTCTCGGTGATGCGATCAGGTCGGTTACCGGGCACAGTGCGCTGCACGGCAGCGTTCCGCTGGTGACGCTCGTGGGGGCCATGTCTGGAGCATCGGTCGCCGCCGTGGGCATTATCACCGAGCGGGCTGACGGTTTGCTTGCCCGGCTGTGGGTCGTGCCCGTCCACCGAGCGTCGGGACTGCTTGCGCGGATCGGCTCGGAGGCGGTTCGAGTTGTGGCCAACTCGTTTTTCATTCTCTGTGCCGGGATGGTTTTGGGTCTGCGATTCAACCACGGCGCGCTGGCTAGCCTGGCCTGGCTGTGTCTGCCCGCGATGTTCGGGATAGCGTTCGCGACGCTCGTCTTGACCGTTGCGTTGTATTGGCCGAGCACGATACTGGTTGAAGCCATCGCTACTGTCGAATACCTCGGGCTCTTCTTCTGCACCGGGTTTGTGCCTTTAGATCAATATCCGCACTGGATTCAACCGGTGGTCCAGCATCAGCCGCTGTCCTACGCGGTTGAGGCGATGCGCGGATTGTCCCTGGGCGGTTCTGTGCTGAGGCCGGCGCTCGCTACGTTGCTATGGTCCGCGGGCATTGCGGTCGGATGTGCGATCCCGATGGTGGTCGGTTATCGACGGGCCAGTATGCGCGGATGATGCGGAGTCGATGGTGTTTCCAACGTCTGTGATTCGAAAGCTGGCACCCAGCGAGGACTTCTTTGCCGAAACTGAGACATTCACCTCTGTCACCGTTCAACTGAAGGGTCCGGTAGACATCGACGCGATGTCGCTCGCTTTCGATACGCTGTTGGAGGTCTACCCGATTTATGCCGCGCACCTCGAACAGGGCACCGATGGCCGGTACCAGATCGTCACCGATGATCTTCTCCATCAGGGGATGTGGATAGTCAACGGTGACAACGGGCCATCTTCGGCCATTCGCCTCGATCAGAGCGTGTCTTTGGCGAATTTGATCGTCAAGCCCGCCGATGGACATGCCGAGCTCACCATGTATGTCCATCACAGCCTCGCCGACGGGCACCACATCGCCGGACTCCTCTTCGAGCTGTTTTCCAGGTACACAGCCGTGGTCTGTACCGGTGACGCGGGTCCGGTGAGCGCTCAGCCGGCGCCTGAGCCGATCGAGGCTCTCCTAGAGCAGCGCGGTATTCAAAAGCAGCGTCGATCAGGGCTCGATCGCTTCATTCCGGCCATGTTCGCCTACGAAATCCCGCCGCGACGATCAGGCGGCTCTGTCAAGCCGGACAAGCCGGTGCCTGTTCCGGTGACGAGAGGCCGCCTGACCGCACCCGAAACCAAGGCACTGGTACGGTTCGGCCGCAAACATCGTCTGTTTGTCAACACGCTGGTCTCAGCGGCGATCCTGCTCGCCGAGTGGCGGCTTCGGGAAACCCCCTACACACCCATTCCTTACCTTTATCCCGTTAATCTCCGAGGTCTTCTCGAACCGCCGGTGAGTGCGACGGGTTCGACCCTTGCTCTGGGAGTCGCTACGTATCTTGCTCACATCACGCCGGACACAACCATCGTTGACCTTGCCCGTGACATCGCCGAGACGCTGCAGGCTGACCTCGCCGATGGAGTGATCCAACAATCGATGCTTCACTTCAACCTTCAATATGAAGGTGGCCCACCGGGTTTGCCGGATGTCGTCTTGTCCACCAACTTCGGCAATGTCTCCGCAATGCCTACCCCGCCCGATCTCGAATTAGTCGACTTCGAGTCCCAATTCCACCGGACGTCTACGGCGGTCATTGACATCTATTCGTTTGGAGTGGTTGGCGGACAGCTCCTTATCGAGCACCACGTGCAGACGACGAGCGCGGAGAAGTCACTTGAGTTGACACTGGCGATGCTCCGTGCTGCTTCGCTTGAGTTTGGACGGTAAAGGATGGACAGTCGAATGTCGGCAACCAAAGTTCACGTTGATCTGACCGGGCCACCGCAGACCATGCTTGACATGCTGTACGCCAAGGCGCTGGACGCGGCAACAGCGCAGCCGGTGCTGGGCGATCTCTACGCGAAACAGCTGGTTGGGCAGTTGGATTACGACTGGCAGAGCAGTCCCATCAGTCGGCAGCGACGCCGCCAGGTGTCGTCGATAACGGTCCGAAGCGCCCAATTCGACATCTGGACAAACCAATTCCTGTCCGTCCATGACGGGGCGGTGGTCCTGCACCTCGGCTGTGGTTTGGACAGTCGCGTTTTTCGGCTGAACCCGGGCCCAGGCGTTGAGTGGTACGACGTCGACTATCCGGATGTGATCAGGCTGCGTGAGCAGCTCTACCCCACCCGCGATCACTATCACCTGGTGTCCGCCTCCGCCACGGACCCTTCCTGGCTCGCCTCCATCCCGGCGGACCGCCCGGCTCTGGTCCTGGCAGAAGGACTGAGTATGTACCTGACCGAGAGCGACGGCGCGGCGCTGCTGCGCCGGGTAGTCGATCGCTTTCCCGCCGGGGAGCTTCAATTGGACTTCTGGAATCGGCTGGGAATGCGGGCCCAGCGGCGGACCAACAAGGTGGTCCGCCATTCGGGTTCGACAGTGGGGTGGGCGGTGAACGGACCCGACGACATTATCGCGCGGGTCCCGAGACTTCGATTGCTGCTGGCGGTCTCGCTGTTCGACGCCGACACGGTCCTACGGCTGCCGAGGGGTTATCGGCGGGTCACCCGGCTGGCGTCTCACGTGCCGGTCCTGCGGAAGATCATTCAACTGCATCGCTACGCCTTCTGAGGGCCGCACCATGGATTCACCGCAGGTTTGTAATCTCAGGTTCGGAATGACCGATATAGGTACGGAGTGATAATGGGCGCGGCGCACCTGGATGCGGTAATCGTAGGGGCCGGCTTCGGTGGGATGGGCGCGGCGATCCAGCTGAATCGGCTCGGCTACGACGACATCGCGATCCTCGATCGCGAGGATGACCTCGGCGGCACCTGGCACGTGAATCGCTATCCCAGGTTGACCGTCGATGTCCCGACCACTACCTACTCCTACTGGTTCGAGCCCTACCCGTACTGGTCGCGGCTGTATGCGCCGGGTGAAGAGCTCAAGCGTTACGCCGACTACGTGGCCGACAAATACGGCGTGCGCCGCTACATGCGGTTCGGTACCACGGTCGAGGGCGCCAGGTGGGATGAGGAAGAACAAGTCTGGCGGGTTGTGCTCGCCGATGGTGAAACGCTGACGGCCCGGTTCCTGATTACTGCCACCGGCTACCTGTCGCAGCCCCGCATCCCGGATATCCCGGGTATCACGAGCTTCGACGGCAAGGTTATGCACAGCACCAGGTGGGATCATGACTACTCCTTGACGGGCCGCCGCGTCGCAATCATCGGGACGGGCGTGACGGCGGTACAGTTGATCCAGGAATTGGCCGAGAAGGCCGCAGAATTGACCGTTTACCAGCGGACCCCGATCTGGGTCATACCCAAGATCGACTTCCCGATCCCCGCCACCGCGCAACGGCTATTTGTCCGGTTCCCGTTTCTGCAGCGCGCTCTTCGGTGGGTGACAGACGCCATCGGCGAACTCGGCGTGGTGCCCGGTATCGTGTTCTACCGCTGGGCGCGGCCACTGACTGTCGCCGCGGCGAACCTGTCCAAGGCGCTGATGTTCGTGTCGGTTCGCGACAAAGGGCTGCGCCGGAAGCTGACACCGGACTACGACTTCGGCTGCAAGCGGCCTACATATAACAATTCGTACTACCGCACATTCACCCGCCCGCATGTTCACTTGGAGACTGCGGGAATTGAACGGATCGAACCGGACGGCATCGTCACCGCCGACGGCCGCAAAACGGTGATCGACACATTGGTGCTGGCGACGGGCTTTGACCTCTGGGAGGCGAACTTTCCGGCCATCGAAGTGGTTGGCCGGGAAGGCCGCAACCTCGGGAAATGGTGGCGCGACAATAGATTCCAGAACTATCAGGGCGTATCGGTGCCCTACTTCCCGAATTTCCTCAGCTTGGCCAGCCCGTACGCCTTCGCCGGGTTTTCGTTCTTCAACATGATGGAGTACCAGATGCGCCACATGAACCGGCTGTTCGGCGAGTTGCGGCGGCGCGGGGCCACCACGTTCGAGGTTACCGATGAGGCGCTTGCCCGCTTCTTCGACCGAATGTCGGCGCGGGTCGACGATATGGTGTTCTTCCGCGGGAACTGTGCTTCATCGCGTTCCTACTATTACCGCGGGGATGCGACGATGCTGCGCCCCACTTCCACTCGCAATGCCGTCCGTGAGTCGATGCGATTCCCGTTGAGCGACTACAAGATCGCATGATCACCGACGGTCCACGCGACGGCAAATCGGCAAAGGAGCGAAAAGTGGCAAAGAATAGTGCGCCCGATCCGCGGACAGCTGGGATTGCCGCACCTATGCTCGCGGCCATGAAAGCAACCGATTCGACTGTGCTGCCGCCCGGGCCTCCACTCCCGAAGATTGCGCAGGCGGCACTGCGGTTGTCCCCCTACTACGCGCGTTTTTCCGCGGCCTGCCGACGTCGCTACGGCAGTGTGTACCGGCTTCGAATGGCGTTTGTCGGAACGGTGGTGCATCTGAGCGATCCCGCCGACATCAAAGAGCTGTTTGCCGGCGATCCGACCGTCTACCACGCTGGTGAAGCGAACTCGATGTTGACCGGGATCCTCGGTGACAGCTCTGTGTTGGTGATCGACGAAGACGTTCATCGGTACCGCCGCCGGCTCATGCTGGCACCATTCCGGCCCGACGCCGTCGCGCGCCAAGCCCCGGTGATGGCCGAGATCGCCGCGGACAACATTGCCAAGTGGCCGGTGGGAAAGCTCTTTCCCGCGGCGGACCGAATGGCCGAGATTACGCTTGAAGTGATCCTGCGTACCGTCATCGGTGCGAACGAGCCGGCCCGGCTGGCCGAGCTGCGTGAGGTGCTGGAGCGGCTTATGCGGCTCGGAAGCTTGGCGTCACTGTGCATCCTGTACCCGCAATTGCAACGCCACGGCCCATGGCGACGGGTACGTCGCCGCATCGATGAGGTTGAGCGCCTCCTGTACGCCGAGATCGCCGAGCGTCGCGCGGACCCCGACCTGGCCGCCCGGACCGATGCGCTGGCCCTGCTGGTCCGCGCCACCGACGACGACGGGCGTACGATGACCGACCGGGAGCTGCGCGATCAGCTCATGACACTGCTGATCGTTGGTCACGACACGACCACCAGCGGGCTCTCGTGGGCGCTTGAACGTCTGACGAGAAATCCCGCCGTGCTGACCAAGGCGGTGGCCGCGGCTGAGGCGAGCGCGGCCGGAGACCCGGCCGGCGAAGAATACCTTGATGCCCTGGTGAAAGAGACACTGCGGATCCGTCCCGTGTTGTGGGATGCCGGCCGTGTTTTGACCCGGCCCACCGAGGTGGCAGGATATCGGCTGCCCGCCGGGGTGCTGGTCGGTGCCTCGATCGGCAATGTGCATCACAGCCCCAGGCAATACCCCGATCCCGACCGGTTCGACCCCGACCGGATGCTCGGCGCCACCCTGAGCCCCACCACGTGGTTGCCGTTCGGTGGTGGGAATCGTCGCTGCCTTGGTGCCAATCTCGCCATGGGGGAGATGAAAGTTGTGCTGCGGGAGGTACTGCGGCGCGTCGAGTTGGACACCACCACGGCACCCGGTGAACGGCCCAAGGTAAGGGCTGGGGTGCTTCTGCCGCAGCGCGGAGCGCGTATCCGCGTCCGAGCGACCCGACGCACCGCACCGGCATCACCGGTGGCATCCCCAACGGCGATCTGCCCCGTCACCTCCCACGCGACACCCGCACCGACGGCTTCTGCCGACTGTGCTACGGGTAGAAACGTTGAAAGCATTGGGAAAGCCGGTGATCCGTCATGAGGGAAACCGAAACCACTGCACTGCCGCCGGGGCCCCGGCTTCCGCGCCTAGTCCAGTCCGCACTGCGGCTACGCCACTTCACCCGGTTTGTGGCGGCCTGTCGCCGACGCTACGGCAAGGCGTTCACATTGCGAATGGCGTGGATGGGGACAGTGGTGCAGCTGAGCGATCCCGCCGATATCAAGGAGGTGTTCGCCGGCGATCCGGCCGTCTACCACTGCGGCGAAGCCAACTGGATGTTGAAAGGGGTACTCGGCGAAAGCTCCGTGATGGTGCTCGATGAAGACCTTCACCGGGACCGCCGCCGGCTGATCATGGCACCATTCCGCCCCGACGCCGTCGCGCGTCAGGCTCCGGTGATGGCCGAGATTGCTGCCGCTAATATCGCCGGATGGCCCGTGGGAACAGAGTTTTCGGTAGCGCCGCGAATGGCCCAGATCACGCTTGAGTCGATTCTGCGTACCGTCATCGGCGCGACCGATCCGGCTCGACTGGGCGCCCTGCGTCAGGTACTGCGGCGACTGCTTGACATGGGCACTATCGCAACGCTGTCCATCGCGTATCCAGAGCTTCAGCGCCGCCGTCCATGGCGAGCGGTACGTCGCGGCATCGAGGAGGTCGAACGGCACCTCTACGCCGAGATCGCCGAGCGCCGTGCGGATCCCAACTTGGCCAACCGCACCGATGCGCTGGCCCTACTAGTCCGCGCGGCCGACGACGATGGGCGCGCAATGACGGACAAGGAGCTGCGCGATCAGCTGATGACGCTGCTGGTCGCCGGCCATGACACCACCACGACGGGGTTGGCGTGGGCACTGGAACGCCTGGTTCGCCATCCGGCCATACTCGCCAGGGCGGTCTGGGCGGCCGAGGCCAGCGCCGCGGGAGACTCGGCCGGCGACGAGTACCTCGACGCGCTCGTCAAGGAGACGCTGCGGATCCGTCCGGTGGTCTACGACGTTGGTCGGATTCTCACCAGGCCCACTGACGTCGCCGGCTATCGCGTGCCCGCCGGAGTCATGGTCACTGCCAACATCGGGCTTGTTCACAGCAGCGCCAACCAGTACCCCGACCCGGAGCGGTTCGACCCCGATCGCATGCTCGGCGCCACGCTGAGCCCCACCACCTGGTTACCGTTCGGCGGCGGAAACCGCCGCTGCCCGGGTGCCACGTACGCCGCGGTGGAAATGCGCGTGGTTTTACGGGAGGTGCTGCGGCGCGTCGAGTTGAGCACCACCGCGGCGCCCGGTGAACGGCAAAAGGTGAAGGCCTCCATCATCTACCCCCACCGCGGCGCCCGTATCCGTGTCCATGCCATGCGACACGTCACGTCGGCGTCTACGGCAGTGCAGACCGCGACTTGCCCCATCACCTCCGCCGGCACATCCGTTCCGACGCCCCCCGCTCATCGTGTCGCCAGTGCGAACCGTGAAAGTGTTGACAAAGGTGCTGATTCGTCGTCGTGATGGTGATTTGAGCCGCTTCACCGACGCTGACTGAGGATCCATGCCCCGACTCCGGTAGTTCATCCGGGGGATACGGTTGTGCCCCTCAGGCACGCTCGCGCTCGCTCCGGGGTTCCCGTAACGCGATGCATCTGGGAAGGAGAACTGTATGCAGATCGCCGTCGTCCTCGTGTCGATCGGTCTGGCCGTGTTTTTTGCAATCGCCGCGATCCTGAACATTTTCTACCTGAAGCCGTCCCGAGAAGACGCGACTCACCTGGGCATCTCCTCACGGCTGACTCGCTTCATTGGTTTGTGTCAGATTGCCGCGGTCTTCGGTCTGCTCGCCGGGTTGTTCTGGCGGCCGTTGGCCATTGCCGCCGCAACCGGCGTGCTGCTGTTGCTGGTCGGCGCCGTGATCGCGCACAGGCGCGTCGGTGACCCCATCGCAAGGATGATGCGGGCGGTGGTGGTGTTCGTGCTGACCGCGTTCGTCCTGGCTGGCCACATCTGGCTGTTGACCTGAGTGCCAGTGCAGCCCCGCTTCACCCTTCCCTGAGTCGACGAGCGTCGGCGAGGCCTGCAATGCGTCCAGTCGACGCCGCGAAGGTCTCTTCCAGCCGCATGCCCATCAGTCGGCCGGCCACCCCGGCGAACAGCCCGCTCATCGTCACCCGCTCCTTCAACACCGTGCTGGCGTCGGAAGCTTCGATCATGTGCTCGTACGTCATCGTTAGTCCAGGGAACTTCGAAACCCCCACCCACATCCTCGGTGGATCGACCCGCGTGATCGTGGAGGTTGTCGGCGGACCCCCCTTCACCTTCATGGTGATCTTCGCGCCGACAACGAAATTTCCATCGATTCGCGCCGCGTCGATGATGCCGCCGGGCCACTCCGGTGGGTTCGTCCAAACCGACCAAACCGTTGCGGCCGGGGCAGAACACGTGGCAGATCCCTCGAATGACCGACGTCGCTGACTCATGAAGCAATGCTCGCATCGAGCAAGCACTTTCGGACGTGTTATCCAAGGTTGGGCCTGCCGCAAGCCTCACCCGGCGCAAGCGATTCGCCGCGCGGTGAATAGCGGTAGCCTGGATTGCTATGCCGCGTTCTTTCGACGTGTCGCTCGAATCCCAGGCCAGCGTCGAACAGATCCATTCAGCGCTTGGCAACCAGGACTACTGGCGAGCCAGGCTCGCCGCTTTCGGCAACGGAACCGCCGCCCTGGCCTCGTTGGACGTCGACCCGGGCGGCACCGTATCGGTGGTGATCAAGCTCAGCCTTCTGCGAGATCGCCTGCCCACACTGATCACCCAACTGCATCGTGGTGATCTGGAGATGGTGCGTAACGAGCGGTGGAGTCCGATCGGTAGTGGCCGCGTGCGCGGCGACATCAACGTGGCAGTTCCCGGCGCGCCGCTGACCGTCCTCGGTGAGGCTTTGATCGCGCCGGTGCCGAACGGTTCGCAGCTGCAGTACAACACCACCGTAGCGGTCAAGATACCGCTGATCGGCGGCAAGATCGAGAACTATATCGGCGGCCAACTCGCCGAACAGCTCACTACCATTCAGCGCTTCACCACCGAATGGATTGCCGAAAACATCTGAGCGCAACTGGCGTCAGGACCGTACGACCGGCAGGTCGATCCGGGAGGCGTGCAACCGGCTGCGGTGCACGCGAACCGTCGGTGGTCCGCCGGGCAGTACCGCGAAGTGGCTTGCGTCGACGCCGGCGATGGCGATGCGGATGCGATGTCCCTGCTGGAACAAGTATGACGTCGGCAGCAAGTCGAACACCAACTCGGCAGTTTTGCCTGGGACGAGCGGCCGCGCGTCGGCCCGCTTGAACGTTCGATAAGGGACCGGTTGGCGGTATGGCGGCGGTGAATCGCTCAGCTGCCGGTGAATGGCCCGCAGCTGGCCCTCGGTGACGTACGCAACGTGGCCACTGGCATCGACGTCTTCGAGATAGATGAAAAACGTGCCGTCGGTCGCCGTCGAGGTGACGAAGAGCCTGATCACCGGATGCCCGGTGACCTCGAGCGCGTGGACGAGCTTGGCCGAAGTGTAGGTCAGCAGCTTGGCGTCCTGGTCGTTGCGGTCCGGATAGCGGACCGCGTCACCGATCGTCACCTGGGTGCGCCAGCGCGAGTGCGCGCCGGTTCCCGCGGTCTCGTCCACCATGTACTCATCGCCGCCGCTTTCACAAGCTGGCGGGTCGAGGGCGAGCCGTCGTTCGTCGGCGAGGTAGTAGCTCAGCGTGGCCGCCGGTGGGGGCCAGGCGTCGGCCGACTTCCAGCGCCCTTCGACCATTGTGAAGTAGTGAACCCGCGGC
Source organism: Mycobacteriaceae bacterium (assembly GCA_019245755.1). Lineage (GTDB taxonomy): Bacteria > Actinomycetota > Actinomycetes > Mycobacteriales > Mycobacteriaceae > Mycobacterium. The sequence continues at coordinate 82,823 of JAFARC010000011.1, read as the reverse complement.
TCCGCAGCGATGCCCGTGTCGAGGCCCCTGAGGTGGTGGTCGAAGAAGCGCAGAAGTTCCCCGTCGTGATCGAATTCCGGCCTGGTGGGCCGGCGCAGCGGTTCGATGTGCCAGCCGCCGCCGTGGTTCCACGGGCCGAGGATCAAACGGCTGCCGGGGATTGAGACCGTCATGAAGCGTTTGATCGCCGAATGCGCGTACGCGCCGTCGAACCAACCGCCGTAACCATAGAGGGCCGCATCCGATGCCTCGACGTCATGCCAGTAGTTGTGCGGGCTGAACAGGCTGATGCTGCCCGAATCATCGATGGGTGTACCCACCGGGTTAAGCAGGCTGGCAGGACCAATGTGCTGTGGATCCGACGGAGCCACGTCGTCGCGGAAGGTCAATGCCAGTCCCTGCTCGTGCACGTCGTAGTTGTCGCGATGCGCGCTCAGGGCGCCCGCCCGCATAGCGCGGCCCTGGTCGCCTTGCACCGGTTGCACCCCGGTCATCAGCAACTTCAACCACGGGCCGACGACGTCCTCTGGGGCGTTGCGGTCCAGCGCGGCGTTGTAGCGACCCCAGGTCTCGGTGAACCACGCGCCATGAATGCCGCCCGGGAATGCGATGTCGGTATACGCGTCGAAGAGCGAGAAGCGCGGTGCGATGGCACGCACAGCGGGATGCCTGTTGACAAGGACAAATTCAGCCGCTGTGCCGCTATACGAAGTCCCCATCGCACCGACTACGCCGTTGGACCACGGCTGGCGCACGATCCAGTCGACGATCTCGGCGCTGTCGCGAACCTCGTCCGGGGACCATTCACACATGCGCCGGCCGTACGACGCGCCCGAGCCGCGTACATCCACGTCCACCCATGCGTACCCGTTGGCCACAAAGCGTTTTCGGCACAGCTTGTTGAGGGGGATGTGGTGAAAGGGCCTGCCGCCCAGCAGTGCCCGTAGCGGCCAGCGCAGCTCCATCGCCCGGAAATAACGGGTTTGGTGCAGGATCGTCGGCAGTCGTGCACCGATCGTCATTTCCGCCGGCAGGAAGTGGTTGACGGCGATCCGCACACCATCGCGCATTGTCAGATAGCAAGAGGAATAGCGCATACCGCCGTGGGTCGGCCGTGGGCGTTCGATGTCGTACCACGCTGCGTCGGAGCCACTATTCACCATAAATCCTCCCTGACGCTGACCGGTCACCTATCCAACCACCGACTCCGGCGGTGCGTGCGCTGCGGGCCGGTACCGCTGGTCGGGGACTTAGCTGGATCGAACCGTGCGCCCGCACATCCGTGTATCATCCGTCGTGCCAACGGGAAGCGGGCGGCCTAGTCGGGGACGGTGAATGAAAAAACTTTCGGGCGCGGTGGCGCTGGTGACCGGTGCGGGTGCCGGGATCGGCGCCGCGGAGACAAGGCTGCTGAGCGCCAAGGGTGCCCAGGTATGCGCTCTCGACATCGATGAGGACGCCGCACGGCGCAGCGGCGCCGCTCTGGCAATCGGCGCTGATGTCGCCGACCGTGAGGCGATGTCCGCCGCGCTTGATCGGGTTGTCGATCATTTTGGAAGGCTTGACCTCGTCATCTGCAACGCCGGGATCACCCATCGGCCCGCAACCCTTCGCATGTGCAAGCCGGGTGAGGCGCAACGCGTCATCGATGTCAATCTGCTCGGCACGCTCAACACGGTCCAGCCCGCGATTGAACCGCTCATCGCCTCGCGGGGCCACGTGGTTGTTGTTTCTTCGTTGGGCTGGCCGCCGAATCTCGAATTCGGGGCGATGCTGCCTGCAGCAGGTGGGGTCGCCTATGCGGCGAGCAAGGTCGCCGTCGAGATGCTCGGCCGCGGGCTCCGGATGGAACTCGCCGAACACGGCGTTTCGGTGACGATCACCTACTTCGGTCCCGTCGACACCGCGATGGCAAGGATGACCCTCGGTACCCCCAAAAGCGACGCCGCCGAGAGGTTGCGCATCAGTCCTGAGAAGGCGGCGGCCGCGGTCGTCCGTGCGGTCGAGCACGGCAAGGTGCGGACCATCATTCCAGCTCGCTGGAAATTTCTGGACTTCATTCGCCTGTTCGGCGTCCACCTCGACAACGTGTTGCTGCACAGCCAAGGCCAGCGCGAACTGATTCGCGCTTACGATGCATCCTGACCGCAGATTTGACCTCTGCCCGGCCGGTCGGACGACCCTCGATGGTAGGGCCGAAGGTCATCGGCTGGACAACATAGCCAATTTTGCTGCCAAGCCGCTGACGATGGTGTAAGAAGGCTTTGTGGGCAGTGGGGGAGATCTACCCGGTTCCTTGCCAGTGTCGCCAATTTCAACGCTTTGCCACCGCGCTTCGGGAGGTTTCCAGTGCGCGTAATAGTCCGCTCAGCCGCTGTCGCTCTGCTCGTCATCGCGGGCGCCGTTTTGCTGGCTCTCACCTCGACGATGACGTCGGTGTTCACCCTGGCGGCCACGACCTATATCCTCAAGGGCACGAATTTCGGAGTGCCGTTCTGCACGCCCTACTGCGGCGCCCTCGCAACGCCCCAGCAGAACATCGATCTGGCGCAGATGTATGTCCCCGCCAGCGTGTATGGCAACCCTGTCGTGGTGAACTACCCGGCTAGCTTCTGGCCCATCTCCAGCGGTTACTTCCAGGACCCGAAGTACGACGACTCGGTGAAGCAGGGCGTCGCCGCGCTCCCGCCACCCGGCAGCGTTCAGCCCGGCACCACCTTCTTCGGTTACTCGGAGGGCGCCAACGTCACGACGTTGTACAAGCGCGAGTTCAACCAGTACTACTCGAACCCGGCCAACGGCCCGGCACCCAGCAACGTCTCGTTCGTCCTCATCGGCAACGGCAACCGCCCCAACGGCGGGTTCCTGGAGCGTTTCAACGGCCTGTACATCCCCGGCGTAGAACTGTCCTTCGACGGCGCCACCCCGACGACCACCGCCGGCGCCAACGGCAAGATCACCACAGTCGATATCGCGCAGCAGTACGACGGCTTCGCCGATTTCCCCACCAACCCGTTGAATGTGCTCGCCGACGCGAACGCCCTGGCGGGTATCAACCTGGTGCACCTCAACTACCAGGGTGCGAACGTGAACAATGCCCAGTTTCAGGCCACCTACGGTGACACCGCGTACTACCTGATCCCGACGTATCCTCTGCCGTTGCTGATGCCGCTGACCCTGATTCCGGGGGTCGGACCGATTGCGGCGGACATGCTGGACCCGACGCTGCGGGTTCTGGTGGAGTCCGCCTACAACCGCCAGATCAACCCGGGCCAGCCCACGCTGGCCAACATCTTCTATTTCCCCAACCCGATAACGTTCGGGGCAGCCCTTGTCGCCTCGGTGCCGACCGGTCTGGTGATTGGCATCGAGGACATCACCGGTCAGCGCACGCCCGGTACCCCCCCGCCGTATGTCCAGGGCCAGGGTACGTATGGCTTGGGCGGTCCACCGGTGACGCTGGTAGGTCAAACACCGATTCCGCTGCAAGACGCCATTGGCTCGCCACAGCAGCCGACGCCCGCGCCGGACCCCGCCTCGACCACGATTCCGTCGATTCCGTCGCTGCTGAACCCAGCGGGTCTTTCCTCACTTTCCTCGCTGTCCTCGCTGTCCTCGCTGTCCTCAGTGTCCTCGCTGCTCAACCCGACGGCCCTCACGTCGGAGCTCGCAACGTTCAGCAGCCTCACGAGCATCCTCAACGGCGGCCTGCCGGTGAACGTTGCGTCGCTGTTCAACACGGCGCCGGGGCTGACGGGTCTGCCGTCGCTGCTCAACCCGATGACAATCCTGACCGAAATCGTGAAAGAAGCCGTTCAGAACCTGCCCAGCCCGTCTCAGAGCGTGGCAGCGACCATCGCGTCGCCAACCCTGCCGCCCGCGCAAAACTCGCCACAGCAGCAACAATCGGTTCCGCGTATCGAGACCGCACAGAACCAGGACACCATCTCGCACGCTTGGCAGCACACCGAGGCCCAGAATGAAACGCCGATTACCCAGAACGGCGGCGGCAGCACGTTCTCCGGCCCCCGATCGAAGCCCGACACGACGGTGGTGGCCGACACGCCGCCGGCCGGAACCCAGATCACCAACACCGGCGATACTCAACAGGATCCGGCGCCGAAGTCTGGGCCACGACTCAACGTTTGCCTGCAGGGTTGTCCATCGTCTCCGCAATCCGGCGGCACGACGACCTCTTCGACGACCGGGAGTGCAACATCCACACCGATCAACTCGGCGATCAACGGGGTTACCTCGGCGATCGGTGGGGCGGTGAACAATGCGGTGGGTGCGATATCCGGTGCGCTGGGTCAGCACCCCTCCGGCGGAACGAGCAGCGGCAAGAGCGGCGGCTGACGTCGCGCTTGACCGCGACGAATCGGACGTCAGCCCAGCAAGCTGTTGACGGCCGTGGTCAGGTCACCGGAGTCCGACGTCCTCAGATTCTGGTAGCTGCCGCCGGACAGCTGCGCCACCGCCTGCCAGGTCGACTGATCGGGGTCGTTGCCGAAGTCGATGACGTTGATGGCCACCGGCTTTGCCGGGTCGACGGCGCCCTTCACGTAGGCCTGCAGGCCCGGGCCGTCGAGCGTCTGGTCGGTGTGCGGGCCGGTGGTGATCACCAGCACCGAGTTCTTCAATCCGGGCGCGAAATGGGCCAGCGCCGCATCGTAGATCATCCGCAGCGTCGTGAACGATACCGCGCCGCCGTTCGACGAGTACTGCTTGTCCAGCGCCGCGCCCAGCGCCGCGGAGCGCGGCTGGCCGTTGACCGTGTCCGTGAGCGGGCCGGTGGGCACTTCGCTGCGCCCTTCCTTGCCGTCGAACGTCCACAACCCGATCGCCGAGTTCGGCGGCATCGCCTGCAGGCGGCTCTTCAGCGCCGCGATCACGTTGCCGAGCCGCGTGTTGGTGCCCTCCTTCTCCGGCATCGACTGGTCCAGCATGATCGTCGCCGCGTCGGCTCCGGCCGGCGCGGTCAGCGCGTCGGCCAGCGTGGCACGCGTCGAGTCGTCACCGACCGACAGCGCGTTGGACAGTGGCGCGAAGCTGGTCACGTCGCTCTTCGGCGAACTGCCTCCCGGCGCGCGGAATCCGGCCTTGGCGAGATCGCTCAGCTGCTCGGGCTTGCGTAGGAACTGGGCGAATTCGCTGGCCGCGGTGACCTGTTCCTCGGAGAGCCAGCTCCCGTTCAGCGCAGCGCTCGGATAGTCCGCGAGCGCCGTCGGCCCCGGCGGCAGCCAGGATCCCAGCACGTTCTTCGCGTTGGGGACCTTGGTGGATCGCTGATACAGCTGCTGCTCGGTGGTGATGACCGCGTGCACCGGGCCGGCCGCCGGGTCACCGCCGGTCAGTAGCGCGTCCATCGCGGTGGACAGGCTGTTGTTGGGCAGCTTGGGTTGCGCGCCGGTCAGCGCGCTCACCGCCGCGGATCCGGAGCTGGCCGGTGCGCCGGGCGGCGCCGACGCGGCAGCGACGGCCTCTGCCGCGAGATACGACGCGTCGCTGGCTCCCGCGATCGGCAGCGCCAGCCGCAGCGACCCCCAGCCCGGCATGTTCAGCCCCTCCAGCGACGTCGGGTTGGTCTGCAGACCCGGCAGTGTGCCCCAATTTTGGTTTGCCAGTGCGGCTTTCAGTTGCGGGCGGATCGCGAGCAGGACGGGCGAGCTCACCAGCGACCGTGAGTCGCTGATGGTTTTCGTCCCCGCGGCGGCCTGTAGCCGTGCCGTGGACACCGAGCTGGCCGGAATCCACAGCGCGGGGCGATCACCGAGGGTCGCGGGCCAGTTGCCGATGAACCCGTTGATCACGTCACCGGAGTCGGCCGGCTTGACGTTGACCTTCACGCAGTGGTCGCCGATCGGGCCCGCGGTCTTGTTGTACCGGTCGGCGAACTGCTGGATCTGGCCGGCGATCGACGGGTCGGCGATCACCGCCGCGGCTTCGTTGCCGCCGACACAGCGGCTCGCGGCCGCGTGCGACCGGTTCGACAACGCGTCGCCGAAGAAGCGCCACACGATGACCCCGGCCACCACGACCACCACGGCGACGAGCGCCACGATGACTCCGATGCTCACGCCGCGGCGACCGCCTTCGCTGCGGTGGCCGCCCCGCCAGTCACCGTCGTCGCGGTGCCCTCGGCGGCCTTCGGCCGGCTGCGGTGACTCGTCCTCGTCCGGGTAGTCACCTTCGTCGGAATAGTCGTCGGAATAGTCGTGGGAATAGTCGTGGGAATAGTCGACGTCTCCGTGGTAGCCCGAGTCATCAAACCCGCGCTCGTCGGGGCTCTCGTCAGGACCTGGGGTGCTGTGCCTACCCATCGAACCTATTCACTCGTACCAAACCGGGCCTTGGCCTCGCGCCGGCGCTGATGCAGGATCGGCTCGGTGTACCCGTTGGGCTGCTCGGTCCCCTTGAGGATCAGGTCCTGCGCCGCCAGGAACGCGACGCTGTCGTCGAAGTTCGGTGCCATCGGCCGGTACGCCGAATCGCCGGCGTTCTGCTCGTCGACCACCGCGGCCATCCGCTCCAGGCTGGCCCGCACGTCCTCGGCGGTGATCACGCCGTGGCGCAGCCAGTTCGCCAACAGCTGGCTCGAGATGCGCAATGTGGCACGGTCCTCCATCAGCGCAACGTTGTGGATGTCGGGGACCTTGGAGGACCCGATGCCCTGGTCGATCCAGCGGACCACGTAGCCGAGGATGGACTGGCAGTTGTTGTCGACCTCTTCGCGGATGTCGTCGGGCTCCCACGCCAGCTCACCGGCCAGCGGGATGGTCAGCAGCTGATCCAGCGTCGTGCGGCGGTTGCGGGCCAGCTCCTTTTGCACCGCGCCGACGTCGATCTGGTGGTAGTGCAGCGCATGCAGGGTGGCCGCCGTGGGGGAGGGCACCCACGCGGTCGACGCCCCCGCCTTGGGCTGGCCGATCTTCTGCTCCACCATGTCGGCCATCAGCTCGGTCATCGTCCACATGCCCTTGCCGATCTGCGCGTGCCCGGGCAGCCCCACCTCCAGACCGATGTCGACGTTGTTGTCCTCGTACGCCAGGATCCATGGCTGGGTTTTCATCGCGCCCTTGCGCACCATCGGCCCGGCTTCCATCGAGGTGTGGATCTCGTCGCCGGTGCGGTCCAAAAACCCGGTGTTGATGAACACGACCCGGTCGGCCGCCGCCCGTATGCAGGACTTCAGGTTGATGCTGGTGCGTCGCTCCTCGTCCATGATGCCGACCTTGATCGTTGACGACGGCAGGCCGAGCACGTCCTCCACCCGACTGAACAGCTCGACGCTGAACGCGACCTCGTCGGGGCCGTGCATCTTGGGCTTGACGATGTAGATCGATCCGGCACGGCTGTTGACCATCGGCCCGTTGGTCTCCCCGGACCGCATGCCGTGGGTCGCGATCAGGCTGGTGAACAGCGCATCCATGATGCCCTCGTAGACCTCGTTGCCCTCGGCGTCGAGGATCGCGTCGTTGGTCATCAGGTGCCCGACGTTGCGCACGAACAGCAGGCTGCGCCCCGGCAGGCTGAACTCGGCGCCGTCCGGCGCGGTGTAGCGGCGGTCCTGCTCCAGCACCCGGGTAAAGGTGTTGCCGTCCTTGTTCACCTCCGCGGACAGGTCGCCCTTGTTCAGCCCGAGCCAGTTGCGGTAAGCGCGCACCTTGTCCTCGGCGTCGACGGCGGCGACCGCGTCCTCGAAGTCGACGATCGTCGTCACCGCCGACTCCAGGACCACATCCTTGACCCCCGCCTTGTCGGTCTTGCCGACCGGGGAGTCCGGGTCGATCTGGATGTCGATGTGCAGGCCGTGGTTGACCAGCAGCACCGAGTCCGGCTCCTCCGGGTCGCCGGTGTAGCCGACGAACTGCTGCCCCCGGGCCAGCGTGGTCTCGAGCCGGTCGGCGACCGTGACGATCAGCCTGCCGTCGTCGACCCTGAAGCCGGTGGCGTCTGCGTAGGAGCCGTTGGCCAGCGGCACGGAATCGTCGAGGAACCCGCGGGCGTAGGCGATGACCTTGTCGCCGCGCACCTGGTTGTAGCTGGCGCCCTTCTCGGCGCCGTCGGTCTCGGGGATCACGTCGGTTCCGTACAGCGCGTCGTACAACGAGCCCCATCGGGCGTTGGCCGCGTTGAGCGCGAACCGGGCGTTGAGAACCGGCACCACCAGCTGCGGGCCTGCGGTGGTGGTGATTTCGGCGTCGACGTTGGCGGTGCTCACGCGGAAGTCTTCCGGCTCGGGCAGCAGGTAACCGATGTCGACGAGGAACTGCTTGTAGGCCTCGAGGTCGATCGGCTCGATCACCCGCTGCCGGTGCCACTTGTCGATCTGCGCCTGCAGCTCGTCGCGACGGGCGAGCAGTTCATGGTTGCGCGGCCCGAGGTCGCTGACCACCTTGTCGACGCCGGACCAGAAGGTGTCGGGGTCGATGTCCGTGCCCGGCAGCGCCTCGTTGTTGATGAAGTCGTACAACACCCGGGCTACCCGCAAGTTGCCGGTGGCCACGCGATCCGTCATTGTTCCTCCCTCGATGCCGTCGATCCAGCTTACCCGGGGGTAACGTCCATCTGACCGGACATGGTGGCCGTGAGCTGGGCACACCGCTCGGCAATGGCGTCGCGCAGTGGTGCGGCTCGGGCGGCGATGTGCTGCTGGCGGCGCACATATTCGGCCCGTCCCGCCGGTTCCTCGACCCGGATTGCGGCGAGGCCGTAGCCCGACAGGTCATAGGGACTGGCCGCCATGTCGAGCTCGCGGGCCTCGGCGGCCAGCTCCAGGCAGTCGACCAGCAAAGCCGACTCGACCAGCGGCCCGAGCTTGTAGCACCACTTGTACAGATCCATCGCGGTATGCACGCAGCAGGGCTGCTCGCTCGCGACCTGGGCCTGTCGTGTCGGCTGCACCGTGTTGAGCGGACGCGCCGCGGGGGTGAAGAACCGGAACGCGTCGAAGTGGCTGCAGCGCAACGGCGTCGCCTCCACGACGGCGTCGGTGGCGGCGGCGCCGAGGCGCAGCGGCACGCGCGCGTGTCGCACCGACGGTGCTCGGTAGACCATCGCCCACTCGTGCATCCCGAAGCAGTTCAGCCTCGCCGGTCGGGCCGCGGTGGCGCGCAGCATCCGCAAGATGAACGCGACGGTGTCGGCGCGGCTGTGCAGGTGGGCCTCGGTGACGGTGACGCCGGCCGGGTGCGTGCCGTAACCGGACCAGCCGAGGTAGCGCCGCGCCTGCCGCCCGGTCAGCACCACGCCGTAGCCGGGATGCCATCGGCGCAGTTGCCGCGGCTTGAGGCTGTAGTAGGTGAACAGGAAGTCCCACACCGGATGTGGGCCCGGGTCACCGGCCCGGTGCCGGGCAAAAAATTCCGCGACCCGGTCGCGATGGGCCCGCTCCCGCCGCAGCCAGTTCGCTTCGTCAAGCACATCAGGCACGATGCGTCCCGTCGCGCACGGTACCCACCAGGTCCTCGACCAGGTCTTCCAGCGCCACCATGGCGGCCACCGCGCCGTCCGCCGCGGTGGCCAGCGCGAGGTGGCTGTTCGTGCGGCGCATCCGCGACAGCGCGTCCGGCAGCGCCAGGGTCTCCCGCAGCCGAGGCAGCGGCCGCACTATCGACTTGTCGATCGCCGCATCGGGGTCGTCCACCACCGGCAGGATGTCCTTGATGTGCACGTATCCGATGAACCGGCCGGCCGGGTCGACGACGGGGAAGCGGGAGTAGCCGGTCTCGGCGAGCGCCCGCTGGATCGCTCCGACTGTCGGGCCCGAGCCGTCCTTGACCGACGGCACCGCGTGAATGTCGTTGAGCGGTACGGCGACGTCGCGGATCACCCGGTTGCGGATCTGCAGCGCCCGGGACAACCGCCGGTGCTCGTCCGGGTCGAGCAGCCCTTCGGACACCGACTCGGCGATCATCTCCGACAGTTCCACCGTCGAGACCGTGTTCTCCAGTTCGGTCTTGGCCTCGACGCCGACCGCCCGCAGCGCCGCGTGCGCGCACCAGTCGTAGAACACGATGATCGGCCGGGTGGCGCGCACCCACAGGAGATACGGCGGGACCAGCAGCATGGCCGCGGATTCCGGGCCCGCGATCGCGATGTTCTTCGGCACGATCTCGCCGAGCAGCACGTGCAGCACCACGACGATGGTGATCGCGACCACGAACGACACCGTGTGCAGCACCGGGTCCGGCACACCGAAGAGGTCGAATGGGCCCCTCAGCAGATCGGCGACCGCCGGTTCGCCCACCCGGCCCAGCAGGATGGAACACACGGTGATACCCAGCTGCGCGCCGGCGAGCATCAGCGACAGGTTCTCTCCGGCCCGGATCACGGTGACTGCGCTGCGCTTGCCGTGCTCGGCCAGGGCCTCCAGCCGGTCCCGGCGGGCTGAGATCAGGGCGAACTCTGCGCCGACGAAGAACGCGTTGGCGGCCAGCAGCAGCACGGTCAGCAGCGCGCCGAGCACGTCACCACCCATCGACGGCCCTTTCGCCGGGCCGCCCGGAGCCGGGCTCGATCAGTTCGACGAGGTCGATGCGGCGCCCGTCCATGCGTTCGACGGTGGCCCGCCAGTGGGTCGGCTCGTCGAACGACGCGTCGGGATCGAACGCGGGCAGCGTCACGGTCTCGCCCTCCACCGGGATGTGGCCCAGCTCCTGCAGCACCAGGCCGCCGATGGTGTCGTACTCCCCCTCGGGGGCGCGGTATCCGGTGGCCGCAGCGACCTCGTCGGTGCGCAGCAGGCCCGATACCAGCCAGCCGTCGCTGGTGGCCACGACGTCCGGGGTGGCGTCGTCGTGCTCGTCGCGCACATCGCCGACGATCTCCTCGATCAGATCTTCGACGGTCACCATGCCCGCGATGCCGCCGTACTCGTCGGCGACCAGCGCGGTCTGCAGCCCGTTGGCCCGGATCTGGGTCATCAGCGCATCCCCGTCCAGGGTCGAGGGCACCACCGCCACCCGCTGCGCCAGCGCCGCCAGGCGGGTCTCGCGCCGGTCGGCGGGCGGCACCTCGAAAACCTGCTTGACGTGCACGATCCCGACGGTCTCATCGAGATCCCCCTCGACGATCGGAAACCGCGAGTAACCGGTCTCCATCGCCCGCACCACCAGGTCGGCAACGGTCTCGTCGGCCTGCAGGGCTTCGATTTTCGAGCGGGGCGTCATCAGCTCCTCGGCGGTGCGGGTGCCGAACTGCAGCGACCGGTCCACCAGCATCGCGGTGGCGGGATCCAGCGCGCCCCGCCGGGCTGAGTTGCGCACCAGTGAGACCAATTCCTGCGGCGAGCGGGCCGACCGCAGCTCCTCGGCCGGTTCGATGCCGAAGCGGCGCAACAGCCCGTTCGCGGTGCCGTTGGTCAGCTTGATCAGCGGTGTGAACATCGCCGAGAACACCACCTGCGGGCCCGCGACCGTCCGCGCGGTGGCCAGCGGGCGCGCGACGGCCAGATATTGCGCCACCAGCTCGCCGAACACCATCGACACCGAGGTCGCGATCAGCAGGGCCAGGCCCAGCGCCGTGCCGTCGGCCACGTGTCTGGGAACCCCGATATCGGTCAGCACCGGGGCGAACAGGCGCGCCAGCAGCGGCTCGGCCAGATATCCGGTGACCAGCGTGGTGATCGAGATGCCGATCTGCGCGCCGGAGAGCTGAATCGACAGCGTCCGGTGCGCGCGCTGCACGATCCGGTCGCGACGGCCGCCGGTGCGGGCGTTGAAGTCGACGGTGCTGCGTTCCAGCGAGGTGAGCGAGAACTCGGCGCACACGAATATCGCGGTGCCGGCCGTCAGGACCACGAAGGCCAGGACGGCGAGCACCGTCATCACGACGCTCATCGCGTCCCTGGGTCGAAGCCGCCGTTTCCGGGCGCCCCCGGGGCCTGCGGCACGAGATCCCTTTCCGTCCGACTCGGTCGGGGCGCCGACCGGCGACCCCACGATCGAGTGCCCATCGTATCGCGTACCCGTTGCCGGGGGTGGTTCACCAGCCGGTGGGCAGCGGGTGTCCTTCGGCGAAGCCGGCCGCGGACTGCACGCCCAGCACCGCCCGCTCGTGCAGTTCGGCCAGGGTCGACGCGCCGACATAGGTGCAGGTGCTGCGTACTCCGGCGGTGATGTAGTCGAGCAGATCCTCGACACCACCCCGGTCGGGGTCCAGCCCCATCCGGGAGGTGGAGATGCCCTCTTCGAACAGCGCCTTGCGGGCCCGGTCGAACGCGGTGTCGCCGGTGGTCCGCGCGGCCACGGCGCGTTTGGACGCCATCCCGTAACTCTCCTTGTAGGGCTGATCGTCGCGGTCGCGCATCAGATCCCCGGGCGATTCGTAGGTGCCGGCGAACCAGGAGCCGATCATCACGTTCGACGCGCCGGCGGCCAGGGCCAGTGCGACGTCGCGGGGATGGCGCACGCCGCCGTCGGCCCACACGTGACCGCCCAACCGCCTTGCCGCCGAGGCGCATTCCAAGACCGCGGAGAACTGCGGGCGGCCGACCGCGGTCATCATCCGGGTCGTGCACATCGCGCCGGGGCCGACGCCCACCTTGACGATCGTGGCGCCCGCGCCGATCAGGTCCCGGGTGCCGTCCGCCGAGACCACGTTGCCGGCCGCCAGCGGCAGGCCCAGGTCCAGCGCGGCCACCGCGCTGATCGCTTCGAGCATCTTCAGCTGGTGGCCGTGCGCGGTGTCGATCACCAGCAGGTCCACTCCGGCCTGGGCGAGCGCCCGCGCCTTGGCGGCCACGTCGCCGTTGATCCCGATCGCGGCGGCGACCCGCAGCCGGTTGTCGGCGTCGACGGCGGGAGTGTAGAGGCCGGCCCGGACCGCGCCCCTGCGGGTCAGCACCCCGGCCAGCGTGCCATCCGGCTCGGTGAGCACCGCAACGTCGATCGGTGCGTGCTCGAGCAGGTCGAACACTTTGCGCGGCTCCGTCCCCACCGGGGCGGTGACGAAGTCCCCGACAGCCACGTCGCGGACCCGGGTGAACCGGTCCACGCCCGCGCACACCGCATCGGTGACCAGCCCAACCGGGCGGCCCTCGGACACCACCACCGCGGCGCCGTGGGCGCGTTTGTGGATCAGCGCGCAGGCGTCGGAGACGGAGTCGTCGGGCTCCAGCGTCACCGGCGTGTCGACCACCAGGTCGCGGCTCTTGACGAAGTCCACGGTGTGCCGGACCGCGGCGATCGGCAGGTCCTGTGGCAGCACGACCAGTCCACCGCGGCGCGCCATGGTTTCGGCCATCCGCCGGCCCGCGACCGCGGTCATGTTGGCCACCACAACCGGGATCGTGGTGCCCGAGCCGTCCTCGGTGGCCAGGTCGACGTCGAACCGGGACGCCACGTCGGAGCGGTTCGGGACGATGAAGACGTCGTTGTAGGTCAGGTCATACGGCGGCGGATGGCCGTCCAGAAAGCGCATCGCGCTCCAGTTTATGCGGGCACTTCGCTGTGGTCGTCGCCCCACAGCGTATGAAACTTTTGCTCCGGCGGGGCGTCGATGCGCCCGTAGGTGTGGGCACCGAAGAAGTCGCGCAGGCCCTGGGTCAGGGCGGCCGGCAACCGCTCGGTGCGCAGCGCGTCGTAGTACGACAGCGCCGAGGAGAAGCCCGGGATCGGGATGCCCAGCCCGGTCGCGGTGCACACCACTCGGCGCCAGCTGTCGATGGCCGACTCGACCGCGCTGCGGAAGTACGGCGCGGCGATCAGGCTCGCCAATTTGGGGTCGTCGTCGAAGGCTTCCTTGATCCGGTTGAGGAACTTGGCGCGGATGATGCACCCGCCGCGCCAGATCGTTGCCAGGTCACCGGGGTTGATGTCCCAGTCGTATTCGGCGCTTCCGGCCTGGATCTGGTTGAAGCCCTGCGCGTAGGCCACGATCTTGGACGCGTAGAGGGCTTGGCGGACGTCCTCGGTGAACCCCTGCGCGTCGCTTGGCCGCTCGCCCAGCGCGCCCGAGGCCAGGTCGGTGGTGGCCCGGCGCTGCGGCTCCGAACCCGACAGCGCGCGGGCGAACACCGCCTCGGCGATGCCCGTCACCGGCACACCCAGGTCGAGCGCCGACTTGACCGTCCAGCGTCCGGTGCCCTTCTGCTCGGCCTCGTCGCGGATCACGTCGACCAGCGGCTTGCCGGTCTTGGCGTCCACCTGCGAGAGCACCTCGGCGGTGATCTCGACAAGGTAGCTGTCGAGCTCGCCCCCGTTCCATTCCCGGAACACGTCTGCGATCTGCCCGGCCGAGTACCCGAGGCCGTCTCGCAGCAGCTGGTAGGCCTCGCCGATCAGCTGCATGTCCGAGTACTCGATGCCGTTGTGCACCATCTTGACGAAGTGTCCGGACCCATCCGGCCCGATGTGCGTGCAGCACGGCACACCGTCGACGTGTGCAGAGATTTCCTCCAGCAGCGGGCCCAGCGACACATACGACTCCTTGGGGCCACCGGGCATGATCGACGGCCCGTGTAGGGCGCCCTCCTCGCCGCCGGAGATGCCGGCACCGACGAAGTGCAGGCCGCGTTCGCGCAGCGCCGCCTCGCGCCGGATGGTGTCGGTGTAGAGGGCGTTGCCGCCGTCGATGATGATGTCGCCCTCTTCCATGGCGTCGGCCAGCTCGTTGATGACCGCGTCGGTGGGGTCGCCGGCCTTGACCATGATCAGCACCCGGCGGGGCTTCTCCAGCGCGTCGATGAACTCGGCGACGGTCTCGGTGCGTACGAAGTTGCCCTCGGAGCCGTGCTCGGCCAGCAGCTTGTCGGTCCTGGCCACCGTGCGGTTGTGCAGCGCCACGGTGTAGCCGTGCCGGGCGAAGTTGCGGGCGACGTTGGAACCCATCACGGCCAGTCCGGTGACCCCGATCTGCGCGGTGCCGGTCCTGCGGGATTCTGCCTGGGCTTCAGACGAGCTCATCGGGCGCCTTTCTTTTGTTGTGCGGGAGGGCTTGTCGTGTGCAGAAGGCCGTCAGACTGCGAGCAGCCGGTGTAACTCGGTGAGCCACGGCACGGCGAGCGCGATCGTCGGCACGACCAGCACCGCCGCGGCGGCCAGGTACGCGCAGCCGGCCAGCAGCAGGCTGTTGGGGCGGCCGCCAAGGCGGCGGACCCGCAGCACCGTGGACGGGCCGCCCGCGGCCAGCGCCCCCGACGGGGTAGGTCCCGACGCGCAGGCGACCAGCGCCCGGGCCAGGGGAGCAGGACCGGCGGCGCGGACGGCGGCGTCGTCGGCGAGCAGCTCGACCAGCAACCGCACGGCGTCCAGCGCGCTGGCGCTGCGCACCCAGCGCGGGAACGCCGCATGCACGGCGGTGAACATCTCCAGCACCAAATCGTGGCGGGCCCGCAGATGCGCCCGCTCGTGGCGCAGGATCGCGGCGATCTCATTGCGCTGCAACGTTTTCAGGGTGCCTTCGCTGACCACCACGCGGCTGCGCACGCCGGGCAGGCAGTAGGCCAGCGGCTCGGACACGCCGAGGATGCGAAGACCGCTGGCCCGGGGCCAGGCGGTGCCGCCGTCACCGGTGCTGGCGAGCAGGTCGACGAGCATCCGGTGATGAGCCCGCCGCCGGCGGGTGGCGATCGCGACCTGCAGCACGGCGACGGCCAGCCGGGCCCCGATCAGCACCGTCACCGCGAAAACCCCCACGGCGGCCAGCCACAGCGGCCAGCCCAGCACGGCGATCTCGCTGGTTGCCGTCGCGGTGGGGCGCCCGTCGGGTCCGGGCACGAGCAGCCGGCTGGCGATCGCGATGCCGGCGCTGAACGCCGACAGCACGGCGGCCAGCGCGATGGACTGCCACAGCACCACCGCCGCGCGCGGCGCGCGCATCGGCCAGGTCGCTCGTGCCAACAGCGTTGGGATCGGCCCGACCAAAAGCAGCGCGACCAGAGTGAAGGCCAGCCCCGACATGCCCCACGTCACGCTGTAAGTCTCTCTCAGCCGGTGTCGGAACCGCTACTTGGTGGCGGCATGCGGTGTTTGGCCTCCAGCTCGGCCAACGCCCGCCGCAGCGCGGCCGCCTCGTCGGCTCCGACGCGTTCGACGAAGTGCACGAGCGCGGCCTGCCGGCTGCCGGAGTCGGCGGCCTGGTCGAGCGCATCGACCATCAGCCCCGCGACCAGCTCGTCCCGGCCGTGCGTGGGGGCGTAACGGTGCGCCCGGTCGTCGCGGTGCTGCACGACGAGGTTCTTCTTCGCCAGTCGCTGCAGCACCGTCATGATCGTGGTGTAGGCCAGCTCACGCTGCGCCGACAGTGCTTCGTGCACCTGGCGCACGGTCTGGGGCTCGGGCGCCGACCACAGGTGGTCCATGACCGCTCGTTCGAGCTCTCCCAATCGAGTCAACTTGGCCATGTTCCGTTCATCTCCTGCGGCGATGGGTCAAGCCTACTACTCGGTTACTACTGCGCGTCGTATGCAACCGCCACCCGTGGCCGTCACAACCGCCCCGCTCGCGCCGGTGAGTCCCCGGCCGTGTAGACACAGCAGGGTGTCCTCGCAGCTATCCGATCTCGGCCGGGGTTTCGACACCGAACTCGGACTGACGTACCTCGACATCACCCCGGACGGCGCCCGGGCGCGACTTCAGATCACCGACCGGCTGTTGCAGCCATGGGGCATCGTGCACGGCGGGGTGTACTGCGCGATCGTCGAGAGCCTGTCCAGCGTCGCCGGCCAGACCTGGCTGTCCGAGCACGGCGGCGGCACCGTCGTGGGGGTCAACAACAACACCGACTTTTTGCGTTCGCTCTCATCCGGCCCGGTGTATGCGGCCTCCACGCCGATTCACCGCGGCCGCAGCACCCAACTGTGGCTGACGACGATCACCGACGACCAGGACCGCGTCGTGGCGCGCGGCCAGGTGCGCCTGCAGAACCTGACCCACGACTCACCGAAGAACCCCCGCAGTAACCCGACGGCCTAGCTTGCCGCCTTCTCCTCGCTGTCGACCGTGGCCGCGATCTCCTCGAGCTGCTCGATGCGGGTCCGGGCGAACGCCTGCTGCTCGGTGATCGTCAGCTGGCCGCGGTGGGTGCTCAGGAACGTCACCGTCCACGAGATCAGTGTGGTGATCTTGGTCTTGAAGCCCACCAGGTACACCAGGTGCAGCACCAGCCAGGCCAGCCACGCGATGAAGCCGCCGAACTCCAGCGGGCCGACCTGGGCCACCGCGCTGAACCGCGACACCGTGGCCATCGAGCCCTTGTCGAAGTACGAAAACGGCTCCCGCTCGGCCGGGTCGGCGCCCCGCAGTTCCGACTTGACCACCCCGGCAACGTATTTCGCGCCCTGGATGGCGCCCTGCGCCATGCCGGGCACGTGATCGACCGCGGCCATGTCGCCGATCACGAACACGTTGGGGTGGCCCGGCACCGACAGGTCGGGCAGCACCTTGACGCGGCCGGCCCGGTCCAGCTCGACCGCCGACTGCTCGGCGAGCTGCTTGCCCAGGGGGCTGGCCGACACGCCGGCCGACCACACCTTGCAGGTGGATTCGATGCGCCGGATGGTGCCGTCGGAATCCTTGACGGTCAGCCCGTTGCGGTCCACGTCGGTGACCATCGCGCCGAGCTGGATTTCGACGCCCATCTTCTCCAGCCGCTCCTGGGCCTTCTTGCCAAGCTTCGGGCCCATCGGCGGCAGCACCGCGGGCGCCGCGTCCAGCAGGATCACCCGGGCCTTGGTGGTGTCGATGTGCCGGAACGCGCCGTTGAGGGTGTGATCGGCCATTTCGGCGATCTGCCCGGCCATCTCCACGCCGGTCGGCCCGGCGCCGACCACGGTGAAGGTCAGCAGCTTCTCCCGGCGCTTGGGATCGCTGGACCGCTCGGCCTGCTCGAATACCGACAGGATGCGCCCCCGCAGCTCGAGCGCATCGTCGATGGTCTTCATGCCCGGCGCGAACTCCGCGAAGTGGTCGTTTCCGAAGTACGACTGACCGGCCCCCGCGGCCAGGATCAACGTGTCGTACGGGGTGATGTAGGCGTGCCCGAGCAACTCGGACTTCACGGTCTTGGCGGCCAGGTCGATGCCGGTCACGTCGCCGAGCAGCACCTGGACGTTCTTCTGCCTGCGCAGGATTACCCGGGTCGCCGGGGCGATCTCGCCCTCGGAGATGATCCCGGTCGCCACCTGGTACAGCAGCGGCTGGAACAGGTGATGCTGAGTGCGGGCGATCATCTTGATGTCGACGTCGGCGTGCTTGAGGGCCTTCACGGCGGTCAGACCGCCGAACCCGGACCCGATCACGACGACCCGATGACGCTGCTGGGCTGCAGCCGCACCGTCGGGCTGGGCGCTCATGCTGGCTCCTCGTCGGGCGAAGACTGCGGACAGTTCTACCGTAGTCTGGCGGTTGCCGCCCGACCGCGCGAATGGCTGTGGCGTTTGCCACCGCCACCCTGGGGCTGTTCAGTCCCAGCGAGCCAGGGCGCCGTGGCTGGCGTGCAGGGTCTGGCCGGTGATGTGCCGGGCCGCCGGGCTGCTCAGAAACAGCGCCAGCCGGGCGATCTCGCCGGCGGCGTTGGCGGCGATCCCGGTCGACAGGCCCTCGTAGCCGGGTTCGGCCCCGCGGCCTGAGGCGACGGTGTTGATCGTGATGCCGCGGGTGCCGAAGAACTGCGCCTGCCCGGCCGTCCAGTCCGACAGCGCGGCCTTGACCGCGGCCTGCACGCTGCCCGCCGACGGGTTCTCCGGCACCACGCTGATGATCGTGCCCCCGGAGCGCAGGTTGTCGCCGATCGCGTTCACCATCAACACCGCCGACAGCACCGTCGCGTCCAGGTTTTTCCGCCACGCCGCGGCCCGTTCGGCCAGCGTGTAGGCACGCGGATCACCGGGGGTGAACACCGGCGCCGGGACGCTGACGATGGTGTCGAGGTGGTGGGGCAGCAGCGGCACCGCCTCGGCCAGGCTGTCCGGGTCGGTGCTGTCGCAGACCACGCCGTCGACGTCGAGTTCCTTCGCCGCGATTTCCAGTTCATCACGCCGCGCGCCGGCGATCAGCACCCGGTGTCCGCCGTCGCGGAAGTTCTGCGCGATCACGCGTCCCAGCTCGGTGTCTCCACCGGTGACCAGCACCTCCATTGTGCCCTCCTGTGTTCAGGTTGATCGTGACACACCGTGACGGTGCCGCCCGGGATTGGCGCGTCGGTTCGCGACGATGTTACTGGACGGTAGCTAGCGGCGAAAGTTCGGCCTGCTTAAGGTTTGGCATCATGACGCGGCGCCGGCCTTGAACCAGCGGTCCTGGCTGCCCCGGTGGATCTACGTTCCCGCCGCACTCGGCACGCTGTTCGTCGCGCTGCCGCTGGTCGCCATGGCGGTCAGGGTGAACTGGCCGCAGTTCGGCACGCTGATCACGGCCCGCTCCTCGCGGATCGCGCTGTTGCTGAGCCTGCGCACCGCGGCCGCCAGCACCGCGCTGTGTCTGCTGCTCGGCGTGCCGCTGGCGCTGGTCCTGGCCCGCAGCGGCGCCCGGCTGGTGCGATTGCTGCGGCCGCTGATCCTGCTGCCGCTGGTGTTGCCGCCGGTGGTGGGCGGCATCGCGCTGCTGTACGCGTTCGGCAAGCTCGGCCTGCTGGGCCGCTATCTGGACGCCGCCGGGGTCCACATCGCGTTCTCGACGACGGCGGTGGTGCTGGCGCAGACGTTCGTGTCATTGCCGTTCCTGGTCATCTCCCTGGAGGGGGCCGCCCGCAGCGCCGGCGGCCGGTATGAGGCGGTGGCGGCCACGCTGGGTGCCCGGCCGACGACGGTGTGGTGGCGGGTGTCGCTGCCGCTGCTGGCCCCGGGGCTGGTGTCGGGGGCGGTGCTCGCGTTCGCGCGGGCGCTCGGCGAGTTCGGCGCGACATTGACGTTCGCCGGCTCCCGCCAGGGCATCACCCGCACGCTGCCGCTGGAGATCTATGTCCAGCGGGAGAGCGACCCGGATGCCGCGGTGGCGCTGTCCATGCTGCTGGTGGCGGTGGCGGCGGTGGTCGTGCTGGCGGTCGGTGCCCGCAGGCTGAGCGGATCACCGGGATGACCGGGCTGGCGCTGCGCGCGGCGGTCGCCGACCGCGGCTTCGATGTGGCGTTCGACGTGGCCGCGGGTGAGGTCGTCGCGGTGCTGGGTCCCAACGGGGCCGGCAAGTCGACGGCGCTGCACGTGATCGCCGGTTTGGTGCGGCCCGACCGCGGCACGGTCCGGTCGGGGTCCACCGTGCTCACCGACACCGGCACCGGGGTGTTCGTGCCCAGCCACGCCCGCCGGGTCGGCCTGCTATTGCAGGATCCGCTGCTGTTCCCGCACCTGTCGGTCGCCGCCAATGTCGCGTTCGCGCCGCGCAGCCTCGGCCGTGGCCGGCGGCCCGCCCGCGAGGCCGCCCGGCACTGGCTGGAGCGGGTGGACGCCGCCGAGCTGGCCGACCGCTCGCCGCGGCAGCTTTCCGGTGGACAGGCGCAGCGGGTGGCGATTGCCCGGGCGCTGGCCGCCGAGCCGGACGTGTTGCTGCTCGATGAGCCGCTGGCCGGCCTGGACATCGCGGCGGCCGCCGCGATCCGCAAGCTGCTGCGCGGCGTGCTGGCCCACGACGGCCGTGCCGCGCTGCTGGTCACCCATGAGCTGCTGGACGTGCTGTCGCTGGCCGACCGGGTGCTCGTGCTCGAATCGGGCCGGGTGGTGGAGGACGGGCCGGCCAGCCGGGTACTCGCGGCCCCCCGCAGCCACTTCGCCGCCAGGTTCGCCGGCGTCAACCTGGTCACCGGCACGACCGGCGCCGACGGTGCCCTGCTGGCCGCGGGCGGAACCCGCTGGCACGGCACCAGCGAGGCCCCCGCGGTGGGCACAGCCGCGGTGGCGGTGTTCCGCCCGGCCGCCGTCGCGGTGTACCGCGACGTTCCGCACGGCAGCCCCCGCAACTGCGTCGGGATCACCGTGGCCGCGCTGGACGGCCGCGGGCCGGGCATCCGGGTGCGGGCCGAGGACCAGACCGACGGCGCTCCCGGGCTGGCGGCCGATATCACGGCCGAGGCCGCCGCCGAGCTCCGCCTGGCCCCGGGCGACCGGCTGTTCTTCGCCGTGAAGGCCCAGGAAGTCGCGATCTATCCGGCCGCGGGAGGCGCAGCATTCTAAGGGCATTTCTCATGTCACTTTGTCAGCAGAGCGCACTTGCGTCACGGCGGTAACACGGTAGTTTCGTCGTCATGCGACAGCCGGACGAGACCACAGACCGTAAGGCCCGGTGGACAAAACTGGCGATGACGGCGGCTGCGGGTGCGACAGCGGCGGCGCTGACTTTGCCCGCCACGATCGCCTACGCCGACCCGGTGCCGGCACCGCCGCCTGGCACCACCACGCCAGCCCCGCCGCCGGGCGGCCCCGACGCCGCCCCGCCGCCTGGCGATCCGAACACCGCGCCGCCGCCCCCGGTGGACCCGAACGCGCCACCCCCGCCGGCCGCGGATTCGAACGCCCCACCGCCGCCGCCGCCCGATCCCAACCGGGTGAACGTCGCGGCCGGTGGCTTCAGCTACGACCTGCCGCCCGGTTGGACGGTCGGTGACGCATCGAAGATCAGTTATGGCCAGGCGCTGCTGACCAAGGCGCCGGCCACCCAGGGTGGCCAGGTCCCGACGGACACCAGCATCCTGATGGGCCGGCTGGACCTGAAGCTGTTCGCGGGAGCCGAGCCGGACAACACCAAGGCCGCCATCCGGTTGGCCTCCGACATGGGCGAGTTCTACATGCCGTTCCCCGGCACCCGGATCAACCAGGAGACCGTCCCGCTCGACGCGAACGGCATACCCGGCGCCGCGTCGTACTACGAGGTGAAGTTCACCGACACAAACAAGCCCAATGGCCAGATCTGGGCCGCGGCGCTGGGCTCCACCACCCCGCGCCAGGGCAACCAGCCGGCGCAGACCAACCGCTGGTTCGTCGTCTGGCTCGGCACCGCCAGCAACCCGGTGGACAAGGCCGCGGCGAAGACCCTGGCCCAGTCGATCCGGCCCTACACACCGCCGCCGCCACCGGAGGCACCACCGCCGGGCGCACCGGGCGCGCCACCCGCTCCCGGTGCCCCGCCGGGGCCCGGCCAACCCGCGCCGGTCGGCGTGCCGGTGCCGGTCGCGCCGAACCCGGAGATGATGCCGCCGTCGTGATCGGGCGTCCGGCCTGACCGGCTACATCGTCATCGGCGCGATCGCGGGACCGCGATCCTCGGCTCGATCATCCTGCTATGGCGGCTGCGCCTGGTCCGGCGGGCATGGCCCCGTTCAGCTGCTCCACCACGTCCTCGAGCGGGCGGCGCGGCGTCGCAGGCAGCGGGTCGGCGTTGACCGGGGCCCATCCGACCCGCACCAGCATCTGCGGATAGCCCTCGTCGGCGAGCACGGTCGCGCGCACGGTCTTGCGGATCGACTCGATCTCCAGCGGCTCGGTCACCGCGCAGGTCGACAGCCCCAGCGCCGTGGCGGTCAGCAACACCACACCGGCGGCCTCGCCTCCCCGCAACTGCGCGACGGCGTCGTCGGTCGCGGTGGCCAGCACCACGACCACGCCGGCGTCATCGCGCGCCTCGGCACCGCGCGGCTGCGGCAGCACCGGGTTGGCGAACGCCCGCGCCGGGATGGCTGCGTCGACGTCGGGCGCCGGCGCGTTGTGGGCCGGTACGCCGGCCAGCGAGTCGTATCGCCCACTCCAAATCGACAGCTCGGTCAGGTACTCCGCGTCGGCGGCGTGCTCGCGGACCGCGTCGGCCATCAGCGCGGTCAACGGACCGGGCACACGCCGCAGCGCGACGCCCGCGCGCGCGGCGCGGGCAGCCATCAGCGCGAGGTCGCCGGGGGCCACCGGCCAGGCGCTGTACCACCGGCGATCGGTGCGGCGGCGGGGGATCGCCGCGGCGAGCGCGATGTCCTGCTCACTCGTGCCCCGGCTGCCGATCTGCACGGTGGCCAGATGCTCGGGGTCTGCGGGGTTCGGGAACCGCTGGACGTGGCTGTGCCAGCCCAGCGCCGCCAGCGCGACGGTGAAGTGCTGCAACGCGACACCGCAACTGACCAGCATGTCGCGCCGGTCGGGGTCGGCGTGCGCCAGCTGCCGCTCCGGGTCGGCGTACAGCTGCACCGTCTGCTCAGCCACCCGCCAGCGCCACGGTTGCGAGTTGTGCACCGATGGCGCCCGGATGGCCAAGGCGAGCGCCGCCCGGATGGTTTCCTGGTCCGGTGGAGCAGCGTTCATGATCGGGCCCCTTGTGTCCCCCTGATGTGGCTATCAGCTATCACGCTGACATCGAACGGGTCCCCACCATAGGACCGAATGGCCCTGGTAAAGAGGATTTGGTCCCAACTTGGCGGCCGGAGCGGCACGCACCGCGGGCGCGCGGGACGATGGCAGCATGGTTCCGGACCGCACGATGACGGCTTGGCGGGTGCGCAGGCCCGGCCCGATGAGCAGCCATCCGCTGGAGCGCGTGACCACCGAGGCGCCCCGTCCCCAGGCCGGCGAGCTGCTGGTGGCGGTGCGCGCGTGCGGCGTCTGCCGCACCGACCTGCACGTCACCGAGGGCGACTTGCCGGTGCATCGGCCCCACGTGATACCGGGGCACGAAGTCGTCGGCGAGGTCCTCGACCTGGGCCCGGACTCTGGCGAGTTGTTCTCGGTCGGCGACCGGGTCGGCATCGCGTGGCTGCGTCACACCGACGGAACCTGCCGGTTCTGTGTCCGTGGCCAGGAGAACCTGTGCCCGCAGTCGCGCTACACCGGCTGGGACGCCGACGGGGGCTACGCCGAATACGCGACGGTACCAGCCGCTTTCGCGCACCATCTGCCCGGCGGCTACTCCGATGCCGAGCTGGCACCGCTGCTCTGCGCGGGCATCATCGGCTACCGGTCGCTGCTGCGCGCGCAGCTGCCCTCCGGAGGCCGGCTCGGCCTGTACGGGTTCGGCGGCAGCGCCCACATCACGGCCCAGGTGGCGCTGGCCCAGGGCGCCGAGGTTCACGTGATGACCCGCGGCGAGGCGGCACGGAAGCTGGCGCTGTCATTGGGCGCCGCATCGGTTCAGGGCGCCGCCGACCCGCCCCCGGTGCCGCTGGACGCGGCGATCCTGTTCGCGCCGGTTGGCGAGCTGGTGCTGCCCGCGCTGGCGGCACTCGACCGGGGCGGCACGCTGGCCGTCGCGGGAATTCACCTCAGCGACATCCCGGCGCTGAACTACCAGCGGCATCTGTTCCAGGAACGGCAGCTGTGTTCGGTGACCTCCAACAGCCGGGCCGACGCGCGCGAGTTCCTGGGTTTCGCCGAGAAACACCACATCGAGGTCAGCACGCCCGAATACCCGCTGAGCGGCGCCGACCAGGCCTTGACGGACCTGGCCGAGGGCCGGATCGCCGGCGCGGCGGTGTTGCTGGTGTGAGGTCAGCGGCGATGCGCCGGGTTTGAACATTTGCCCCACGGTGAATCAACAGTGGGTCGAACACGACGGCAGCCGGGGAGGTGTTCGCCGATGAGTCAACCGGATTATCGCCGAGACGAGCCGCAGTTTCTCGAATACGACCACGGCGGCGCCCCGCCGGTGATCACCGAGAGCGGCATGCACGCTCCGCTCGCCCACCTGGTCCGCCAGGTCCAGACGGAATCACGACCGCACCCCGAAGAGGTGCTGGAACAATTCGCCGCCCTGGCGCCGGAATACATTCCCGGGGCCGACGAAGCCGGCGTGCTGCTGACTTCCGGCAAGCGCGGCTCCCGGTCCGCGGCGGCCGGCGACAGCTGCCCGCACAGCATCGATCGGATCACCGACGCGTTGCTGGAGGGTCCGGCGCTGGACTGTACGACAACCAACCAGACCGTCCGGGTGGACGATTTGACCACGGAAACCCGCTGGCCGCGCTTCGCCGAGGCCGTCGTGGCCCAGACACCCGTGCGGTCGATGCTGAGCTTTCAGCTCTACACCCACCTGCACAACTGGGGCGCGCTGAGCCTGTACTCACACCGCGTGCGAGGTTTCGACCGCGGCGCCGAGAAGTTGGGTCTCATCCTCGCCACCCACGCGGCGTTGACGCTGGAGGCGGTCGAGCGCGGCAGGCAGTTCCGCTCCGCGCTGGGTAGCCGGGACATCATCGGCCAGGCGAAGGGCATCCTGATGGAGCGCTACGACATCGGCCCCGGCGCGGCGTTCTCCCTGCTCACAAGGCTGTCGCAGGAGTCCGCTAAGCCGGTCGTGGTGATCGCCAAGGAGCTCGTGGACAGCAAGCTGAAGAGCGCCAGGCACTGATCGGGCTATGTGGACAACTGCCAGACCAGGGCGGCGGTCAGCGCACCGAGGCCGTTGAGCGACCAGTGCAGCGCGATCGGCGCCAGCAGGCTGCCGCTGCGCCGCCGCAGCCAGCTGAACACGAAGCCGGCCACCGCGGTGGCGGCAACGGCGAGCAGCACGCCGGCGACCTCGCCGCCGACGCCGCGGCCGAACAGCTGGCTGAACCCCACGTTGCTGCTCGTCAGGCCCAGCGACGTCGCGACGTGCCACAGGCCGAACAACAGCGAGCCGCCGGCCGCGACGCCGCGAACCCCCCAGGCCCGGCTCAGGGCGGCGTGCAGCACGCCACGAAACGCGAGCTCCTCAGGAATCACGGTCTGCAGCGGGATGACGATCAGCGCCGCAACGAGCGCCCCGGAGATCGTCGCGTAGTTGTTGTTCAGGAATAGCGGCCGGGTGAGCGGCAGCAGCGCACCCGCCGCCACGACGGTCACGACGACCGCTACCGCGACGGCGGCGTAGCCGAGACCGGACTTCCAGTGGTCGCGGCCCAGCCCGAGTTCCGACCAGCCCAGGCCACGGGAGCGCACCAGCAGGACCAACAGGACGGCCGCGGCCGGGACCACGGCCACGCCGGCCCACGGGGTGGTGAAGTGGGCGACGAGGTTGGTCACCGCCAGGACCCCGACGACCACACCGATGTCGAGGTACACCCGCAACCGGCGTGGCTGTGGCGCGACCGCCGCGGCATCAGTCATGGTGCGGCCGAGTCTACCTGTGCAACCCCACTACCCTTGCCTGTGTGCTGGACGTTGCACGGCCGCTTTCCGGCGTGCGGGTGCTCGACCTCGCCGACGGCGACGCCGACGCGGTCGGCCGCCTGTTTGCCGACCTGGGCGCCGATGTCCTGAAAGTCGAGCCGCCCGCGGGCAGTCCGGCCCGCGCCGCACGGCCCGCCGTCCAGGGCGTCGGTATCGCGTTCGCTGTGCACAACGCGAACAAGCGCAGCGCCACCCTCGACCCCGGCGACGAAGCCGACCGGCGCACGTTCGCGGGACTGGTATCCGGGGCCGACATCGTTGTCGACAGCGGGATTCCGGGCCGGACCGTGGCGTTCGGCGCGTCGTGCGCGCAGCTGGTCCGGCGGTTCGGACACCTGGTCGCGCTGTCGGTCACCGACTTCGGCACGACCGGCCCGTACGCGTCGTGGCGGGCCACCGACCACGTCCTGTACGCGATGTCCACGGCGCTGTCCAGGTCCGGACCACCGACCGGAACGCCGGTGCTGCCGCCCGGCGGCATCGCGTCGGCCACCGCGGCGGTTCAGGCGGCGTGGGCGGCACTTGCCGCCTACTACAACAGATTGCGTTGCGGTGCGGGGGATTACATCGATTTCGCGCGCTTCGAAGCGGTGCTGCAGGCCCTCGACCCGCCGTTCGGCGCGATGGGGCAGGCGGTGTCGGGGCAGCGCCTCTCGGACAGCTGGCGGGGCCGGCCACCCAACCAGGACGTCTACCCGATTTTCGCCTGCCGGGACGGCTACGTGCGGATCTGCGTGCTGTCGCCGCGGCAGTGGCACGGCATGCGCGCCTGGCTGGGCGAGCCGGAGGAGTTTCAGGACCCGAAATATGAGACCATCGGCGCCCGGTTCTCGGCTTCCCGCCAGATCGGCGCATTGACCGCGCGGCTCTTCGCCGGCCAGACCCGCGACGAGCTGGTGGCTGCCGGCCAGTCCTACGGCGTGCCCATCGCCGCCGTGCTCACGCCGTCGGAGGCGTTGTCCTCGGAACACTTTCGGACGGTGGGCGCGATGACGCAGCTGACGCTGGCGCCCGGGGTGCAGGTCACCGCGCCGGCGGGCGCGTTCGTCATCGACGGCGATCGTGCCGGCCTGCGCCGCCCGGCGCCCGCGCCGGGGCAGCACGGGCCGTGCTGGCATGCCGGGCCGCGGCTGGACACCGGTGCTGGCGCCCGCGGTCGGCGGCCGTTCGACGGCCTGCGGATTCTCGATCTCGGGATCATCGTGGCCGGCGGCGAACTCGGCCGGTTGTTCGCCGACCTGGGTGCCGAAGTGATCAAGGTGGAGAGCGCGGCGTACCCCGACGGGCTGCGCCAGACCCGGGCCGGCCAGCCGATGAGCGAAACCTTCGCGTGGACCCACCGCAACGAGTACGGGCTCGGGCTGGATCTGCGTCGGGCCGCCGGAGCGGAGATCTTCCGTCACCTCGTCGCTGACGCCGACGCGGTCTTCGCCAATTTCAAGCCGGGCACCCTTGCCGCGCTCGGCTTTTCGTATGACGTGCTGCGCCAGGTCAACCCACGCGTCGTGCTCGCCGAAAGCAGCGCCTTCGGCGACCGGGGGCCATGGAGCGCCCGGCTGGGGTACGGGCCGCTGGTGCGGGCCGGCACCGGGATCACCCGGCTGTGGACGTCACCGGAGACCGGCGCGTTCCTCGACGCGGTGACGATCTTCCCCGACCATGTGGTCGCGAGGATCACCGCGATCGCGGCGCTTGCCGCGCTGATCCGCCGGGAGCGCACCGGAACCGGCGGCCACGTGCACATTTCGCAGGCCGAGGCCGGGGTGAACCAGCTCGACACCCGCTACGTCACCGACGCCGCCCGCGCTGCCGGGCTGCCGGTCGACGGCGACGGCGCCCACCACGGCGTGTATCCCTGTGCGGGCGACGACGAATGGTGCGTCATCTCGATTCGTGACGACCACGACCGGCGCGCCTTGGCCGCCGCGATGGGGCTGACGGCGGTGCAGCCCGCCGACCCGGCGGTCGCGGCATGGACCCGCACGCTGGACCGAGCGACGCTGGCGGCGGCGTTGCAACGGGCCGGGGTGCCGGCCGGCCCGATGAACCGGCCCGTCGACGTGCTCGATGACCCCCAGGTGCGACACCGGCGGCTCTACACCGACATGGTCCACCCGCTCTTCGACAAGCCGCTGCCGGCCGAGACGGGGCCCGCGCCGTACCGGCACATTCCCCGCGCCGAGCTGCGTCCCGCGCCGATGCCCGGCGAGCACACCCGCGACCTGTGCCAGAAGCTGCTCGCATTCGACGCCGACGAAATCGACCGCCTGATCGCCGAGGGAGTGCTGTTCGTCGCATCCCCGCCCGCCCCATCGAGGAGTTCGCCATGACCGCAACCACGCCGCCCGCGCAGCTGTTCATCGGCGGTCGGTTCCGGCCGGCCGGCCGGACCGTTCCGGTCATCGAGGCCGCTACCGGCGAACCACTCGGCGACGGACCCAGCGCCGGCCACGACGAGATCGACGCCGCGGTCGCCGCGGCGCATTCCGGGGAGGCGAACGCCTGGCGGGCCAGCTCCGCGGCGGAGCGCGCCGAGGCGCTCACCCGGTTCGCGGCAGCGTTGCGATCCCGCGCCGCCACCGCGGCCGAACTGGTGAGCCGCGAGAATGGCATGCCGATCTCGTTGTCGCGCGGCGCAAACGGCTCGTTCCCCGCCGCGCTGATCAAGTACTACGCCCAGTTGATCACTCAGTTCGAACCCGAGGAGATCCGGCCCGGCGTGATCGGGCACACCATCGTGCGCCGCGAACCGGTCGGTGTGGTCGGGGCGATCATTCCGTGGAACTATCCCCAGTCGCTGGCGGCAATGAAGATTGCGCCCGCTCTGGCCGCCGGCTGCCCGGTGGTGCTCAAGGCCGCACCCGAAACGGCTTTGGATGCACTGCTGTTCGGTGAGGTAGCGTTGGAAGCCGGCCTGCCCGCCGGCGTGCTGAGCGTGGTCCCCGGCGACGCCGCCGCCGGTGCGTACCTGGTCACCCATCCCGGCATCGACAAGGTGGCGTTCACCGGTTCCACCGCGGCGGGCCGGGCGATCGGCGAGGCATGCGGCCGGCTCATCCGGCCGGTC
This sequence comes from Mycobacteriaceae bacterium, assembly GCA_019245755.1. Lineage (GTDB taxonomy): Bacteria > Actinomycetota > Actinomycetes > Mycobacteriales > Mycobacteriaceae > Mycobacterium. The sequence continues at coordinate 53,700 of JAFARC010000011.1, read as the reverse complement.
ACCCTCGAACTCGGCGGCAAGTCCGCGGCCATCATCCTCGACGACGCGGACCTTGCCGTCACGATCGAGGGCCTGCGCGCGCAGTCGTTCGTCAACAATGGGCAGACCTGCTATGTGAGTTCGCGCATCCTGGCGCCGCGGTCGCGTTACGGCGAAATCGTCGACGCGCTCGCCGCGCTGGCCGACGGCATGTCGGTCGGCGACCCGCTCGAGGACTCGACCGAGATCGGCCCCCTGGTCAGCTCCCGGCAGCGGGAGCGGGTGCTGGGCTACATCGAGGCGGGCAAGTCCTCAGCCGCCCGGCTGGTGGCGGGCGGATCGGTTCCGAAGGACCAGCCGCGGGGTTGGTTTGTCGAGCCGACCGTGTTCGCCGACGTCTCCAACGCCGACCGCATCGCCCAGGAGGAGATTTTCGGCCCGGTGGTGACGGTGATCCCGTACGACGGCGACGCCGACGCGGTCGACATCGCCAACGCCAGCCAGTACGGCCTGGCCGGCACCGTGTGGTCGACCGACCAGCAGCGGGCCACCGATGTGGCCCGCTCGGTGCGCACCGGCACGATCGGGGTCAACAACTACCTGCTGGACATGCGCGCCCCGTTCGGCGGGATGAAGGCAAGCGGGCTCGGCCGGGAACTGGGCCCCGAAGGGCTCGATGAGTATCTGGTCGTCAAGTCGATCTACCGCGCCTGATGGCCGTCACGCCGCGGACACCGGTTCTGATCGGCGCCGGTCAGGTCAATCAGCACGACAGCGATCCCCGCACCGAACCGGTCGACCTGATGGTCGCCGCGGCGCGGCGGGCCGCCGACCCGCGGGTGCTCGAGGCGGTCGACTCGATCCGCGTGGTGAACGTATTGTCCTGGCGCTACCGCGATCCGGGCCTGCTGTTGGGCCAACGCCTCGGCACGCGCGACTTCGCCACTGGCTACAGCGGTGTCGGCGGTAACGTGCCCCAGACGCTGGTCAACCGCGCATGTGTGGACATTCAAAGCGGACGGGTGGCCGTCGTGATGATCGGTGGGGCCGAAACCTGGCGCACCAGAACGAAGTTGCGCGCCGGCGGCCGCAAACCGGACTGGACCCCTCAGGCCGGTTCCGTGCCGCCCGCGGCCAACGGCGATGACGTCCCGATGGCGGGTCCGGCACAGCAGCGCATCGAGCTCGTCCGCCCGGCTAACGTGTATCCGCTCTTCGAGCAAGCCGTCCGCATCGCGGCGGGGCGCTCCTCCGACGAGCACCGGCGCCACATCGGCGAGCTGTGGGCGCGATTCAGCGGGATCGCTGCGGGAAATCCGAACGCGTGGAGCCGACAAGCACGCACCGCCGAACATATCTGGCGGCCCGGCCCGGATAACCGGATGGTTAGCTGGCCGTACACCAAGCTGCTGAATTCCAACAACATGGTCGACCAGGCGGCGGTCCTGATTCTGGCGTGCGCGCAGGCGGCGACCCGGCTGCGCGTTCCGAGGGACCGTTGGGTGTTCCCGTATGCCGGCACCGAGTCGCACGACACGTACGCGATCGGCGAACGCGCCGAGTACCACAGGTCACCGGCGATCAGGATCGCCGGCCGCCGGGCCATGGAACTCGCTGGCGTGACGGTCGACGACGTCGAACTGGTCGACCTTTACTCCTGCTTTCCGTCCGCGGTCCAGATTGCGGCCGCCGAGCTCGGGCTGCCGGTCGACGACCCGCGCCGTCCGCTGACCGTGACGGGCGGACTGACGTTCGCCGGTGGACCGTGGAGCAACTACGTCACACACTCGATCGCAACCATGGCCGACTTGCTGGTCCGCAAACCGGGCAGTCGCGGGCTGGTGACCGCCAACGGCGGGTACCTCACCAAGCACAGCGTCGGGGTCTACGGCACTGTGCCGCCCCCGCACGAATTCCGTTTCCAGGATGTGCAACCCGAGGTTGACCGGCAGCCGGCCCGGCGGGCGGCGGTGCAGTGGGACGGCGTCGGCACCGTCGAGGCGTGGACCGCACCGTTCGACAGGGACGGCCGGCCCCAGAAGGCGTTCCTTGCCGTGCGCACGCCGGACGATGCGCGCACGCTGGCGGTCGTCACCGACCCGTCGGAGGCCACGGCCACCGTCCGGGAGGACATCGCTGGTGCCAAGGTTCACGTTCGCCCCGACGGGACCGCGACGCTTCCCGGATATGGCATTCTTTGAGCATGTCGGTCACCGCCACCCGGGGTCCGGGCCGCCCCCCAGGTACAAAGTCGGCCCAAACCCGGGAGCGGATCATCCGCGCGGCGCGCGACGTGTTCAGCGCGGTCGGCTACGACGCCGCCACGTTCGAGGAGATCGCGGCCCGCGCCGACCTGACCCGGCCCGCAATCAACCACTATTTCTCCAACAAGCGGCTGCTGTACCGCGAAGTGGTCGACATGACCCACGCCACGGTCATGCAGGCCAGCGTGGAGCGGGCCGAGCAGGAGACCACGCTGCTCGCCCAGATCGGCGTGTTCATGGCGCTGGTGATCCAGGCAGACCCGGATCGGTCAGCGGCCAGGTTCATGGTCGCGGCGGTATTGGAGTCGCACCGCCACCCCGACCTGTGCGAGCCCGAGCAGGACCTGGTGGCCCGGACGCGTGCGTTCATCGCCACGCTCGTCAACGCGGCGCGCGATCGCGGCGAACTGGACGCCGACACCGAGGTGGCCGGCGTGGTGGACATGCTGCTGGCCCTCCTGTGGGGCATGGGGTTCTACGCCGGTTTCGCCGGTGGCATCGAGGGCCTGGAGGCCGCAGCCGGGCAGCTGCAGCGGTTGTTCGTCGGCAACCTGTGGAAAGCCAACGGTTAAGCAAGCTGGTTGACGACGCCGGCGAAAACCTTGGGCAGGGCCGTCGCGGTGGGCACGATGCGTGAACGCACCGGGGTGTACCGGCTGGCGTGCAGCAGCGCCGCGGTCAGCAGTCGGTAACGCCGGGTCATCCCGCGCCACTGGTGGTCGTAGTCGGCCGGCCGGTCGGCCACCACGCACCCCACGGCCAGCTCGGCGGCGGCGAACGCCAGCCCAAGGCCTTCGCCGGTCAGCGCGTCGACGTATCCTGCCGCGTCGCCGATCAGCAGCACCCGCCCGGCGGTTCGGCCGCGCACCTTCTGCCGGAGCGGGCCGGCGGCCCGGTCCGGCCCGTGCGCCCGGCCGCGCAGTTTCTCCCGCAACCTCGGCAAGGCGTCCAGATGGTTGTCGAATCCGCCGCGCCGTGACGTCAGGACCGCGACACCCACGCAGTTGTCGGCGACCGGAGTCACGTAGGCCTCCGCGTCGACACCCCAGTACACCTCGACGTAATCGGTCCAGGGGGCGACCTCGAAATGCCGCCGTATACCCCACCGGCGCGGTCCGCGCGCCGGCGCCTCCAGGCCGAGGGACCGCCGAATGGTGGAGTGCAGTCCATCGGCGGCGGCCAGGTACCGGGCGCGCACGCCGCCGGCGCGCACCGACGTGTCATCCTGGCTGACGTCGCGGATGTCGTCGTGGACGACGTTCACCCCGGCGGCGGTGACCGCGTCGACCAGAGCGGCGTGCAGCGTCGTCCTGCGCACCCCGCGCCCGGCGCCGGACTTGAACGGCGCATCGGCGTATCTCGCGCCGTCCAGATAGCGGATGCCACGGAAAGCCTTGCCGGGCGCCTCGACGCCGAGGCGCCGCAGCTGCCGCACGGTATGCGGCATGAGGCCCTCGCCGCAGGCCTTGTCCAGCGGGCCGCGCCGGCGTTCGGCGACGACCACCTCGAGGCCGGCCTGCGCCGCGTGCAATGCGGTCGCCAGCCCGGCCGGCCCGCCGCCGACGATCAGCAGGTCGATCACGTCAAACTCGCCAGCGCGGCGTTCTCCACCTTGATCCGCGTCCTCAGCAGGGCGGCGTTGAGCACCGAGAAGATCAGGGCGGTGATCCAGGCGGTGTGCACCAACGGCAGCGCCGCCCCTTCGGCGGCGACCGCGACGTAGTTGGGGTGCGACACGAACCGGTACGGCCCTCGCACCACGCGGGCCGCGCCGGGCACCACCACGACCCGGGTGTTCCACTGCCGGCCCAGCGTGGCGATGCACCACCACCGCAACCCCTGGGCGGCCAGCACGGTCGCCAGCATCGGCCAGCCCAACGCCGGAATGAACGGGCGGCGCAGCCGGACCGATTCCGCCAGGCAGCTGACCAGCAGGCTGGTGTGCAGGGCGACCATGGCGGGGTAGTGTCGCGCGCCGAACTCGGCGCCACCGTGGGCACGACTCCAGGCCAGGTTGCGCTGGGCGATCACCAATTCGGCCGATCGCTCCGCGCCGACCGCAGCGATGAGCAATGCGAAGGCACTCATGTGACCCAGTGTGAACTCAGCGCCAGCGCATCAGCACCAGCTCGGAACAGAACCCGGGCCCCATCGCCATCAGCAGAGCCGGGCTGCCGCTCGGCGGCCGTTGGGCGATCGTGTCGCGCAGCACGTGCAACACCGACGCCGACGACAGATTGCCCACCTCGCTCAGCGAGCGCCACGTCACGTCCAGCGCATCCTCGGGCAGCCCGAGGGTGGCGATGATCGCGTCGATCACCTTCGGGCCGCCGGGATGGCTCACCCAGGTGCCGATGTCGTCAATGGTCAAACCGTGGTCGGCGAGGAATTTGCTGACGTCGTCGCCCAGATACCGCTCGACGATTGTCGGCAGGTCCGGAGCCAGCACCAGTTGGAAACCGGAGCCGCCGATGTGCCAACCCATCGTGCCCAACGAATCGGGGTACAGGTGGCTGCGGGAGTCGACGATGTGCGGGCCGGGCGCGCCGAGCCGCTCGGCGCGGCGTTGTCCGACCGCCACCACCGCCGCGGCGCCATCGCCGAACAGCCCGCTGCCGACCAGGAAGGCCATCGACGGTTCGGCACCCGGATACGTCAGCGAACACAGCTCGATCGACACCAGGACAGCGACGTCGTCCGGCGCCCCGCGCAGGTAGTCATGAAGCCGCGCCACTCCGGCCGCACCGGCCACGCAGCCCAATCCGAAGATCGGTAGCCGCCGGACGTCGGCGCGCATGCCGAGCCGGCCGGCGATGCGGGCGTCCAGCGACGGCACCGCCACACCGGTGACCGTCGTGGAGACGATCAGATCCACGTCGGCCGGTGCCAGGCCGGCGTCCCGCAACGCAGCCGAGATCGCTTCGCAGCCAAGCTCGACCGCGTGCTCGATGAACAGATCGTTGGCCTCACCGAACTCGCTGAGCTTGGGGTAGTCCTCCAGCGGCAGCACCAGGTGACGGCTGTCGACCTTGGAGCTGGCGTGCAGCCGCCGGGCGATGTCCTCGAAACCTTCGAACCCGGGCCACTGGATGAACGACTCGGTGATCTCCTCCTGCGGATAGCGATGCGGCGGCAGTGCGCCGCACACAGCTGCGATGACGCTCATAGGACCCACCTCATGCACACGGGTATCTATGCCTTTCGGTTCAACGTCGAGGATGGCGCGTTCCGGTCGCCGGCGGCCACCTCGCGGGGGCCCGATGACCGGTGCTCCGACCGATTTAGGGAATGGCCATCGCTGATCGCTAGCCGTTCGTGCAGCCACACCAGCGGTTTGGGTGCCCACCACGTCCACGTGCCGAGCACATGAATGAACGCCGGCACCAACACCATACGCACCAGGGTCGCGTCGACCAGCACCGCCAGCGTGAGGCCGAGCCCGAACATCCGCATGAACGACACGTGTGAGGCCATCAGCGCGGCGAAGGAGATCGACATCACCAGCGCCGCCGCGGTGATCACCCGGCCGGTGCGCGCGAGGCCGAGCGCGACGCTCTCGTCGTTGTCGGCGCGGGTTCTGCCCGAGGCCAGCCAGAATTCGCGGATGCGAGACAGCAGGAACACCTCGTAGTCCATGGACAGGCCGAATGCGATGCAGAACAGCAGCACCGGGATGTTGGCGACCAGGGTTCCCGTCGACGTGGTCCCGAACGCGCCCAGATGGCCGTCCTGGAATATCCACACCATCGCGCCGAACGCGGCGGTCAGCGAAAGCACATCGAGGATCAGGGCTTTCAGCGGCAGCACCACGCTGCCGGTCAGCGCGAACAGCAGCCCGAACATGATCGCGGCAATCAGCCCCAAGACCAGCGGCAGCCGTGATGTGATCGCGCGGACGCTGTCCCGGTTGATCTGCGCGACCCCACCGACCTCGACCTGCCGGCCGCCGGGCCCGCGCACCGCATGCAGCCGATCCAGTTGGGTCGCCGACCTGTCCGAGAACAGCGGGGCGGCGCTGTTGACCGTCAGGAACGCGCTGCCCTGCACTTCGCCGGTGGACGCCGACGGCGGTCCCGCCGGTGCACCCGCGACGAACGTGCCCGCCGGGGTCGATACCGCGGATACGTCGGGCACCCGGGACAGATCCGCCGCGTAGCGCTGCATTTCGCGTTGGTCCACGCCGTCGGAGGTGGGGACGACGATGGGGACCGCCGTCGCGGAGTTGTTGGCGAAGTCGCTGCGCAGTTCGTGTCCCACCTGGTGTGCCGAGGCCGACTTCGGCAGCACGCGATCGTCGGGGAAGCCCCACTTCACTCCGAAGAACGGCACGGCGACCACCAGTAGCACCGCAATCCCGGCCAGTCCGACGGGAATCGCGCGGCGCATGACGAACATGGCGCCGCGGTACCAGAACTGGTCCTCTACCGGACGGCGCACCGGTGCTGCGCGCCCGGTCAATCGCCGAGCGAACCTGCGGACGTCCAACGAGTCCAGTCGGTCACCGAGCAGAATGATGGCCGCTGGGGCGACCACCACCGCCGCGACCGCCGTGAACGCCACGGTGGCGATTCCGGAGTACGCGAACGATTTCAGGAAGTACATCGGGAACAGGACCATCACCGCCATCGACAGCGCGACGGTGGTGGCGGAGAACAGGACGGTGCGACCCGCCGTCAGCATGGTGGCGACGAGCGCTTCCTGTGTGCCGGCGCCGTTGGCGAGCTCGTCGCGGTACCGGCTGATGATCAGCAACGTGTAGTCGATGGCCAGTGCAAGACCCAGGGCGGTGCTCAGGTTCAGCGCGAAGATCGACACGTCGGTGAAAAGTGTGACGATGCGCAGCACCGCCAGCGAGCTCAGGATCGCCATCGCGCCGACCACGATCGGCAGCGCCGCCGCCAGCAGCCCCCCGAACACCCACACCAGCACGAGAAAGCTCAGCGGAATCGCAATCGACTCCATCAACAGCAGGTCGCGTTGCGACTGGTCGGTGATCTGCGCGTTGACCATGGCGATGCCGCCCGAGCGGACCGTCACGCCGTCGCGGTCGCGGGCGAACTCTTTGGACAGCGCGTTGGCGTAGCTCTGCGCATGCTTGTCGCCGCCGGTGATGCCGGCGACGACGAGTCCGGTGTTGCGGTCCTTGCTGACCAGGTCGGCGGCAACGGGCGGCGGCGCGGTCCACGCCGAGGTGACATCGACGACGTGCGGTGACCGCTGCAGGCGGTCGACGATCTGGGTCCCCACGGCTCGGGCCCGTTCACTGGCGAAACCGTCCGGCGCGGACACCACGATCAGCAGCTGCATGTCACCCTGGCCGAACTTGTCGGTGAGTTGCCGCGCCGCTTTGGACGACTCCGCGTTGGGGTCTTGGAATCCGCCCGCCGACAGGCTGTTGGCGACCGGCACACCCAGCAAACCGGCAGCGACCATCACCAGCGCCGCGACGGCAAGGATCTGCCGTGGCGCGGCGATGGCCATGCCGGCTATGCGTTGCAGCACGTTAGCCCTTTCGCTCGCCGCTCCGGCCCGTACCCGTCAACGCCAAATTGCCTCTCACCTCCATAATCAATACGAAGGCGAGCGGTTGAACGTTCAGCTGGCCGGTTTGCCCAACGACACGTTCGGCCACGCGATCGAATGTAGTCACCTCGGCCCGTCCCCTCCGCCCACCCGTCTTGCCACCCACCCGTCTTGTCGGTGCCCCCACATATCATCGAACGTATGTTCGACACGCTGTGCACCGCCTTCACCGATGCCGGCATCGTCGCGCCGGACCGGGTCGAGCAGCTGGATCCTGGTCAGCTGACTGATCTGATCGCGGCCACCAACCGCCTGGAGGCCGTGCTTATGGCGCGGCGGCTCGCGGCGGTGGATGCGCTGTTGTGGCACCGGATCGCGCCCGAGCATGACAATCCCGAGCGCGAGTACGACATGGTCGACGGGTTGATGAAGACCTCCGCGGAGGTCTCGGCGCTGTTGAACATCTCATCGATGGCTGGGCAGTTCGTCGTCCACTGCGCGCAGACGCTGGCTGACCGACTGCCGAAGGTCGCCGCGCTGCTGGCCGCGGGACGCACCGACTGGCGCACCGTCCAGTTGATCATCAATCGCACCGACCTGGTGAGCGACGATGATCGGTGGAAGCGCGTCGACGAGAGTCTTTCCGCCAGGCTGCAACACTGGGGATCGTGGTCGCGCCGGCGCATCCTGACCACGGTGGACGCGTTGGTGGCAGCCGTCGATTCCGATGCGGCCAAGGAGCGCCGCCATCGCGATGCGCAGGATCGCTCTATCGCGATCAAGTCAGGGCCCAACGGCATGGCCGATGTGCGCGGCACCGTGACAGTGCCGGAGGCCACCGCGTTCGACCGCAGACTCTCCGAATTGGCAGCCAGGGTCTGCGCGGGCGATCCGCGCACGATGGCCCAGCGCCGCGCCGATGCGCTGGGCGCGCTGGCAGCCGGTCGCGAATTGGAGTGCCGGTGCGGACAACCGGACTGCCCGGCGGCAGGTGCCGACACCGGGGGAGCGCGGATCGTGATCAATGTGGTGGCGACCGACGACACGATCAGCGGCGCCGTCGACCGGCCCGGCTATCTGCAGGGCTACGGGATCATCGACGCCGAGCAGGTGCGCGAGCTCGCTGGCCGAGCCGGTCGGCGCCTCATCCTGTTCGGCCCCAGTGACCCGCTCACCTATGTGCCGACGGCCGCTCTGGACCGCGCAGTCCGCTGCCGCGATCTGACGTGCCGCTTCCCCGGTTGCGACCGGGCCGCCGAACATTGCGACATCGACCACACCATCCCGTTCAACCACGCCGACCCGGCCTCCGGCGGGCTGACCGTGCTCGAGAATCTGAAGTGCCTGTGCCGTTATCACCATCGGCTCAAAACCTTCGACCCCGGCTGGTCGGAGGTGCAGTTGCCCGACGGCGCGGTGATCTGGACCAGTCCGACCGGCAGGAAATACGTCACCACGCCGACCGGGGCGGAGGTGTTCCCCGAGCTGACATTCCGGCGCCGGCGCACCCGCGCGCAGCAGCGGGCCAGCCGGATCGCACAGGCCCGCAACCGCAATCACGTGCTGCGGCCGCTCAACGAGGCCCGCCGCCGGCTACACGCGGCGCGCAAACGTGAGATCGATGCGCGTAAGTTCCGAAACCACATGCGCGACATGCTGTTTTTGTTCAAGGGCAAACCCAGCACCAGCCCGTTCTGCCTGTGGATCAACGAACCCTATGAATCCGAGGAACTGCCGCCCGACTGGACACCGCCGCCGCCACCACCGCAGCCCGACGAACCACCGTTTTGAGCAAAGAGCAGCCGCTTCAACGTGCGGGCATTGGACACCGCGTACCCCGACCCGTCGTTGTTGAAGTAGACCAGCACGCCGCGACCCTGTTCATGCCACTCGACTACCCGGTCGGCCCACCACCGCAGCTCCTCGTCGGAATACGAACCGGCGTAGAGACTTTCGGTGCTCGGCCCGTGCATGCGCACGTACACCACATCGGTGGTGGCCCGCAGCACACACGGTAGCCTGGCGCCGCTCATCACGACGTAGGCCGCCCGGTGGCGCTCCAGCAGCGCGTAGACCGCAGGGTCGTCCCACGACGGATGACGCAGCTCGACCGCCACCGGGATCCAGTCCGGCATGCTGGCGAGGAACTGATCCAGCCGAGCGTCATCGCGTTCCAGCTCCGGATGCACTTGGACCAGCAACATCTCGGCTCGATCACCCAGCGCGCGCCAACACCGCTCGAAGCGCTCCACCCAGGGTTCGGGCGACTTCAGCCGCCGGAAATGGCTCAACCCGCGGTGTGCCTTCACCGACATCGTGAACCCGCGCGGCAGCCGCTGCCGCCAGCCCGCGAACGTCGTGTCCCTGGGCCACCGGTAGAAGCTGGCGTTGAGCTCGACGGTGTCGAATTCTTCGGCGTACCGGGCCAGCCGGGCGGCCGGCGACGTCCGCGGCGGATACAGCACGCCGGCCCAGTGGTCGTATGACCAGCCCGAGGTACCGATCCGGATGCTCACGCGGCCGAGTCGGGCTCGGCCAGGTCGTCGATGTCGGGCAGCGGCCGTCGGCAGATCTCGCGCGCCTCATCGGCCGGCACCCCGCAGATCCGCAGCAGGTCCGCGGCGACCTGGTCGGTGGCTTCGGCGTCGTCGCGCTCCGGCTGGTCGGTGAGCAGCTGGCCCAGGCCCATCAGCGCGCCACCGGCCACGGCCATCGCCAGCTCGGGATCGGCGACCCTGAACCGGCCGGCCCTGCTAGCCGCCGCGATGTCGCGCATGGCCCGTGGACCCAGCCCCCGGTCCGCGCTGATCAGCGCCAGCCCGCTGTTGAGCAGCACGCGGCTCAGGTCGGGACGCTTCCGAAACATCCGGCCGGTGAGCCGGAAGCTGCTGGCGAAGACCTCCGCCGGGTCCTCCATCGATTCGGCGAGCCGGTCGAGCAGCGCGCCGTGCATGTCGAGCACCTCGTTGAGGGCGGCCTCGAACAGCTGCTCCTTGCTGTCGAAGTGGTTGTAGAACGAACCCATCCCGACGTCGGCCGCCCGGGTGATCTCGAGCACCGGCACGTTGAGCTTGCCGTCCGCGATGAGTTCCTGCGCGGCGCGGATCAGCGCCGCACGGGTGCGCATCTTGCGCCGCTCCAGGCGGTTCGCCGGTGCGGTCTTGTCGTCGGCCACCGCGCCATCCTAGCAGCCGACCTCACTTTTGAGGATTTCGTCAGAAGCTGTTGCGCCTAGCTGATGGCTTCTTTGATCACGTCTCGGGCGCGATCGAGCATCGATGCGAACGGTCCAACGGCGAAATTCAGCTTCGCCGATTCCACGCCGGCATGGGGACGGGTCGGTGCGATGGCCTCGGCGGCACGCACGGCCGTTCCCATCCGCTTGGCGTCGTCCGCGTCGAGCCCGCGCTGCAGCTTGGGGAACTCATCGTTCTCCTCGTGCTCGGCGTGCTCCACCACCGCGTCGCGCAGCTTGGTGAGCTCATCGATGAACTGCTTCGAGCCGATGTCGAGGCTTTCGATGCTCGACAGCAGCTCCTTCGCGTCGTGCTCCTCGTTGAGTCGGGCGTCGACGATCGCGTCGCCCCCGTCCACCTCGCGACGCACCCTCGGGTGAACCACCATTTCCTCGGCGGTCTCGTGTACGGCGAGCAGTTGCCGCAAGTCCACGAACGCTTTCTCGCGCGGTTTGTCCTCCGACGCGTGCAGCACTTCGTCGAACATGTCCTTGATGAGGTCATGCTGGGCTTTGAGGAACGCGATGACGTCGTCGGGCGATTGAACAAGCATTTCGGCCACGCCGACATATACCCGCGGCCGACGTGGCCAAACCATTACTTGGGCGCCAGACCCTTGGCGTATTCGGCACCCCGGGTGACCCAGGACCGCAGCTGCCGCTTGGTCTTCACGCCGTCGGTATTCACTCGGAGCCAGCCGCGGGCTTCCCGCCCCCCCATCACCATCGGACCGACGTGCTGGCGCTCCGCGAGTTTCTCGGTGTCCTCCGGCGCCACCCGCACCAGCAGCCCGCCCTGGCCGCTGGCGGCCACGGCCATGTTGCCGTTGATCAAAAACGCCAGCCCCCCGAACATCCGCTTCTCCTCGACGCCGCGCTCGGAGCCGAGGAGTTCGCGGATGCGGTCGGCCAGCTCCTCGTCGTACCCCACCACTCGACAGTAGTGCCGTCAGGCGGCAGCCGTGGCGACCTCGGCGGGTTCCAGCGCCTGCGCGATGATGTCGGCGACGTCGATCATCGGCTTCACCTCGAGCGCCTCCAGAACCTCGGCCGGCACGTCGTCCAGGTCGGGCTCGTTGCGCTGGGGAATGAAAACCGTAGACAGTCCGGCGCGTTGCGCGGCGAGCAGCTTCTGCTTGACGCCGCCGATCGGCAGCACCCTGCCGTTCAGCGTCACCTCACCGGTCATGCCGACGTCCGAGCGGACCTGCCGGCCGCTGGCCATCGACACCAGCGCGGTGACCATCGTGACACCAGCGGACGGACCGTCCTTGGGCACCGCGCCCGCGGGCACGTGGACGTGAATCTTGCGGTCCAGCGCCTTGGGGTCGACGCCGAGGGCAGCAGCGTGCGAGCGGACGTAGGACAGCGCGATCTGTGCCGACTCCTTCATGACGTCGCCCAGCTGGCCAGTCAGCTGCAGGCCCGGCTCACCGTCTGTCGAGCTGGCCTCGATGTACAGCACGTCGCCGCCCAGCCCGGTCACCGCCAGGCCGGTGGCCACGCCTGGCACGGCCGTGCGTTCGGCCGACTCGGGAGTGAACCGCGGCCGGCCCAGATAGCCGACCAGGTCGGGCTCGTCGATCACGACCGGAGCCGTGGCACCCGTGATATCAGCGGTGGTGCCCTCGGCCAGTTTCGTCGTCGCCTTGCGCAGGGCCTTGGCCAGCAGCCGCTCGAACTGCCGCACGCCGGGTTCCCGGGTGTAGTCGGCGGCGATCTTGCGCAGCGCGGCCTCGGTCACCGTGACCTCCTCCTCGGTCAGCGCCGCCCGGTCCCGCTGCCTGGGCAGCAGGAAGTCGCGGGCGATCGCGACCTTGTCGTCCTCGGTGTAACCGTCGATCTGGACCAGCTCCATGCGGTCCAGCAGCGCCGACGGGATGTTCTCGATCACGTTGGCGGTGGCCAGGAACACCACGTCGGACAGGTCCAGGTCCAGATCCAGGTAGTGGTCGCGGAACGTGTGGTTCTGCGCCGGGTCCAGCACCTCGAGCAGCGCCGCGCTCGGGTCGCCACGGTAGTCGGAGCCGACCTTGTCGACCTCGTCCAGCAGCACGACGGGGTTCATCGACCCCGCTTCGCTGATCGCGCGCACGATGCGACCGGGCAGCGCCCCGACGTAGGTCCGCCGATGGCCGCGGATCTCGGCTTCGTCCCGCACGCCGCCCAGTGCGACGCGCACGAACTTGCGGCCCAGCGCGCGGGCCACACTCTCACCCAGCGACGTCTTGCCGACGCCGGGCGGGCCGGCCAGCGCCATCACCGCGCCCGAGCCGCGACCGCCGACGACCTGCAGCCCGCGCTGCGCGCGGCGCGCCCGCACGGCCAGATACTCCACGATGCGGTCCTTGACGTCATCCAATCCGTGGTGGTCGGCGTCCAGGATCGCGCGCGCCGCGGCCAGGTCGGTCGAGTCCTCGGTCTTGACGTTCCACGGCATGTCGAGCACGGTGTCCAGCCAGGTGCGGATCCAGCCCCCCTCGGGGCTCTGTTCGCTGGAGCGTTCCAACTTGGCGGCCTCGCGCAGCGCGGCCTCGCGCACCTTCTCCGGCAGGTCGGCGGCCTCGATGCGAGCCCGGTAGTCGTCGGAGCCGTCCGGTTCGCCCTCGCCGAGCTCCTTGCGGATCGCGGCCAGCTGTTGGCGTAGCAGAAACTCCTTCTGCTGCTTCTCCATTCCGGTGCGCACGTCCTTGGCGATCTTGTCGCTGACCTCGACCTCGGCCAGATGGTCGCCGGTCCAGGTGATCAGCGCGCGCAGCCGTTCCGCGACGTCCGGTGTCTCCAGCAGCTGACGCTTCTGGACGTCGGTCAGGTAGGACCCGTAGCCGGCGGTGTCGGCCAGCGCCGAGGGGTCGGTCAGCTGATTGACCACATCGACGATCTGCCAGGCCTCGCGCCGCTGCAACATGGCCAGCAGCAGCTTCTTGTACTCGGCGGCCAGCGCGCGGGTCTCCTCCGTCGGCGGGCTGTCGGCGACCTCGGTGACCTGCACCCAGAGCGCGGTCCCGGGTCCGTTGGCCCCGGCGCCGATCTGCGCCCTGCACTCGCCCCGCACGACCGCCGCGGTGCCGCCGGCGACGCGGCCCACCTGCAGGATCGACGCGATCACCCCGTATGACGGGTAGCGGTCATCCAGCCGGGGCGCGATGAGCAGCTTGCCGGAGTCACTCGCGCGGGCGGCCTCGACGGCGGCCCGGGCGGTGTCGTCCAGCGCGATGGGCACCACCATTCCGGGCAGCACCACGGTGTCAGCCACGAACAGCACCGGCACGGAAATCGGTTCAGGCATTCATCCTCCAAAGTTAAGCCTGATGGGCTCAACCTGGTGGCGGCCTGGTTTGTTCCCGACCCGTCAGCCGGTCACCTGCTGACGCACATCGTCGCGCAGCGACGCCCGGATCAGTGCCGCGGCCAGCCGGGCCGTGGCCCGCGGCGCCAGCGCCGCCAGCTCGTCGGTGTCGGTCGGCAGGCCCAGCTGGCGCGCCGACGCGAGCGCCTTCTTGTCGAAGTAAGGGCGCGCCCAGGTCCACACATCCTGCGCCTCGCGCAGGAAGATGTCGGCGCCGGTGTCGCCAATTCCCTTGAATTCCTTCAGCAGTCGCTTCGCCTCGGCCCTATCCCGGTTGCTTTCGGCGCCCAGCCGACGCAGATCGCCGCGGTATTTGTCCAACGCCGACCCGGCCATCTCGGGCAACCTGCTCGCCGTGCTCTCGTCGTAGCGGACGTAGTGCGCCCGCCCGAATGCGCGGATCATGTCGGAGCGGTCGGCGTCGAGCACCTTTTGCGGCGTGCGCAGGCCAAGCGCGAACAGCTCCTTGGCGGCGGCGACGGCGATCTCGGCCGATATCGGCTTGCTCATCAGCGAGCACAGCATCAGCAAGCAGAACAGCGGCTGCGGCGTGTCCTTCAACCGGATTCCCGCCTCCCCGGCGTAGGTCGTGCCCGCGACCTTCAACAGTCGGCGGGCCACCGCGGCGGGGTCGGCCTGGGCCACCGGCGGGGGGTACCCGGCGGCTCGACAGCCAAACCGCGGCGACGGTGCGGGACAGTGGAAGCCGTGGCCCTGGCAGTGTGCCTGCTGTTCGACCGCCGCTCGGAGCGGGCGGTCCGGGCGCTGTGGGATCGACTGGAGGGGCTGGGTGTGCCCAGCCTGCGGTCGCACACCCATGGACGCCACGTGCCGCACGTGTCCTACGCGGTACTGCGCCGCTGGGACGACCCGGGGGTCACCGGGGCCCTGGCCGCGCTGGGCGGTGGGCCAGCGGTGCGGCTGCACTTCGACGGTGTCGGGCTCTTTCGCCGCGGCCGGACGTGGCTGCTGGCCGGGGTCAGCGCCGACCTGGCCGCGCGCCAACAGCGGGTCGTCGATGCGGTCGCCGCCGCCGGAGCCGATCTGCATAAGCACTACCGACCGGGGGTCTGGGTGCCGCATTGCTCGCTGGCACCCCGGGTTCCGCTGGCGCAGCTTCCCGAGGTGGCGACCGCGGTTTTCGATGTCTTGCCGCTGCCGGCGACGCTGGACCACGCCGCGCTGATCAACAGCGCGACCGGGCAACTCCGCCCCCTCCCGAACCTGCCTTAAAGCTGGCTTACGTGCTGTGGCCCCAGCTCGTCCAGGCAGGTCACGCCCAGTAGTCGCATCGTGCGGGTGACCTGGCTCGACAGGATCTCGACGGCACGTGCCACGCCCGCCTCACCGCCGGCCATCAACCCGTACAGATAGGCGCGGCCCACCAGGGTGAACCGCGCGCCGAGGGCGATGGCCGCGACGATGTCGGCGCCGGACATGATCCCGGTGTCCAGCATGATCTCGGTGTCGGAGCCCAGTTCCGCGGCGACCCGGGGCAGCAGCCGGAACGGCACCGGCGCCCGATCGAGCTGGCGGCCACCGTGATTGGACAACACGATGCCGTCGGCGCCCATGTCGACGACCTTTCGCGCGTCGGCCAGGGTCTGGATGCCCTTGACGACGAACTTGCCCGGCCACCGCGACCGGACCCAGCCGAGGTCGTGGTAGCCGACCGTGGGGTCGAACATGGCGTCCAGCAGTTCGGCCACCGTGCCGGGCCAGCGGTCGAAGCTGGCGAATGCGACCGGCTCGGTGGTGAAGAAGTCGAACCACCACCGGGGCCTGCGCACGGTGTCGAGCACCGTTCGCGCGGTCAGCGCCGGCGGAATCGACATGCCGTTGCGGGTGTCGCGCAGCCGGGCACCGGCGACCGGAACGTCGACGGTCACCAACAGCGTGTCGTAGCCGGCCCGCGCCGCCCGTTCGACCAACTCCGTCGACCGGTCACGGTCCCGCCACATGTAGAGCTGAAACCAATTGCGCCCGTGCGGATTGGCCGCCTTGACGTCTTCGATCGACGTGGTCCCCAGCGTCGACAGCGAAAACGGGATGCCGCGCCGGCCCGCCGCCCGCGCGCCGGCGATCTCGCCCTCGGTGTGCATTAACCGGGTGAACCCGGTGGGCGCGATTCCGAACGGCAGCGCGACGGGTCCGCCGAGCACCTGCCATCCGGTGTTCACCGCCGACACGTCACGCAGGATCTGCGGGTGGAACTCGATGTCGCGGAAGGCCTGCCGGGCCCGCGCCAGCGACAGCTCCGCCTCTGCGGCACCGTCGGCGTAGTCGAATGCCGCCCTGGGGGTTCGGCGCCTCGCGACCGTGCGCAGGTCTTCGACGGTCAGAGCCGCGGCGAGCCGCCGCTTGGTGGGGTCGAGCTGCGGCTTCTTGAAGCGGATCAGCGGTGCGAGGTCATGCGCCCGGGGCAGCTGCCGGCGCATCTCAGTCGCCGGCTTCGGTCGACGAGGGCACAAGGCAGCAGATTAGCCTGCAAAGCCCGAAAGCAGAAAGAGGTTATGTTGGGCAGGTGAACGGTGCGCGGGCACTGCTCGACACTCTGGTGGCCGCCGGTGTGGACGTCTGCTTCGCCAATCCGGGTACGTCGGAGATGCACTTCGTCGCGGCGCTGGATGCCGTGCCGCAGATGCGCGGGATCCTGACCCTGTTCGAGGGCGTCGCCACCGGCGCCGCCGACGGCTATGCCCGCATCGCGGGCCGGCCGGCGGCGGTGCTGCTGCATCTGGGGCCGGGCCTGGGCAACGGCCTGGCGAACCTGCACAACGCCAGACGGGCGCGGGTGCCGATGGTGGTGGTGGTCGGCGACCACGCGACGTACCACAAGCAGTACGACACGCCGCTCGAGTCCGACATCGACGCGCTCGCCCACACCGTGTCCGGCTGGGTGCGGCGCACCCCGCGGGCGGCCGACGTGGGCACCGACACCGTGGCGGCGATCCAGGCGGCGACGGCCCCTCCGGGCCGGATCGCCACCCTGATCGTGCCTGCCGACGTGTCGTGGAACGGCGCCGCCGCGCCGGGCCGGCCGGTGGATGCGCCGCACTCGCCCGGTTCCGGTGTCAGCGACCAGGCCGTGGAGATGGCGGCCAAGATCCTGCGCGGCGACGCGCCGACGGTGCTGCTCATCGGCGGGGACGCGACCCGGGAGCAGGGCCTGCGGGCGGCGGCGGCGATCGCCGAGGCGACGGGTGCGCGGGCGCTCTGCGAAACGTTCCCCGCCCGGCTGGAGCGCGGCGCGGGGCTACCGTGGGTCGAACGGCTCGGCTACCTCGCCGAGGCCGCGGCGATGCAACTGGCGGGCGCCAAGCACCTGATCCTGGCCGGTGCCCGCCCGCCGGTGTCGTTCTTCGCGTACCCGGGCCAGCCCAGTGACCTGGTGCCCGAGGGCTGCGACGTCCACGTGCTGGCCGAGCCGGGAGGCGCGGCGGCCGCGTTGACGGCGCTGGCCGGGCTGGTCGCCGACGGCGCCGAAGCCGTCGCCGAATCGGCACCCCGGCCGCCCCGGCCGCCCCGGCCGCCGCGGCCCACCGGGCCGCTGACCGGTGACAGGATTGCCGCCGCCGTGGGCGCGCTGCTGCCCGAGGGCGCGATCGTGGTCGACGAGTCCAACACCGCCGGGCCGGCGTTGCCGGCCGCCACCGCGGGCGCCCCGCGGCATGACTGGCTGACGCTGACCGGCGGGGCGATCGGCCAGGGGTTGCCGGCCGCCGTCGGCGCGGCGGTCGCCGCTCCGCAGCGGCCGGTGCTGTGCCTGCAGGCCGACGGCTCGGCGATGTACACGCTCTCCGCGCTGTGGACCCAGGCGCGGGAGAACCTGGACGTGACGACTGTGATCTACAACAACGGCGCGTACGACATCCTGCGCCTCGAGCTGCAGCGGGTCGGGGCGGACACGCCCGGCGCCGGCGGCGTTCCCGGCCCGCGGGCGCAGGCGTTGCTGAATATCAGCCCGCCCCGGCTGGATTTCGTCGCGCTGGCCGGCGGCATGGGCGTTCCCGGCCGCCGGGTGACCACCGCCGAGGAACTGAACGCCGCGCTGGCCGAGGCGTTTTCCGATCCGGGGCCGCACGTTATCGACGCGATCGTCCCGTCCCTGACGGGTTAGCGTGACCGATCCGTTCGGCCTGCAACGCTTCGTGGATGCCCAGTCTGGCGTCTACCCCGCGGTGCTGGCCGAACTGCGCAACGGTCGCAAGCGCAGCCACTGGATCTGGTTCATCTTCCCCCAGCTCGCCGGTCTTGGCCGCAGCCCGACCGCAGCCAAGTACGCGATCTCGTCACTGGCCGAAGCCCGGGCGTACCTGCAGCACGAGGTGCTCGGGCCGCGGCTGCGGGACTGCACCCGGCTGGTGAACGCCGTACCGGGCAGTTCCATCGACGACATCTTCGGCTGGCCCGACAACCTGAAGGTGCGCTCGTCGATGACGCTGTTCTGCCGCGCCACGTCCGACAACGCCGAGTTCCTGGCGCTGCTCGACAAGTACTACGGCGGTGAGCAGGACCCCGCCACACTGGAGCGCTTAGCCGGGACGCAGGATTAGCCACCCGTGCGGCTCGACCACCACGTCGTGCACCTGCGCCTCGGGCGGCATGCCCGCCCCGCCGAGCACCACCGCGCGGGCGAACCCGAGGTCGGCCGTCGGCACCGACAGCGGTGATTCCGCGATATTCAGCGCGACGATGAGCGCGTCATCCCCGTGTCTGGTCAGGTACACGTATTGGCGGTTGTTCAGGTGCAGCGACGTCGTGGTGGCGCGGTGCAGCCATGGGTGCCGTCGCCGCAACCCGATCAGGTACTGGTGCAGCCGGAGGACGTCCGCGGTGGCCGCATCGAATTCTGTTGGCCGCGTGGGGAATTCTGGCCGGACCGCGTCGTCGCCGCCGAACCGCTCTTCTTTGACGCCGCGGTACGCGAATTCGTCACCGGCGTAGATGCTGGGGGTGCCGCCGGTGCTCATCAGGATCGCCAGCGCGTGCGGCAGGTGGCGTGGTTCGTGGAGCCGACTGGCGATTCGGGTGACATCGTGGTTGCCGATGAAGGTCATCGGCGTGAAGGTCTCGAGGAAGTCGTTGTGGCGCCGCAACGCCCAGTCCAGCTCATGGAAGTTGCCGTCGTTGAGCGCGCTCCAGGTCGCCTTCCAGAGCTCGTACTGGGTCACCGAGTCGAAATGTGCGTCCCGGACGCGTGCCGGGTAATCGCCGTGGATGACCTCGCCGACGAACCACGCGTCCGGGTGGCGCTCCCGCACCGGCGGAATGACGCTGGCCCAGAAGGAATCCGGCACGGCATAGGCGGCGTCGAGACGCCAGGCGTCGGCACCGCGATCCAGCCAGTGGTTCATCACGTCGACGACGTAGCCGATGACCTCCGGGCTGGAGTGGTTCAGTGTGATGAGGTCGCCGTGGCCCTCGAATGTGTGAAAACCGCTGCCGTGCTTGGCGAACAAGTCGGTGTCGGGGAAGTCCGCGCCGACGTGGTTGAAGACGCCGTCCAGCAACACCCGTAGCCCGCGCCGGTGCGCTTCGGCGATGACATGGTCGAGGTCGGCGTCGTCGCCGAGCCGCGGGTCGATGCGGTAATGGTCGATGGTGTCGTATCCGTGTGTCCGGGAGGCGAAGATCGGGCCGAGGGCCAAACCCGACGTGCCGAGCGCGATCGCGTGGTCGAACCAGTCGACGATCCGCCGCAGTCTGTGCTCGCGCGCCCCGGGGGCGGGGTCGGCGGGAAAGGCACCGACGAAACCCAGCGGGTAGATCTGCCACCAGATCGCGTGCTCGACCCATGCCGGCCCACCCGTCGGTGCCACGAGACCGCAGTTTACGTACCCCGGTCCTACCTGCGCGCGAGCACCCGGGGACCCACAGTCCGCCTGGAACGTGTTCTAATCCGCTGATGATCGAGTTCAGGACCCACGACGTCAGCTCCGAGGAACTCGAGCGGCGGCGCGCGATCTACGAGCCGTTGACCCGGTCGGTGCGCGCACTGATCGACGCGACGATCAGGACCGAGGTGGACGCGGACGCGGTTGCCGCCGCGCAGGCCGCCGTCGATGCCGCCACCGCGCGCCTGCGCGGCAGTCAGATGGCGGGACCGTACGGGGTGCGGTACAACGCCGAAGGCGAGGGTACGGCGTGGGGCAACGCGGTGATCGGGTTGCGTAACCCGATCGCGCCGCCGCTGACGATGCAGCACGACGATTCCGGCAGGGCTTGGGCCGACTTCGTGCTGGGCGCCGCCTACGAAGGGCCGCCCGGCCACGTGCACGGGGGAGTGTGCGCGCTGGTCCTCGACCATGTGCTGGGCGACGTCGCCAGCGGCGGGCTGACCAAGCCCTCGTTCACCGGCACCATCAGCTGTCGCTACCTGCGCGCCACCCCGCTCGGGCCGCTGCACGCGGAGGCGTGGGTCCGACGCACAGAAGGCGTCAAGACGTTCGCCGTCGGCCGGTTGGCCGACGCCCACGGCGTGACGGTGGAAGCCGAAGGCGTGTTCATCGTGCCGAAGTGGGCCCGTTGAACCTCTTGCCTGTCTCGGTCCCCGTCGCCCGCGCAACTATGCGCCGTCGGTCGCCGGCGGGCATCCTCGGGGTATGACAACTCTCGACGAGGCCGTAGCGCTGGCCGCCGACGAACACGGCTTGACGGTGGTCGCCACCGCCCGCGCCGACGGGACGATTCAAGCGTCACTGGTCAACGCCGGGGTGATGGCGCACCCGAGCACCGGCGAGCAGGTGCTGGCGTTCGTCACCTACGGCCGGGTGAAGTTGGCCAACCTGCGGGCCCGGCCGCAGCTCGCCGCCACGTTCCGCAACGGCTGGCGATATGCGACCGTGGAGGGTGACGCCGAGCTGGCCGGCCCCGACGATCCCGCGCCATGGCTGCGCGACGCCGAGCAGCTGCGGCTGCTGCTGCGCGAGGTGTTCACCGCCGCCGGCGGCACCCACGACGATTGGGACACCTACGACCGCGTGATGGCCGAACAGCGACGTAGCGTCGTTCTGGTCAGGGCCAGTCGGGTGTACGGGAGCGGGTGAACCCGTTGCCACCGCGCCCAAACCGAAAGTCGGCGATGCCGGGGCCGGGCGCTGGTTTCTCAACGTCGGGTTGCGCCCACCATCGCCTGGCGGCGATCAGATGCAACCAATCGTCGCTCGCCGCTGCATGCCGGATCCCCGGGCGACACCGCCGCCAAACGTCTCCGCGGCGGTCGTGAGCCTCAGCCCCGACCCGCCGCCACCAGTTCCCGGTCTTCGTGCCAATCCCGTTGCACCAGCACCCGATGCGTGATGCGTTCCAGCGCCGCTGAGACCTCGGCGCGATCTGGTCTGCCTTCGAAGGTCGGCGATTTGGCCAGGTTGTCGCTGATCCAGCCAACGAGCTCGTTGGAGACGAAATCGACCTGCTGGCGACCCGCCTGGGTGAGCCAGAGCGTGTCGCCGGTGTGCAGGGCGTACCCGCTCTGCACCAGACGATCGAAGGTGGGCTCCAGCACTTCGCGGGGGACGCGCAGTCGCTCGGCGATGTCGCCGAGCCGGGCCGTGCCGAAGACCTGGGCGTACCGGTAGATCTGCAGCAGTGCCCACATCCCGGCCACGTCGAGCTGGCAGCCCGCCCGTGCGCACAACGCACGCAGCCGGACAGCCGGCGGGCGGTTGCGCAGCATCCGACCGACCGCCATCTCCAGCAGCTTGTCGGGGGATTCGCTAGCCGGCATCGCGAAGCCCTCACCGAGGTCGGCCGCGGCGGCAGCCTCGGCACCGCGCAACGGGACCTCCTTGAGCGTCAGCGCGACGATGAAGCCCACGACGGCCACCGGCGCGGCGAACAGGAAAACCAGGTCCAGTGACTGGCCGTAGGCGTTGACAATGGGCTCGGCCATCGGGTGCGGCAGGTGGTGCAGGACCTGGGGCGACCGCGCGGCCGCCGGAGGGGCGCCGCTGGCCGCCAGCGCCGGCCCGATGCGATGGCCGAGGAAGTTGGTGAACAGCGAACCGAATACCGCGGCGCCGAACGAGCTGCCGATGGTCCGGAAGAAGGTCACTCCGGAGGTGGCCACGCCGAGGTCGGCGAAGTCCGTGGTGTTCTGCACGATCAGCACCAGCACCTGCTGGCACATCCCGATGCCGGTCCCGAGCACGAAGAGAAACAGCGACTGCATCAGCAGCGAGGTGGCCGAGTCCATCCGTGACAGCAGCACGAACCCGACGCACATGATCACCGTGCCCAGCACCGGGAAGATCTTGTAGCGACCGGTGCGCCCCACGATCACGCCGCTGCCCATCGACGTGATCAGCAGGCCCACCACCATCGGCAGTGTGCGAAGCCCCGACGTCGTCGCCGACACCCCGTCGACGAACTGCATGAAGGTCGGCAGGAAAGTCATCGCGCCCAGCATCGCGAACCCGACGACGAACGACAGCACACAGCACACCGCGAACACCGGGTTGCCGAACAGCCGGATCGGCAGCACCGGCTCCTTCGCGCGCACCTCGACCAACACGAAAACCGCCAGGGCGACGACCGACCCGGCGAACAGGCCGACGATGATCGGTGACCCCCATGGATGAGTGCCGCCCCCCCAGCTGGTGGCCAGGGTCAGTCCGGAGGCGCCGATGCCGACGAACACGATCCCCCAGTAGTCGATCGACGGCCTGGCGTGCCTGGCCAGCTGGGGGATGGCGGCGGCGGCGACAAGAAACACCACCACGGCCACCGGCACGTTGATCCAAAACGCCCACCGCCAGGTCAGGTGGTCGGTGAAAAAGCCGCCCAGCAGCGGACCGACGACCGTTGTCACCCCGAACACCGCGCCCAGCGCACCCTGGTAACGACCGCGCTCGCGAAGCGGGATCACCTCGCCGATCAGCGCGGTCGCGGTGACCATGAGCGCGCCGCCGCCCACGCCCTGCAACGCGCGCGACCCGACCAGCATGGTCATCGACTGCGACAAGCCGCACAGCACCGACCCGGCGAGGAAGAACACCACCGCCGCCTGGAAGACGGTCTTGCGGCCGAACACGTCACCGAGCTTGCCGACGATCGCGGTCGTGATCGTTGATGCCAGCAGATAACTGGTCACCACCCAGGACTGGTGACCGGCGCCGCCGAGGTCGGCCACCACGGTGGGCAGCGCGGTGGCCACGATCGTCTGGTCGAGGGCGGCCAGCAGCATGCCGAGCAGGACCGCCACGAAGATCAGGTTGCGCCGCTGCACTCCGATCATCGCGCTGCCCGACTCCGGATCGGCCACCCCCTGCCGTGCCTGCGTGGGAGTGGTGGCCATGACGCCGAGCCTACGGCGAGTCACCGAAGCCCAATTCCCGAGACCCGCTCCGAATCACCTGGGCAAACCCGCGATACCGCAAGCAGATTCAGCTGCTGCGCCAGCTCGCGACACCGATCGCGATCATCCGGAGCTGTTTGATCGCGATCCGCTTGATCTCCTCGAGCACCGCCGCGTCCTGCGCGTCCTCGATCGCCTCGGCGATCACGATCATCGAGTTCACGAACAGGCTCGCCAGGATGTTCAGGTCCTCGGTACTCCAGTTCTGCAGGTCCGGGAAGCGCGCCAGGTCGGTCGCGAGCTCGGAGGTGATCAGCCGGATCTCGGTGCGGATGGCATACCGCAGCACGGTCACGCCGCTGGACCGCTCCCGACCGATGAAGCGCCAGTGCTCACGCTGCTCGGCAACGCTCGCGACCAGGATCTCCACCGAGGAGTCGATGACGCGGTTGGGGTCCAGCTTGCCGGCTCGCGCGAACCGCAGCATGTCGCGCAGCGCGCGGAACGACTCGTCGATCAGCACCAGTCCGAGTGCCTCCATCGATTCGAAATGCCGGTAGAAGGCGGCGGGCACGATCCCGGCCTCCCGGGTCACCTCCCGCAGGCTCAGGGCCGAAAAACTCCGCTCGTCCAGCAGCTTGAGCGCCGCGGCGACGATGGCCCGGCGGGTCGCTTCCTTGCGCTCCTCGCGGGAGACCTTCTCCTTGGCTCCAGCGGAGCCGGGGCGACGCCGCCGTGAACTGGGCGTACGACCGTTCACTATGTGAAACTTACCACAACCTGGCTCGACCGGTTGACGGCCTGCGGGTTCAGCACGCACGGTATACATATGTTCACTCAAACACTTGCCAATCGGGTGCTGGGCTCGAGCCTGGTGGACATCCTCACCGGACCCCATGGGGTGGACCGCTACACCGAGCTGGTCGCCCCGACGTGGACACGCACCGATGCCCGCGCCACGCTCGTCGAGGTCCGCAGGCTTACGGCGCGCAGCGTCACGCTGACGCTGCAGCCGAACCGGGCCTTCACCGGGTTTCGCGCCGGCCAGCACGTGAACCTGACCGTGGAAATCGACGGCCGCCGCCGGACCCGCTGCTATTCACCGGCCAGCGCCGAGGACGCTCCGCTGATCGAACTGACCGTCGGCCTGCACGAGGGCGGCCTGATGTCGACGTTCCTGCATCGGCACGCTCGACCTAAAATGGTGGTTGACCTCGACGGCGTCGGCGGTGACTTCGTCTTGCCCGACCGCCGCCCGCGACGCATCTTGTTCGTATCGGGCGGCAGTGGCATCACCCCGGTCATGTCGATGCTTCGCACCCTGCACGCCGAACGGTTCGACGGCGACGTCGCGATCATCCACTACGCCCGCTCGGCGGCGCAGGCCTGCTACCGCGAGGAGCTGGCCGCGCTGCCCGGCGTGCGGGTGCTGCACGGCTACACCAGGTCCCCGGCCGCCGCCGACCTGCAAGGCCACTTCGGGCCCGATCACCTCGCCGCGGCGATGCCGTCGCCCGACGCGGTGTATGTCTGCGGGCCGCCGGCGCTGACCGAGTCCGTGCGCCGGCACTGCGACAACGTCACCTCGGAGAGCTTCGTCCCGCCGTTGTTCGTCGTCCCGGCCGAAGCAGGCGGGGGACGGGTCGCGTTCACCGAAAGCGGCCTCACCAGCACCGACGACGGCCGCCCGCTGCTGGAGCAGGCCGAAGCCGCGGGCCTGACACCCGAGAGCGGATGCCGGATGGGCATCTGCCACAGCTGCACCCGCCGCAAGACCCGCGGCGCGGTGAAGAACCTGACCACCGGCGCGGTTTCGGCCGCCGACGAGGAGGACGTGCAGATCTGCGTGTCCGTCCCGCTCGGCGACGTCGACCTCGCCTTGTAGTAGATCCTCCAGATCCTCCCAGAAAGGAGCGCTCTCGATGTCCACCAACGACATCACCCTGACGCCCGACCAAACCGAGGCGTTCGGGCGCGAACTCGACGCACTCAAGGACCGCCTGCTCGCCGACCTGGGCGAGCGGGACGCGACCTACATCCGCGGCGTCATCAAGGCGCAACGGGCCCTGGAGGTCGGTGGCCGCGGCCTGCTGATGGCGGGCGTCCTGCCGCCGGCCTGGATCGCCGGCACCGCGATGCTGGTGCTGTCGAAGATCCTCGACAACATGGAGATCGGCCACAACGTGATGCACGGCCAGTACGACTGGATGGGCGACCCGTCGATCTCCAGCCGGGGGTTCGAGTGGGACACCTCCTGCCCCGCAGACCAGTGGCGCCACTCGCACAACTACCTGCACCACACCCACACCAACGTCGTGGGCATGGACCGCGACATCGGTTACGGCATCCTGCGGATGAGCAAGGACCAGCGCTGGCGTCCCTACTTCCTGGGTAACCCGGTCTACGCGTTCCTGCTGATGGTGCTGTTCCAGTACGGCGTCGCGCTGCACGAACTCGAGGCCGAGCGCATCCGGGCCGGTGAGATCACCCTCGCCGAGAAGCGGACGGTGCTGGACGGCATCTGGACCAAGACCAGGCGCCAGCTGCTCAAGGACTACGTGGCCTTCCCGCTGCTGGCCGGGCCGTTTGCGCCGTTCGTGGCCGCCGGCAACCTGACGGCTAACCTGATCCGCAACGTCTGGGCGTTCATGATCATCTTCTGCGGTCATTTCCCCGAGGACACCCGGGAGTTCTCGATCGACGAGACCGCCGACGAGACCCGTGGCCAGTGGTACTTCCGACAGATCCTCGGCTCGGCCAACCTCACCGGCCCAAAGCTGTTTCACCTGCTGTCGGGCAACCTGTCGTTTCAGATCGAGCACCATTTGTTCCCCGACATCCCGGCGCACCGGCACGCGGAGATCTCGGTGCAGGTCCGTTCGATCTGCGAACGCTACGGCATCCCGTACAACACCGGGCCGCTGCCACGCCAGTTCGGCACCGTGCTGCGCAAGATCGTCAAGTTGGCGCTGCCGCCCCGCGATCGCCTCGGCCAGCTGATCCCGTTCGTCCGGGCCGAGGACTCGGCCGCGGCGTGATCGTTTTCCCGGTCCGCCGCACGGGTAGCCAATAACTGGCTTCGCCGCAACGCAGCGGCGGCCGTGAGGAGATGTGATGACCACCCCAGGTGCAGATCTACCGGAAGAACCCCAGAAGGAACGCGGCGCCCAGGGATCGCGGGATGCCGAATCGGGGCCGTCCGGCAGCGTCACGGACCGGCCGTCGGCCACCTATGAGGGTGACGAGACCGTTCCGGCGTACGGCCAGCAGGATGCGAGCGGCTTCGACAGCACCGGCACCACGCCGCCGCAGGACACCCAGCCCGCGGTGCCGCCCTACGAAGGCAGGATGACCAGCGCCTCCGGCGGCGCGAGGACCGGCGCAGCGACCGGCCCCGCATCGGGTTCCGGCTACACGTCGCCGGCACCGGGCCAGACTCCGGGGGGCGCGACCGCCTCACCGGCCGAGGAACAACCCGCCGCCCAGATGCCCGAGTCCGACCGCGACGCTGACGCCGTTGGCCCGTCGCACACGGCCGGCACCGGCCGCGGCGAACAGAAGCGCTGAGCCCTCCGCCCGGGAGATCGGGTCGCCGCGGCGTACGATCCGGCCATGAGCCGAATCGGAAACTACGCCGACGACGACCTGACCGGCTGGTTCGCGTCCTCACCGCAATTGGGCGGCGCACTGGCCCATTTCAGCGACGCGGTCTATCACCGCAACCGGTTACCGTTGCGGATCCGCGAAATCGCCAGGATGGCAATCGCTGTGGACAACGAATGCGCCGTCTGCCGCAACACCCGGTTCGGTGAAGGGCGGGCCGCCGGCCTCGACGACGAGTTCTACGCGCACGCAGCCCAGTGGCGCACCTGGCCGGGCTACCGCGCCGAGGAACGCACCGCGGCGGAGTTCGCGCACCGATTCGCCACCGACCACACCGGGCTTCGGGACGACGAAGAGTTCTGGGCCCGCTGCCGTGAGCAGTTCTCCGACGAGATCCTGGCCGACCTCGCGTTGTCGTGCGCGCTGTGGCTTGGTATGGGCCGGGTGCTGCGCACCCTCGACATCGGCCAGGCCTGCCAACTCACCGTCTAACGCTGCAGCCGCACGTGCACCGTGACGCGCCCCGCGGCGTCGCGCTGCGCGACCCCGTGCCCCGCGAGCTCCCGCCCGTCCAGCTCGAGGGACAGTGGGGCGCCATCACCGAGGAAGTTGCGCCACCACGTCTTGGCGTCCGGCATGTTCACGCCGATCGTCACCTCGTCGCCGCGGCGCTGATATCCGACGGGCAGCGACACCGTGCGCCCCGACTTGCGTCCCGTGTAGGTCAGCATCGCGATGTTGCCGCTGACCAGCCGGCCCCACCGTGGGGACCGGGTCAGCGCCGCCACCGGGGCGTTGAACAGCGGCGCGGCCCGCATCAGGAGGCGACCGAGATTCATGCCAGCCAGCATAGGAGCCGCGACGAGCGTCGGTGCGCCGACCCTCAGGCCTCATGGCCGGGTTCCAGGTCCCGCACGTCGGAGAACGTGACGAGCTGGTCGAACCGCTCCGGCGCGTGACCGGCGACGGGGTCGAGCAGAAAACCGACGTGATCACCGACATCGAACCGGTTGAGGATGCGGCCGGTGAACCATCCGATCGCGCCGTCCAGGACCGGTAGTCCTTCCGGCCCCGCGTTCCAGGCGCACCGATCGAATTTGTTGGTGTGATCCCCGGTTTCGCCGCCGAACAACCGGGCCAGCGTGCGGTGCCGCCGCGGCAGCAGCTGCACGGTTAGATGTGTTGCCCGCCGGGCGACGCGATAGGTGTGGTTGCGTTTGGACAGCCCGACCAGGAACCGGGGCGGACGGATGCTGACCTGGCTGGTGAAGCCGACCAGGCACCCGCCCAGCTCTTCTCCCGCCCGCGTGGTTACCACGAACATCGGGTAGTCCAGCAACCCTGCGAGTTGGTCGAATGCCTGGTGGCCGGGCTCGTCGGTCATCGGTTGACCACACTACGTCGGCGCGGTGTTCACGGGCCATTCAGCGACCTGTCGACGGCGCGTTGTTGACCGCACACGCTGGCCGTCTCTGATGGGACGTGATGCGGGTGGTTCAGGTCGCGAACTTCTACGGGCCGCGGTCGGGCGGCCTGCGTACCGCCGTCGACCGGCTCGGCGCCGAGTACAGCGACGCGGGCCATGACGTGTTTTTGATCGTGCCGGGTCCGACCGCGAGCCAGTCGACGTTGCCGACCGGGGTGGTGCGAGTCTCCGTGCCGGCCCCGCGCATCCCGTTCACCGGTGGCTACCGTGCCGTGATGCCTTGGCCGGTGACCGCGATCGTGGAATCGTTGGATCCCGACGCCATCGAGGTTTCCGACCGGCTCACGCTGCGATCGCTGGGCCGTTGGGGACGTCGCCACGGCGTCACCACGGTGATGATCTCCCACGAGCGGCTCGATCGCCTGGCCGGTCTGGTGCTCCCGCCGAAATCCGCTCGTCGCCTTGCCGATTTTGCGAACCGGCGCACCGCTGCCGATTACGACACGGTGGTGTGCACCACCGGTTTCGCCCGCGAGGAATTCGACCGGATCGGTGCGACCAACACGATCACGGTGCCGTTGGGCGTGGACCTGGAGACGTTTCATCCCCGCCGTCATTCCGCTCGGCTGCGCCGGGAATGGGCCGATCCACACCAGCTTCTGCTCGTGCATTGCGGCCGGTTGTCGGTCGAAAAGCGCGCCGACCGCAGCATCGATGCGCTGGCCGCACTGCGTGATTCGGGCGTCGACGCCCGGCTGCTGGTCGTGGGGGAGGGGCCGATGCGCGGCCGGCTCGAACGGCAGGCCGTGGGACTGCCGATCGACTTCACCGGTTTCATCGACTGCCGCCACTCCGTCGCGGCGCTGCTCGCGTCGGCCGACGTGGCGCTGGCGCCGGGACCGCACGAGACCTTCGGCCTCGCCGCGCTGGAGGCGCTGGCCTGCGGCACACCGGCCGTGGTGTCGCGGACCTCGGCGCTGCGCGAGATCGTCTGCCCGCAAAGCGGCGCGTGCGCCGACAACGACCCCGAATCCGTCGCGGCCAGCGTCGTCGAGATCATCGGCCGGCCGGTACGCACGCGGCGCATCGGTGCCCGCCGCCGCGCCGAACAGTTCACCTGGCGGCAGGCCGCGTCCGGGATGTTGGCCGCGCTGGGCTGACCGACCGGCACAATGTCTGCAATGACAGAGCCAGCCGCTGCCGCGCCCGCCATCGCCAGCCTCGAGGCGGGCGGCGTTGAGATGGTCATCGGCACCGTCGTCAACCCGGCGGGCCTCACCCACGCCAAGACGGTTCCGTTGCGGCGCTGCAACGCCTTCGCCGATCCCGGCCTGGGCGCCAGCCCCGTTTGGCACGGCTTCGCGATCGACCAGACCGGCATCGCGTTCAGCGAGGGTATCGGCGTCGTCGGGGATGAGCGGATCCGTATCGACCTTTCCGCGCTGCGCACGCTGGGCGACGGGTTGGCCTGGGCGCCGGGTGCGTTCTTCGCTCAGGACGGTACCCCGGTCGCGGCCTGCAGCCGCGGCACCCTCGGCCGGGTGCAGGCCCGGCTCACCGACGCCGGGTTGGACGCCCGGGTGGGCCACGAGATCGAGTTCATCCTCGTCGGGCCCGACGGGGCCCGCCTGCCGTCGACGCTGTGGGCACAGTACGGGTTGGCCGGGGTACTGGAACATGAGGGCTTCGTTCGCGATGTCACGACCGCCGCGGCCGGCTCGGGCGTCGGCATCGAGCAGTTCCATCCCGAATACGGCCGCAACCAGTTCGAGCTTTCGCTGTCCCCGCAGGCCCCGGTGGCGGCCGCCGACCAACTGATCCTGATGCGCATCATCATCGGGCGGGTGGCGCGGCGTTACGGGCTGCGCGCCAGCTTTTCCCCGGTTCCCTTTGCCGGCAGCGTGGGATCCGGTGCGCACCAGCACTTCTCGTTGAGCAGGCGCGGCTCGTCGCTGTTCTCGGACCCAACCGGCGCGGCCGGGATGACCGAGGAGGGCGAGCACGCGGTGGCCGGCGTCCTCGCCGGCCTGCCCGACGCACAGGGCATCCTGTGCGGATCGATCCTGTCCGGACAACGGCTGCGGCCCGGTCTGTGGGCCGGCGCGTACGCCTGCTGGGGTGCCGAGAACCGCGAGGCCGCGGTCCGGTTCCTGGCCGCCGGCCCCGCCAACCCGCACGGCGCCAATGTCGAGGTGAAGATCGTGGACCCCTCGGCCAACCCGTATTTCGCGACGGCGGCGATCCTTGGGCTGGCCCTCGACGGCATCGAGCAGGGCACGCCGTTGCCGCCGGAAACCACCGTTGACCCCGCCACCCAGTCCGACGAGCAACGCGCGTCGGCGGGCACCGTGCTGCTGGCCGCCGATCAGGCCGAGATCATCTCCGCGCTGGACGCATCCGCCCGGATGCGGCGCATTTTGGGCGATGCGGCGGTCAATGTGGTGGTGGCGGTGCGCCGCTACGAACACGACAACTACGCCGAGTTGGAGCCGGCCGAGTTGGCCGACCGGTTCCGCATGGCGTGGAGCTTGTGACCGGCTCGGCCGCCACGACGGCGTTGGCACAGCACATCGCCGACGTGCGACTCGTCGATCATCACGTGCACGGCTGCTGGCTCACCGCGCCAGAACGGGCCCGCTTCGAGAACGCGCTCAACGAGGCCAATCTCGAACCCGTCGCCCGCTTCGACTCCGCGTTCGACACCCAGATCGGCTTCGCGGTGCGGGCGCACTGCGCGCCGCTTCTCGGCCTGCCGAGCCACGCCGACCCGGATACCTACTGGCGGCGGCGAAGCGAGCTCGCCGAACCCGAGCTCGCCGGGTTGTTCCTGGCGGCAGCCGGAGTTTCGGATTGGCTGGTCGACACCGGGCTGGCCGACGGCGTAGCCGGTGTCGGCGAGCTGGCCCGCTACTCGGGTGGCCGCGGCCACGAGGTGGTGCGCCTCGAGCAGCTCGCCGAGCTGGCGGCGCAGGCGGACGGCGACTACGCGAACGCATTCTGCGGGATTCTGCAGCGGCGCGCCCGCACCGCCGTTGCCACCAAGTCGATCCTGGCCTATCGCGGCGGCTTCTACGGCGACCTGTCGGAGCCGACGCCCGCGGAGGTCACCGAGGCGGCCGACCGCTGGCGGCAGCGCGGCGGCGCCCGGTTGACCGACCGGACCCTGCTGCGGTTCGGCCTGCACCGCGCCCTCGAGCTGGGCAAGCCGCTGCAGCTCCATGTCGGTCTCGGCGACCGCGACTGCGACCTGCACAAAGCCAACCCGATGTACCTGCTGGACTTCCTGCGCGGTGCCGGCGACACCCCGGTCGTGTTGCTGCACTGCTATCCGTATGAGCGCGAAGCCGGATACCTGGCCCAGGCGTTCAACAACGTGTATGTGGATGGCGGCCTGGCGATCAACCACCTCGGTGCCCGCTCGACCGCGTTCGTCGGGCGGCTCCTCGAGCTGGCGCCGTTCCGCAAGGTGCTCTACTCATCGGACGGGTTCGGCCCGGCGGAGCTGCACTTCCTCGGTGCCCGGTTGTGGCGCAGCGGCATGCGCGAAGTGCTGCAGGGGTTTGTGGCAGCCGGCGAGTGGAGCCGGGCCGACGCCGTCCACGTCGTCGATTTGATCGCCTGGCGTAACGCGGCACGGCTGTACGGGCTGTGTGAGCCGCCGTGATCAGGACCTCCACGACGTTGCGGTTCGCGCTGCTGCTGACCGCCGCCAACGGGTTTTTGGATTCCTACACCTACCTAGCCCGCGGCGGTGTTTTCGCCAACGTCCAAACCGGCAATGTGATCTTCGCCGCGATCGACCTGGCGCACTGGCATTGGGGCAACACGCTGGCACACCTGTGGCCGATTCTGGCGTTTCTCGCCGGGGTGACACTGGCGTCGCACATCAAGTCGGGGCGGGTGCACAAGGTCATCGGCCACCCGCTGCGCTGGACGATGGCCGTCCAGGCGAGCGTGCTCGCGGTGATGGGATTCGTTCCGGCCTCGGTGCCGCACAGTTTCGTCAACGTGCCGATCTCGTTCGTCTCGGCAATGCAGATGGGGCTGTTCCGCAGTATCGGCGATCTCGTGTATCTGCCGGTGGCCACCACCGGCAATCTGATGCGGTTCATCGAGGCCGGATACGCCGGTTTCGTTGACAAGGCAATCAAATCGGGCAAGGCATTCCGCATTTACGGCATCCTCATCGTCGTGTTCGCAGCGGGCGCCGTGGCCGGGGCGTTCGCCACGATTACCTGGCACGTGCACGCGATCCTGCTGCCGGCCGCGTTGCTCGCGTTCACGCTGGCGCTGTTCGTCGTCGACGGGCGGAAAGGAAAAGAGCCGTGACGGGTACTCCTGCGCCATGACCACAACTGCCGACCGCGCCCCAGCGGTGTTGTTCGACATCGACGGCACCCTCGTCGATTCCAATTACCTGCACGTTCACGCCTGGGTTCGGGCCTTCCACGACGCCGGTGTCCAGGCCGACGCCTGGCGCATCCATCGGTCGATCGGGATGGACGGTTCGCGGCTGGTCGCGTCGCTGGCTCCGGATGCCGGCGACGACGCCACGCAGCGGCTCAAGGACCTGCATGCGCGCTACTACAAGGAGCTTTCGCCGCTGCTCCGGGTACTGCCCGGTGGCCGGGACATCCTGGACCGCGTCGCGTCGATGGGCCTGCAGGTGGTGCTGGCCACCTCCGCGCCCGAGGACGAGCTGTCCATCCTGCGGTCTGTGCTCGACCGCGACAGCACCGTGGCGGCGGTGACGTCGGCGGCGGACGTCGACACCGCCAAGCCCGAGCCCGGCATCATCGACGTGGCGCTCGACCGCGCCGGCGTCACCGCGGCCCGCGCCGTGTTCGTCGGCGACTCGGTCGCCGACGCCGTCGCGTGTGTGCGCGCCGGGGTGCCGATCATCGGGCTGCTCAGTGGCGGCATCTCGGCTGCCGAACTCAGCGACGCCGGAGCCGGCTCGGTGTTCTCAGACGCCCTGGACGTGGTCGAGCACATCGACCAGACGACGATCGCCCGCCTGGCGTAGAACACCGCAGTCGACCGTAGACTCGGCGCCATGCGCCGGTTTCGGGTTGCCGTGCTGCTCAGCGCATTGGCGGTGCTGGCAGTTGTCCGATCACCCGTCGCCACCGCGTCGGCCCTGCCCACCCCGGCCCACATCGTGATCGTGGTGGAGGAGAACCGCTCCGACGCCGACATCGTCGGCAACAAGTCGGCCCCGTATCTGAACGCGCTCGCCGGCAACGGCGCGCTCATGACACAGTCCTATGCCGAAACCCACCCCAGTGAGCCCAACTATCTGGCACTGTTCGCCGGCAATACGTTCGGGCTCAACTCCGACGCCTGTCCGGTCAATGCCGGCGGCGCCCCCAACCTGGGATCCGAACTGCTGGCCGCCGGCTACACGTTCACCGGCTTCGCCGAGGGCCTGCCCGGCGTCGGCTCGACGGCGTGCAGTGCCGGCAGGTACGCGCGTAAACATGCCCCGTGGGTGAACTTCGGCAACCTTCCCGCGGCCGACTCCGTGCCGTTCTCGGCGTTCCCGCCGCCGTCGGATTACGGCCGCCTGCCCACGGTCTCGTTCGTCATACCGAACCTGGACAACGACATGCACGACGGTTCCATCGCCCAGGGCGACGCCTGGCTGTATACCAACTTGTCCGGGTATGCGAGCTGGGCGACGGCAAACAACAGCCTGTTGGTGATCACCTGGGATGAGGACGACAACAGCGGCAACAATCAGATCCCGACGATCATCGTCGGCGCCAACGTGCGACCTGGTGCGTACGCCGAAACCATCAGCCACTACAACGTGCTCGCCACGATGCAGCAGATGTACGGCCTGCCCAAGACCGGCTACGCGGCGATGGCGCCCCCGATCGGCGACATCTGGGACTGAACCGTCAGGACCTCTTCAACCGCACGACGATGCTGCGGTTCAGCGTCCACTGCCGGTCCACGGCGAATCCTTGTTGTTTCGCCGCGTCCACCACGGGCGCCGGCGCCCACCGGTCGACGACGGCCCACAACACCGGGCAGGCCGCCAGCCGCGGTTTCACGATGTCGCTGCCCAGCGGCAGATCCTGCGTCCACAGTTGGGCCGCGTCTGCACCAGAAACGCCGGCTGCGACATCGCGCAGGGCCGCGAAGGCGTCGGGCCGAGCGGCGGCTGACGCCCGCAGCGGTTCCTGACCGGCGAACCCGAAGACGACACAGTCGTGCGGTTTGGCAACCCCGCCGATGAGGTCGGCGATCTGCGAATAGTCCGCCCCGCCCGGCTTTGCGTACCGGCCGCGCTGCTCGACGAACGCCGTGCCCGCGCTGAGCGCCAGGATCACCAGCAATACCAGCAGGATTCGGGACCGCTCCCGGGCGATGGCCACGACGCAGACTCCCAGCAACAAGCCGACCCCAGGGGCGGTGTAGGTCAGATAACGCGGTTGGTAGACGTCGTGTACCAGTGCGGAGTACCCGACCAACAGCCCGGTGGGTACGGTGATCCACGGCAGGGCCACCGCGAGCCCACCATAAGCGCCCCCGGCCCTCCTGGTGACCAGCGCCACCGCGGCCCAGGCCAGCACGACCACGCACGCGCAACCGAACAGCCGCGACCGGGTGAACCACTGCTCCCAGAGGACCCCGGCCAGGTAGCCGTTTTCGGGCCCGGTGATCCACCAGAGTTGTTGGCGCTGCTGTCCGGCTGTCAACGCGATGAGCGGTGCAGCCAGCACCAGTCCCGCGCCGGCCGCGATCGCGAAGGGCAGCAGCTGGCGCCGGTTCCGGCCGAGCGCGAGCGTGGCCGCGTGCGCGAACACCAACAGGCCCAGGTACACGAACGAGATGACGGCCGCCGCGACCGTGAAGCTGTACAGCGCCCACAGCGCCGCGCCGCCTCGACCCGCGGCGATGACGAGCACGACCGTCAACCACACCGCGATCGCGGCGGTCAGCGCATACGACCGGGCCTCCACCGCCGACCACAGCGTCCGCGGCAACACGGTGAAGCCAACCGCCGCGGCCCATGCCGTGGGCCGGTCGGCCACCAGCTTGCCCAATACGATCATGCCGGCGGCGGCGATGCCGACGGCCACCGCACTGGGAAATCGCGCGGTGAATTCGTCGATCGGGACCCGGGACAGCCAGGCGTGCATGCCGAGGTAGTACAAGCCGTGGACGGCGTCGAAGTTCAGCAGCAGGCGCAGGATGTCGTACTGGGAGCGGTTGGCGGCGGCGATCGTGGCGGCCTCGTCGAACCAGAATGACGGGCGCCACGAGAGCACCGTGCTCACCAGTGTTGCCGCTGCACCGGCAATCCACGCGTCGGCACGGTCCGGCACTGCGTTATCGCGGCTGGGCCGGCGCCGGGCTGAGCGTGTAGACGTGGTCGGGGGAGACCACGGAGGTGATAGCGGTGGCCAGGGTGGTGCTTGGCTCGTTGCCCTGATACGAGATGTCGGTGTTGATCAGGATGACCATGGTGCGTTTCTGTTCCGGCAGGTACACCACCACAGACTGATAACCTGGCAGGCTTCCGTTGTGGCCGATCCACCCGGCGAGGTTGAAGATGCCCAGCCCGTAACCGTCCTGCTGCGGCAGGTCCTGGCCGTTGACCGTTTGCAGCCGCTGCGCCTGCATCGCCGGTGAGAGCAGTTTGCCGGTGGCCACCGCGAGCGCCCAGGTGTGCAGGTCGTCCAGCGTGGAGATCATCGCTCCGGCCGCCCATCCCCACGACGGATCCCAGTCGGTGGCGGTGGCAACTGCCCCGTCGGCGGTCTGGTTGGTATAGCCCTGCGGGTGCGGCTCCCCGAAGGCGTTCGTGGTCGGAAAGCTGGTGTGGCTCAAGCCCAGTGGGCGCAAGATGTGGTCGCGGATGTAGTCGGGCAGCGGCTGGCCACCGACCTTCTCCACCACCAGGCCGAGCAGGACCGTGTTGGTGTTCGAGTACTGGAAACCCTGTCCGGGCCCGAAGACGGGGGGCTCGGCGAACGCGTAGCCGAGTAGCGCCTGCGGAGTGAAGTTGCGCCGCGGGTCGGCGAACATCGCCTGCTGGAACGCGGTGGAGGCGGAGTAGTTGTACAGGCCGCTCTGCATCCGCGCCAGCTCACGCAGCGTGATCTGGTTGCCCCCGGGAACGCCGGCGATGTATTTGCCGATCGGGTCGTCGAGCCCGAGCTTGCCCTGGTCGGCGAGCTGCAACACCGCGGTGACCGTGAACGTTTTCGTCTCGCTGCCGATTCGGCTGTACATGTCGGCGTTCATCGGCGCGCCGGTCGTCTTGTCTGCGACACCGAAGGTGCGGATGTAGCGGCCGTCCGGGCCCCACACGCCGATGATGGCGCCGGGGATCGACGCTGCGCTCATGGCCTGGTTGATCGCTGCGTCCAGCCGCTGTGCGGTGCCGGCGTCGACGTCGTTCGTCGACTCCGCGCTCGGTGGGGAGGACGTCGCACCGCCCGATCCGGTTGAGGCCGAGTGGGTCGCGCATCCGGATGCCATCACCAGCACCACCCCGCCCGCCGCGGCCAGGACCTTTCGCGGCCAACGCCCGTCCGTGAACACCGGGGCAGTCTAGCCGCCGGCGGTCATCCGGGCGGCCCGGCGGCCAGGGTGACCGGTGTGGTGTGCGACGTGCCGGCCGGATCGACCCATGTCAGCGACACGGTGTCGCCGGGATGATGCTGGTCGAGGAACGCGGTCAGCGCGTTGGCGTCGCCGACCGCGTTGCCGTCGATCGCGGTGATCGCAGCACCCGGCACCAATCCGGCCTGGGCCGCCGGACCACCCCGCAGCAGCTGCTTGACGGCGACGGCGCCGCCGTTGCGGGTGTCGACGACACCGACGCCCAGCATGCCGGTGTCACCGATGTGGACGGTGGCAGACGGCGCGCGCGACCGAATCTGGTCGGCGATGGCCAGCGCCTGGTTGATCGGAATCGCGAACCCACCGCCGCTGGTGTGATAGCTCTCCGAGGCGGCGGTGTCGATGCCGACGACCTGACCGGCGCCGTTCACCAGCGGGCCGCCGGAGTCACCCGGGCGCAGGTTCGCCGCGATCTGGATCAGGCCCGTCAGGTGTTCGGAGCTGCCGGTGAGGTCGTCGCTGGCGACGACGGTCTGGTTGAGCGCCCGGACGGTTCCCGGCTCCCGGGTGAGTCCGCCGTTTGGTCCGCCGGCGTTGCCCACGCCGACGATCGAATCGCCGACGGCCAGCATGTTCGAGTCGCCGATCGGAGCGGTGGGAAGCCCGGCCGCGCCGCGCAGCTGCACAAGTGCGATGTCGTGGGTGCGGTCGTACCCGATCACGTCGATTCCAAAGGTGCGTCCGGTGCCCAGGTTGGTGCCGGACATCCCGGTGGCGCCCTCGACCACGTGGTTGTTGGTCAGCACCTCGCCGTCGGGGTTGAGCACGATGCCGGTGCCGACGCCGATTGCGTTTTGGTAGTCCAGGGTGGTGTTGATCTGCACCACGGCTGCCTCCGCCGGCGCCGTGTTGATCGGGTCGGCCGGCGCCTGTTTGACGAGGTCGAGTTCTCGCGATGCCAGGTCGACGGGGCGAAGCTGTGCCGGCGGGGCCACCCCGACCCCGACCCCGATGAGGGCGGTAGCCGCGAACAACGCAGCTGACCACCGATGCCTACGTCCCCCCATGGCCTACCTCCTGCTCGAGTAGTGGTTGACCCGAACCTCTTTTTCATAGTCTCCCGGAAAGGGGTTCGGTGTCGATCGGCAACAGCCGGGTACCCAGTGCCCATGATTGAAACAGACCAAAGGCCGGTTGAGCTGAAAGAGCAAGCCCATGAACACGCCGACGAAGCGCGCCGCAAGATGGCCCGCAAGCGGGAGAAACAATCCGGCGGGGTCAGTGGGTGGGTGGCCAAACGCGCAGGTGACTGGGATTTGGGCGTCGGCCAGGACGAGGCCGCCATGCAGCGCCAGAAGTACTTCTGGAACACACTGGTCGATCATTGGTTTCGCATGGAGATGGACGGCTGGGAGAACCTGCCGGATCCGCCGGTGCTGTTGGTGGGCATCCACTCCGGGGCGCCGTTCGTCTGGGATGCCTGGACGGTGGGGGTGCAGTGGTGGCGGCGGTTCGGCCAGCAACGCCCGCTGCACGGAACCGCCCATGACGCGTTGATGGCCATCCCGGTGATCGGCCGGTACTTCCGCGCGATGGGCGTGCTGCCCGCGGCGCCCGACTCCATCGC
This sequence comes from Mycobacteriaceae bacterium, assembly GCA_019245755.1. Taxonomy (GTDB): domain Bacteria; phylum Actinomycetota; class Actinomycetes; order Mycobacteriales; family Mycobacteriaceae; genus Mycobacterium. Next base: position 14,816 of record JAFARC010000011.1, on the reverse strand, counting down.
CACCGCGCTCGCCCAGGGACGTGACGTCGCGCTGTGGCCCGGCGGCGAGGTGGATTCGTTGCGGCCGTGGACTGAGCGCGACCGCGCGAATCTGGCCGGCCGGACCGGCTTCGTGAAGATGGCGATCCGCGCTGGCGTGTCGATTGTGCCGATCGCCACCGTGGGGGGAGCCGACGCGATGCCGGTGCTCATCCGCGGCGACCGATTGTCGCGGGCGCTGCGGCTGGACCGGTTCCTGCGGCTGAAGGTGTTCCCGCTGGCGATATCGCTGCCGTGGGGCATCGCTCCGGCGGCCCTGCCGCAGTTTCCCCTGCCCGCGAAGATCCGCACCCGCTTCATGCCCGCGGTGGAGTTGGATCACGATCCGCAATGCGCCGACGACGAGGAGTACGTCGAACGCAAATACCGCGAAGTGCAGGACCGCATCCAGTCGGGGATGGACGCGCTGGCGCGCAAGCGCGCGCTGCCGCTGTTCGGGTAGCGCGCTGCCCGGTTTGGCGCGCCGCCAATACGGGCAGTCCTCTACTGCCGTTTGAACTCCAGCACTGCGAATAGGACGGACACCAATCATGGCCACAGAAGAAGACACCGGCCAAGCCACGGAAGAAGACGCCGCCCACAAGGACGCCGAGCAGCAGCAGGATTCTGACGACGACCAGCAGCAGGATTCTGACGACAACCCGGAACGTGCGGGTCAGCTCGCCGAGAAGCCCGAGGTCGACGAGTCGGCCAAGGAAAAGGCCAAGGAGATGCGCAAGGCCTACAAGGACGACATCGACACCGTTGCCCTGCCCGGTTCGGATCGGACCGTCACCGGCACCGCCGTCAACGAGTGGCTCGACGACGAGGGCAACCCGAAATTCGGCCAGGAGGGCGACAAGGCCGAGAGCAAGTCCGAGAACCAGTCCGAGAACCAGCCCGAGGACAAGTCCGAGAGCAAGTCCGAGAACCAGTCCGACGGCGGGTCCGACAGCGCCGGTTAGCGCGGCCCTGCCCCGGCGTCGGCGGTGGTGAGCGGCAACGCGATGTCCTCGAGCCTGCGTCCTTCGGCCTTGACGCCCAGGACCACCTCCACCGCGCCGGCGATCGCCATCACTGCCGCACCGATCAGGAACGACAGCGCAACCAGTCGACGGTCGCCGGAGCTGATGAGCTGTCCGAACAGCAGTGGGCCGGTGATTCCGCCGATGGCCGTGCCGAGGGCGTAGAAGAAGGCGATGGCCAGCGCTCGGGTTTCCATCGGGAAGATCTCACTGACCGTCAGGTAGGCGGCGCTGGCGCCGGAGGAGGCCAGGAAGAAGCACGCGGCGAGCACGACCAGGAAGGTCCATACCCCGCCGGCGTGGGTGACGAAAACCCAGGCGAGCGCCACCGCGATAGCGGCCGACCCGAGATACGACAGCGCGATCATGGGCTTTCGGCCGAGGGTGTCGAAGAGGCGGCCGAGCACCAGCGGGCCGGCGAAGTTGCTCAGCGCCCACAGGATGAAGAACACCGGAACCCTCCCGGAAGGCACCGCGTAGAACCCGTGCAGCAGCGTGCCGAGGTTGAAGGTCACGGCGTTGTACATGAAGGCCTGGCCGATGAACAACGCGAGCCCCAGGAATGCCCGCTTCGGGTACAGCGTGAACGCGACTGTCGCGATTTCCCGGAACGAGATCGCTCTGCGCTGGCGGATGGTGAGCGACCCGTGCGGTTCGGCCAGCCTGTTCCGCGCCTCGCGCCGCACGTCCGCCTCGATCTCGGCGACGATCCGCTCGGCCTCGTCGTTGCGCCCGTGGATGAACAGCCAGCGCGGGCTTTCCGGCACATGGCGCCGGATCACCAGGACGATCAGCCCGAAAGTCGCGCCGATCCCGAAGGCGACGCGCCAGCCGATGTTCGGCGGCAGGATCGCGGTGTTGAGCAGCAGCAGTGCGCCCGCCGCACCTGCGGCCGATCCAAGCCAGTAGGAGCCGTTGATCGCCAGGTCCGCCCGGCCACGCGCACGCGCGGGGATGAGTTCGTCGATCGCGGAGTTGATTGCCGCGTATTCGCCACCGATGCCCGCGCCGGTCAGGAACCGGGTGACAAAGAAGTACCACGGGGCGAACGCGAAAGCCGTTGCCACCGTTGCGCTCAGATACACCCCGAGGGTGATCATGAAGAGTTTCTTGCGTCCGAAGCGGTCCGTGAGTTGACCGAAGAATAACGCTCCGAGGCACGCTCCGGCGATGTAGACGGCGGCCGCGACGCCGATTTGGGCTGCGCTGATCCGGATCCCGCTGTCGGCCTCGGTGAGCCGCGCCGACACGTTGCCGACCATCGTGACCTCGAGGCCGTCGAGTATCCAGACCGAGCCGAGACCCACGACCACTCGCCAGTGAAACCGCGACCACGGCAGGCGGTCCAGCCGCGCAGGCACCTGCGTCGTGATCGTGCCTGTTTGTGCGCCGGAAGCCATTACGTTCACCGTCCTACGGTTCGGGCACCGGGCAAGCGGGACGCTCGCTTAGCAGATCAGGCAAGTATGCCCCGTGCGCTCGACCGCCGCGCATCCTTGCCCGAAACGGCCCGGGGGTCGCAGCGGGCGCAATAGCATCGGCGGGTATTTGACTGCACTGAAGGATTCGTTTCGCCGGCAACCGTCGATGAGGCTCGGCTCGAGGCGGCGATGGGCTGGTTCGGCTGCGCCCGGGGATGCCCGCCCGGCGACGGCACGAACCGATTCGACGGCGCTTGCTGGCGCAGCGTCGCGTTCACGCACAAGCCCGACCTTCGCGGCGTGCCGCGGCCCTACCCGGAAACCGGCAGCTGGATCGCCCGCTTGCATTCCAGCGGGACCACCGCCGAGCCGGTCTGGTCGCCGTGGTCGCAGGCGGATCAGCAGATCGCCGACAGCACCGCGCGCAGCATCCACGAGAACTGCCCGCCGATTCGGGGGGCGCGGTGCGCGGTGATCGCGCCGGGGCCGCCGCTGGCCGTCGCGTATTTCCTGCTCCGCGAGATCGAATTGAGCGGCGGGCTGCCCTGTCTCATCGAGCCGGCTGACCCGGACGCGATCTGGCGTACCCTCGTCGACCGGGGCATCGAGGTGGTGTTCACGCTGCCGCTGGTGGCATCGCGGCTGGCAGAGCACTTTCTGGCCACCCGCCGCCGCAGTCCCACTGGTATCCGTGTTCTCTTTTGCGCGGGCGATGTGCTGTGTCAGGCCCGCCAGTCGAAGCTGGCCGCGATCTGGGACGCGCAGGTGCTGAACATGTTCGGCTGTTCCGAATTGTTCGGGCCGCTGGCAGGTCCGGGCGAGGCGGGTCAGCCCCTGGTGTGGCGCTGCGAACCGGTGATCGTCGAAGTGATCGACCCGGCCGCGATGTCACCGTGCGCGGTGGGGCAGCGGGGCGTGTTGGTGCTGACCACGTTGTGGCCCAAAGCCCGCCCGCTGCAACGCTATTGGACCGATGACATCGTCGAGGTGACCCACACCGCCGCCCGCGATGGCGCGTTCGGATTCCACTATATTGGTCGTCCGCCATCCATGCTGCAGACCGCCGGCGGCCCGGTGGCGCTGCGCGACATCGACACGCTGCTGCTGGACAGCGGGTTGTGCGGCTTGGAATGGTCGCTGCACCGATCCGGGCGCGGGATCTGCGTCCGCGTCGAGATGCTGGATCGCTCCGCCCGCGCGATCCGCCAGGTCACCGATGCACTGACCACGACCATCGGTGCGCCGATCGAATTCATCCCGGCCAGTCCGGGGTCTCTGCCGCGCACATCACCGAAGTTCCGGGTGTCATGAGCGCTCGGGAGACCCCGCGGATGCTGTTCGTGCACGCCCATCCCGATGACGAAAGCCTCACGACCGGTGGCACGATCGCGCACTACACGGCCCGCGGCGCCCGGGTGCACGTCGTCACCTGCACGCTCGGGGAGGAGGGCGGTGTCCTCGCGGACCGATGTCGGGCGCTGGCGGCCGAGGAAGCCGACCAGCTCGGTGGCTACCGCATCGGCGAGCTGGCACAGGCGCTGCATGCGCTGGGTGTCGATGAACCGATCCACCTCGGCGGCGCCGGTCGCTGGCGGGACTCTTGCATGCCGCCCAAACCCCGGCCGCACCGGACCAGCTTTGTCGACGCCGCAGACGACGCGGTCGCCGAACTTGTCGCGATCATCGACCGACTGCGTCCGCACGTGGTCGTCACCTATGACCCGGGGGGCGGTTACGGTCATCCCGACCACGTGCAGACCCACCGCATCACCACCGCCGCGCTACCGGCCGCGCAATGGCAGGTGCCGAAGGTCTACTGGACGGTGCTGGCTGCGGGCGCCCTGCGGGCGGCCCTGCACGCGTTGACCGAAATCCCGTCCGGCTGGATCCGCATTCCCGAGCTGGCCGAAGCGGGCTTTTGCCGACCCGATAGCGCCGTCGACGCGGTGATCGACGTGGCAGAGCACCTACCGGCCAAGGTCGCCGCGCTGGCCGCGCACGCGACTCAGATCAGCCTCTCACCCGATCGCCGCTGCTTCGTGCTGTCCAACAACGTCGCGCTGCCCGTCCTGGCCGAAGAGCATTACGTGCTGGCGGCCGGCACCGCCGGGCGGCGCGACCACCGCGGCTGGGAAACGGACCTGTTGGCCGGAACGCTGCTCGGCTAGGCCTCACACCGGCACGGCGGGTGATTCGCGCAGCTTGCGGTACCGCGGATCGGTCTCGTCGAAGAAGGGCGAAAACAATTGCCGCACTGCGGGATCGAGTCCTTCGTACCGCCCCTCGTCCAGGTTGTTCCGGGTGTCGCCGTACGGGTAGTAGTAGTCGTTGCGGAAGTAACCCGCGGTCAGCATCGTGCGCGGCTCGTCGGTGGGATTGGGCGTGCCGCGGTGCAACATGCCCGGATCGCGGATCATCAGATCTCCGGGCCGCAGCTCGATCAATTTCGATGTCAGGTGCGCGGCGAAGGCCTCCAGCGGCGGGTTGGCGTCGTCCTGGATGAATGGCATGAGATCCGACCTCTCGAAGAGCTCGGCGCGCCATAGGTGACTGCCGCCGGGCCAGACTTCGATCGGACCGTTGCGCAGGCCACAGTCCGAGATCGCGATGTTGACCAGGCAGCCCGTAACCCCGTCGCCGCCATAGAAGCCGATGTCTCGGTGGGGGCCCTGCCGGATCGACCCTTTGACACAGGTGTCGCTGGACAGCGACTTGCAGTAATAGTCTGCCCCGAGGGTTTCCGCGATGATCGGATCCGCAAACGGGTTGCGCAGGACGTAAGGGTCGCCGAACGGGCCGCTCAATTTGGGGAAGATCCTGAAACGGGACCTCCGCACCCAGAACACGCTCGCGGCGCCTGGCCGGTCGGCCGGCGGGGTCTCGCGCAGCCCTGCCTCAACGTAACGCAGGCTTTCATCGAACAGCTTCTGAAAGCGCGATTGAAGCTGCGCGAGCAGGAAATCGGGAATCGCTCCGGTGATGATCACGTACCCGCGCGCGTGCAGCAGCAGCGTGCCCAGCCGGCTGTTTTCGGCGGACAGCCGACCGCTGCGACGCTCGTGTTCGGAGATGACGATGTTCTCCTCGAGCGGATCCGTGGCTGCGCTCATTGCGTGGCGATGATACGCCGGTCACAGGTTGACGGTCCGTAATCGCACGGACCCTTCGACCTTTCCACCGATGTGGGCCACCAGCTGAACCGCGCAGATCAGCGCCTCGGTCCGCGCGGCGCCCGACGCGATGGCCGCCGTCCGGACCGTTTCAAACAGCCTGCGATACAAGCCGGCATCGACCGAGATGCGTCGATAGTGATACTTGTTCAGGTACGAGGACGCCATCCCGTATTGGCGCCACTTTCGGACAGTGGCCCCCAGGGTATCGGGCATGTCGCCGACCACGACGGCGTTGGCGGTGTGCAGCAGCCTTCCGGCGTTCAGGTCCAGCACGCGGAACATCAAATCGATGTCTTCGCCGAAATTGGCGAACCGTTCGTCGAATCCGCCGACCCGTTCGAGGATGTGACGCCGGTAGGCACAGTTGGCGGTCACCAGGGCGCCGTCGAGGGTCTTGGCGGTCACCGGTCTCGAGCCGGCGCTGTGGCGCAGAACCGCCTCCAACAGCATTCGCGCGCAGACCCGCTCGAAGGCGGTGGCGGGCTCGGCGGTCAGCCGGCCACCCACCGCGACCACGTCCGGCCCGCTGCGGGCCGCGGCCATCAACTCCAACGCCCAGTCGGGGGCGGGCCGGCAGTCGCCGTCGGTGAACAGTACCCAATCGGTCGTGCACCGGCGCAGCGCCACGTTGCGGCCCGCTGCGGCATGCCGGCGAGGATTATCGACCAGCGTCACCGCCGGATCCCGCGCCACGATGTCTCGGGTGCCGTCGGTGCTGCCGCCGTCGGCGACGATCAGCTCGCTGACCGGATAACTTTGTCGGCGAAGCGATTCCAGTAACGATCCGATGCCGGACGCCTCGTTGAGGGTGGGCACCACGACCGAGACCGAAGCGGCCATGTGGATTCCTCGTCGTCGATAGCTGAGCCCAGCGTGCCGCATCTCCGGCAGACATGGACTCGATTTGCCAAGACGGCCCGGCCGCCAATCCCGCGGCCGCGCGGCCGCAGCTGTGGTATGCATCTCGTAATGAGTGCCTTCTCCCGCCTTTCCTCGCTCGCCGAGGAGGGCTCGATCACCCTGATCGAGCTGCACGCGGTGCCCCGGTCCCTGTCGACAGCGCTGGGCAGGTGTCTCAACGAGTCGCGTGCAGCCAGTGTTTTTCTCGACGAGCCGTTCCGGCGCGTGCCCGAGGGCGCTACGGCCGACAGCGTCGATCCGGCGCCGGCTACCGCAACGGATGCCTGGTCGCATGACAATGCCGAGATCGCCGCGAGGCACGTCATGCGCTCTGCAGAACCGCTGCTGTCCGCAACGAACGAACCGGTGATCGTCCTGACGAAAAACCTCGCGCGCTATCTTTCCGCGCCGGTGTTCAGGACGTGGACGGACATCTGCAGTGCAATCGTGTGGTGCATCCGCGATCCGCGGGTGCAGGTATCGTCGCTGGTGACCCGGACCGCGAACGACCTGCTGTTCGGCATCGGCACCGACCGCCTTCAGCAAGCTGACCTGCAGCCCTCCCACCTGGCGATGGTGACCGAGTTCCTGCAGAACAGTCAGTGGTCGACGAACTTCTCCAAGACCGGCTGGCAGGCGATCGGCGCGCATTTCACCGATTGCGTTGGGCGCCTGCCCGGTTTTGTGGCCGATGGGTCGCTGCTCAGCCGGTTCCCCGACCGGCTGTTGCGGTATCTGTGTGCCGGCTTGGGTATCGAGTTCAGCGATCGGATGGTCGACGGCTGGGCGGCGCCCTTCGTCAATGTCGACAGGCTCTATGACCCCGATCTGACTGACTCGTCCAACGCATGGGTCAAGCACGCGGCCACCAGTCGCGGGGTCGAGTCATCCGGTCGGCCGCCGCTCGAATTGGCCCTTTTGCCGGCGGCATTGCGTGACCACCTGCGGCAGGTGGCCGTGCCGACCTATGACATGCTGATGCGCGCCTTCTACGTACAGGAGAACCTGGTGGATTACCAGCTCGATCGGGCGAACTGCCCGGCGGGCTGAGCGGCCGCCTACCCGACGCTATCGGCCTGGCAGCGGTGCACCGGGTGCGCCAGCACCCTCATCGGTGTCGATTGGGACCCGGCTGCCCAGCACGGCGAGCCGCTCGTCATAGGCGTCGCCGGTGAACTGCTCGGTTGCGGCGGCGCAGTGCTGGTGGAATTGCGATTCGCCGGTGGTGTTGGCGCCGTGGAAGACGTACGTGTACAACCGTGGTTCGTCGAGTAACACCACGCGCTGCGACCGCCACAGCCGGTAGGCGACCGGCGGGTCTTCGCAGCGATCCAGCGCCTGGTAGCGCGGCATTGTGTCGCGCGCACAGATCATGGTGCCCTCCCACAGGCGTCGGAACGAGAGCGCCAAGACGCGGCGCGCGGGCCACCACAATTGCAGCCGGGCAAGGAAACACGCGTCGGCGTTCAGGGTCGCGATGGCGCTCATCTGAACGCTGAGGCGGTCCGGGTCGTACAGGTCGTCGTCATCCCAGACGCACAGGTACCGGCCGGCAGCCTTTCCTACCGCCAAGTTGCGCAGCTCGCCGACCGACAGGCCCCGCGGCTCGCAGTGCAGCTTGATCGGCGGATAACACAGCGCCTCGATGCCCTGGTGCAGTTCCTCGGAATCACCGCTGTCGATGACGATCAGCTCTTTGTTCGGATAGGACTGCGTGAGAAAGCATTCGATGGCACGCGCGGCCAGCCGGGGACGACCGTCCGTGATCATCAAACACGAGACCAGCGGAGCTTCGGCGCTGTCCCAGCGCCGTTGCGGATCGATCTGGATGCGCCCGGTGGCGACATTGCGGCCGTCGTCGCTGAGGGTGAACGCCGCGGTGGGGGAGGCGCGGCCGTTGGACACCGAACCGTTGACCCTCAACGTGCCTCCCGACTCGCCGAAATAAATTGCCTTACCTCGAATTCACGCCTCGCGCTGCAGGGGCATCGGCGCGCGTGGGGCGGTGCGAAACCAGCACCACGGTGCCGTCGCCGTCCGAGCGGTCATAGTCCTGCTCCGCCACGTAACCGCCGTGCAGAGCGACATCGGTGAGGCCGGCCAGCCGCGCCCAGTTCGCGACACGGTATGGATCGGTGTGGAACAGATTGCGCACATCAAGGACATGACGGCGGGAGGTTTCGTCGAACCCGGACAGCGCGTACAGGTCGCTGTCTTCTTGCCCGCGCCTCGGCAGCCACGACGACCAGGCGTTGCCGTTCCCGTTGTGGCCGTTGGGCGCCCGGTCCTGCAGCCGCGCTCGGTCGCGCAGTTCGACGATCAGGGTGCCGCCTGGGCGCAGATGCTCCTTGGCGCGCCGCAGCACGGCCACGATCTCCTGGGGCTCCTCGATGTAGTGCAGGCAGCCGTCCAGGCAGATTACGGCGTCGAACCGCTCATCGATGCTGAACGAGCGGATATCGGAGTGGACGACGCGAACCGAACGGTCGGCCAACAGCCGGGCCAGGGCGCCGGTGCCGACCGCCAGATCCAGCACAGCCGGCTCTGCGACATCGGGGAGCTGGTTGACCACAAAATCGGCTTTGGCGGCGTTGATCTCGTCACCGCCGAAAATGCCCTCATAGATGTCTATGTCGCTGAGCGCCACTGGGCGCGCCGGCGATTGTTCGGCCGGCGGCGCCGCCGCCGGGATGGTGGACTTGAGCATTTCGTCGTTGCCGGCCTCACGGGCCATGTTGCGGCCCATCCAGTTGAACATGTCCGACATGGACACCAGCATGTCACGGACACCGTCCTGGAAAGCCATCACGTCGACCTCGGAGCCGACGTAAAGGCTTGCCACTTCCAGCAATTGGTCGGTGTGCACCGGGTCCAACTCGCAGTGGATCGGGAAGTATTCGATGGTGTGATCATCGATGCCGGGGAAGATCTTGCGGATGCCCTCGATGTATTTGGTGAAGACACCCGGCAGCACACACTCGATGGCCGCGAAGCGGCCCAGCGACCAGATGATCGGCTCGTTGTCTTGGATCTCGAACCGCTTGAACCGCAGTTCTGGCACCCGGAAAGCGCCGTCGTCCTCGTGGACGTCGATGCGCGAACAACCGATGCCCCGCATGAACCGCATGTACAGCGCCACGTGCGCCTCATCGGGGTTGAGGTTGCCGTGCTCGGAATAGATGTTGTTGAGCAGCAAGATGCGGGCACCGTAGTCGTCCACCCGTGCCGTCACCTTCAGGAAGGCCTGGTTGAACCGATTGCTTCCCGGCAGCATCTTGATAGCCCACCACCGGACGGCGTCCTGGCTGAACTTGCCCGCGGCATAGCGTTGCAGAAACGGGTGCTCCTGCAGCGGCCACTCGGCGATGGCCTCTTCCAAAGCCGTCATGAGCTGACACTTGATGGCATCTGTTTGCGTCGGGGTGGACATTGCGGTCTCCAAGTCGTTGAATCATCAAGCGGTTTCGTCGCCTTAGCGCCGTTGTGTCGCAGTCGCTGCGGATGAGCGGGATGGTATCGCCGCGAAAAGGCTCGCGCCTTGCATATGCGTAAAATTTGGTTTGCCGAGCCTAGCTGGCAAGTAGCTGTAAAGACGCTGTGATAACTCGCCTGCGACACCACGTGAACGAAAGTCGTTGGACCGCCTGAACTGCCACGCGGTCGGCACGGACGACATATGCTGCGCGCAGCTGTGCGACTCGATCTGACAGGAGGGTCGCCGTGGACCGTGTGGTGCAGTTGCCCCTGGAGCAGGCCCATCCATTGCAGGTTGCGCCGGCGCTTTATGAGCTTCTGGCCAACGGCGCGCTCCACCGTGTCCGTACGGCGGTGGGGGATCCGGCGTGGCTGGTAACTACCCATGCGCAGGTGTGCCGACTTCTGGCCGACGACCGGCTCGGCCGTACCCATCCCGAGCCGCACACCACAGCCCGGATGGGCGAGTCGGCGTTGTACGGCGGCCCGCTGCACAACTTCGCCACCGAGCACATCGACCACGCACGTTGGCGCGCGTTGTTGCAGCCGCACTTCAGTCCCAAGCACATGCACGCCCTGCGCCCCAGGGTTGACAACCTCACCACTGGGTTGCTGGATCAGATGGTGACGGGGGGAGCACCGGCCGATCTTCATGCTGCAGTCGCGTTGCCCCTGCCGATATTGGTGATTTGCGAGCTGCTCGGGGTGCCGTACGAGGACCGCGAGATGTTTCGGACCTGGACCACCGACGCCGCCAACACCCGCGACCGCGTCCGCTCCGAAAAAGGCCTCAGCCTGCTCGCCCGGTACGGGCGCGAGCTTGTCGCCGCCAAACGGCGCCGACCCGCCGACGATGTGATTTCCCGGTTGTGTTTGACCGAAGGCCTTTCCGACAGCCAGATCGCCGACCTCTCGATGGGACTGCTGTGGGCCGGGTACGAGACCACGGTGGCCCAAATCGGTCTCAGCTCACTGCTTTTGCTGGCCAATCCAGACCAGTGGCGCATTCTCGCCGCGGACCCCGCCATGGTCTGCAACGCCGTCGAGGAGACGTTGCGGGCGTCACGCAGGGGTGGTGGTGTGCTTCCGCGTTATGCGCGAACCGACCTTCAAATCGACGGAGTCACCATCAAAACCGGCGACCTGGTGCTGCTGGGGATCGCCGCCGCCAACCACGACCCATCGGTATTCGCCGACCCGGGCCGCGTCGATATCACCCGGCCGGCGCCCGGGCATCTGACATTCGGCCACGGTGCCCGGTACTGCCTCGGCGCACCGCTGGCGCGAATCGAGCTGTATGCGGTGTTGTCCCAACTCGCTTCTCGATTTCCGACAATGCGGCTCGCCGCAGACCCCCGGGAGCTGACCCTGCGGACCGGCATGCTTTTCGGCGGGTTGAACGAACTGCCGGTCCGGTGGTGACCGGAAAATGACCGTCGGTGGTCGGCCGCCGGTGGGCGCCTACACTCGTCGGGGTGCGCGTGGCCCTGTGCTCTGACGAGCCGTATCCGGTGCATGTCACCGTGCGGCGCTGGCTGGAGCAGCACGGCCACGAGGTCGTCGCCTACGGCTCCGTGGCCGCCGGAGTCCAGACCGCGTGGGCGCTGGCGGCCGAAAGCGCGGCCGAGGCCGTCGCGCGCGGGGACTGCGAGCAGGGCGTGTTTTTCTGCTGGACCGGCACCGGCATCAGCATGGCGGCCAACAAGGTTGCCGGCGTGCGCGCCGCCCTGTGCTCCGATCCGGGCCAGGCCACCGGCGCTCGCGTCTGGAATCACGCCAACGTCTTGTGCCTGTCCAACCGCACGCTCGCCGACGATCTCGCGGTAGAGATCCTGGCGGCCTGGTTCGGCACCGGCGATGACGAGCGAGGCGCAGCCGGCGTCGCCGACCTGGAAGCGGTCGAGGCTCGTCACCGGCGGTAGGAGGGCTGGTTCCGCGGCGTACCACGGGCCGGCCAGGCCGGTTTCTGTTGACCCGGATGCGTGCCGACCTGCCCAGCCCTCGTAACATCGGGTAGCTTTCCCGGACCGGAAGGACGCGACCATTGCCAGAAAGCAAGTCTGAGGCGCAGGACCTGACGCCGCATTTCGAGGACGTGCAGCACCACTACGACCTCTCCGACGACTTCTACCGGCTGTTCCTGGACCCGACACAGACCTACAGCTGCGCGTACTTCGAGCGCGACGACATGACGCTTGAGCAAGCCCAGATCGCCAAGATCGATCTGGCGCTGGGCAAGCTGGGGCTGCAGCCCGGCATGACCCTGCTCGACGTCGGTTGCGGCTGGGGCGCCACGTTGCTGCGGGCGCTGCAGCGCTACGACGTCAACGTCATCGGGCTGACGCTGAGCAAAAACCAGCAGGCTCACGTCGAGAAGGTCTTCGCGCAATCGGACAGCCCGCGTACCAAGCGGGTGCTGCTGCGGGGCTGGGAGCAGTTCCGCGAGCCGGTGGACCGGATCGTCAGCATCGGCGCGTTCGAGCACTTCGGCTTCGACCGTTACGACGACTTCTTCAAGATGGCCTACGAGGCCCTGCCGGCCGACGGGGTGATGCTGCTGCACACGATCGTGCAACCGAGCGCCGAGGAGTTCGAAGCGCGCAACATGCCGATTACGATGCGGCACCTGCGATTCTTCAAGTTCATCATGGACGAGATCTTCCCCGGCGGTCGACTGCCGTCGGTGGCGGTCGTCGAGGAGCACTCGACCAAGGCGGGCTTCCACGTCAATCGCGTGCAGCCGCTGCGCCTGCACTACGCGCGCACGTTGGACACCTGGGCCGCGTCGCTGCAGGCCCACCAGGAGGAGGCCGTCGCGATCCAGTCCCAGCAGGTCTACGACCGGTACCTGAGATACCTGACGGGGTGCGCGGAGCTTTTCCGCGACGGCTACACCGACGTCTGCCAGTTCACGCTCGCCAAGAGCTGACCGGCGCCGCAGCGGACCGCCCGGCAGCCGCCGTCGATTCAGGCGAGTGGCTTGTGCGCACCGACGGCGCTGATTGCGTCGATGACCGCCGCCGGGTTGTCGAGCGGGACAAAAGTTTTTGCGTCGGGCACTTCGATCAGCGCCGCGTTGGGGAACTGGGCGGCCAGCCGCCTGCCGAGCCCCGGGGTGAAGCAGCGGTCGCGCTGACCCCACACCAGGGTCACCGGCTTGGTGAAACCCGAAAAACGGGTCGCCACCTCGGTCAAGTCGGTGGCGGCGACCCGTCGCAGCAGGGTGGCGAGGTCGCGGCAGATCCGATCGTCGTGACGGCACGGCTGCAACCAGGAGTCGGTCAGCGTCGGGTCGGGATCGTTCATCAGTAGGCCGAAGCCCAGCGGTGAATGCCGTAGCGCCGTCAGCTTCAGTTGGCCGAACAGTGTCTTGATCGACCGTGGCCCGCGCAGCAGTGCGAACACGATGGGGAACGGGAACGGCGGGAACTTGTCGAAGGCGTCGCAGTTCGTCAGCACCAACCGCCCGACCTGCTCGGGGTAGGCGTCGATGACGAACTGGCATAACCCGCCGCCGGTGTCGTTGCCGACCAGGGTCACGTCGGTGAGGTCGAGCGCGGCCATGACGTCGCGGATCATCGTCGCGATTCCACCCGGCGACAGGTCGGCGCCCGGGTTGGCCGCAACAGTGTGCGAACCCAGCGGCCAGGTGGGCACGATGCACCGGAAACCCTGTCGCGCAAGCCCCTCGGCCACCGCCAGCCACAGCCGGTGGTCCACCAGGATGCCGTGCACGAACAGCACCGGGGCGTGTGGTGAGTCCTCGGGTCCCCACACGCGGTAGTCCAACGTTGCTTGTTCCAGCGCCAGCCGCGGCATGTCCGCTATCCTTCCTTGAGCGCCAACTTACAAACACATAGTACGGAAGTTACGTGCACACTGTATGAAAGTCAATATCCCCACGCGGCGAACCCAGGCTCAGCGAACGGCTGCGACCCGCGCGCTTCTGCTCGGCCACGCTCGAAGGCTTTTCGCGCATAAGGGTTTTGCCGATGTCTCCACGCAGGCGATCGTCGAGGCCGCGGGGGTGACCAGGGGAGCGCTGTATCACCAGTTCAGCGACAAGACCGCGCTGTTCGCCGAGGTGTATGAGCAGGTGGAGCGCGAAATCGTCGCCGACGTCGTCGACCGGATCATGGCGGCGCAGGCGCCCGACCCGGCACAGTCCCCGGACCCGGTGCAGGCCATGCGCCTGGGCGCGCGGCTGTTTCTCGACCGGTGCTCGGCGCCCGACGTGCAGCGGATCGTGCTGGTCGATGCGCCCGCGGTGCTGGGCTGGGACAGGTGGCGCGCGGTCGGGGTGAAGTACGGGCTCGGCGTCATCGAGGGCATGCTCGTGCAGGCCATCGCCGCGGGAGCGATACCCGAGCAGCCGGTGCGTCCGAGCGCACATGTGCTGCTCGGCGCGCTCGACGAGGCGGCGCTGTACGTGTCGCGCGCCGCCGATCCGGACCAGGCCAAGGAAGAGATGTACGCGGTCTGCGACCGGATCCTCCGCGGCATCGCGGCCCGGCCGTAGCCGAACTACCTACATTTGCCGCATCCGGCGATACCGGGCGAGATCGGGTAGCGACCGCACGCCGAGCACCACGCCGGCCACGACGATCAGGCCCACGACGACCGAGGCCGTCACACCCACTGTTTGCATCTGGCTCTCCTGTATTACTCCCCGGTGAGGGATTGGGTGGGGGTGTGTAGTTTTTGGAGGGTTTTGCCGTTGCCGAGGTACATGTGCACGCCGCAGGGTAGGCAGGGGTCGAAGCTGCGTACGGTGCGCATGATGTCGATGCCTTTGAAGTGTTCGC
>JAFARC010000006.1 GCA_019245755.1 Mycobacteriaceae bacterium | reverse complement strand
CCCGTCAGTGGAAAGCAACGGGCGATTCGGCCGCCGTAGACGGTGCGAGCGTCGCAGAAGGCCCGGACGTAGTGGGAGGTTGGACCCCCAAGAGCTTCGCGACGACGAAGCTCGCCGCCTGGTCGGTGTAGATGGGTACGTAGCCCTCTGTGTGCCCGCTCCATTCGTTGCCGGGGCCCGCGTGACAGATCGGGTCGCTGGGGTTGCACAGATCGATCGCCCTGAAACCGAACAGCGGACTCTGAGTCGTTATCGGTGCACCGCTGCGGTCGGCCACATTGCCGAAGGTGACGACCGCCGCGACGATGTTGGCGTATTGGGCGGGCAGCGTAGTGCCCCTGAGGATACCCCCCACCGAATCTCCGGTGACGATATCCATCACCGACGCGCCCTGCGAATATCCGCCCAGCACCTGCGGCGTATTCGGGCATTTGTCGGCCATGGATTCGATGTGCGATACGGCGTCCTTGGAGCCGTCGTCGGTGTGCAACTGGAGGAGGCTCGCCTTGTAGTTCACCGCATACACACCGATGTTCATGCCGGTCTGCTGGCGCAGCGAGTCCACGAGGGCCTGGCCGACGCGCCCGAGGCCGGGCAGTTCGTCGGTGCCGCGGGCGAAGGTCACCTCGGCGTCCGGGCAGTCGTCGGCGCTGGCCGAGGGGACGCCGCGCGAGACACCGCTTGGCGCGATCAGCACAACACCGGCGGCCAGCACCGCAGCGGCACCCAGGCCGGCGCGTCGCAAACTGCGTGACCCGGAATGACGCAACACCCAACGCGTCAGTTGGTGGTTGCTCATCGGCCAGATATTACCGAGAAATCGCGAGCAGGTTCACATCTGCGGGTCGTCCGCCCGGTAACTGACCGGACAGTCGGGGCAATCCGCAGTTGGATTGCGTGAAACTGCGCGTAGCACAGCGAGCTGACTTGCAGTTCTTCCGATACCGTCGCAGCTTGACGCAACAAACGCTGAGAAATAGGACTTAGAATCCATCCGTTGTCGGTCCGAGTCCGCCTGAGCACAGTGTTTGGAGCGATACCGCTTGAGGCACATCGCGGTCTTGACCGCCGTCGGTTTTGCCCGTGGCAGCCGCAGTTGCCAAACTACGACAGTTCTGACGACAACCGCGACGACAGTCGCTCCTTCAGGCACCAGCGCTACAGCACCGGAAAGCACCTATCGTGCCTGGTCATAGCCCTGCCTGCTCCTGGCAGTGTGGTGGTCACGGGTTCGAGTCCCGTTAGCTCCACCAGCCAAAACGCAGTTTCAGCGCGGTGATTCTCGGGCGTTTGACGACAACCGGCCCGACAGTTCATCGCCCCATGTTCGAATGCAGGCCTGCGGCGAGCCGAAGTCATGGATCAAAGGGTGCTGCGCAACGCTGACCACGGGCGTATCGAGAATCGTCATCACGGCCCTCAGGCACACGCCGGCGATCTTCATCAGCCCCGCATCTAGGTAATCCGGCAGATCAGCGTCGGTGTCGGGACCATTCGCAGTGGTACCGTCCTGAGCAGCGGCATCGGGTTGTTGCTGCGGCGGCGTCACGTTTCGGGTACCAAGGGCGCGCAGCGACCAAACGGCTCAGGATCGCGCTGTGCGCGCTCGCGACCCTTGTCGGGGCATGTCTGAGTGATGGGACCGCGCCGACGATCATTTGCCGTATTCTGTCGCGCCCGACTTCGATCCTTGGCCACTTTTCTTTTCTTTCGCAGATAAATCTGTCCGAGCGTCACGCGGTACCTCATGCTGTGACCTGCACGGCCGCATCATCCCGACGCTGGAGGATCCGCTCGATTTCTTGGCGCGCCATAACGTGGTTTGGGAAGACTGCCAGCGCGTCAACTCAATAACGGTGGTCGGTTGGTCTCGCTTATTCGTCAAGGTGCTGCGGTGACCATGTATCGGCTCAGTGGATTCGACGCCTGCTTGCTGCCCCTCGAAACCCCGTCGCAGCCACTGACCACGTGCGCCTTGTTGGAGTTGGATGCTTCGACGATGTCTGGGGGATACAGCTTCGCGCGATTCCGCGAAAGGTTGTCGGGGCGCCTCGCCGCGCTGCCGGAGTTCCGTATGAAGCTGGCCGACAGCGTGCTGAACTTAGCGACTCCGGTGTGGGTGGAGGATCGCGACTTCGACCTTGACCGGCATCTGCACCGCATCGAGCTGCCGGCGCCGCGCACCCGCCGGGAACTGTCGCAGCTCGCCGGGCGCCTTTTAGCGGAGCGGCTGGACAGGAGCCGGCCATTGTGGGACATGTGGGTGATTGAGGGTTTGTCAGGTGCCGACCCACACTTCAGTGGCTGCGTCGCGGTGATGCTGCGGATGCACCACGTTCTGGGGGACGGGGTGACCGGCCTCGACATCGTGTCGCGGCTGCTTAGCACTGAAGCCGAGCCGCCACCGCCGGAGGTCATTGACGGTGTCGGGACTGTGGGCAAGTGGAAGATCGTGCTCGATGGGTTGGTGCGATTTGCCGGCCGGCCATGGTTCCTGGTCACCAATGTGCTGCCCGCGACTGTCGCCGCCCTGGTCAAGACGATCCGTAGGTCTGCTCGGGGTCAAGCCATGTCAGGAATATTCAGCGCGCCGCGAACTCCGTTCAGCGGCAACCTCACCGAGCATCGCACGATCGCCTATGTCCAACTGGATCTGGAGGACGTCAATACCATCAAGGACCAGTTCGGGGTCAAGCTCAACGACGTGATGCTGGCTCTGGTGTCGGGTGCGCTCAGACAGTTACTGCTCGACCGGGCCGCGCTGCCGCGGGCGGCACTGGTTGCAGCGATGCCCATATCGGTTTTCGAGGCGAACCGCGCCAGCCGCAACCAATTGTCTGGCATGTTGTCCAGCTTGTACACCGACTTGGCCGACCCGGCCGACCGGCTCAGAGCCATCGCCGAGGCGAGTTCGGTTGCTAAGGACCATAGTTTCGCAATCGGCGCCACGCTGCTGCAGGACTGGATGCAATGCGCCCCCGGGCTATTAACGCTGGGAATGCGACTCTACAGATGGTCCGGGCTCAGCGCCCGACGGCCGGTGTACAACCTCACCGTCTCCACCGTGCGCGGACCGCAACAGAGCTATCTGCTTGGTGCGCCCGTTAAGGCGAACTATGCGTTCGGCCCGCTTTTCCACGGAGCCGGACTCCTCATCGTCGGAATGTCGCACAACGGCCACCTCGACGTCGGTTTAGTTTCCTGCTCGGATCTGCTGCCCGACCTATGCGAGGTGGCCGACGGTTTGCCCCTCGCACTCAAGGAGTTACGCGAGCTGACCCAGCCCAACGCGGTCGGGCCACAAACTTTCGGGTTGGGAGGCAAGAGCTAACTCAAAGATCACCTCCTCGGCCCGCAGCACCGCGACGACCGCCGCGATGCAGGCGACTACCAAACATTCAAGAAAATCATTGATTAGCTGGGAGGCGCACCGTGGACACCGCCGCGATTCCCCATCGACCCTACCGGCTGCCGGTGGTGGGCGACGTCGTGGGCATCAATCCCCGGGCGCCGCTGCAGTCGTTTGTGTGGTTGATGCGCGAGCTGGGGCCGATCTCGGTGGAGAAAGTGTTCGGCACCGAGATCGTCACGGTGGGCGGGGCCGACCTGGCAGCCGAGTTGAACGATGAGACGCGCTTCGGCAAGCATGTCGGTCTTACCCTGCGTGGGCTGCGCCGCATCCTTGGTGACGCGCTGTTGACCGCCGAGAATGACGAGCCGAATTGGCAGCTAGCGCATGACATCCTGGCGCCGGCGTTCACCCGTGAGGCGATGCGCGGCTACCACACGATCATGCTGGGAACGGCCCGAGAACTGCTAGCCCGCTGGGACGCCATGGCCGACCGCAGACAGCGCGTAGACGTCACCGCCGACATGACGCGGTTGACGTTGGAGACCATCGGGCGCGCCGGATTCGGTTTTCGGTTCGGTACCTTCGACCGCGACCGGCCGCATCCGTTCGTCACCGCGATGAACCGCACGGCGCGGTACGCGAACCTATCGTCGGTCCTGCCGTGGGTGCCGGTGCGCCGGGTGATGGCGGGCTCTGCCCGCCATCACCGGGCGGACGTCGCGGTGATGGAGCGGATCGTCGATGACATCATCCGGACACGTCGCGACGGCGTGGCTCCAGACGTGCCCGACCTGCTCGATCTGATGCTGCGCACCACGCACCCACACACCGGCCGTCGCCTGGACCCGGTCAATATCCGCCAGCAGATCATCGGCTTCATAATCGCCGGGCACGAAACAACCTCAGGAGCATTGTCGTTCGCGCTGTACTACCTCACCCGGGACGCCGCGGCCCTGGCGCGAGCGCAAGCGGAGGTGGACGGGGTATGGGGCGAAGCCGACGACGTCGAGCCCACGTTCACCGACGTCCCCAAGCTGCGGTACGTGCGCGCGGCGCTCGACGAGGCGCTGCGACTATGGCCCACGGCCCCGGGATATCTACGGGCCGCCCGGACCGACACCGTGCTCGGCGGTCGGTACCGGATGAACCAGGGCGACTGGGTGCTGGTGCTGCTACCGCTGCTTCATCGCGACCCGCTGGTATGGCCCGATGCCGACCGCTTCGATCCCGACCGGTTCGCCCCTGGCCGGGCACAGAATCGGCCCGCGCACGCCTACAAGCCATTCGGGACCGGCCCGCGGGCCTGCATCGGCCGCCAGTTCGCCGTCCATGAAGCCGTTCTTGCGCTCGGGCTGGTCCTACACCGTTACAGGCTGACACCCGCCAACGATTACCGGCTGCAGATCGCCGAATCCTTCACCCTCAAACCACGGGGCTTCACGCTCCTACCGCGCAGACGCCGTCGGCCGTGACAACAGACGCCAATTGCCCGGCGAACCGCGATGAGATTACCGGATACACCCGGTCGCTGCCGGGGTGCCGGGTCGGCGGTAATCGATGACGCCGGCCCGAGCGGGCTTGGGTTGGTCCGGTTCCCGCCGGGCGGCGGCTCGAGTGTGTGGTGGCGGCACCCTTCAAGCCGCAACGGCCGGTGGCGATCGCGTCAACGCCGACGCCGGCGACGCTCGGCATTTGGTCCGGTCGCATCTGACCCAGATCGCCCCGCTGACGATCCCCATCATCGAGGCGGCGCGCAGTGTGGTGCAGCCCCGTGAGGACTGCCGCGGGGATCTTGATGATGGCGAGGCCTCGGACCTCCTAACTGCTTTTGCGGCCAACGGATCGTGCACTGCGCCGGCCAGACACGGCGCCACGCACGAGCGCACGTACCGGTTCAACGCCCCAGGTTGCAGCCAGCCCGTGACGCCGCCTTTGAAGCGATGGTCGCCACGCCGAATCGCCGCGAAGCGCCACGATAATGCGATCGCCGCGATCGCCGCCGATTCCTGGTTCATCCCGGTGGTGGGCCGGCTGGTCTGGCCGCCCTACCGCGCGGCACTCGCCACCTCGACCACGATCAAGATCCCTACAAACCAAGCCTCTACGGTTCCCGGGCCTGCCGAGGGGAGGATGTCCCGTAGTAGGGGATGTCAGCTGCCCAAACCAGCCCCGAACCAACACGGTCCTAGTCGTTCGGTAACACAGTGATCCGGGATCAGCGTTGATCGATGCCCTTGTTCGACTCATCACCGTAGCGCGGAAACGGGTGCTCGCTGCAGCGCTGCTGATCATGGCCGCCGCCGCGGTGCTCGGTGCGCCCGGGTCTCATACATTTTCCACCGGGGGGTTCGGTGACCCCAACGCCGAATCGACGAAGGCAACACGGTTGCTGGTGAAGGGCTTTCACCTCGGCGACCTCCAGCTGATCCTGCTGGTCCGCGCACCCGGGCCCGTCGACACCCCGGCAGCGCGCAAAACTGTGGAAGAACTTGCTGCACAGCTACGCGCTGCAGACCATGTCGCGACGGTGACCTCTCCGTGGGACTCGCCGGACCCCGCCGAGGCCGGGCTGATCAGCCGGGACAAGCGCTCAGCGCTAATCGTCGCCGGCATCGAAGGCGGTGAGACCCAATCTGGGGTTTACGCCGCCGAACTTGCCGACCGCTTCAGCGGCGAGCACGACGGCGGCATCACTGTCTCGGCCGGTGGCACGGGCATCGGCACTACCGAGATTACCGAGCAGACGCGCCGCGATCTGTCTGTCAGCGAGGCGATCGCCCTTCCGATCAGCTTCATTGTCCTGTTCTGGGTTTTCGGCGGCCTGGTAGCCGCGATGATCCCACTCGCTGTGGGGTGCTTCGCGATTCTCGGCTCGATGGCTATCCTACGGCTGCTCGCCGGTGTCACCGAGGTGTCGGTCTTCGCGGTGAATTTGGCCGTGTGCATGGGACTTGCACTGGCAATCGACTACTCACTGCTCATAGTCAGTCGTTACCGCGAGGAGATCGGCGCCGGTGCCCAACCCGAAGAGGCGATCAACCGCACTCTGCGTACCGCGGGACGTACCGTCACCTACTCTGCGGTGACCGTCGGCCTCTGCCTGGCGGTGATGGCGTTCTTTCCGATGTACGCTGTGCGGTCGTTAGCCTACGGCGGAGTTGCTGTCGTCGTTTTTGCGGCGCTGGCGTCGGTCTTTGTGGCACCGGCCACCATTCTGGTCAGCGGCGAGCGGATCGCCAAGGGCCGTGTCCGCCGCGGTCTTCCCGCAAACATGTGGTACCGGTGGGCGCGGGCGGTGATGAGGCGGCCGGGGATATCGGTGGTGGCCACGGCAGTGCCGCTGCTTGTCGTCGCATTGCCGTTCTTGCACGCAAGGTTCGGGTTTCCCGACGACCGCATTCTGCCTCCAACGTCGACAGCCCGCCAAGTCGGCGACCAGATCCGCGCAAACTTCAATCAGGACCTCGCGTCGGCCATCCAGGTCGTCATCCCGGCAACCGGCCACCTGAGCGGCACCCAGATCCGGTCCTATGCCGCCGAACTTTCCCGCACTCCCGGTGTGGTCGCTGTTTCCTCCCCGGACGCAACCTTGACCGGCGGCACAGCCGTCGGCCCTCCCAGCGGCCCGACCGGCACCCACGGTGGCGTTGTTCTCCTCACCATCGCGACCCGGGCTGCACTGTTCAGCAGCGAATCGAACACTTTGCTGAACAACCTGCATGCGGTGCCGGCGCCCACGGGCACCACAGTGTGGTTCGGAGGGCTGGAGCAGACCAACCGGGACAGCATCGAGAGCATCGCCGCCCGGCTACCCGTAGTTCTCGGCTCGATTGCCGCCGTCATGTTGGGCCTGCTGTTCATGCTGACCCGCAGTGTCATCATCCCCGTTAAAGCATTGGGGCTTAACGTGCTTTCGTTGTCCGCGACGTTTGGGGCGATGGTGTGGGTATTCCAACAGGGACACTTGCGCGGGCTAGGCACCACCGTCGTGGGTGTGCTGCTCGCCATCGTTCCTGTCCTCATGTTCTGTGTCGCCTTCGGCTTGTCAATGGACTACGAGGTTTTCCTGATCTCCCGCATGCGCGAGTTCTGGCTCGCCTCCGACAAGACTCGGGCCGCCAACAACGAGGCCGTCTCTCTCGGCCTGGCTAGCACGGGCCGTGTGGTTACCGCGGCTGCCCTCATCATGGCGATCACCTTCGCTGCTCTTAGTGCGTCGAAGGTGTCATTGATGCGCATCTTCGGGGTCGGGCTCACCCTGGCCGTCTTGCTCGACGCCACCATCATTCGGATGGTGCTACTGCCTGCGACCATGACTTTGCTTGGGCAATGGAATTGGTGGGCGCCGCGGTTGGCCCAGCAAAAGTGGCTCAGCGGCCACAACGCCAACGCGCCTGCGACGTCGCGGACCGACAATAAATCGCAGGCAAGGTGAATGAGTGGCCCCTGGCGTGGTGTTTTCGGTGCCGCCGATGATCGTGCACATGGCCTCTACGGAACTAAAGAGGTTATTCAAGGCGAAAGGATCCGATGCCGCTGCCGGTGTTGGTGTTGTCGGCGTTGGGCTCGCTGGGGCAACGCGTTCGGCGCGTAATAATCCTTAGCCCGGGACGTGGGCTTGGTATAGATGCAGTTTCACGCCCGACGTCAAGACGCGGTCCTTCGGAACGAACGCTAGGTGCGCGAAGGACAGATTCTAAGGTGCCGATGAAAAGCGGAAGGTCGGCTACCGGTAGGGACGTGGCTTTCCGCCTCAAGCGCGTGGCCGCGGCTTCAACGGCTCGGGGTTGGATTGTTGGCGCCCCCGTGACCTCCTGTTTGCGAATTGCCGGAAGTAATCCCTAATGCCTTCTTCGAGAGATCCGCAGCGCCACGCATCGCTGACGACAACCCTGACGACAACCCTGACAACGCTGACGACAGTTGCACGCCCAACAACGCCCACAACTGCCCGAAATGGTCCTGTCCTGCCTGGTCACGGCTGCTGCCTGCTCCTGGCAGTGTGGGGATCACGGGTTCGAGTCCCGTTAGCTCCACCATGGCTAGGCTGGTTAATTTTGACAGCGGTTATCGCCGATTTTCGGCGTCGCTGCGCGTCTCGATGGCCTTGACGCTGTGGACGAATGCCTTCCTTAATACGCCCTTGCCGATGGTGCCGAGTACGGCCGCCAGGACGCGTCCCTTGAAGTTCTTGCCCTCGCGGACAATGACAACGTCTACATTCGTGGTGCCGTCGGGACGCGGGCTCAGGGTGTAGACGTAGCCCGACGCGCCTCCCCATGTGTTGGAGTCGGTGGTCGTCAGCGTCACGTGGTTGGGATCGGACCAGTCGTAGTGCAGGCGTTCCCAGATGCCGCCTGAGCCTTCGGTGACATCGGCGTCACGCGCGCCCTTGTGGTGCACTTTGAGGTTGCCGTCCGCGCTGTTCGGAAAGAGCTCGGAACGGCCCGGTCCGAAGTCAGTTAGCCCGGCGATGAACTGCTAAGGGTAGATGCTGTCGACCGGTGGAAATGAATCGTGGACATCGTGTCCTCCTTGCTTGATGGAGTTGATCCTTCGTCCACGGGAAGCGCATCGCCGCCAATGCGAATTCCCGCTTGCACCGCGGCGGGCATGCCTTGTTGATCCTGGTATTGCGAGGGACAGCCTTAAGATTGGGCAATGTCGACGACGGCCAGCGCGCTGGCTAACTTCCTGCGCGCACGCCGCGAACAAATCCGCCCCGAGGATGTCGGGTTGAATTCCGGACCTCGCAGACGCGTCCCGGGATTGCGCCGGGAGGAAATAGCGATGCTCGCCGGGATTAGCGTCGACTACTACCTGCGGCTCGAGCAAGGCCGTGACCAGCACCCGTCCTCACAGGTGCTCGATGCGCTCGCCCGGGCGCTGCGACTGGATATCAAAGCCACAGAACATCTTCATCGGCTTGCGGGCTTGCAGGCGGCGCATAGCCCTCGACCTGTTGCAGAGACGGCGGCTGACGGTCTCGATCAACTGATCGACCAGATCTCGCTTCCAGCGATCGTCACCAACCGATACCAGGATGTGTTGGCCGCCAATGCGATTGCCCGCGCGCTGTCACCAGGGTTCGCCCCCGGCGAAAACTTCTTGAGGTGGCGGCTGCTGGCACCGGCCGCTCGCGATTTCTTCGTCGATTGGGACGAGGCGACTGAGGTCGCGGTGAGTGGGCTACGGGAATCCGCGGCCGGTGATCTGGGCGATCCCCGCTTACGCGCCCTGATCGACGGGCTCTCCGCAGCCAGCGACCGGTTCCGCGAACTGTGGGCACGCGCAGATGTCGGATACCGCACCGGCATCCTCCACATGCGACATCCCCTGGCGGGTGATCTCTATCTTCGCCGCACGAGGCTCACCGTCCCCGACTCCGACACCCAGGTGTTTATCTACCATCCTGAGCCGGGCAGTGATTCGGCGAAAGCGCTCAAGGCACTCGCAGCTTCATAACCCGAAAAGTGCCGGAATCTCGCCGGCTTAGCTGGTTAGCACGGCCCAACAGGGGCCGCGACCTAGACACGAACTAGCTGCCGCGGTGTTAAGCATGCATCCACGCCAGCGGAACTGGGGTGGCATCTGTTTGCTCCGTCGCAACGTACTCGCATTCGCAGGCAGGGCATCGCCCATCTTCTCTCCGGCGGTCGGGTCGGATCTGTCGGACATATCTCCGACTACGGTTCGAACACCAGCAGCGGTTTGCCCCCGTGTGCGGGAGCTTCGGCCAGATAGACGGCTTCGCTGAACTTTTCGAGCGGGATCAGCTGGCCCTCCGGCACGCGCAACGCGCCGCTGTCGGCGAGCTGAACTGTCCGGTTGATCGCTGCGGCCATCCGATCCTTCGGGGTCTCGGTGAACCAGCGGAACAGCCAGAACCCCCGAACGGTCTTGGTTTCGTAGATCAGTGAGCGCGCGAAGATGGGGATGGTGAGTTTGTCGGGATCGGTTTGGCGGTGCGTGGACAGCGCACCGTAGACGATGAGCTCACCGTGCGGTGCCAGCGCGCGTGACACGTCGGCACCCACTTGACCGCTGACACAGTCGATCGCCTTGGACACGCCGTCGCGGCTGGCTATATCGGCCACCCGTTCGCGCAGGTTCTCATCCTCCGTACAGATCACCGCGGTACCCCCCAACGAGAGGATGTCCTCGACAGCGGATCGACGGCGGACCACGTTGAGGGTCTTGAAGCCGACGTGCGCTCCGAGTTGGATGACCGACTGGCCCACGATTGAACCGGCCGCGGTCTGCAGCAGCCATTCACCCGGTCGAACATCGAGTTCATCACCGGTCAAGATCACGGCTGTGAGCGGATTGCTGAGAATCTGAGCGGCCGTGGAATTGCTCATGCCGGCGGGAACAGGCAAGACCCGCCCGGCATCGGCGACGAGGTACTCCTGCCACGTGCCCGTAACTCCGATCGTGATGACACGCTGCCCGACGGTCAGACCGTCTGTGCCGCGGCCGAGTTGGTCGATCACACCGACGGATTCGATTCCCGGCACGGCGGGAAACTCCGGGGTGAATCCGTATCTACCGCGGATGGTATGCAGATCGCTGGCCTCGACAGGTACAGCTGTTACCCGGATCCGGACCTGGCCGGGGCCGGGCTCCGGAATCGGGCGGGTCTGCAGGTTCAGGACCTCGGACGGTTCGCCCACCGTGTCAGCGACTAAAGACCGCATGGTTCGCATCTTCCTGACGCTCCTTCGGTCGATCCAGATCTCACAGCGGTTCGGTGTGTATAGCGTCGGCCCCGGCCCCGCCCTTTGGCGGCGAAGATTCGGATCAGCGTGGCCAATTACAGCCGCATTAGCTGTAATGCTGCCACCGCAGCGGGGTTTTAGGGTCTAGTCGCGACCGGTGGCGGACACACCACCTGCGCATGCCACTTTGGAGGCCAGCGCTGGGACCCGACTGTCGGCTTATCCGGCTGGACGGGCGATAGGCGCGCACGGCGGAATCGTCGCCTGGACAGACTTCACAGTGGGCGGCCCCATGATTCCTGGGGACGGTGCGCCAGCTAGCCAGCCAGTCCCAGGAATACCATCAAAGACCGTTCGATTTCCGCCATGAGTGCGGACGGCGTCCGACCGATTCGCGCGCCAAGGTTCGACCGGCGCACGGTCGTGATCTTGTCGATCATCGCGAAGCTGGGCTGGGCGATCTTCGTCGTCTCGTCGTTCGGCACGGCGACCCTGGATATCGGCGTGTCAGTGACCGTCGTGGTCAGCGGGATGACGACGACCGAATCTGTCGCCGAAAATAGGTCGTCCTGGATGATGATGATGGCCGGGCGCGCCCTGGCTGCGTAGACACCGCCGGAGACGGTCCACAGCTCGCCACGATTCACGCGTCGTCGTCCAGCGAACCGAGAGCGGAGATCGCCTCGACAAACTCCATGTCGTCGCTGTGTCGGTCAGCCTCCGCGAGCGCCACCGCCTCCCGGTGTGCTTCAGCGGCGAACGCCGTCGAGCGGACATCCGGTACCCACACCTGGACGGGGCGGTACCCGCGCAGGCGCATCCGCTCGCGGTATTGGCGGGCTCTCCGCGTCGATGTGCTCATTGTTCGCAGTGTTGCATGAAACGGTTGTTGCATGCAACACACCTGAAATTATTGGTGGTTGACCACATGAACGAGTCCATGCCCAGGACCGATTGCTGGCGAGTTCGGCCGGCGATGACGGTGGCGGTGTTGTGGTTGCCGCCCACTGCTTCGGCCCTGGCGGCGTTGCCGATGGCGGTGGCGCTGGCGGTGGCGCCTGAGCCTATCGCGAGGGCAATCGTTCCGATCGTGCTCGTGCACCCCCGCCGTTGTCGAAGCCGTCGACCGACACGCAGGTGGCGTTGGCCGCCCCGGCCGGAGTCAGTGCCCCCAGGGCCAACGCACCGCCGGATGCCACCGCGCCGGCCAGTACCCGGGCCGCCCGGGCGGGCGGCGGATGCGAGTGGGGTAACGGCGAACCCACGTGTCTGGACGTACTCGCGACCACAGGTCGTTTCACTTCGACATTCTAAAATCTGATTGCGCAACTAGTTACAAGCCAATCGAGCGTTGGGTTGCGCCGCCGCTGAGTGCCCGCTGGCTTCGCTGAACCGGCATTGCCAGGTGAAATCCCGGCCCTAAGCGGGAAAATTTTTCCGCACCGTCAATACCTTTAAACAGATCGTCGCCGAGGAGGCCGGAATCTTCGTCCGCGTCAAAAGAATTGCGTTGGGCTGAACGCGCGGAAACCGGAATCTTCGCTTGCGTCAAAAGAATTGGTGTTGCCCGTCGACCGCCGGTGCTTCCAACTGACGCTGGATCGGAGTAAAATCTGCTGTGTAGGACGGGTGTGCTCGTGAAGCAGCCGCGACTTCCCCGACATTTGCATGCACCTGAATCGGAGAATGATCGGATGAGCATTGTCTTTGCGGTGGATGAGGACCGCGACTACGACAGCTGGCTAGACACCATCACCGAGGCATCCACGCGGCTCGACGTCCTGCAGACAGCGGTAGCCGAGGTCCGCGATCTGTGCGAGCGTGGCGGCGTCTGCGGCGAACAGATCCTCGAAGTGTTCGAACGCCAAGGCGTATAACCGGGCTTAAACCGCTCGCGCCGGCTGATCCGGCCGCGCGCGGCTCCTTGCCGTCCGGGTGATGGCGGAGTCCGTATCCTGCCGTCGCCACGCTAACGGGTCGAGCGCTCCGGCGGGGCGAAGAACTCCAGCGCGATCCCGTCCGGGTCGCGGAAACTTAGGCCCGAGCCGTAGCCGGCGTCGACGATGCCGCCGTGCGGTATGCCCAACTGGTTGAGCCGGCCCACCCAGTTCTCCAACTCGGCGCGGTCCGCGCACCCGAAGCCGACGTGGTCGAGGCCCACCCGGAATTCGCTGAACGGCTCCTCGGGAGCACGCCGCACGTGCTGATGGATGCCCACCAGAGTGCCGCTGTGCAGCATCCACACCACATGGTGATAGCCGCTGCCGCTGTCCTCGTCCAGGACAGGGTCCGCCCCAATCAACCGCTGGTACCAGGGTTGACTCACGGTGATGTCCCGCACGGTGAGCGCGACATGGGAGATGGCGGGAAACGACTGCATGGCAATTCCTTTGTCGGTCAAGTGATTCCTACACGATGCGCCTGCCGCGCCTGGCGCGCGACCGCATGTCCCACAGGTACGTCTGATAGCCCAAGATCCACAACCGTTGCGGGATCACCCGATCGGCCAGGCGCAGTGCCGCCAGCAGCCAGTCGAATCGGCGCTGCTGGCGCTGGGTCCACGGCAATTCCATGAGGGCACGGAACTCCGCGGGCAGAAAACCGGTCGTGGCGAAGAGGTTCAACGGACCCGCCGCCACCCGCAACGGCCAGGGCAGGAAAGCCAAACTGGCGACACCGTACAGGTGCGCGCGCACCGGTGGGTCGATCCACAGTTCGTCGATCGACCGTTTCCAGTACTCGTCGAACGCGGCGCGGTCGGCCGGCCACATGCTTGCCGGCACCTGCAGCGTGGTGGCCAGCCGCTCGGCGTCCTGATAGACCGCCTCGGCGGCGGCCTCATCGAGCGGGCCGCGCAGAAACTCGTGCTGATCGACGTAATACCGGTACAGGCACGCTGCCACCCACAGCTGGAGCTTGGGGTCGAAGGCGTTGTAGCGCAACGGACTGTTTACCGTCGAGCGTACCTGCGCATGCACGGTGTCGAGGGCCGCGCGGATCAGTGCCCGGTCCTCGTCGGTGCCGACCGTGGCCGCCGCAAGGTAGGTGCCAGTGGTGCGGGCCCGCTTGAACGGATGCTTGTACACGTTGCCGCTGTCCACCCGGCTTTCCAGCACGCCATACCCGACGCCCGGCAATGCCAACTGCATGATCACGTTGGCTGCGGGCAGCAGCACCGCCGCCGGGTTGAGCAGGTCGGCGACTCGGTGCGGGCGGCGCGCCATAGTGGCAGTAGACCACGATGTGAGAAGCTGCCGAGGTGATTGCGGCAACAAGCTCGGCTCGGGCGGTGGGCATCGTGGCCGGCTATGGCGCCGACCTCGTGATCGCCGACCCCCGCCGAGGCCACCCCGTCGCGGTGTTCGGCGCCGCCGCGGTCGCATTGGAGCGGCTCACCTACCGCGACGCGCGCTGGGCCGGCGTCCTGCACACAGGTGTTCTGCTCGGGCTGCTGGCCGCCGGCGGCATCGCGATCAGACGCACCGCCGCGCTGGCCCTCGCGACGTGGGCCGCACTCGGCGGCACATCGCTGACTCGCGTCGGCGTCGTCATGGCAGCGGCGCTGACCGACGGCGACGTGGCCGCGGCCCGGTTGGTGCTGCCATCACTGTGCGGGCGCGACCCCGCCGCACTCGACGCCGAAGGACTGACCCGTGCCGCGGTCGAATCGATCGCCGAGAACACCTCCGACGCGCACGTCGCCCCGCTGCTGTGGGCCGCGCTCGGCGGCATTCCCGCGGTGCTGCTTTACCGCGGCATCAACACCCTCGACGCGATGATCGGCTACCGCTCGGCGCGCTACCACCACTTCGGTTGGGCCGCCGCACGATTGGACGATGCTGCCAACCTCATTCCCGCTCGCATCACCGCCGCACTCGTGGCGCTGTGCGCGCCCGTCGCCGGCGGCTCACCCGTCGCGGCGCTGCGCGTATGGCGGCGCGACGCCGCACGCCATCCCAGCCCCAACGCCGGCGTCGTCGAGGCCGCGTTCGCCGGCGCCCTCGGCGTACGCCTCGGCGGCCCGACGCAGTACGCCCACGGCCTTCAGATCCGGCCGTCACTGGGCGACGGGCCGGCGCCACAGGTCAGCGACCTGAGGCGCGCGGTGCGGTTGTCGCGGGCCGTTCAGGTCGCCGCGGTGATCGTGTCGGCGGCGATTGCCATCGGCGCTTCGCGCACCCGGCTCATCGCCGACCGCGATCAGCGCCGCCGGCCGTAGCGGTCGGCCAGCTTCTCCTCGACCGTCACCGGTGCGGGCGCCGCCCGGTCGTCGGCATTATCGCGGCGGCGCTCGCGGATCTCCGCATAAACGAAGTAACCCAACAGGATCGGCGCGACGATGCCGAAGGCGATCCACTGGATGCCGTACGACAGATACGGGCCGGCGTCCAGGTGCGGCAGCGGCACGACCCCGAGCCCACCCGGCTGGTTGTCCGCCAGCTGCAGATAGGGGCCGGCCAGCGGCATACCGATGACCTGGCCGACCTGCCGGGTGTTGATCGAATACACCTGCTGCACACCGTCGAGGCGCACCGGCTCCTTCCCGACCGCGCGCGGTTCGGAGCTGCGGATACGCGCCGTGATCGTCACGGGATCGGCAGGCGGCGCAGGGATCGGCGGCACGCGTGACCCCTCCAACGGCCGCACATAGCCACGGTCGACGAGAACCGTCGGACCGCCGTCGACCACGAACGGCGCCAGCACCTCGAACGCGGGCTCGCCGTCGACGACCCGCAGCCGCGCCAGCACCTGCACACCGGCAACGTAGTGACCCTGCGCGCTCACCCGGCGCCACTCGTTGTCCGGGCCATGCTGTGCCAGCACCGAAGTCAGCGGCACCGGCTCGGCCGTCAGCGAATGGGCGATCTGGTTGTTGGCCCGCGACGTCCGGGTGTTCTTGCCCAGCTGCCACGGCGCCAGCACCGTGAAGCACAGGTACGCGAACGCGACGACGACCAGCGCCAGGGCCAGCCACCCTGGCCGAAGCAGAAAGGTCCAGCGCCGCATCAGGATCATCGCCTCTTCACACCGGCGCTCATCAGGAGGCGAGGCCACGGTCGGCGAGCTGCTCGTCGACCCAGTCGTGCAGGCCCGGCAGCGACGCCTCGATGACGGCGAACGTTCGCTCGAAATCGGCGTGCGCGCCGTAGTAGGGGTCCTCGACATCGGGCGCGTGCGCCCCGGCGCGCGGGTCGAAGGACCGCAACAACCGAACCCGGTTGGCCGGCACGCCCATCTCGTGCAGCATCCGGGCATGGTTGCGGCCCAGGGCGACCACCAGGTCGGCGCCCAGGTGGTTCTCGTCGAGCTGCGCCGCGCAGTGCACGGTCGGGTAGCCATGCGCCCGCAACACCCGCCCGGCGCGCTCGTCGACCTCGCAGCCGACATGCCAGGGCCCGGTACCGGCGCTGGTCACCCGGACCTGATCCGTCAGCCCGCGTTGACCGAGCTGATGGGCGAACATCTTCTCCGCCATCGGTGACCGGCAGATGTTGCCGGTACACACGAAAGTGACGTGCAGCGGTTCAGACACCGAGCACCTCGCGCAGCGCCGACACCGTTGCGACATGCGTCAGCGCGGCGTCGTTCGCCGGGTCGTCGAAATCACGACCGCCATAACCCCAGTCGACGACCACCGTGCCGATGCCGTGACGGGAGGCACCATGCACGTCGTGCACGCGGTCACCGACCATCAGCACGTGCTCGGGCACCGGGTCGAGCTGGTTCAACGCATGCGCGACGACGTCGGCCTTGGTGGCGCGGACGCCGTCAAGGCTGGCGCCGGCGATCACCTCGAAGTGCCCGTCCAGCCCGAAGTGCGCGAGGATCTGCCGGGCGGTCGGCTCGGCCTTCGACGTCGCGACCGCCAGCCGGACGCCGGCCGTGCGCAGGTCCGCCAGCAGCTCGGGAATCTCGTCAAACACCTCGTTGAGCACCCACCCCCGGCTCGTGTAGTCGGCGCGGTAGGCGGCGATCGCATCGGCGGTCAGCTCGCCCAGCCCCATCGCCCCCAGCGTCTGATGCATCGGCGGACCCACCACCCGGGCCGCCAGATCCGGGTCATCGGGAACCGTCACCCCGACCTGGCCCAGCGCATACCGGAAACTCGACACTATGCCGTGTGCCGAGTCGGTCAGCGTTCCGTCCAGGTCGAAGATCACCAGCTGCGGGCGGCACGTCACACAGCCATTGTCCATCGCACTAGTGTTTCGTCTGTGAGCTGGTCGAGTCGGCGTGCGGCGGCGCGATATCACGGCGACCAGGCCGCGGCGCCGGGCATGCTCGACTTCGCCGTCAACGTGCGGCAAGGTACCCCGCCGTCGTGGCTGTTGGACCGGCTGTCGCGGCGGTTGCCCGACCTGGCCCGCTACCCGGGCGCCGGTGACGAGCGGGCCGCCAGGACCGCCGCGGCCAGCCGGCACGGCCGCCACCCCGACGAGGTGCTACCGCTGGCGGGGGCGGCCGAAGGCTTCGCGCTGCTACCGCAGCTGCGTCCGGCGCTCGCAGCGGTGATCGCACCCGCATTCACCGAACCGGAGGCGGTGCTGACGGCCGCCGGGATCCCGGTGCACCACGTGGTGCTGCCCCCACCGTTCCAACTCGCTTCCGCCGACGTGCCTGCCGACGCCGACCTCGTCGTCGTCGGCAACCCGACCAACCCGACCGCGGTGCTGCACCCGCGCGAGCAGATCCTGCGGCTGCGCCGGCCCGGCCGGATCGTCGTCGTCGACGAGGCCTTCGCCGACGCGGTCCCCGGCGAGCCGGAGTCGTTGGCCGGGGAGTCGCTGCCGGACGTGCTGGTGATGCGCAGCCTGACCAAGACATGGTCGCTGGCCGGGCTCCGGGTCGGCTACGCGCTGGGGGCGCCGCCGTTACTGCGCCGGCTGACCGCCACGCGGGCCCATTGGCCGCTGGGCACGCTACAGCTCGAGGCCCTCGCCGCCTGCTGCACGCCCGACGCGGTGGCGGACGCGGCCGCGGGCGCACGCCGGCTCGCCGCCATGCGCGAGCAGATGGTCGCGGCGCTGACCGGTAGCGGCATCCCGGTCGTCGACGGCCGCGCACCGTTCGTGTTGTTCAACCTCCCCGACGCCGAGCTGGCCCGAAAGCAACTCGACTCGCGCGGCATCGCGGTCCGCCGGTGCGACACGTTCGTCGGGCTCGACGGGCACTACCTTCGCGCCGCGGTACGCCACGAGTGGCCGACCCTCGTCCACGCGCTCACCGAGGTGCTGGCGTGACCCAGCGCGTGGGCGACGTCATCGACGTGCTCGACGCGGCCTATCCGCCGCAGCTTGCCCAGTCGTGGGACGCGGTCGGGCTGGTGTGCGGCGATCCCGGCGACGCCGTCGCCGCGGTGACCGTGGCCATCGACGCGACCGCGGCGGTAGCGGCCGAGGTGCCCGAAGGCGGGCTGCTTCTCGCGCATCACCCGCTGCTGCTGCGCGGGGTCACCGCCGTCGCGGCCAGCTCCGCCAAGGGTGCGCTGGTGCACAGCCTGATCCGGTCGGGCCGGGCGCTGTTCACCGCGCACACCAACGCCGACTCGGCGGCGCCGGGGGTGTCCGACGCGTTAGCCGATGCGCTCGGAGTGCAGGTAGACGGGGTGCTGGCGCCCGCCGCCGGAACCGCGATGGACAAGTGGGTGGTGTTCGTGCCGCCCGAGAACGCCGACGTGGTGCGCGACGCCATGTTCAACGCCGGCGCCGGGCACATCGGCGACTACTCCCACTGCGGCTGGAGCGTGACCGCCACCGTCAAGCGTGTCACCGAGGACCGGGTCGAGGTCCTCGCGCCAGCGTCCTCGCGCGCCGCGGTCCTCGCGGCGATGCGGGCCGCGCATCCCTGCCAGGAACCCGCTTTCGACGTGTTCGCGCTCGCCGCGCTGCCCGGCGACGCCGGGCTGGGCAGGATCGGCACCCTCGGGTCGCCTACCCCATTGCGCGCGTTCGTGTCCCGCGTCGCACGGGCACTGCCCGCCACCACTTGGGGAGTGCGCGCGGCCGGTGACCCGAATGCGCCGGTGTCACGCGTCGCGGTGTGCGGAGGCGCCGGCGACTCGCTGTTGGCCGAGGTCGCCGCCGCCGGCGTGGACGCCTACGTCACCGCGGACCTGCGCCACCACCCGGCCGACGAGCACCGGCGCGCCTCCGACGTCGCGCTCGTCGACGTCGCCCACTGGGCCAGCGAATTCCCCTGGTGCGCACAGGCGGC
Source organism: Mycobacteriaceae bacterium (assembly GCA_019245755.1). Taxonomy (GTDB): domain Bacteria; phylum Actinomycetota; class Actinomycetes; order Mycobacteriales; family Mycobacteriaceae; genus Mycobacterium. Next base: position 17,297 of record JAFARC010000006.1, on the reverse strand, counting down.
CGGCGTGCTGACACGGCAATTCGGGCCGTCGCTTCCGGTGCGGGTGTCCACCATCCGGACCGACCCGTGGAACGTCGAGGACGTGGAGTCATGAAAGCTGCAGTCGATCAACAGCGTTCGCTGGCCGATCTGGTCGAGCTCGACGCCGAACTGGGTCGTCTCGCACACCGCCACGCGCATCTGGCCGAGCAGTCCCGCTACGAGGAGGTACAGGCCGAGTACCGGGCCGCCAACGACAGGCTGGCCGCCGTGCGGCTGGCGCTGGATGACATCGCGGAGCAGGTGTCGCGGTTGGAGGCCGAGATCGACGCGGTGCGTCAGCGCGAAGACCGCGACCGGTCACTGCTGAGCTCCGGCTCCCCGAACGCCAAGCAGCTCACCGAGCTGCAACACGAGCTGGAGACGCTGCAGCGTCGCCAGGCCAGCCTGGAGGACTCGCTGCTGGAGGTCATGGAGCGCCGCGAGGAACTGCAGGCCGACCAGTCCCGCGAGCTCGGCGCGATCGACACCCTCGAAACCGCGCTCGGCGCCGCCCAACGGGCCCGCGACGAAGCGCTCACCGAAATCGACCGGGTGCAGCGGGACCGCACCCAACGACGTCAGCAGCTGGCGGCCGGACTGGACGCCAACCTCGTCACACTGTACGAGCGGCAGCGGGCCGCAACAGGCGTGGGCGCGGGGGTGCTGCAGGCCCGCCGCTGCGGCGCCTGCCGGATCGAACTGGGCCGCGGAGAACTCGCCCGGATCTGGGCGGCGGCCGAGGACGAAGTGCTGCGCTGCCCGGAATGCAACACCATCCTGTTGCGGGTCAAGGGGACCGATCGGTGAAGGTGATCGTCGAGGCGGACGGCGGGTCGCGGGGCAACCCGGGTCCGGCGGGCTACGGGTCGGTGGTGTGGTCGGCCGACCACGGCCAGATCCTGGCCGAGACCAAGCAGGCGATCGGGCAGGCCACCAACAACGTCGCCGAATACCGCGGCCTGATCGCCGGTCTCACCGAGGCGGTCAACCTGGGCGCCACCGAAGCCGATGTGGCGATGGACTCCAAGCTGGTGGTCGAGCAGATGTCCGGGCGGTGGAAGGTCAAGCACCCCGAGCTGGCCGAGCTGCACCGCCGGGCCCAGTCGCTGGCCGCGCGATTGGGCCGGGTCAGCTACCGGTGGATTCCGCGCAGTCAGAACGCGCACGCCGACCGGCTCGCCAACGAAGCCATGGACGCCGCCGCGGCATCGCAGAACCCGACGGCGCCGTCGCACTCGTCCCCGGCGGGTTGGACCGGGGCGCGCGGCGCGCCCACCCGGCTGCTGCTGCTGCGGCACGGGCAGACCGAATTGTCCGTGCAGCGGCGCTATTCCGGGCGCGGCAACCCCGCGCTGACCGACCTCGGCCGGCGGCAGGCCGACGCCGCGGCCGAATATCTGGCCCGGCGGGGCGGCATCGCCGCCGTCATCACATCGCCGCTGCAGCGTGCCTACGACACCGCCGCGGCCGCGGGCAAGGCGCTGGGTGTGGACGTCGTCGTCGACGACGACCTCATCGAAACCGACTTCGGCGCGTGGGAGGGCCTGACCTTCGCCGAGGCCGCCGCCCGCGACCCCGAACTGCACCGAAAATGGCTGCGTGACACCAGCGTCCCTGCCCCCGGGGGGGAAAGCTTCGACAGCGTGGGCAACCGGATACGGCGCGCCTGCGAACGCATCGTCGCCGAACACGGCGGCGCCACCGTGCTGGTGGTGTCGCATGTGACACCCATCAAGACAGTGCTGCGGCTCGCGCTGGACGCCGGCCCGGGCATCCTCTACCGGCTGCACCTCGACCTGGCCTCGCTGAGCATCGCCGAGTTCTACCCCGACGGGGCCTCGTCGGTGCGGCTGGTCAATCAAACCGCCTATCTCTGAACGGCTTCCAGCCGCACCGGCATATGCCGGACCCCGGCATGTTTGTTGCTGCGGACGTATTCGACCGGCCCGGTCAGCGTCGCGCCGGCGACCCGGTCCAGCAGCACGTCGAACATCACCCGCATCTCCATCCGGGCCAGCGCGGCGCCCAAGCAAAAGTGACTCCCGCGCCCGAACGCCAAGTGCGGGTTCGGGTTACGGGTAATGTCGAAGGTGTGGGGGTCGGTGAACGCTGATTCGTCGCGGTTGGCCGACGCCCACCACAGCGTGACCTTGTCGCCGGCCCTGATGGTCTGGCCGCGCAACACCACGTCCCGAGTCGCGGTGCGGCGGTTATACGGCGTGGACGACGCCCACCGCAGCATCTCCTCGACCGCCGTCGGCAGCCCGGAGCGGTCCACCCGCAGTTGCTCCCACGCTTGCGGGTGGCCCATCATCGCCAGCATCCCGACCGCGATCGAGTTGCGGGTCGTCTCGCTGCCCGCGGCGATGATCAGGCTGAAAAACATCCGCTGCTCGCCCTCGGTCAGCGGCTCGCCGTCGATCCGCGCGTGGGTGACGATCGAGAGCAGGTCATCGGCCGGATGGGCCCGCTTGTGCTGCAACAGGTTGGAGCCGTATTCGAACATCCGCGCCGACGCCTGAGCCAGACGTTCGGTGATTTCGCCGACTTCACGGTCCTCGTAGTCGAGCGTGACGTTGGCCCAGTTCATCAACTCATGCCGGTCCTGCTGCGGCACGCCGACCAGTTGCGCGACCGCCTGCAGGGGCAGCTCAGCGGCCACGTCCACCAGAAAGTCGCAATCCCGTTTCGCCAGCACGGCCTCGACCATCCCGACGGCGCGCGCCCGCAGATCCGTTTCGATGCGCTGCAGCACCCGCCGGGACACGCTGGGCGTCAGTATTCGGCGAAACTGCGCGTGCCGCGGATCGTCCATCATGTTCAGCAGGACACCGGCCAGCGCGCCCAGCGGCATGTCCTCGAGTGTGGTGCCGCCACCCGCCCGGGCGCCCCCGGTCTCCGACGAGAACGTCTGGGCGTCGGCCGCCGCGTCGACGATGTCCGCATATCTGCTCAGCACCCAGAACCCTTCGCCCCCCGGCGAATGCGGGGTCGGCGGGTGAAACCACACCGGCGACTGCTGTCGCAGCGCGTCGAAGACGTGGTACGGGAACCCGCCGGCGAAGCGGTCCAGGTCGGTGAGGTCGATGTCGTCGTGCATGGCTTTCTGCCTACTTGCCGGACACCTGATTGACAACTGGCAGGTGTTAAATCAGACGATGGTCGCAACGCGGCAGCCCGAACCGGCCGAGCGGATCGCCGATCGCCGGCTGCGGCGCCACCTTCGGGGGGATTCCCACCGACTGACCGCCATCGGCGGACTGGCCGCGTTGTCGCTGGACGCCCTGACCAGCGTCGCCTACGGGCCGGAATCGATCGTGCTGATCCTGGTGGGCGCCGGCGCTGCCGCGGTGGCCTGGACAGTGCCGGTCTCCGCGGCGATCACCGTGCTGCTGCTGGTGCTGGTGATCTCCTACCGACAGGTGATCGCCGTGCACCCCGACGGCGGCGGCGCCTACGCGGTGGCCAAGAAGGACCTCGGCCGCGGCGTGAGCCTGCTGGCCGCGGCGAGCCTGGTCGTCGACTATGTGCTGACCGTCGCGGTCAGCCTGGCCGCCGGCGCGGCCAGCCTGGGCAGCGTGTTCCCCGTCCTGTCGCATCACCTGCTGGCGGTGGCGATGGCGGGGCTGCTGCTGCTGACCATCATCAACATGATCGGCATCGCCGAGTCAGCCAAGGTGCTGATGGGCCCGACGGTGGTGTTCATCGTGGCGATCCTGGCCACCATTCTGGTCGGGCTGACCCACCCGCACCCAGTCGCGGTGATCGGCTCCGACCTCGGCCCACTGCGTCCCACCGAGGCGCTGGGGCCGATTCTGATCCTCAAGGCGTTCGCGGCCGGCTGCTCGTCGCTGACCGGTGTGGAGGCAATCGCCAACGCAGTGCCCACGTTTCGGACGCCCGCGGTCAAACGCGCCCAGCACACCGAAGTCACCCTCGGCGTGCTGCTCGGCGCGATGCTGATGGGACTGGCGGTGCTGATCCGCCTGCAGCACGTGCTGCCCCGCGGCGGGGTCACCGTGCTCGCGCAGGTGACTGCGGGGGCGATGGGCACCGGCTGGCCGTTCTACGTGATCAACCTGTCGGTGACCCTGGTGCTGGGCCTGGCGGCCAACACCAGCTTCGGCGGCCTGCCGGTGCTGCTGCAGTTGCTGGCCAAGGACCACCGGGTGCCGCACCTGTTCGCGCTGCGCGCCGAAAAACCGGTGTTCCGGTACGGCGTGGGAACACTGGCGGTGCTGTCCGCCGCGGTGCTGCTCATCGTCCGTGCCGACACCCAGCGGCTGCTGCCGGTCTTCGCGATCGGCGTGTTCATCGGGTTCACCATCAGCCAAACCGGGCTGGTGCGGCACTGGCAGCGGGAGCGCGACCGCGGCTGGCGCGCAAAGGCCGCCCTCAACGGCACCGGCGCCGCGCTCACCGCGATCGCCGGCCTGGTGCTGATCGTGGCCAAATTCCGCGAGGGCGCCTGGCTGGTGCTGGTCATCGTGCCCACGCTGGTGCTGCTGTTCGATCGGATCGAGCGCTACTACCGCCGCGTCGCCGACGAGCTGGGGCTGGGCCGGACGCCGGCCAAACCGGTCGCGGGCCCCGATGTCAGGGCGCTGGTGATCGTGCCGGTCGTGGCGGTCAGCCTGGTAGCTCAGCGCGCGTTACAGGCTGCGATGCGGCTCGGCGGCGAGGTGATGCCGGTCGCCGTCGACATCGATCCCGACGGCACCCGGGGCCTGAGCGAGGCGTGGGAACAATGGGATCCGGGGATCCCGTTAAAGATCGTGCCCAGCCCGCATCGCAACCTGGTCGCGCCCATCGTCGGTTTCGTGCGCAGCCACATCGCGCAAGGCCGCCACGTCACCGTGCTCATCGCCGAGGTGGAGCCCCGGCGGCGCCGTTACCAGCTGCTGCACAACCAGCGCGGGGCCGTGCTGGCCGCGGCGCTGCGCTCCCGCACCGACGCGGTGGTGGCCACCCTCGCGGTACGGGTGGACTGACACCCGGTAAGGCAGGTTAGGCTCACCACATGTCCTCAGCTCAGATCGCCGTGCTCGGCGCCATCGCCGGCGCCACCATCTTCCTCGGACTGCCGCTGGGCCGGCTGCCGACACCGATGCCGCGGCTGAAGACCGGGCTGAACGCGCTGGCGACCGGCATTCTGATATTCCTGCTGTGGGACGTGCTCGCGCACGCGTGGGAGCCGATCGACACCCACCTCTCGCACCACCAGATCGGCGCCGCGCTCGCCCGTGGCGCGGTGCTGGCGGTGACCTTCGGCGTCGGGTTGCTGGGGCTGGTGTGGGTGGACGGCTATCAGTCCCGGCGCAACAGCACCCGCGCCGACGGCCCCGGTGCGGCCACCGTCGGTGACGTCCGCACCTCCATCTGGAGCGACTCCGCCTACCGGCTGTCACTGATGATCGCGGTCGGTATCGGGCTGCACAATTTCGCCGAAGGGCTGGCGATCGGCAACTCCGCCGCGAGCGGCGAGATCGCGCTGGCCACCATGCTGGTGATCGGCTTCGCGCTGCACAACGCCACCGAGGGCTTCGGCATCGTCGCGCCGCTGACCGGGCGCAAGCCGTCCTGGGGCTTTTTGGCCGTCGCCGGGCTGATCGGCGGCGCGCCGACCTTCCTCGGCACCCTGCTCGGCCAGCGGTTCACCAACGAATTCGTGTCGATCGCGTTCCTGGGGCTGGCCGCCGGGTCGATCCTCTACGTGGTGATCGAACTGCTCGCCGTTGCCCGCAAGTCCGACCTCAAGGTGCTGGTCAGCTGGTGCATCTTCGCGGGTATCGTGCTCGGCTTCGCCACCGACGCGGTGGTCAGCGCCGCTGGGGCCTAATCGGCTCGCTGGGTGAGCCGCACGCTGTTGCCGGAGGGATCCCGAAAGCCCGAGTCGATCCCGTAGGGCATCTGATGAGGCGGTTCGGTGAACTCCACACCCCGCCCCGACAACTCCCGGTACGCGGCCTGGCAGTCCTCGGTGGTCAAAAACACCGTGCCGGCGAAACCCTTGGCCACCACCTCGAGCACCTGGGACCGGGTGGCGTCGTCCATCACCGGCGGCCCGGGCACGGCCATCAGCACGATCGACACCTCGTCCTGGCCCCGCGGGCCGACCGTCAGCCAGCGGAAGCCGCCCAATTCGGGCAGCGAAACGTCTTCGCGTACTTCCAGGCCGACCTTGTCGGTCCAGAACTTCAGCGCAACTTCCTGGTCGTGCACCCACAGCTGGGCGCCGGCGATCTTCAACATGAGGCCGACGCTACGGTCGGCCGGCGCCGCGCGTCTTCTCCCCATGTGCTGCTTTGCGGGTGTCGGGCCCGGGCCGGGTGTCCCGTTGCAGGATGCAGCTCGGCACCCGGGCGTGTACCGCCGCCGGCGGCAGGCTGGCGCGGTACGCGGCGGGCGGCTTGCCGAACACCCGGCAGAAACTGGTCGTGAACGAACCCACGCTTTGCAGTCCCACCATCATGCAGATGTCGGCCACCGACCGGTCGGTGTAGCGCAGCAGCGCCGCTGCCCGCTCCAGCCGCCGGGTCTGCAGATACGCGCGCGGCGACTCGCCGAACGTGCGGGTGAACATCCGGGTGAAATGCGCGCGGGACAGCCCCGCGGCGGCGGCGAGATCGGCGACCGTGATCGGTTCGGCGTAGCGGGCATCGACGAAGTCCTTGGCCCGGAGCAGATAACGCGCCGGTGGCACCTGCGACATGGGCACAAGTATCGCCTGCTCGCGCAGGGCATGCCCGGCGCAGTACGTTAGTACTGCGGACGAGTTGGCCGGGCGGCCGCGGATCACCGCAAGGTGAGACGAGGAAAGTCCGGACTTCACAGAGCGGGGTGATTGCTAACGGCAATCCGAGGTGACTCGCGGGAAAGTGCCACAGAAAACAGACCGCCACCGATCGCGGTGGTAAGGGTGAAACGGTGCGGTAAGAGCGCACCAGCATTCCGGGTGACCGGAATGGCTCGGCAAACCCCACCCGAAGCAAGGCCAAAAGGCCGCACGCCGTGCGGCTGCGCAGGCGTCCGAGGGTTGCTCGCCCGAGCCTGCGGGTAGGCCGCCCGAGGCACCCGGCGACGGTGTGCCCAGATGGATGGTCGCCGCCGCGCCGCCGTGGCAACCGCTGCGGCGCGGAACAGAATCCGGCTTACAGGCCAACTCGCCCGCCCTTCAGGGGCCCGTCAGAGCGTCTTGCGCACCGCCTTGTCCAGCGCCTTGAGCACCGACTCCAGCTGCTCGCGGCTGTGGCGCGCCAACTCGTCCTCGCGTTCGTGCAACACCCCGTAGGTGAACGTGTCCTCGCCCGCGGCGTGCGCGGCGTCGGCCTGCTGGCTTAGGTGCGTGCGGCTGACCACACTGTCCTGATGGTCGCCGAGCAGCGACTGGATGTTCTTGGCGGCGTCGGCCACCTTCGGCTCGTCGGTCGCCGCGGCGGTGTAGCGGAGTTTCTTGGCGGCCTTGCGGATTCGGTGCAACGCTTCGTCGCGGTGCTCGGCCTCGGCCTGCGCGGTGGCCTTGGCCCGCTTGCGCACCCGCTTGTAGGCGGCCTCGATGGTCGCCTCGGTCGACTGCTCCGCACCGGGCTCCGGTGGCGGTGGTTCCGCGGCGAGGAGCGCCTCCAGCGCGTCAAGCAGCCGGAAATAACGCTGAGATCGCATGGCGGCCAACGATTTGCGCAGCCCGGAGCGGTAGCGGCGACGGGCCCCCTCGACGAGGCGCTGGCGCACGGGCCCGCGCACCAACTCCCGCGGCAGTTCGTCGAGCGCCGATTGGTAGCGCTGCGCCAGCACCTCGGCATCGCGGGCCAGCCCGAGCACGCTGGCCAGCTGGCGCAGTTCGTCGAGGATCCACGCGTCGTCGGAGAGCCCGAACGTCGACTCCGACGCCTGCAGCAGGCTGCGGATCTTGCGGATGGTCACCCGCATCTGGTGCACGCTGTCGTCGACATCCTCGCGCACCGCGCGGTCCCAGGTCAGCAGGTTCTCGATCTCCTCGGCCACCGCGTGACGCACTGGATCGTCGTATCTTCGGGCGGTCAGGCGCTCGGCGGGGGCGCCGTCGAGCACCCGCGCCAATTTCGACGCGTGCCCAGCCGGTTGCGCGCCGGCATCGCGCAGCCGGTTGGTCAACCGTTGCAGCAACTCGTCGTCGGCGCGCCCGTCGGCGATGCCGTCCTCGGCCAGCTCGAGTTCCCATTCCCGCCACCGCTGCTCGTCGCCGCCCTCGGCGCGCGCGGTGACCTGGTCGTCGGCGAACTCGGCCAGGGGTATGCCGTCGGCGCCGTACAAGTGGTCAACCGTCCGGTTCGTGGTGATCCGCGCGACCGGCTCAAGGGGCCGGTCCCGAACGATGGCCAGCACCACGTTCCGCAGCTCGGCGGGCACCCCATCGCTGCCGGTCAGCGGGGCGCGCACCTCGGTGCGCGCGCTCGGGCCGGCCGGCAGCTTGAGGTGCCACCCGGCGTCCGCGCCGCCAGTGCGGCGCCGCAGCGTGATCCGGTGCGCAGCCAGATCGCGGCCCGGGGTGTCGAAATAGACCGCATCCAGGGATTGAGACGGCGCGCGCTCGATCCGCGCCACGGCGGCGAGCCCGTCGAACGACGGCGACACCGTAGACCCGTCAACGTCGAACTTCTGCTCCACCTCCAGATGCCTGGAGCTCGCGGGCGTCTTCCCCATGCTGGGCGTCATTTTCCCTTCGGATGGCAGCGATCCTCGTGAACCGTGGATGGACAGGGTGCCACATGAAAGTGAACAAATGCCGCAGGGCCTTCGGTTGGCGGCTAGAAGCTGTGCTCCTCGGCGGGAAACACGCCGCTGGCCACCTCTTCGGCGTATTGCAGTGCAGCGCGTCGCAATTCGCCGGCCACATCGGCGAAGCGCTTGACGAAGCGCGCCGTCTTGGCGGTGAGCCCGGCCATGTCCTGCCACACCAGCACCTGCGCGTCACAGTTGGGGCCGGCCCCGATCCCGACCGTCGGGATGGTCAGCTTGCCGGTGATCTGGGTGGCCAGGTCGGCGGGCACCATTTCCATCACGACGGCGAACGCGCCGGCCTCGGCCACCGCGATCGCGTCGGCGATGGTCTGCTCGGCTGCGTCGCCGCGGCCCTGCACCCGGTAGCCGCCCAGCGTGTTCACGCTCTGCGGGGTGAAGCCGATGTGCGCCATCACCGGGATGCCGGCCGAGGTCAGCGCGGCGATCTGGGCGGCGACCCGCTCGCCGCCCTCGAGCTTGACCGCGTGCGCGCCGGTCTCCTTGAGGAATCGCGTCGCGGTGGCCAGCGCCTGCGCGGGGCCGGCCTCGTAGCTGCCGAACGGAAGGTCGGCGACCACCAGCGCATGCCGTGCGCCGCGCACCACCCCGCGCACCAGCGGAATCAGCTCGTCGACCGAGATCGGCACCGTGGTGTCGTAGCCGTACACCACGTTGGCGGCCGAGTCCCCGACGAGCAGCACCGGGATGCCGGCGTCGTCGAACACCCTGGCCGTCGAGTAGTCGTAGACGGTGAGCATCGCCCACCTGTGGCCCTCGGCCTTCATCTTCTGCAGGTGATGGGTGCGGACCCTGGTGCGCGGGTTGCCGCCATCGGCCGCAGCGCCGTAGACAGTCTGCTCAGACATCGTTGTCCCTCGTGCTGGTCGGGTCGATCCTCGTGGCCCATTGCGGGTCCCCGGGCTCGTCTGACAGGTTCAGTCTGCCATTGGCGACTCGGAGAATGCACGCGCGGTCGAGTGGACTTGCTCACAGTGTCCGGTGCGCGGATTTACCATCGGCGACATGCAACGTCTCAGCGGACTCGACGCCAGCTTCCTGTACCTCGAAACGGCCAAACAACCGTTACATGTCTGCTCGATCCTGGAACTGGACACCTCGACGATGCCGGGCGGTTACACATTCGACCGGTTCAAAGACGAAATGTCGTTGCGGGTCAAGGGGTTGCCGACGTTCCGGGAGAAGCTTGCCGACAGCCCGCTGAACCTCGACCATCCAGTATGGGTGGAAGACAACGACTTCGACATCGACCGCCACCTGCACCGAATCGGTCTGCCGGCGCCGGGCGGGCGCAACGAACTCAGCGAGATCTGCGGGCACATCGCGTCTCTTCAGCTGGACCGCAGCCGACCGCTGTGGGAGAACTGGGTGATCGAGGGGGTCGGCGGCACCGACGCCAGCAAAGGGGGCCGTCTGGCGGTGATGACCAAGGTGCACCACGCCGGTGTCGACGGGGTCAGCGGCGCCAACCTGATGTCGGTGCTGTGCAGCACCGAGCCCGACGCGCCGCCGCCCGACCCGGTCGACGGCGTCGGCGGCGCCAACCCGATCGAGCTGGCCGCCGGCGGGCTGGTGCGGTTCGCGACCCGGCCGCTGCAGCTGGCCAACGTGCTGCCGACCACCGTGGCCAGCGTCATCGAGACGCTGCGGCGGGCAACCAGCGGCCAGGCGATGACACGGCCGTTCAAGGCGCCGCAGACCGCGTTCAACGACACGGTCACCGGCCACCGCAACGTGGCGTGGGCGCAGCTGAACCTCGACGACATCAAGACCGTCAAGAACCGGTTCGGCGTCAAGGTCAACGACGTGGTGATGGCGCTGTGCGCCGGGGTGTTGCGCACGTTCCTGCTCGACCGCGGTGAGCTGCCCGACGAGCCGCTGGTGGCGATGGTGCCGGTGTCGGTCCGGGACAAGTCCGACCGGGCCGGCCGCAACCAGGTGTCGGGCATGTTCTCCCGGCTGGAGACCCACATCGCCGACCCGGCCGAACGGCTGCGCGCGATCGCGGAGGCGAATTCGGTTGCCAAGGAACACAGCTCGGCGATCGCGGCGACACTGCTGCAGGACTGGTCGCAGTTCGCCGCGCCGGCGGTGTTCGGTATCGCGATGCGGGTCTACTCGAGCTCCCGGCTGACCGGCAGCCGGCCCGTGCACAACGTGGTGGTGTCGAACGTGCCGGGTCCGCAGATGCCGCTGTATTTTCTGGGCTCGCAGGTCAAGGCGATGTATCCGCTCGGCCCGATCTTCCACGGCTGTGGGCTCAACATCACGGTGATGTCGCTGAACGGCAAGCTCGACGTCGGGCTGATCTCCTGTCCGGAGCTGCTGCCCGACCTGTGGGACCTGGCCGACGATTTCGGCGTCGGTTTGGACGAACTGCTGTCCGCGCAGCCGTAGCGCGGCCGCGCCTTATCGCAGCCTTCTCACCCGGTCATGGCAGCATGTGGTGCCATGAGCCCCAATCGCCGGTTGCCAATCGCCCGCAAGGCGATGACCTGGACGGTCGTGGTCGCCACGATCGTCGTCGCGACGAGTTGCAGCAGGCTGGTGGATGGGCGTCCGTTAATGGGACAACTCAGGGTGGGGGCTCCGATCGGGTGGGGACCCTGCAAGGTGACCCCCTCCGACGACACCGTCAAACTCCCGGCCGGCGCGCGGTGCGGCAAGCTGGCGGTCCCGGTGGACTACTCCAAGCCGGACGGCAACAGCGCCACGATGGCCCTGGTCAAGTTCCCGGCGACCGGCGCCAAGATCGGCTCGCTGATCATCAACCCCGGCGGCCCGGGCGAGTCCGGCGTGCAGGCCGCCGCGTCAATGGTCGACTCGCTGCCGCCGCAGATCCGCGAGCGGTTCGATCTCGTCGGGTTCGACCCGCGCGGGGTGGCCAACGCCGCGCCGGCGGTGTGGTGCAACTCCGATGCCGACAACGACAGGCTGCGCGCCGACCCCGAGGTCGACTACTCACCGGCCGGTGTGGCGCACATCGAGCAGCTGACCAAGGAGTTCGTGGCCCGCTGCATCGACAGGATGGGCAACCAGTTCCTGGAAAACGTGGGCACCGCCAACGTCGCCAGGGACCTGGACACGCTGCGCACCGCGCTGGGCGACGCCAAGCTGACCTACCTCGGTTACTCGTACGGCACCCGGATCGGGTCCGCCTACGCCGAGGCCTACCCGGAAAACGTGCGGGCGATGGTCCTCGACGGCGCGGTGGATCCCAACGCCGACCCGATCGAGGCCAACATCCAGCAGGCCGCGGCGTTCCAGAAGGCGTTCAACGACTACGCCGCCGACTGCGCGAAGGCGCCGGACTGCCCGCTGGGCACCGACCCCGGCAAGGCGGTCGACGTCTACAAGAGCCTCGTCGACCCGCTGGTGCAGAAGCCGGCGAAAACCGCCGACCCGCGGCAGCTGGCCTACAGCGACGCGATCGTCGCGACGATCCTGCCGCTGTACTCGCCGGGGCTGTGGCGGCACCTGACCGATGGCCTCACCGAACTCAAGGACGGCCGCGGCGACACGATGCTCGCGCTGGCCGACCTGTACATGGGCCGCGACCCCAGGGGCCACTACACCAACTCCACCGACGTGCGGGTGGCGGTCAACTGCGTGGACCAGCCGCCGGTCACCGACCGCGCCAAGGCAATCGAGCAGGACCGCCGCACCCGCGAGGTGGCGCCGTTCATGAGCTACGGCGACTTCACCGGGGACGCCCCGCTGGACACCTGCGCGTTCTGGCCGGTGCCGCCGACCAGCAAGCCGCACCAGATCTTTGCGCACGGACTGCCGCCGGTGCTGGTGATCTCCACCACGCACGACCCGGCCACCCCGTATCAGGCCGGGGTCGACCTGGCCCGCCAACTCGGGGGTGCCCTGCTGACCTTCGACGGCACCCAGCACACCGTCGCGTTGCAGGGCAACTCCTGCGTCGACGCGATCGTCACGAGGTACCTGGTCGACCAGACGGTGCCGGGACCCGACGCACGGTGCTGAGCCCCGCCGAGTTACCGCAGCGGTGCCAGCTAGATAACGGTTCGCATCAAACCGCGGGCGGCGGTGACCGCGGCGTGGTCGCGCATGCGAACATGTTCGGCATGTGGCGGATGAGACCCCTGTTCTCGACGCTGCTCATTTGGGGGCTGGCCTTCTGCGTAGTGCTGCCGACGGCCGCAGCGGCACCCGACAGCGGAATCACGCAAGCGACGGTGCCGCAACCGAATTGGGGCAGCTGCCAGGGCTGGGTGGACACCGGTGACATCCCGTCGGCGCGCTGCGCGACGGTGTCGGTGCCGGTCGACTACGGCAACCCAGGAGGCGCGGCGGACCAGCTGGCGGTGATCCGGGTGCCCGCGAGCGGTGAGCGCATCGGTGCGCTGCTGTTCAACCCGGGCGGCCCCGGTGCGTCGGCCGTCGACAACGTCGCCGGGATGGCCGCCGGGCTGCGCGACACCGACATCGCCCGGCACTTCGACCTGGTCGGCTTCGACCCGCGCGGGGTGGGGCATTCGACGCCGCCGCTGCGCTGCCGCACCGACGCCGAGTTCGACGCCTACCGGCGTGAGCCGCTGGCCGACTACAGCCCGGCGGGCGTCGCGCACATCGAGGACATCTACAAGCAGCTGGCCGGGCAGTGTCTGAGCCGCAACGGGGCACCGGCACTGGCCAACATCGGCACCGCTGACGCGGCCCGCGACATGGACGTCGTGCGTCAGGCGCTGGGCGAGAACCAGATCAACTTTCTCGGCTTCTCCTATGGCACCGAACTGGGCACCGCGTACGCACAGGCGTACCCGCAGAACGTCCGCGCCATGGTGCTCGACGGCGCCGTCGACCCCACCCAGGGTGCGATCGAGCAGAACGTCCGGCAGATGGCCGCGTTCCAGGGCGCGTTCGACGAGTATGCGCGCGACTGCGCGCAGTACGACGGCTGCCCGCTGGGCAACGACCCGGCCAAGGCCGTCGACCGGTATCACCAGCTGGTGGACCCGCTGGTGGCCAAGCCCGGCCCGACCTCCGACCCGCGCGGGCTGTCGTATCAGGACGCGATCACCGGCACCGTCAACGCGCTGTACACGCCGCAGTACTGGAAGCTGTTGACCAGCGGCCTGCTCGGGCTGGCGCGCAACACCGATGCCGGCGACCTGCTGCTGCTGGCCGACGACTACTGGGGCCGCAACCAGGCCGGCCGCTACAGCAACCTGCAGGACGCGTTCACCGCCGTGCGCTGCGTGGACACGCTGACCCCGACCGACCAGGCGGCCTGGGTCGACGCCGACCGCCGGATGCGCGAGGTCGCGCCGTTCATGAGCTACGGACAGTTCACCGGGTTCGCGCCGCGGGACGTGTGCGCGTTCTGGCCGGTGCCGCCGACCACCACGCCGCACCGGGCGACCCCGCCGGGACCGGGCAAGGTGGTCGTCGTGTCGACCACCCACGACCCGGCCACCCCCTATGCCGCCGGGGTGGACCTGGCCCGCCAACTCGCGGCGCCGCTGATCACGTTCGAGGGCACCCAGCACACCGTTGTGTTCAACGGCGTGCCGTGCGTCGACACCCCGGTGGTCGACTACCTGGTGAACCTGACGCTGCCGCCGGACAATCTGCGGTGTTAGACCGCAGCAACTCCGTAACACAGAATTAACAGCCGGTGCCTACGCTGCGGACATGGACCGTCAAAAGGAATTCGTGCTGCGCACGCTGGAAGAACGGGACATCCGATTCGTCCGGTTGTGGTTCACCGACGTGCTCGGGTTCCTGAAGTCGGTGGCGATCGCGCCGGCCGAGCTGGAGGGGGCGTTCGAGGAGGGCATCGGCTTCGACGGGTCGTCCATCGAAGGTTTCGCCAGGGTATCCGAATCCGACACCGTCGCGCGCCCCGACCCGTCCACGTTTCAGGTGCTGCCCTGGATCACCAGCGGCGGCGACCATCACTCGGCGCGGATGTTCTGCGACATCACGATGCCCGACGGCTCACCGTCGTGGGCCGACTCCCGGCACGTGCTGCGCCGGCAGCTGGCCAAGGCCAGCGACCTCGGCTTCTCCTGCTACGTGCACCCCGAGATCGAGTTCTTCCTGCTGCACGCCGGGCCCGACGACGGCTCGGTGCCGGTCCCGGCGGACAACGGCGGTTACTTCGACCAGGCCGTGCACGACGCCGCGCCGAACTTCCGCCGCCACGCGATCGACGCGCTGGAGCAGATGGGCATCTCGGTGGAGTTCAGCCACCACGAGGGCGCGCCCGGCCAGCAGGAGATCGACCTACGCTACGCCGACGCGCTGTCGATGGCCGACAACGTGATGACGTTCCGCTACGTCGTCAAGGAGGTCGCGATCGGCGAGGGCGTGCGGGCGTCGTTCATGCCGAAGCCGTTCACCGAGTACCCGGGCGTGGCCAGGATGTTCTGCGACATCCTGCTGCCGGACGGGTCACCGTCCTACGCCGACCCGCGCTGGGTGCTCAAGCGCAACCTCGCCCGCGCCTCCGAGCTGGGCTTCACCTTCTACGCCCACCCCGAGATCGAGTTCTTCCTGCTGAAGGAGCGGCCCGCCGCTGGCAACCGGCCGGAGCCGATCGACACCGGCGGTTACTACGACCACACTCCGCACAGCATCGCCCACGACTTCCGGCGGACGGCCATCACGATGCTGGAATCGATGGGCATCTCGGTGGAGTACAGCCACCACGAGGGGGCGCCCGGGCAGCAGGAGATCGACCTGCGCTACGCCGACGCGCTGACCACCGCCGACAACATCATGTCGTTCCGGCTGGTGATGAAGGAGGTGGCGATCGAGCAGGGCGTCTACGCGACGTTCATGCCGAAGCCGTTCACCGATCACCCGGGCTCGGGCATGCACACGCACGTGTCACTGTTCGAGGGCGACAAGAACGCGTTCTACGAGGCGGGAGCGGAGTTTCAGCTGTCCAAGACGGCCCGGGCGTTCATCGCCGGGCTGCTGCGGCACGCGCCCGAGATCACCGCCGTGTGCAATCAGTGGGTGAACTCCTACAAGCGGCTGTGGGGCGCGGCCGAGCGCACCGCTGGCGCCGGCGGCGAGGCTCCGGCCTACGTGTGCTGGGGGCACAACAACCGTTCGGCCCTGGTCCGGGTGCCGATGTACAAGCCGCACAAGGGCAACTCGACCCGGGTGGAGTTCCGGTCGGTAGACGCCGCCTGCAACCCGTACCTGGCGTTCGCGGTGATCCTGGCCGCGGGGCTCAAGGGCATCGAGGGCGACTACGAGCTGCCGCCCGGCGCCGAGGACGACGTGTGGGCGCTGACTTCGGCCGAGCGCCGCGCATTGGGGATCCGTCCGCTGCCCCAGGACCTGGACCAGGCCATCAGGGTCATGCAGGACAGCGAACTGGTCGCGGAGACGCTGGGGGAGCACGTCTTCGACTTCTTCCTGCGCAACAAGCGCGAAGAATGGCAGGAGTACCGCCGCCAGGTCACCGAATACGAGCTTGGCCGCTACCTTCCCATGCTGTGACCGGGTTATTGTTCGAAACGGCCGCCTAGGTACCTGGCCAGGAAGCGCTCGGCCACGGCGTAGAACTTCAGCCGGTTCTCCGGCTTGGCGAAGCCGTGGCCCTCGTCCGGGAACAGCATGTACTCGTAGTCGATCCCGGCCTGCTTGAGCGCGGCCACGATCTGCTCCGACTCGGCCTGCTTCACCCGCGGGTCGTTGGCGCCCTGGGCGATCAGCAGCGGGATGCGGATGTCGCGGGCCCGGGACAGCGGGGAGCGCGACCACAGGAATTCCTTGTCCGTCTCCGGGTTGCCGACCCGCTTGTACAGCGCCGCCGCCATCGGCTTCCAGTATGGCGGGATCGACTCGAGCAGCGTCTGCAGGTTCGACGGGCCGACGATGTCCACCGCGCAGCAGAACACGTCCGGGGTGAACGCCGCGCCGACCAGGGCCGCGTATCCGCCGTAGGAGCCGCCGTAGATCGCGACCTTGGCCGGATCAGCCCAGCCCTGGTCCACCGCGTACTGGACCGCGTCCAGCAGGTCGTCGTGCATCTTGGCGCCCCACTCGCGGTCGCCGGCCGTCACGAACGACTTGCCGTAGCCGGTCGAGCCGCGGTAGTTCACCTGGAGGCACAGGTAACCTCGGTTGGCCAGCCACTGCGCCTCGGGATCCCAGCCCCACACATCCCGCGCCTGCGGGCCGCCATGCACGTTGAGCACCGTCGGCAGGGCGGGCCTGCCGCCCGCCGAAGTCCCCACCGGGAAGGTGGCGTACCCGTGGACGGTCAGCCCGTCCCGCGCCTTGAACGAGAACGGCTCCATCCGGGCCAGGTCGAAGCGCGCGAGCTCGGGACGCGCGGAGAACAGGAAGCTCCCGGCCCGGGCGGCGCGGTCCCAGGCGTAGTACTGCACCGGCCCGGCGTCGTCGGTGAAGGCGATGAGCCAGGTCTTGTCGGCCTCGTCGCGGCCGACCGGGTTGGGGTCGCCGGCGTGCAACGCCCGGATCGCCTTGAAGTCCTCTTCCACCGA
>JAFARC010000018.1 GCA_019245755.1 Mycobacteriaceae bacterium | reverse complement strand
GGCAGAGAGTTGGCGGTCCAGCTGGAGATCACCGCGGGCAAGGCGAACAAGGCCCGGTTGAACCGTGCACCGGTACGGGCTGCGCGAGAAGTGCTGGGCGTGCTGCGAGCGGTGCTGTTCGCCCCTGAAGACTTGGCGTTGGTCCGCGGTGAGCCCGGGGAACGCCGCCGCTTCCTCGATGAACTGGCCACCCTTCGTCGCCCGACAGTTGCGGCGGTGAGGGCAGACTACGATCGCGTGCTACGACAGCGGTCCGCGCTGTTGAAAACGGCGGCCGGACAACGGGGACGAGCCGACCGCAGCCTGCTCGACACCTTGGACATCTGGGACGGCCACCTGGCGGCGCATGGCGCACGACTGCTGGCCGCGCGCCTAGACCTGGTGGCCGAGCTGCGGCCCGAGGTGGCGAAGGCATATCAGCTGCTTGCGCCGTCCTCTCGGGCCGCCGACATCGGTTACCGCACCTGCGTCGAAGTCGATAACACCGCTATCGACATCGAGGCTGTGGAAACGGCGCTGCTGGACGCCCTGCTCCGGCGCCGACAGGCCGAGCTCGAGCGCGGCGTGTGCCTGGTGGGGCCGCATCGCGACGACCTCGAACTACGGCTAGGCGATCAGCCGGCGAAAGGGTTCGCGTCGCACGGTGAGTCCTGGTCGACGGCGCTCGCACTGAGGTTGGCCGCCTATGAACTATTGCGGTCCGACGGTACCGACCCGGTGCTGCTGCTAGATGACGTCTTCGCCGAACTCGACTGCGCCCGTCGACGCGCACTGGCCGACGTGGCCGGTTCCGCGGAGCAGGTTCTGGTGACCGCCGCGGACCCAGACGACATTCCGGGTGGTTGGGACGCGCGCCGGATGGCCATCGAGATGGGCGACGACGACACCGGACCGGTTTCCACGGTGCAGCCATGACCGACGAGGACGCGATGAGGGACCTGGTGCGCCGCACCCTGGAAGAGGCCCGCGGCGCGGCGCGCGGCCAGGGCAAGAACGTCGGACAGGGCCGCCGCTCCCCCACCCCGCGGCGGGTCGCGGGTGCGGCTCGGCGGCGCACCTGGTCCGGGCCGGGACCAGATACCCGCGACCCGCAGCTCCTCGGCAATGCGGCCGGAGACCTCGCGAGAACCCGCGGTTGGTCCTCGCGGGTGGCCGAAGCGTCGGTGTTCGGGCAGTGGCGCGCGGTGGTGGGTGAGCAGATCGCTGCGCACGCCTCGCCTACCGCGCTGCGCGACGGTGTGTTGAGCATCGCCGCCGAGTCGACGGCGTGGGCGACCCAGTTGCGGATGGTGCAGTCGCAACTTCTGGCCAAGATCGCCACAGCGGTCGGGGACGGGGTCGTCACGGCACTGAAGATCGCCGGTCCGGCGGCACCCTCGTGGCGGAAAGGGTCGCTGCACATCGCGGGCCGGGGACCCCGCGACACGTACGGATGAGCTGTTGTTAACCGTCGGCTGAGAGGCGCCAGAACACGCTGGAAGCGTTCCGCAAGTGTCCGGACGCGGCGATGACCGAGAAATTTAGCTCACGGCTCAGTTAGGTATCTAGAAACGCCGCCGCAGAATCAGTGCCGGCGGTAAATCCCGGTAGACTGATACGGAACATGTGCGCGGTGACCGACCGCTCGCCTGCGACCCCCAAGGAGACCTGTCCGACCGTGGCTGCCCAGAAGAAGAAAGCACAAGCGGAGTACGGCGCCCAATCCATCACAATCCTGGAAGGGCTGGAGGCTGTCCGCAAACGCCCCGGGATGTACATCGGCTCCACCGGCGAGCGTGGTCTGCATCATCTGATCTGGGAAGTAGTGGACAACGCGGTCGACGAGGCGATGGCCGGTTACGCCAGCCGGGTAGACGCCAGGCTGTTAGAGGATGGCGGGGTCGAAGTCACCGATGACGGCCGCGGTATACCGGTCGCGATGCACGCCTCGGGCATCCCGACCGTGGACGTGGTGATGACGCAGCTACACGCCGGCGGCAAGTTCGACTCGGACGCGTACGCAGTCTCGGGCGGCCTGCACGGCGTCGGGGTGTCGGTGGTCAACGCGCTGTCGACACGGCTGGAGGTCGAGATCAGCCGCGACGGTTACGAGTGGTTTCAGTATTACGACCACTCCGTGCCGGGCACCCTCAAGCAGGGCGAGGCCACCAAGAAGACCGGCACCACGGTGCGGTTCTGGGCAGACCCGACGGTGTTCGAGTCCACCGAGTACGACTTCGAAACCGTCGCGCGGCGGCTGCAGGAAATGGCCTTCTTGAACAAGGGCCTGACGATCACGCTGACCGACGAGCGCGTCGCGCCCGAGGAGGTGGTGGACGAGGTCGTCAGCGACACCGCCGAAGCACCCAAGTCCGCGCAGGAGAAGGCCGCGGAGGAACAGGCCCCCCATAAGGTACGCCGGCGTACGTTCCACTACCCTGGCGGCCTGGTCGACTTCGTCAAGCACATCAACCGGACGAAACAGCCTATCCACAGCAGCGTGGTGGACTTCCAGGGCAAGGGCCCAGGCCACGAAGTCGAGGTTGCGATGCAGTGGAACGCGGGCTATTCCGAGTCGGTGCACACCTTCGCCAACACGATCAACACGCACGAAGGCGGCACCCACGAGGAGGGGTTTCGCGCGGCGCTGACATCGGTGGTGAACAAGTACGCCAAGGATCGCAAGCTGCTCAAGGACAAGGACCCGAACTTGACCGGCGACGACATCCGTGAGGGGCTGGCCGCGGTGATATCCGTAAAGGTCGCCGAGCCGCAGTTCGAGGGTCAGACCAAGACGAAGCTGGGCAACACCGAGGTCAAGTCCTTCGTGCAGCGGGTGTGCAACGAGCAGCTCACGCACTGGTTCGAGTCCAACCCTGCGGACGCCAAAGTTGTTGTGAACAAGGCGGTTTCGTCGGCTCAAGCCCGCATCGCGGCCCGCAAGGCGCGCGAGTTGGTCCGCCGCAAGAGCGCGACCGACATCGGCGGGCTGCCCGGCAAGCTGGCCGACTGCCGGTCAACCGATCCGCGGAAGTCGGAACTGTACGTCGTGGAGGGTGATTCGGCGGGCGGCTCGGCGAAGAGCGGCCGCGACTCGATGTTCCAAGCGATACTCCCGCTGCGCGGCAAGATCATCAACGTCGAAAAGGCGCGCATCGACCGAGTGTTGAAAAATACTGAGGTGCAGGCGATAATCACCGCGCTTGGTACCGGCATCCACGACGAGTTCGACATCAGTAAGCTGCGTTATCACAAGATCGTTCTGATGGCGGACGCCGACGTGGACGGACAGCACATCTCCACGCTGCTACTGACACTGTTGTTCCGGTTCATGAAGCCGCTGATCGAAAACGGCCACGTGTTCCTCGCGCAACCGCCACTGTACAAGCTGAAATGGCAGCGCGCTGAACCAGAATTCGCCTACTCGGACCGTGAGCGCGACGCACTGCTCGACGGGGGGCAGAAGGCCGGAAAGAAGATCAA
Source organism: Mycobacteriaceae bacterium (assembly GCA_019245755.1). GTDB lineage: Bacteria > Actinomycetota > Actinomycetes > Mycobacteriales > Mycobacteriaceae > Mycobacterium. The sequence continues at coordinate 83,463 of JAFARC010000018.1, read as the reverse complement.
TAAAGACGACGGCATCCAGCGGTACAAGGGCCTCGGCGAAATGGACGCCAGGGAACTATGGGAAACGACAATGGATCCCACCGCACGCGTGCTGAGGCAAGTGACCCTCGATGACGCCGCCGCGGCCGACGAGCTGTTCTCTGTGCTGATGGGCGAAGACGTCGGCGCGCGCCGCAGCTTCATCACCCGTAACGCCAAAGACGTTCGCTTCCTGGACGTCTAGTGCCGATCGCCAGAACGAGGACTGCATGACCGACATAACGCTGCCACCAGACGACTCGGTCGACCGGATCGAGCCGGTGGATATCCAGCAGGAGATGCAGCGCAGCTACATCGACTACGCGATGAGCGTCATCGTCGGGCGGGCGCTGCCCGAGGTGCGCGACGGACTGAAGCCGGTGCACCGGCGCGTCCTATACGCGATGTTCGACTCCGGTTTCCGCCCAGACCGCAGCCATGCGAAGTCGGCGCGGTCGGTCGCCGAAACGATGGGCAACTATCACCCGCACGGTGACGCATCGATCTACGACACGTTGGTACGGATGGCACAGCCGTGGTCGCTGCGCTATCCGCTGGTCGACGGCCAGGGTAACTTCGGCTCGCCAGGCAACGACCCGCCCGCCGCGATGCGCTACACGGAAGCACGGCTGACGCCGCTGGCGATGGAGATGCTGCGCGAAATCGATGAGGAAACGGTCGATTTCATTCCGAACTACGACGGCCGTGTTCAGGAGCCGACGGTTCTGCCGAGCCGTTTTCCCAACCTGCTTGCCAACGGCTCGGGCGGTATCGCCGTGGGCATGGCCACCAACATTCCGCCCCATAACCTGCGCGAGCTGGCCCAGGCGGTTTTCTGGTGCCTGGAGAACCCGGACACCGACGAGGAATCGACGCTGGCCGCGGTGACCCAGCGCGTCAAGGCCCCCGACTTCCCCACCGCCGGGTTGATCGTCGGCACCCAAGGGATCACCGACGCCTACACCACCGGTCGCGGCTCAATCCGGATGCGCGGTGTGGTGGAGATCGAGGAAGACAACAAGGGCCGCACCGGGTTGGTCATCACCGAATTGCCCTACCAGGTCAATCACGACAATTTCATCACCTCGATCGCCGAGCAGGTCCGTGACGGAAAGCTGAACGGAATATCCAACATCGAGGACCAGGGCAGCGAACGGGTCGGGGTCCGCATCGTGGTCGAACTCAAGCGCGACGCGGTCGCGAAGGTGGTGCTCAACAACCTCTACAAGCACACCCAGCTGCAGACCAGCTTCGGCGCCAACATGCTCGCGATCGTCGACGGCGTTCCGCGCACGCTGCGGCTGGACCAGCTGATCCGGTTTTACGTCACCCACCAGCTCGACGTGATCGTGCGGCGGACGACGTACCGGCTCCGCAAGGCGAACGAGCGCGCCCACATCTTGCGCGGCCTGGTCAAGGCTCTCGATGCGCTCGACGAGGTCATCGCGCTGATCCGATCATCGGAAACCGTCGACGTGGCGCGGACCGGCCTGAGGGAACTGCTCGACATCGACGAGGTCCAGGCGCAGGCGATCCTCGACATGCAACTGCGGCGCCTGGCGGCGCTGGAGCGACAGCGCATCATCGATGACCTGGCGAAGATCGAGATGGAGATCGCCGATCTCGAGGACATCCTCGCCAAGCCGGAACGTCAGCGTGGCATCGTCCGCGACGAGCTCGCCGAGATCGCCGACAAGCACGGCGACGACAGGCGTACCCGCATTATCGCCGCCGACGGCGAGGTCACCGACGAGGATCTAATCGCCCGCGAGGATGTCGTCGTCACGATCACCGAGACCGGCTACGCAAAGCGGACGAAGACCGATCTGTACCGCAGCCAGAAGCGCGGTGGGAAGGGTGTGCAGGGCGCGGGGCTCAAGCAGGACGACATCGTCGCCCACTTCTTCGTGTGCTCAACACACGACTGGATCCTGTTCTTCACCACACAGGGACGGGTCTACCGGGCGAAGGCATACGAGCTGCCGGAGGCGTCCCGTACGGCGCGAGGCCAGCATGTCGCTAACCTGCTGGCGTTTCAGCCCGACGAGCGCATCGCGCAGGTGATCCAGATCCGCGGCTACGACGACGCGCCGTACCTGGTGCTCGCCACGCGCAACGGGCTGGTCAAAAAGTCGCGGCTGACCGATTTCGACTCGAACCGCTCCGGCGGCATCGTCGCAATCAATCTGCGGGACAGTGACGAGCTGGTCGGCGCGGTGCTGTGCTCGGCCGAGGACGACCTGCTGCTGGTGTCCGCCAAAGGGCAGTCGATCCGGTTCAACGCCGGCGATGAGGCGTTGCGACCGATGGGTCGCGCCACCTCCGGCGTGCAGGGCATGCGGTTCAACGCCGCCGACCGGCTGCTTTCGCTGAACGTCGTCCGTTTGGGGACATATCTGCTGGTAGCGACCTCGGGCGGGTACGCCAAGCGGACACCGATCGAGGAATATCCGGTGCAGGGCCGCGGCGGCAAGGGGGTGCTGACCATTCAGCACGACCGGCGGCGTGGCAATCTGGTCGGAGCGCTGGTCGTCGACGACGGCACGGAGCTGTATGCCATCACCTCGGGTGGCGGTGTGATCCGCACCGCAGCGCGACAGGTTCGCAAAGCCGGGCGACAGACGAAGGGGGTTCGGTTGATGAACCTGGGTGAGGGCGACACACTGGTTGCCATCGCTCGTAACGCCGAGGAAGGTGACAATACGGACAGCGCCGCGCGGGCGGATACCGACGCGACATGACCACTAAGGAGCCGGAGTGAGCTCACCGAACGACCCGGGCAGCGGGAACGGGCAACCCGGCCCGCGGTCGCACAGTTCGGGACCGAGCCCAGTCGCCGACCGCAGCGACGTGCCGCCGTGGCAGCGAGGAGCTGCCGCCCGTGGCGCGCAGGCGCGGCGGACGGGGCCGGAAGCGGCGACGACCGGTTCCGGCATCGACGATCGCATCAACCGGTTCATCTCGGGCGGGTCGGCTCCGGCGCAGACATCGGAACCCGATGCCACGCCGCCGCCGCCCTCGCGCACGGAGACCTACCGCAGTGAACTGCCCGACTTGTCGGGCCCGATCCCGCGTCCGCCGGCGCCTCGCAAATCCCAACCCGAGCGCCCGGGTGGCGAGCCGGCGGCCTCATCGACCGCGAGGAACCGTGTGCAGGTGGGCAGCCGGCCGCGGGGACCGCTACGCGCCAGCATGCAGATCCGGCGGGTCGACCCGTGGAGCGTGCTCAAGGTGTCGCTGGTGTTGTCGGTGGCGCTGTTCTTCGTCTGGATGATCGCCGTGGCGTTCCTCTACCTGGTTCTGGGCGGGATGGGTGTGTGGAGCAAGCTCAACAGCAACGTCGGTGACCTGCTGACCAACGCCAGCAATACCGAGCTGGTGTCCAGCGGGGCGATATTTGGTGGCGCGGCGTTGATCGGCTTGGTGAATATCGTTCTGCTGACCGCGATGGCTACTGTCGGCGCGTTCATCTACAACCTGACAACCGACCTCGTCGGCGGTGTCGAGGTGACCCTCGCGGACAGGGATTAACCGGAGTTTGGGCCGGTGGTCGCGATTACGGTAGTCTCGTCCGTCGGTTGTACGCGAGTACGGGCCTATAGCTCAGGCGGTTAGAGCGCTTCGCTGATAACGAAGAGGTCGGAGGTTCGAGTCCTCCTAGGCCCACGAAAGGTACACCATGAGACTGGCGGTGCTGATCGTCGTGCTCACGATTGTCGTGCTGGTGTGGCGATCCCGACGCGGCGCCGAGGTGTGGCATGTGGCTGTCGACCAGTCTGCTGGTTGCATCCAGGGGCCTTAGCTCAGTTGGTAGAGCGCTGCCTTTGCAAGGCAGATGTCGGGAGTTCGAGTCTCCTAGGCTCCACAACCAATAAACAGTCCGTCCGCATTGACGGATTGGACGCAACGCAGGAGTCGCGGAAGGTCGGCCGCGGGCACTGGCGGATGCCAAATCGCGCTGTGAAAAAAGCAGTCAGGGCTTCGGCGTCACGTCGACGCTGGGCGGCCGCGGCGATGGCTCCGGCTCAGACGAGCGGCGGATGATCGAGAACGCGACCACACCAGCGGCGAGCGTGAGAAGCCCGGCGGCCGAGAAGACAATCAGCCTGCGGCGTCGCCGGTTGGGCTTTCGCGATTCCCGAAACGCCTGGGGTAGGCCGGCGATCACGCCCCGGGCCGCGGCAAGCTCGCGGGCAAGGGTTTCCCGCGGCTGGTCGATGCGGGTCGGCGAGTAGCGCCGGCGCAATCCGCTGCCAGCCGACTGTGCGGTCTGCAGCCCCAGACCAACTGTGCCCCGGGTGATGTCGAGGGGACCGACCGCGGTGTAGGTGAGGCCGCGGGTTAGGCGTTCCCTTGGGGTCAGCCGCGTTTTGGTCGTCACGTTGCACCTTCCTGCCGCCGGACTCAGGCTGAGCGTATCTGACGGTGCCACGTCGACCGCTCAAGTCGGCGTGGCACACTGGCATCCCGTGACAAGCCCCATTGCGACCGCGACCGCCACCCTGCACACCAACCGCGGGGACATCAAGATCGCGCTGTTCGGTAACCACGCCCCCAAGACCGTCGCCAACTTCGTCGGCCTGGCGCAGGGCAGCAAGGACTACACCGCCCAGAACGCCTCCGGCGGCGCGTCTGGCCCGTTCTACGACGGCGCGGTCTTCCACCGCGTCATCGGCGGGTTCATGATTCAGGGCGGCGATCCCACCGGCACCGGTCGAGGCGGCCCCGGCTACCAGTTCGGCGACGAATTCCACCCCGAGCTGCAGTTCGACCGGCCGTATCTGCTGGCGATGGCCAACGCTGGACCCGGCACCAACGGGTCGCAATTCTTCATCACGGTCGAGAAGACCCCACACCTGAACCGCAGGCACACGATCTTCGGTGAGGTGGTCGACCCCGAATCCCAGAAGGTGGTCGACGCCATCGCCGCCACCGGCACCGATGCGCGCGACCGGCCGACCGATCCGGTCGTGATCAACTCGGTCACGGTGTCGCAGTAGGCGGCCCGGGCCGGCGCGAGTAACCGGCGTCGGTCAGCGCGTCGAGCACATCGATCGGATTCGTGCCAAGGTCCCAGCGGCTGAACACAATCAGCCTGTCATCAGCGGTGTCGATCTCCAGCAATCGGACTTTTCGGGCCAACCGACGGAACTCGGTGATCCTGATCAGCCTGATCGCCGGGCGCGGCAACACCATTGTGCGCCACCATCCACGGATGAGGAGGCCCTGCGGAGTGATTGCCAGCCTCGGTCGCGCCCGCAACGAGAATCCTGCAAAGATCAACAATCCCAGCCCGGAAACGCCGACCAAGATCCGCCCGGGAGCGTCTGTGACGAGCATCACAGCTGCGAACGCCATCAGCGCACCAAGGATTCCGCTGCCGACCACCGCTGTCGCACTGGGGGCCCAACTAGTTTGCTGCACCGCTTCCCCATACCCGTTTACCGCACCTAATGAAGTTATCCACAGGTGCTATCCACAATGGGGATGAATCACAACGGTGTGATTGGGTGACGGCGAAGTTGCCGCAGCAGTAACGCCAGATTGACGCGGGGGTAAGCATCCCAGGGCTCGCGGCGGCCTAATGCCACCTCATCGTGAGCAACAGCCCGGTGATCATGAAAGCAAAGGCGATGGCGTAATTCCAGGGACCCAATTGGGCGAGGAAAGCGATCTCGGTGGAGGCGAGCTGGAAGACCAACAGCCAGGCCAGTCCAATCAGCATCAGCCCGACAAAGAGCACGACGAACCACACGCTCGAGGGGCCCGCCTTGACCTTCACCGGGGTGCGGCTGACCGGCTTGGTCGTAAAGTCGTTCTTCTTCCGAACCTTGGACTTGGGCATGTGTTCCTTCGGGGAAACATTCGGGCGGTGCTCGTGCACCATGAGACTAACGCAACGCCGGTTCTTCCCCGTTGCGCGCACAACGAGAGGACATCTGGTGGTATCTCGGCGCAGAGCCTGGCGTTTCGGCGTTCCGGTCGTCTGCTTGCTCGCCGGCGCACTCCTCGGCACGACGCATGGGGTGTCTGGCGGGGGCGAGATCCGGCGCAGCGACTCGCCCCGGTTGGTCGACCTGGTGCGCGACGCCCAGTGGTCCGTCGACCGGCTAAGTGCCCAACGAGACAGCCTGGCCGCACAGATCGACCAGGTCCGGGCCGGGCCGGCGGGTGGCGACGCGGCCGTGGCCGCGCTGATGGCCCGGACGGCGCCGCTGGGCGTCGCCGCCGGCACGGTGCCGATGCACGGATCCGGTCTCGTGGTGACACTGACCGACGCGCAGCGCGACGCCAACGGCCGATTCCCCCGCGACGCCTCCCCCGACGACCTCGTCGTCCACCAGCAGGACGTCCAGGCGGTTCTCAACGCGTTGTGGAGCGGCGGCGCCGACGCCGTGCAGTTGCAAGATCAGCGGATCATTGCCACGTCGGCACCGCGGTGCGTCGGCAACACACTGCTGCTCAACGGCCGGACGTACAGCCCGCCCTACACGGTCACCGCGATCGGCGACGTTCCCGCGATGCAAGCCTCGCTTGCCGCCGCTCCCACGGTGACCCTGTACAAGCAGTACGTCGTGAGGTTCGGTCTGGGCTACACCGAGGAACCGCGCGCCGATGTGCAAGTCGCCGGATCCGCCGGGCCGATCACGCTGCACTACGCAAAGCCGGCGGGCACCGGCTGAACCAGGCCGACGGCAACCGTTAGCCTGGCTGGATGCAGGTCCTGGTCGTCGACAACTACGACAGCTTCGTGTTCAACCTGGTGCAGTACCTCGGCCAGCTCGGGGTCGATGCCCAAGTCTGGCGCAACGATGACGGTCGGTTGGACGATGCCGCCGCCGTGGCGCGGAATTTCGACGGCGTGTTGCTTAGCCCGGGGCCGGGCACCCCCGAACGTGCCGGCGCGTCGGTTGCGTTGGTCGGCGCCTGCGCTGCGGCGCGGACGCCGCTGCTCGGTGTGTGTCTCGGGCATCAGGCCATCGGTGTCGCGTTCGGCGCCATCGTCGACCGGGCGCCCGAGCTGCTGCACGGTAAGACGAGCACCGTCTACCACACGAATACCGGTGTGATGCGAAACCTTCCGAATCCGTTCACGGCAACGCGCTACCACTCGCTGACGGTGCTTCCGGGTACCGTGCCCGCCGAACTGGAAGTCACCGCGCACACCGGCAGTGGCGTGATCATGGGGCTGCGGCATGCCGAACTGCCGATCCACGGAGTGCAGTTCCACCCGGAGTCGATCCTCACCCAGGGCGGCCATCGGATGCTGGCTAATTGGCTGGCCTACTGCGGGTGGGAACCCGTCGAAGCATTGGTACACCGGCTGGAGACCGAAGTCGCCGAAACGGTGCGCGCGGCTACGAGCCGAACTTCAGCGTGATGTTGCCGTCGCGATTGATCCCCGTTCCGGGTGCGGGGCTCTGGTAGACGACGCGGTTGCGCTGGGTGTCCGGCCCGGCCAGGTCGGCCCCTTTGACCAACACACCCGTCCAGCCCAGGGCCCGAAGCTGCGGTTCGGCGTCGGTCCAAAACATGCCGCTCAGATCCGGCATCACGAACTGGTTGCCCTTCGACACCTGCAGATCGATCACCGAATCAAGCGGCACATTGGCGCCAGCGGCGGGGTTGGTCCCGAGCACCTGGCCGGCCGGCAGCGTACTGTCCACGGGCGACTGGCCGAACTTCGTGAAGCCATAGACGGTTAGGTTCTTCTGAGCCTGGTCAAGCGTCTGCCCGCTGACGTCGGGCACCTGCTTGGTCTCTGGGCCGGAACCCACCACGATCGTGATCTCGTTGGTGATCGCCGATGTTTGGTTGGCCGGCGGGTTCGTGCCCACCACCTTGTCCTTCAGGTCCTGGGTCGATGGTGCCGCGGTTTGTTTGAACTTGCCGAATCCCGCGGCGGTGAGCTTGCGCACCGCGTCGGCGTAGCTCAGCGACGAGACATCGGGGATCTCCCGCTGCTCGGGCCCGGTGGACACGTTCAGCGTGACCTCAGACCCGGCCGCGACACTGTCATTCGGCTTCGGGTCGGTGTTGATGACGTGATCGGGCGGTACGGTCGAGTCCGGCTTCTGCTGACTGCGGGTCTTGAAGCCCCGATTCTGCAGCGCTGCGATCGCGTCGGCCGACGGCTGACCCGACACGTCGGGCACCTGCACGTCGCGCGGGCTGCCGCCGATCATGTTGATCGCAACGGTGACGACGACAGTGAGCACGGCCAGCACCGCCACGGCGATCAGCCAGCGGCCGACCGAGCCCGGGCCGGGACGGTCGCGGTCGGCGTAACCGGCCTGCTGGCGACCCAGCGGTGCGGTTTGCTGGCCCCGTGAGGCGGCGGACGGAGTGGCGGCCAGCAGCGATGTGCGTTCGGCGTCGGTGAGGACCTTGGGGGCTTCCGGGGTCTCGCCGTTGTGCACCCGCACCAGATCGGCGCGCATCTCCGCGGCGCTCTGGTACCGATTGTCCGGGTTTTTGGCGAGCGCCTTGAGCACAACGGCATCGAGTTCCGGAGAGATGCCCTGGTGTTTCTGCGACGGCGGCACCGGATCTTCACGGACATGTTGATAAGCGACGGCGACCGGCGAGTCCCCAATGAAAGGCGGCTCGCCGGTGAGGATTTCGTAGAGCACGCAACCGAGTGAGTAGACATCGGAGCGCGCGTCGACAGCATCGCCGCGGGCCTGCTCCGGGGAGAGGTACTGCGCTGTGCCGATCACCGCCGCTGTTTGCGTAACGCTGTTGCCGCTGTCGGCCAACGCACGGGCAATGCCGAAATCCATCACCTTCACCGCGCCGGTGTGACTGATCATGATGTTGGCCGGCTTGACGTCGCGGTGAATGATGCCGTGCTGGTGGCTGAAGTTCAGTGCTTGGCACGCGTCGGCGATGATCTCGATCGCTTTGCGGTCAGGGATAGGACCGTCGTTGTGGACGATGTCGCGCAGCGTGATGCCGTCGACGTATTCCATCACGATGTACGGCAACGGCCCCGCCGCCGTCTCGGCCTCACCGGTGTCGTAGACCGCGACGATAGCGGGGTGGTTCAGCGCCGCGGCGTTCTGGGCCTCGCGGCGGAACCTGAGATAGAAACTGGGATCACGGGCCAGATCGGCACGCAGCACCTTGACCGCCACATCTCGATGGAGGCGCAAGTCGCGGGCCAAATGGACCTCGGACATGCCGCCGAAGCCGAGTATTTCACCCAGTTCGTAGCGGTCAGACAGGTGCTGTGGGGTGGTCATTGCTACGTCTCATCATGTGAAGGCGCGCCGGGAGCCGCCCGTCTGGGCTCACCGATTCGTTCTCCACCCTTCCCGAAGGCATCGGTCCGCGTCCAATCCTGCGGCTGAGCGGGTGCTTGGCCAGGCGACTGGGCCGACGTGGTAACAGACTCGCTGACCGTCGGCGGCGGCTGCTGTTGCTGGTTCTGTTTGTCGCGGGCGTTGATCACGATCAGCACGGCAATCACGATGGCGAGGGCACCGAGCACGCCCGCCGCCCACAACAGCGCCCGCTGACCTGACGAGAATGTTCGCCGCGGTGGCGGCGGACGGTGGCTGCCGGGGATCGGACGGGCCCGGGCACCGGTCATGGCACCGGAACGGGCCGTCAAGTCGGCGGCCGCCCGGGCTTGCGCACCGGACGGGATAGCCGCAGGGCTGGCGCGGTTGATGGTGGGGGCCTGATTTGGCCGCGGTGGCCGGCGGCCGGAACGCACGGCGGCCACCGCGTCGGCGAACTGGCCGCCGTTGCGATATCGCATGCCGGGGTTCTTCACCAGGGTGATCTCGATGAGCTCGCGCACGTTCGGCGGCAGGTCGGCCGGCAGCGGCGCCGGTGTTTCCTTGATGTGTTTCATCGCCACGGTCAACGCGCCGTCGCCGGTGAACGGCCGCTTGCCCGAGACGGCTTCGTAGCCGACCACTCCCAGCGAGTAGACGTCGCTGGCCGCGGTGGCATCGTGGCCGAGCGCCTGCTCGGGAGCGATGTACTGCGCGGTGCCCATCACCATCCCGGTCTGGGTGACCGGTGCGGCATCGACGGCCTTGGCGATCCCGAAATCGGTGATCTTCACCTGACCAGTGGGGGTGATCAGAATGTTGCCCGGTTTGACATCGCGGTGCACCAGCCCGGCGTTGTGGGCCACCTGCAGCGCCCGGCCGGTCTGCTCGAGCATGTCCAGCGAATGGCGCAGCGATAACCGCCCGGTGCGCTTGAGCACCGAATTCAGCGGCTCGCCGTTGACCAACTCCATGACCAGGTACGCCGTGCGGCCCTCGGCGTCGATCTCGGTCTCGCCGTAGTCGTAGACGCTGGCGATGCCTGGGTGGTTGAGCATCGCCGTGGTGCGCGCCTCGGCGCGGAACCGCTCAATGAACTCGGGATCGGATGAGAACTCAGCCTTGAGCACTTTCACGGCGACACGCCGGCCCAGCCGACTGTCCACCGCCTCCCACACCTGCCCCATGCCGCCGGTAGCTATCAGGCGCTGCAGACGGTACCGACCGGAGAGCGTCACACCCACGCGCGGGCTCATGATCCCTCCCGAAGCGCTGCGGCGATCACCGCACGACCGACCGGTGCGGCGACTGCCCCACCGGTTGCCGAGAGCCGGTCACCGCCATCCTCGACGACCACGGCGATCGCCACCTTGGGACTCTGTGCCGGGGCGAAGGCGATGTACCAGGCGTGCGGAGGCGTGTTGCGGGGATCATTGCCGTGCTCTGCCGTGCCGGTCTTGGACGCGATCTGCACGCCGGGAATAGCCCCTTTCTGCTGCGTGTCCTGTTCGGCGCCGATCATCAGACTCGTCAGCCTAGCGGCGATCTGTGGCGAGACCGCACGCCGGAGCTCATGCGGGCCGGTGGTGCTGATGTTGGCCAGGTCGGGCCCCTTGAGGCTGTCGACCAGGTACGGCTGCATCGTTACGCCTTCATTCGCGATAGTGGCGGCCACCATCGCGTTTTGCAACGGAGTCAGCGCGACATCCTTCTGACCGATGCTTGACATGCCAAGGGCGGCGGCGTCCGGAATGGGGCCGACGGTGGACTCGGCTACCTGCAACGGGATCGGGTCGGGGGGCATGTCGAGGCCGAAGGCTTGGGCGGCGCCACGGAGTGCGTCCACCCCGGTCTTGATCCCCAGCTGGACGAACGCGGTGTTGCACGAATGTACGAACGCCTCCTCCAGCGATGCGGTCGGGCCACCTCCGCAGGGCGTGCTCCCGAAGTTCTCCAGCGTCGCTGTGCTGTCGGGCAGCTGGATACTCGGGGCTGCGGTGAGCTGATCGCTTTCATTCGCGCCGGCCTGCAATGCCGCGGCGGTGGTGATGACCTTAAAGGTCGAGCCGGGCGGATAGGTTTCGGCAATCGCGCGGTTCAGCATCGGATTGTCCGGGCTGTCGCGCAGCTGCTGCCACGTCTTTGTTTGCTCATTCACATCATGGGAGGCGAGCAGGTTGGGGTCGTACGACGGTGAAGAGACCATCGCCAGGATCTTGCCGGTCGCCGGCTCGAGCGCGACGACCGCACCTTTGCAGGGGCCGCCGCTGCAACCATGCGACATCGCGTCCCAGGCGGCCTGCTGCACTTGGGGATTGATCGTGGTGTCGACGTTGCCGCCACGAGGGTCACGGCCCGTGAAGAAATCAGCCAGCCGCCGGCCGAACAGCCGCTCGTCGGACCCATTGAGCATCGAATCCTCGGCGCGTTCGAGGCCGGTGCTGGAGTAGCGCAGCGAGTAAAAGCCGGTGATCGGCGCGTAGGCCAACGGATTTGGGTATACCCGCAGGAAACGGAACCGCCCGCTTGTCGACACCGAATAGGCCAGCAACTGACCGCCCGCCGATATCTGGCCCCGCTGGCGGGAGTACTCGTCGAGCAGCACGCGCTGGTTGCGCGGATCGGCCCGCAGGCCGTCGGCGGTGAAAACCTGGGTGAGCGTTGCGTTGAGCAGCAACAGGACGATCAAGACCATGATCGTGACCGAGATGCGGCGGAGGGAGGCGTTCATGCGTTCTGGATCACCTCTGTGCTCGCCACCACGGTGGGTGTGGCGGGGCGTGGCCGCGTGCCGATCGGGCGGCGTGCCGCATGAGAGATTCGTACGAGAATCGCCAGCAGCACATAGTTTGCCAGCAGCGACGAGCCGCCGTACGACATCCATGGCGTGGTGAGGCCGGTCAGCGGGACCAGCTTGGTGACGCCACCGACCACGACGAACAGCTGGATCGCCAGCGCCGACGCCAGCCCCGCAGCAAGCAATTTACCGAAGCTGTCACGCACGGCGATCGCCGTCCGTAACCCCCGAATGATCACGATCGTGTACAGCATCAGCACACCAGCGAGCCCAACGAGGCCGAGCTCTTCTCCGACCGCGGCGATGATGAAACCGGTTGACGCTGCGGGGACGGTACCCGGCTGACCGTTACCGAGGCCGGTCCCGAAGACGCCGCCGGTCGCGAAACTGAACAACGACTGCACCATCTGATGGCCGGTGCCATCAGGATCGGCGAATGGATTGAGCCAGGTCTGCACCCGAACCTGCACGTGGTGCAAAAGATAATATGCTGCAACGCTTCCGGCCGCGAACAGGGCCAGACCGATCACCGCCCAGCTGAGCCGGTCGGTCGCGATGTAGACCATCACCAGAAACGAGGCGTACAGCAGCAGCGACGTGCCGAGGTCTTTCTCGAAGACCATGACCCCGACCGAGATGATCCACGCGGCCAGCAGCGGCGCGAGGTCGCGCGGGCGAGGCAGGGTCATGCGGAGGAAATGCTTACCCGCACTGGTGAACAAGCCGCGCTTGGCCACCAACACAGCGGCAAAGAATATGGGTAGGACAATCTTCGAGAACTCGGCGGGCTGAAACGAGAAGGCCGGCAGACGGATCCAGATCTTGGCGCCGTTTTCCTCCGACAGCGACGACGGCAATAGGGCGGGAATCACCAATAAAACCAGCCCTGCGACGCCGGAGATGTAGCCGTAACGCGCGAGAATGCGATGATCCCGCAGGAAGACGACCACGAGTGCGAAAGCAATGACCCCTACCAGCGTCCAAAGTATCTGTTGGTTCGCGCTCGGCTCGTTTCCGGTGCCGGAGACCAGGTGACCATCGGATAGCTCGAGGCGATGAATCATCACGAGCCCAAGGCCATTCAACAACGCGACGACAGGCAGGAGCAGCGGGTCGGCATGTGGCGCGAACCGCCGGATCGCCAGGTGAGCACCGCCGACCAGCGCCAGGTAGGCGACCATGTATCGTGCGAGATCCCATCGCACGCCCTGCTCCTGGTTCGCCTCCACGATGAGCAGCGCCACGGCGGTGATCACCGCGGCGAACACCAGCAGCAACAGTTCGGCGTTGCGCCGGTTGGGCAGCGGCGGCGTGACGGCGACGACAGGTTGCGGCTGCGTGGTCATGCGGCCGCCCGGCAGTTTGTGCCCGGTTCCGGCGGAGGCGGCGGGAGCGCGGTGACCGTGGGCGCGGTGCTAGTCGGCGCCGCGGACTCGGGAGCTGGGGAGGGCGATTCGGGATTCGGCGGAGCCGACGGCGGGATCGGGCCGGGCGCGGGTGCCGTGGCCGGAGCGGGCGCAGGCCTGTTGACGGTCGCGGGCGGCGGCGGGCAGACGGGCAGCACCGAGCTGTGCGCCAGCTCATTGATCTGTGAGATCGCGTTGTCCAGGCTGCCGGTCGGCAGGCCAGCGATGACCTGCGCGCGCTCCGAGGGCCGCAGATCATTGACACCGAGCAGATGACAGTCGAGCTTATCGCGAGACTGGTCAAAGCTTATAAGTGACAGTTCATTTCGATCGTTCAGACAGCCAAGCAGATACGGCTCCTGCAACGGATATCCGAGAAAGGATCCCTGCACACCTCGCATGATCGAGACCGTGCCGTCGTGCTCGCTGACATAGTAGTTACTGCGGATCATCGCACGCCCGACGGCCAGCGCGGCAAGCACGACGAGCGCCAGCAGCACAGTGGCGATGACGATGCGCCGGCGCGACCGGGGCTGACGGGCCGGGGTTTCCTGAGTGGGCAGAACACGTTTGACGATGTTGCGGGTGGGATTGAACGCTGACGCCCGTCCGGCGGAGGTGTTCGGTGGCGCGATCTGGTTGTCGTCGTCACCGGAGACCGCACCGGCGATGATCGGCTGCGTCTGGCCGTAGTCGTAGTCGACGACGTCGGCCACCACTACGGTGACGTTGTCAGGACCGCCGCCGCGTAGCGCCAATTCTATGAGGCGATCGGCACTTTCGGCCACATCAGGTAACTTCAGCGCCTCGAGGATGGTCTCCTGACTGACCGGGTCGGAGAGCCCGTCGCTGCACAGCAGGTAACGGTCCCTGGCGCGGGCCTCCCGCATGATCAAGGTCGGCTCGACCTCATGGCCGGTGAGTGCGCGCATGATCAGTGACCGCTGGGGATGGCTGTGTGCCTCCTCGGCGGTGATACGGCCCTCATCGACGAGGGTCTGGACGAAGGTGTCGTCTTTGGTGATCTGGGTGAGCTCGCCGTCACGCAGCAGGTAGCCGCGTGAGTCGCCGATGTGGACCAGGCCAAGTCTATTGCCCGCGAACAGGATTGCCGTCAGAGTGGTGCCCATGCCCTCGAGCTCGGGGTCGAGTTCGACGTGGGCGGCGATCGCAGCGTTGCCTTCACGCACTGCCTGGTCGAGTTTGCTCAGCAGGTCGCCGCCGGGCTCGTCATCGTCGAGGTGGGCGAGCGCGGCAATGACGAGCTGGGAAGCGACCTCACCAGCGGCGTGGCCGCCCATGCCGTCGGCGAGCGCAAGCAGACGCGCTCCGGCGTATACGGAGTCCTCATTGTTGGCGCGGACAAGGCCGCGGTCGCTGCGAGCGGCGTAGCGTAGGACCAGCGTCACGGGCGCAGCTCGATTACCGTCTTGCCGATCCGAACCGGCGTGCCCATCGGAACGCGTACCGCCGTCGTCACCTTCGCCCTGTCAAGATATGTGCCGTTGGTCGATCCTAGGTCTTCCACGTACCAGTCAGACCCACGCGGAGACAGCCGGGCGTGCCGAGTCGAGGCGTAGTCGTCGGTCAGCACGAGGGTGGAGTCGTCGGCGCGGCCGATCAGTACCGGCTGATTACCGAGCGTGATGCGGGTGCCGGTGAGCGCCCCCTGGGTGACGACGAGGTGACCGGCGACGTTCCGCGGCTGGCGTTTGGGGAGCAGCGAGCCGCGCAGCGCCAGACCGCGGCGGACCATCACGGCCCCGGTCGGCGCGTAGATGTCCGTACGCAGGATGCGCAACACCGACCAAATGAACAACCACAGCAGCAGGAGGAAGCCGGCGCGCGACAGCTGCAGCACTAGCCCCTGCATCTGGCGCCCCCTCCGTCCGCGTCCATCGGCAACGTCACGATACTTGGACGGTGGTCGGCACGAGGGCGAAGCACATAGCTTCGCACCGGCCGTGACCTCAGTGAACGCGGACGACGATTTCCGAGTGTCCTAGCCGGATCACGTCGCCGTCGGCCAACTGCCATTCCTGCACCGGGGCGTTGTTCACGGTGGTGCCGTTCGTGGAGTTCAGGTCGGACAGCAACGCCACCTGACCATCCCAGCGGATCTCCAGGTGCCGGCGGGACACCCCGGTGTCGGGTAGCCGGAACTGCGCGTCCTGGCCGCGGCCGATCACGTTGGCGCCCTCGCGGAGTTGATAGGTACGACCACTGCCGTCGTCGAGTTGCAGAGTGACGGTGGTCTGGCCAGTGCCACCGCCATACTCGGGGTGGCCGGCGTACTCCGGTTGACCGGCGTACTCGGGTTGGCCGCCGTAGCCGCCGCCGGGGTAGCCGCCCTGACCGTACTCGTACTCACCGGCCTGCGGGGCGCCGTATCCGGCGCCAGCCGGCGAGTCATACCGGCCGTAGTCGTGCTGGCCGTAGTCGGGGCGACCGTACGACTGTCCGGGGTAGCCGTGCTGTTCGTAATCGCCGTAACCCGGGCGCGGTTCGGGCCTGCCGTAACCGGGCTCTTCGTGGCGCCCGGGCGGCGGACCTGTCGGCCGCCCGTAATCGCCGTAGTCGCCATAACCGGGCTGTCCGCCGCCGTAGCTCCCGGGGCCCGGCCGATAGGACGGTTGGTCGTAGCCGCCGGGGCCGTAGCCGGCCGGCGGGCGCTGCTCGTACGACGGTGGCTGGTAGGCACCCTGGTCCTGGTAGCCGCCCTGATCGGGGTAACCGCCACGCGGCGGGTATGCCGGCTCGCCCTGCGGCGGATAGCCGCCGGGGTCCGGGTAGCCGCCTTGGTCCGGCGGATAAGGGGCGCGCGGTTCGGGGCCGCCGGCGGCCCGCGGATCATCCTGCGGACGGCCGTAACGTTCGTCGTAGTAATCGTCGGCGGGCCGCCCCTGCCCCTGGCCGCCGCGATAGCTCGGGTTGTCGGTCATCGCTGATACTCCTGGTTCTGATTTGAGCGCATGGTCTTGGCGTGGTGGGGCGGGCGTGATGTCGGGATTGACCGCCGCATGGGTGCGGAACTGCCCGGTGTGCAGCTTCGGTGACTGCTCGAATCGGACAACCACATCACCATACGTTTGCCAACCCTGATCGCGGATGTATCCCACAAGCTGTTGGGCAAACGTATCTGATGTCAGCTCGGGGTCGGCGACCGCCTTTTGATAGTCGGCTTCGCTGAGGGTGATGACGTAGGCGTTCGGCGCCAGCAGCCGTCCGCCGGCGAGCGCCTGAACGCCATCGGCGGCCTCGCGCTGCAACATCGTCTCGACCTCTTGTGGGACGATCGCGCCACCGAACACCCGGGCGAAGACGTCGCCGACGGTGACCTCTAGTTTGCGCTCTATGCGCTGCACTATGCCCATGTCACCGCCTTTCCGCGCTGTTCCGGTCGCCCTCATCGCGTCGCGGGTAGCCGACTCATCCGCGTGTCGTGCCACCACCTCGTTCATCTGCATGGTATCGGTCCCGGGAACCGCTGCGGGACCGGTAGAACTCTGAGAATACCGTCAGGGCAGGTCACAGGCCGTTCCGGGCGTTTGGGGCGGGCATTGTCGGCGCCTGATGGCAGGCCGACGCGGTTGGGGCCGGTGTGGCGGCTCGTGATAGCCTCAACCGGTTGTTTCGGGCGAGTGGCGGAATGGCAGACGCGCTGGCTTCAGGTGCCAGTGTCCTTCGGGACGTGGGGGTTCAAGTCCCCCTTCGCCCACGAGTCTGTTGAGTGCCGGCGCTTCGGGGGCGCTCAGCTTCCGGCCACCCACCGCTTAATTTCGGGTGCGGGCGCATCGACGACGTCGCTGAACTCGGGATGCTTATCGAGGTACCGGGCCACCACGCCGCACACCGGCACGATCCGCAGGCCGGCCGCACCGGTGGCGCGCACCACCTCGCCGACGAGAATCGTTGCCAGACCACGGCCTTCGTAGTCGTCGTCAACCTCGGAGTGATAGAAAACGCGCGTCGGGTCGCGGTCGGCGAAGTACACGCTACCGACGGTCTTGCCGTCAACGCTGATCGTGAATCGGTCGTCGGCGGGGTGCACCGCGGTTTGCGCACCTGTCTTGTCGGTAGTCATCTCGGGTCCTTTCTGACCGCGGCGGGCGGCGCCGAAGCCGCGTAGTCGGCAGCGGGGGACGGTGTCCATGCACGGTAGCCGGGGGTGTGACAACGCTGCGGGACTCGGCGTTGTCGCGGGTCAGCGCCGGTCACGCAGCCGGTCATCGGAGGTCGGAAAATGCTCGGCCAGCGCGGCGGCGATCTCCAGGAACCGGCGTCGGGTCAATACCGACATTTCGCTCGTGCCGTCGATCACACCGCCGGGCCGCAGGTGCCCGTCGAACGGCACTTCGATAACGACCTGGCCGTGACCGCCGAACTGCCGAGAAAGAATGGACCGCGTCCGCTTGTCGGCGTGCCCGTCCGAGTCATTCAGCACCACCACGGTGCGCTGCAGCAGGCCGCTCAGTCCGCGGTTAGCCAGCCAGTCCATCGTCTGGCCGGCCGCAGCGGCGCCGTCCACCCACGGCGAGGAGACAACGATCAACCCGTCGAGGTCGCGCAGAACTTCTTGGGTGACCGGCGAATCCATCGTCGAGCTGCAGTCGATGATCGAGATGCTGAAGTAGCGGTCCAACCGCGCGGTGGCCTCCCGATAGACCGCGGGATCGAGCACCCGCCGGCGCGCCGGCGCGGACTCGCCGGCCAGCACGAACAAGCCGGCCGCATTGTTACCCACGCGGCTGCGGATGTCGGCGAACGAGTCCAGGTGGTCGTCACCGGTCAGTTCCCAATAGGAACCTGGCGCCCTCGGGTCGATGCGGCTTCCCAGCTTGCCGAACGCGGTGTCGGCGTCGACCGCAACGACGCGATCCTCCTGGCGCAGTTCGGCGAAAACCGATCCGACACTGGCCGATACCGTCGTCTTACCCACGCCGCCCTTGCCGAGCACACCGATCTTATAGTGCCCGCGCAGCACGGCCCGGATCTTGCCTTCCAGCTCCGCCTGGCGGCGCTCGTCGGGGGACGGCCCGAGATTGACAAGCCCGAATGTCGCCTGATACAGCAGCTTGCGCCAGCCGCGGCCGGGCGGAGTGCGGCGCTGCGGGACGAGCTCGGTGTAGTCGATGCCCTCCGCATACGACCAGTCGGCCGGAGCTTGAGGCGGTGCAAACCGAAACTCCGGCCAGCCCTGGCCGCCCTGCCACTGTTGCGCGGGCGGCGCGGGCGCGACCGGTGGCCGCGTTGGCTGCGGGTTCGGCCGAGCCGGCCACGCAGCGGGGTCCGGCCAATTGCCGCCCGGATAACGCCTCGACTCGCGAAACGACGCCGGTGGTGCCGCGCTGTAGCGCGGTTGCGGCGGACCCACGCCGTACGGGCCGGCGGCCGGCGGCGCCGAGCGCGGCCCGACGTCCCCGGTCGGACTATCGGAGTCGTCGGCAACGCCATCCGGCTGCGGCGCCGAGGGCTCTGTAGCGGGGTCAATCCTGGCGGGCTCGGGCTCGAAGTTCGACGCCGCGGGACCGCTCCAGCCAAGCTCTCTGCGCAGGGCGTCATCGCGGTCGGTCACGGCTCAAGTATCAACCACTGGCCCGGAGACGGCTCGCAGCAACCGCAACAGGCGAGCTGAGCAGCGTAAATGCGGTGGGGTAGGCCGGGCAGATCCGGTGCAATAGCGCTACAGCAGCTGCCGGATCCGTTCCACGCAAAACCCCACCAGGTCGGCATCGGCCGTAACCAGCCCGTCGGCGAGGAGCCTGGACTGCAGTCGCAACACCGGACAGGCCAGCGCCACCGCGGCCAGGACCTCGTTATAGCGCAGGTTACGCACCGGCCAGCCGGTCCACTCGCGGTAGCCCGCGATGGTCTCATCGCGAGTTGGCGTACCCGGCAGGCGGGGAATCTGTTGATGCTCGGAGAACGACCAGTCCAAGAACAGCAGCCACGCCAGGTCGGCTTCGTGGTCCCCGATGTATGCCACCTCCCAGTCGACCACCGCGGCGACCTCGAACCGAGGGCCGTAGAGCACATTCGACAGACGGCTGTCGCCCCAACACAGGCAGAGGTGTCGGGGCTCGTAGACGTTGTCAGACAGCCAGTCCACGGCGGCGGTCAACTCCGGTCGCGGCTGGTCGGCCGAGGCCCACCGCAGCGTGGCCCGGTAGTAGTCGAGGACCTGCTGCAGGGGACGGGCGCCGCGTTCGGGCATCAGCAGCGACTCCAGCCGCAGCGTCCGCCAGTCGAGGAGGTGCACGTCCGCGATCGACTTGACGCAGCCCCACCACATCTTGGCGCGTTGGTGTTCGTCGGCATCGAAGTACAGCCCGCTGGTGTGATAGGACGGGAAGTCACCGGTTGTGCCGATGTTCGGCACGTGTTCCATCACGCAGTACGGAGTGCCCAGGGCACGTCCCGCGCGGTCGAACCAGATTACCCGCGGCACCGGAATCGCGGTGTGCCGCAGTCGGTTCATCACAAGAACCTGGCGCAGGAGGTCGTAGTCCGGGTATAGGGCCACCGCCGGAGGGCGACGGAACACCAATTGTTCGACCGTTTCGCCGCTGGAATCGATGGCGTCAAACAGAAACGTCTCGGTAGACAGGCCGCGGTCTGCGGGACGCCAGTTCTCAATGGCGTCGCTGCCGGGAACGTGTTGACGCAGCGCCGGCTCCAGCAGGGCAGGCAGCTCCTCGGCCGTGGGGCGGAGCAGGTCGGTCGGCGCCATCAGTAACCGGCGTAGCCGTAATGGTCGTTGCGGCCCATGAACACCATTTCCAGCAGGCCGTGGCCGGTGGCGTCGCCGCAGCGCACCTCGCAGAGGGTCTCGCTGAGCATGCTCACCTCGGCGATTGCGCTCTTGTCGGTGGTGTCAACGACGAACGCGTCGGTGTAGTTGGGCCCGCGCCAGTAACCGGACGCGTATCCCCGGTACTCGTCGTAACCGGCGAACCCTGGCCAAAAGTCCGTTACCGGCTTGATCGAGATGGTGTCCTCGGCCCCGTCGTCGGCCCGGATCACGACGTCGCCGGCGGCGATCACCCGCGGCAGTTCCTCCCGAAAGCGGAAGCGGTGATCCACCTGGGTGATCCGCTGGTTCGACTTGCCGGTGGACAGCGGGTAGAGCACCTCACCCTCGTAATGCCAGATTCGGCCGCCGGCATCCTCGCGCTGCGCGAAGTGAACGACCCGGTCGTCGAATTGGAAGATCCCCATGAAGTAGAGCACCCCGTCGGGAATTTCATGCGGCTGCAGCACCGCCGACTCCGGCAGGTTGCCGCCGCCACCGCCGCGGCGCACCCCCCACGAATGGTCCCGAGCGAAATACCAACTCTGCGGGCTGATCTCTAGCCGGCGGGTACCCACGGTGACTGATCCCGTCGCGTACCCGTTCTGGTAGAACCGGCGCGCGTCCTCGTCGACGCGGCCGCGGTGCCGAAAGAACGCCGGCGCCTGTTCATAGCACGGGAATGTGCCGGTGAACGTGAGGTCCATCGTCAGGTCGTAGTCGGAGCCTGCCTGCAGCAGGGTCTGCACCTGGCGTAGCGGTTCAACAATCCGGTAGGTGTAGCCGCCGACCTGCCAAGAGACGATGCCGTCGATGCCCGCCGAGAGCTCGCGCGAGGTCCGCATCACATGCGCCCGCCCGTCAACGGTGGCCATCGCGTACGCGTCGATGACGTTCCGGTTGGGGTAGCGCGCCAGTCCGGTCATCAGGCTGGTGCCGGTGGCCGTCTCGAACCCGTACACCACCACTCTCTCGGTCCAGCGCAGATCGGACTGCTGCACGTGATCGAACGTCGTGGGTAGTTGGTGGCACATCAACTCGTCTTGAGCAGTCAGCATGTACGCATGGTAGATTACGTTACGATACGTAATCAATACCTTTTCCGGAGGCGGATGGCGCACAGCAAGAACGGAACGCGCGCGGGTCCGGGTCGGCCCCGTGATCCAGCGGTGGGCGCGGCCATCATCTCGGCGGCCCGAGATGTTGTGGTCGAGCAAGGCTATGAGGACACCACGCTGGCCGCGATCGCGCGGCGCGCGGGGGTCGGCATCCCGACCATCTACCGCCGCTGGGCCAGCAAGGCCGAGCTGCTCGAAGAAGCGGTGCTGCATCTGGACACCTTCGACCTTCCCGATCCGACCGGCGACCTGCGCGCCGACCTTCGGACCTGGGTGGGGCTGTTCCTCGACGTGGCCACCGAACCGGCCGCCCGCGCCGCAGTCCCCGGCCTGCTTGCCGGTTACGGCCGCGACCCGGCCAGCTACCAGCGCCTGCTCACCCGCGGCGAGCTGCCGGTGCGTGCGGCACTCAAGGAGTTGATCGGCCATGCCGCCGCCGAAGGCCGGGTGGCCCCGGACTGCGACGCGGAGGCGGTATTCGACATCGTCCGTGGCGCCACATTCTTTCGTGCCCTGACCCATGCCGACGACGGCGCCGACGCGTTCTGCGAACGCCTTGCCGAAGGGCTGTGGCGGATGCTGCAGGCCCCCCCGACAGCAAACAATTAGAAATCACTCGGCGACTCGTCACTCGGGTATTTCACGTGGTGGATGCGGGATAGGCGCGACAGCTTCGTAAATCCAGCAAACTTGAGTCGGACGGTGTACCGGCACCGCGTCCCACGCGAGTATCATCAATTAGCAAGCGGCACAGCGGTTCCGGTGCCTGAAATCGGACGCAGACGGCGGCCGCCGAAGGCCTGGTTAGGGTTGACTAAGTTGGCATGTCAGGCGGTGTTTGTCATATCGTTTTCTGCACTTGTCGTGACTGGGACAAGTGCGCCGTCCAGCGTCGCACGGCAGCACTCCCTCCGCGGGATTCCGCCCTGGTGGCAGCCGGTGTGAACCGGCGCAGAATCGACAAGGCCAGGTGCATTATTTTCGCGAAGGGTTAGGTGGGAATGACGCCCAGGAATGTCGGGCTTTATAACCCCGCGTTCGAACATGACGCGTGCGGCGTCGCGATGGTCGTCGACATTTACGGGCGCCGCAGCCGCGACATCGTCGACAAGGCGATCACCGCCCTGCTCAACCTGGAGCATCGCGGAGCCCAGGGCGCCGAGCCGCATACCGGTGACGGCGCCGGCATCCTGATCCAGGTTCCCGATGAATTACTGCGCGCGGTGGTGGATTTCGACCTTCCGCCACGGGGCAGCTACGCCACCGGCATGGCATTCCTGCCCCAGTCGTCGAAAGACGCCGCGGTGGCGTGTGCTGCGGTGGAGAAGATCGCCGAGGCCGAGGGTCTCGAGGTGCTCGGGTGGCGCGCGGTGCCCACCGACGAGTCTTCGCTCGGCGCACTCGCCCGCGATGCGATGCCCACCTTCCGACAGGTCTTCATCGCCGGCGCCGAAGGCATGGAGCTCGAACGGCGCGCCTACATCGTGCGCAAGCGGGCAGAGCACGAGCTCGGTACCAAGGGACCCGGTCAGGACGGCCCCGGCCGTGAAACCGTCTATTTTCCCAGCCTTTCCGGTCAGACCTACGTATTCAAGGGAATGCTGACCACCCCTCAGCTGAAGGCGTTCTACCTCGATCTGCAAGACGAGCGACTGACCAGCGCACTGGGCATCGTTCATTCCCGGTTCTCGACGAACACCTTCCCGTCCTGGCCGTTGGCGCACCCGTTCCGAAGGATCGCCCACAACGGCGAGATCAACACCGTCACCGGAAACGAGAACTGGATGCGCGCCCGCGAAGCCCTGATCGGCTCCGACATATTCGGCTCGCCACACGAGGTCGAGAAGCTGTTCCCGATTTGCACGCCGGGCGCTTCGGACACCGCGCGCTTCGACGAAGTGCTCGAACTGCTGCACCTCGGCGGGCGCAGCCTCGCGCACGCGGTGCTGATGATGATCCCCGAGGCGTGGGAACGTCACGAGTCGATGGACCCGGCGCGCCGGGCGTTCTACCAGTACCACGCGTCGCTGATGGAGCCCTGGGACGGCCCGGCGTCGATGACGTTCACCGACGGCACGGTGGTCGGGGCGGTGCTGGACCGCAACGGCCTTCGACCGTCACGGATCTGGGTGACAGACGACGGGCTGGTAGTGATGGCCTCAGAGGCCGGGGTGCTCGAACTGGACCCGGCGAAGGTGGTGCGCAGAATGCGGTTGCAGCCGGGGCGCATGTTCCTGGTCGACACCGCGCAGGGCCGCATCGTCTCCGACGAGGAGATCAAAGCCGAGTTGGCCGTCGAACACCCGTACCAGGACTGGCTCGACAACGGGTTGATCGGACTCGAGGAGTTGCCGCAGGGACCCTACGTCCGGATGCCGCATCACCGGATCGTTTTGCGGCAGTTGGTATTCGGCTACACCTACGAAGAGCTCAACCTGCTGGTCGCGCCGATGTCCCGCGCCGGTGTGGAGCCGATCGGATCGATGGGCACCGACACCCCGGTCGCCGTGCTCTCGCAGCGGTCGCGGATGCTCTACGACTACTTCCACCAGCTCTTCGCGCAGGTGACCAACCCGCCGCTGGACGCCATCCGCGAAGAGGTGGTGACCAGCCTGCAGGGCGTGATCGGGCCGGAAGGCGACCTGCTCAGCCCTGACGAGAACTCGTGTCGTCAGATCGTGCTGCAGCAGCCAATTCTGCGGAACCACGAATTGGCCAAGCTGATCAATCTCGACCCCGACGAGGAGATCAACGGCCGTCGGCATGGCATGCGCACCAGGGTGATTCGCTGTCTGTACCCGGTGGCCGAGGGTGGCGCCGGGCTGAAGGCCGCGCTGGATGAGGTGCGCGCGCAGGCGTCGGCCGCGATCGCCGACGACGCCCGGATCATCGTGCTGTCCGACCGGGAATCCGACGAGAAGCTAGCACCGATCCCGTCGTTGCTCAGCGTGTCGGCCGTGCACCATCACCTCGTGCGTGAACGCACCCGCACGCTCGTCGGACTGGTCGTGGAGTCAGGCGATGCGCGCGAGGTGCACCACATGGCGGCGCTGATCGGCTTCGGCGCTGCCGCGATCAACCCATACATGGCGTTCGAGTCGATCGAGGACATGCTCGACCGTGGCGTGATCACCGGGATGGACCGCGAGAAGGCGCTGACCAACTACGTCAAGGCGGCCGGCAAGGGCGTGCTGAAGGTGATGTCGAAGATGGGCATCTCGACGCTGGCGTCCTACACCGGGGCGCAGCTGTTCCAGGCGGTCGGCATGTCGCAGGCGCTTCTCGACGAATACTTCACCGGCCTCGCCTGTCCGACCGGGGGCATCGACCTCGACGACATCGCCGACGACGTGGCCGCCCGGCACGCCATCGCCCATCTGGACCGCCCTGAGGAGCGCGCGCACCGGGAGTTGCCGGTGGGTGGGGAATACCAGTGGCGCCGCGAGGGCGAATACCACTTGTTCAACCCGGACACCGTATTCAAGCTGCAGCACTCGACCCGCACCGGGCAGTACAAGATCTTCAAGGAGTACAGCAAGCTGGTCGACGACCAGAGCCAGCGGATGGCGTCGCTGCGCGGGCTGTTGAAGTTCAAAGAGGGAGTGCGCCCCCCGGTGCCGATCGAAGAGGTGGAACCGGCCAGCGAAATCGTCAGGCGATTCGCCACGGGTGCGATGAGCTACGGGTCGATCTCTGCCGAAGCACACGAGACGCTGGCGATCGCGATGAACCGGCTCGGTGGCCGATCGAACTGCGGGGAGGGCGGCGAGGATGTGCGTCGGTTCGAGCGCGACCCCAACGGCGACTGGCGGCGCAGCGCGATCAAGCAGGTCGCCTCGGCCAGGTTCGGCGTCACCAGCGACTATCTGACGAACTGCACCGACATCCAGATCAAGATGGCACAGGGCGCGAAACCCGGTGAGGGCGGCCAGCTGCCCGGGCACAAGGTCTATCCGTGGGTGGCCGAGGTGCGACACTCCACACCGGGCGTCGGCCTGATCTCGCCGCCGCCGCACCATGACATCTATTCGATCGAGGACCTCGCGCAGCTGATTTATGACCTGAAGAACGCCAACCCGCAGGCACGGGTGCACGTGAAGCTGGTCTCGGAGGTAGGCGTCGGCACCGTGGCGGCAGGGGTTTCCAAAGCGCACGCCGATGTGGTGCTGATCTCCGGCCATGACGGCGGCACGGGCGCCACCCCGCTCACGTCGATGAAGCACGCGGGCGCGCCTTGGGAACTGGGCCTGGCGGAGACGCAACAGACACTGCTGCTCAACGGGTTACGCGACCGGATCGTCGTTCAGGTGGACGGGCAGATGAAGACGGGCCGCGACGTGGTGATCGCGACGTTGCTCGGCGCCGAGGAGTACGGGTTCGCCACCGCACCGCTGGTGGTATCGGGCTGCATCATGATGCGGGTTTGTCACCTTGACACCTGCCCGGTGGGCGTCGCCACGCAGAACCCGGAGTTGCGTAAGCGCTTCATCGGCCGGCCGGAATTCGTGGAGAACTTCTTCATGTTCGTCGCCGAAGAGGTGCGCGAGCACCTGGCGCAACTCGGCTTCCGGACCATCAACGAAGCCGTGGGCCAGGTCGGCTCTTTGGACACCACGCTGGCCGCCGAGCACTGGAAAGCACACAAACTGGACTTGTCGCCCGTGCTGCACGACCCGGAGTCGGCGTTCATGAACCAGGACCTCTACTGCAGTTCGCGGCAAGACCACGGCCTGGACAAGGCGCTGGATCAGCAGCTCATCGTCGTCAGCCGGGAGGCCCTCGACCAACAGAAGCCGGTGACCTTCTCCACCAAGATAACCAACGTCAACCGCACGGTGGGAACCATGCTCGGGCACGAGCTGACGAAGGCCTATGGCGGGCAAGGACTGCCCGACAACACCATCGACATCACATTCGACGGGTCGGCCGGAAACAGTTTCGGAGCCTTCATACCCAGGGGTATCACGCTGCGGGTGTACGGCGACGCCAACGACTACGTCGGCAAGGGCCTGTCCGGTGGCCGCATCGTGGTGCGGCCGGCCCGCAATGCGCCGGCTGACTTCGTCGCCGAAGAGAACATCATCGGCGGCAACGTCATCCTGTTCGGCGC
This sequence comes from Mycobacteriaceae bacterium, assembly GCA_019245755.1. Classification (GTDB taxonomy): domain Bacteria; phylum Actinomycetota; class Actinomycetes; order Mycobacteriales; family Mycobacteriaceae; genus Mycobacterium. The sequence goes on along the minus strand of JAFARC010000018.1, from coordinate 56,940 downwards.
CACCAGCGGAGAGGCGTTTCTGCGCGGTGTGGTCGGCGAGCGCTTCGCGGTCCGCAACTCCGGAGCCCACGCCGTGGTCGAGGGAGTGGGTGACCATGGCTGCGAGTACATGACCGGCGGCAAGGTCGTCATCCTGGGTCCGACCGGACGAAACTTCGCGGCGGGCATGTCCGGCGGTATCGCCTACGTGCACGACCCTGAAAGCAGGCTGCCCGACCACCTGAACGCGGAGATGGTCGAACTCGAGGAACTTGATGACGACGATCTGGACTGGCTGCACCACGCGCTGACCAAACACGTCGACGCCACGGACTCCGCGCCGGGCAAGCGAATTCTGGCTCACTGGGGCAGGGAACGACAGCAGTTCGTAAAGGTCATGCCGCGCGACTACAAGCGCGTTTTGGAGGCCATCGCCGAGGCGGAGCAGAACGGAACCGACGTAGACGAGGCGATCATGGCGGCGGCCCATGGCTGATCCGGCCGGCTTCCTCAAGCACCGCGAGCGTGAGCTGCCGAAGCGGCGGCCGGTGCCGCTGCGGCTCAAGGACTGGAACGAGGTCTACGAGCAGTTCAGCCACGACAGGCTGCGCACCCAGGCAGCGCGTTGCATGGACTGTGGAATCCCGTTCTGCCACAACGGCTGTCCCCTCGGAAACCTGATTCCTGAGTGGAACGATTTGGTCCGCACCGACCGCTGGCGCGATGCGATTGAGCGACTGCACGCCACCAACAATTTTCCGGAGTTCACCGGACGGCTGTGTCCGGCACCGTGTGAGGCGTCGTGCGTGCTCGGCATCAACCAGGATCCGGTGACCATCAAGCAGGTCGAGGTCGAAATCATCGACAACGCCTTCGCGCAGGGTTGGGTGGAGCCGACGCCGCCGCACACGCTGACCAGCAAGACCGTCGCGGTAGTCGGCTCCGGGCCGGCCGGTCTCGCGGCCGCCCAGCAGCTTACCCGTGCCGGACACACGGTCACGGTGTTCGAGCGCGCCGACCGGATCGGTGGGCTGCTGCGCTACGGAATTCCGGAGTTCAAGATGGAGAAGCGCCATCTTGACCGCCGACTAGCCCAGATGGAGGCCGAGGGAACGATCTTCAAGCCGGGTGTGAACGTCGGCGTCGACATCACCGCCGAGCAGCTGCGCGCCGACTGCGACGCCGTCGTGCTGGCCGGCGGGGCAACGGCGTGGCGTGACCTGCCGATCCCGGGCCGCGAACTCGACGGTATTCATCAGGCGATGGAGTATCTGCCGTGGGCCAACCGGGTGCAGGAGGGTGACCCGGTGCTCGGCGGCGACGGCGAGCCACCGATCACCGCCAAGGGCAAAAAGGTCATCATCATCGGCGGCGGCGACACGGGCGCTGACTGCTTGGGCACTGTGCACCGACAGGGCGCCGTCAACGTGCACCAGTTCGAGATCATGCCGCGGCCGCCGGACGGCCGCGCCGACTCCACGCCGTGGCCGACGTACCCGTTGATGTACCGGGTGTCTGCCGCGCACGAGGAAGGCGGGGAGCGCGTATTCTCGGTCAACACCGAGGCATTCATCGGGCGCCACGGCCATGTGACGGGCCTTCGGGCACACGAGGTGAAGATGGTCGGCGGCACGTTCGAAAAGGTGGAGGACACCGACTTCGAGCTGGAAGCCGACCTGGTGCTGTTGGCGATGGGCTTCGTCGGGCCGGAGAGAGACGGCTTGCTCACCGATCTGGGGATCAACTTCACCGACCGTGGCAACGTCGCACGAGAGGGTGACTACGCGACCTCGGTTCGCGGCGTATTCGTCGCCGGAGACATGGGCCGCGGGCAGTCGCTGATCGTCTGGGCCATCGCAGAGGGCCGGGCGGCAGCCGCCGCCGTCGACGACTATCTGATGGGCGTCACGGCGCTGCCCGCGCCGATCCCGCCGACGGCCGCGCCGCAGCGCTGAGAGTCACCGGAGCGCGCCAGCGAAAGTCTCGACACGCCCTTTAGAGTTTTGGCGCGCCTCCCGGAGTTTGCCCACTATCGGGTGTTCAATGTTCGGGTGTGGGTGGTGCGGTGTAAACTAATCACCCGCGTCAATAAACGGAGCTAGTTCACCGCAGGAGTGACAATCGTGCACCTCAACCCGATACCCCAGTCTCGGGTGGGTCGAATCGCCTGGTCATGGTTTCGGCACCCCGTGAAGAGCCGCGAATTTCCCGCCAAGCACGAGCGCCTGGTAACCCCCGACGAGCTGCTGCGCTTCGGCTTTTGACGTCTGCGCGATCAGCGACCGCCGACCCGGCGGCCCACGATCGATACTTTGCCAATTGTTACAGATCCGTTATCAACCGGCTAACCCGGACGCCCTAACGGCATTGGCCAACGGCTCCAGCACCGCCGGGTCGTACGGCTGGGGAAGGTACACGATCGCGAGGTCTAGGCCCTCCTCGCCGAGTGCAGCCGCGTCGGCGACGACCTTGTCGTAGTCCCGCTCCGGGCCGAGCCGCACATGCGCGGACAACATGATGTCCTTGGGGTCGCGGCCGATGTCCGCGCAGTGTGCGGCCAGCACGTCGCGCTTGCGGGCGAATTCCTCGGGAGGGCCGCCGACGTAGTTCCAGTGCTGTGCATACCGGGCGGTGATCCGCAGTGTGCGTTTTTCGCCGCTGCCGCCGATGCAGATCGGCGGGTGCGGCCGCTGCGGGCCTTTCGGCTCATTGCGCGCGGCCTTGAGTTGGTAGAACCTGCCGTCGAAGTCTGTCGTCTTTTGGCTGAGCAGGCCGATCAGCACTTGGCACGCCTCCTCGAACCGGTCCATGCGCTCTTTGACGCTGCCCAGCTCGATGCCGTAGGCAGTGGACTCCTCCTCGTTCCAGCCAGCGCCGATGCCCAGCTCGAGGCGGCCGTTCGACACGACGTCCAGCGCGGCGGCCATGTTCGCCAGAACCGCCGGGTGGCGGTAGTGGATGCCGGTCACCAGCGTGCCCAGCCGCAGCCGCCTGGTAGCTTGCGCCAGGGCCGTGAGCGTGATCCAGCCCTCCAGGCACGGGCCGGTGGAGTCGGAAAAGATCGGATAGAAGTGGTCGAACGTCCAGCCGGACTGGTAGACGTCGATGTCGTCGGCTTCCTGCCAAATCGGCAGCATCTCGGCCCAGGTGGTGTTCTGCGGTGAGGTTTTGAAAGCGAATCGCACCAGATCAACCCTAGTCACATCTGCGATCGGGATGCTGTTCGCGGGAGTGTTCGCCGGTTAGGCAGACTGGCGTAATGGACCCGGTCGCCGCACTTCGCGAGATCGCCTACTACAAGGACCGCGCCCGCGAAGAGCCGCGACGGGTGATGGCCTACCGCAGGGCAGCCGATATCGTCGAGGCACTCGACGACGACGAACGCGAGCGGCACGGACAGGCCAACAGCTGGCAGACGCTCCCCGGCGTCGGCCCGAAGACCGCGGCGGTGATCGCGCAGGCGTGGTCGGGGATAGAACCCGACGTGCTTGTCCAGCTGCGGGGGGCGGCAAAGGATCTGGGGGGCGGTGAGGTCCGTGCCGCGCTGCGAGGTGACCTGCACACCCACTCCAACTGGTCCGACGGCTCCGCGCCGATCGACGAGATGATGCGGGCTGCCAAGGAACTAGGCCACGAATACTGCGCAGTGACCGACCACTCGCCGCGGCTCACGATTGCCAACGGGCTGTCCCCGGACCGGCTGCGCGCGCAACTCGACGTGATCGACGAGTTGCGAGAACGTATGGCACCGTTCCGCATCCTGACCGGCATCGAGGTCGACATTCTCGAGGACGGCGCCCTCGACCAGGAACCGGAGTTATTGGATCGGCTCGACGTCGTGGTGGCCAGCGTGCACTCGAAGCTTTCGATGGATGCGCCGTCGATGACACGCCGCATGCTGCGCGCGGTGGCCGACCCGCACACCGACGTGCTCGGGCACTGCACCGGCCGGCTGGTCGAGGGCAACCGCGGGCTGCGCCCCGAGTCGAAGTTCGACGCCGAGAAGGTGTTCACCGCGTGCCGAGACCACGGCACCGCAGTGGAGATCAACTCGCGGCCGGAGCGGCGCGACCCGCCGCGGCGACTGATCGACCTCGCGCTGCAGATCGGCTGCATCTTCTCCATCGACACCGACGCCCACGCGCCGGGACAGCTGGACTTTCTCGGCTACGGTGCGCAGCGTGCCACCGACGCCGGCGTGCCGACGAAGCGAATCGTCAACACCTGGGAGGCCGATCAGCTGCTGGCCTGGAGCCGCGGCTGATCCTGCTCCGGCGGGTGCAGGGCGGCGGAGAACTCGTTGGCCAGCGCCGGATCGGCTGATGCGACTGCGCTCGAGATCACCCGGGCCCCGACGAAGCCGGCCAGCCCCGTGACTGCGCGACCCCGATCGCCGTACTGCTCGGTCAGCACGTCGAGGAACTGCCGCACTCCGTCGGCGTACACCGATCCCAACCGTCCATCGCTTTTTGACGACTCCGACAACATTGCCGCCGAAAGGCATTCGCCGAAGTCCGGGTCGCGTGTCTGGGCGGCGTTGCGGCGCAGGGAGGCCACCGAGCGTGCGAACGACGTGCTGCAGGCGTGCAGCACGAGGTCGTCTTTGGACGTGAAGTGGTTGTAGAAGCCGCCGTGCGTAAAGCCGGCATCGGCCATGACCTCGGCGACGCCCACCCCGTCCACACCGCGTTCGGCGAACAGCCGGATCGCGCTGTCGACGATCCGCTGCCGGTTGATCGCAGCCTGCTCCTTGGTCACCCGCATGAGCCAGTCCTCCCGTCGGTGTCGGTGTACCCACCGACACGGCGAGTCATTCAGGATCGGTTCGGGTCAGTCGGGCAGGTGCGGCATCTCCAAACCGGGTCCGCGGCCGAGCAGGACCCCTCGGGTGAGCGCGGTGGTGCCATAGCGGCGCCGGACTAGATCGACGGCGCGGTCCAGTTCGAGTCCCAATCCAGGCGCGCCATCGAACGGCAACTCGAGCTGCTGCGCCCCAGTGCGATCGATGTTGGTGATCGAGAAGCCGATCATCGTGAGGCCCCGCTCGCCGATCAGTGGTCCGGCGGCGGCGACGAGGCCACGGGCGGCGCCCAGCAGCGGTCCGGTGCAGCAGGTCGGCTTCGGTAAAGTGTGCGACCGCGTCGCGCGGCCGAAGTCGTCGAAGCGCAGCCGCAGCACCACGGTACGGCCGGTGCGGCCAGCGGTGCGCATCCGACGTGTGATGCGGTCGACAAGCGTGCAGACGGTGGCGTCGATCTGCTGGCAACTGTGCGGTCCCCGCCCGAGTGCACGCTGCGCACCAATCGAGCGGCGGCGTATCCCGGTCTGGACCCGGCGGCCGTTGACATTGCGCGACAGTGCGTACAACCGGTGACCCATCGCGCGGCCGACCAGCGACGCGAGCATCGACTCGCCGAGTTCAGCCACGTCGGCGACGGTTTCGATGCCGTGTGAGTGCAGTTTGTCGGCGGTTACGGCGCCGACCCCCCACAGCCGCCGGACGGGTAGCGGATGCAGGAACTCCAGTTCGTGATCAGGTGGCACCAGCAGCAAGCCATCCGGCTTGGCGACCTGGCTGGCCACCTTGGCCAGAAACTTGGTGCGGGCGATCCCGACCGTGATCGGCAGGCCGACACGCTGACGGACGTCGCGGCGTAGCCGGGTGGCGACACGGATCGGCATGCCCGAGATGCGGCGCAAGCCGCCGACGTCCAGGAATGCCTCGTCCACCGACAGCGGCTCGACAACCGGCGTGGTGTCGCGGAACACCTCGAACACCGCGTCGCTGGCCTGCGAATAGGCCGCCATGCGGGGTGGCACGACCACCGCGTGCGGGCACAGCCGACGGGCCTGCCGCCCGGTCATCGCGGTGCGCACGCCGTACGCCTTGGCCTCGTAGCTTGCGGCCAGCACCACGCCCGTGCCGACAATGACCGGTCGGCCGTGCAGCGCCGGATCGTCACGCTGCTCGACCGAGGCGTAGAACGAGTCCAGGTCAGCGTGCAGGATCGTGGCGTCGCCGCGTGCCGACACGAACACATGTTCGCACGACGGGCCGACAGTCAGGAAGCGGTGCCGTAGATGCTCGTCAACCAGATATGTGTGAGCGTGTCGACGACGTGTTCGTAGGCCACCGCCGGCTGCTCGGCGGCGAATGCGGCGAGCATCGCGCGCTCGTTCATCAAGTTCAGCGAGATGGCCAGGTCCTCAGCCGGGATCGTTTCAGGCGCAGCGCCGCGCTCGCGCTCGGAGGTGATCAGGGAGGCCGTCTGGTCGATCCACTTCTGCATCAATGTCAGCCATACCTCGCGGATCTCGCCGTGGGTGGCCAGGACAGCGGCCGCATTCCGCGCGATCCACCGATGGGAGCCGAACGCTTCGAAAAAGCCGTTGATGGTGGCGCGCCAGACCCGCGCGGGGTCGGTAGGCAGTATCTCGTTGAGCCCTTCGATCGTCGCGTCGGCCTCCTGTGCGACACGGTCCAACAGGGTGAGCAGCACTGCGTCCTTGGACTGGAAGTAGAAGTAGAACGTCGGGCGGGAGATGCCGGCACCCTTCGCGAGATCGTCCACGGAGATGGCTGCCACCGGCCGCTCACCCATCAGCCGCTCGGCCGTCCGCAGGATGGCCAGTTCACGGTCGTCGCCCGACGGCCGCGACGACCGCCGACCTCGGGACGGGTGGGTGTGAGTCGGGAGCGGGGACGTCGGCATGCGTTCAGTTTACTGTATGTCGAGGTTGTCGACATCGCGTTGACTCACTCGACGCGGTGTTGATACCGTTGGTCTATGACCGAACACCTCGATGTCGTGATCGTCGGCGCCGGTATCTCCGGCATCAGCGCCGCGTGGCACCTGCAGGACCGGTGCCCGGCGAAGAGCTACGCCATCCTGGAAGCGCGCGAGAATCTGGGCGGCACCTGGGATCTGTTCAAGTACCCGGGCATTCGGTCCGACTCGGACATGTACACCCTGGGCTTCCGCTTCCGGCCGTGGACCGGCACCAAGTCGATCGCCGACGGGCGGTCGATCCTGAGCTACGTGGGCGAGACCGCGGCCAGGTACGGCATCGACAACCACGTCCGGTTCGGGCACAAGATGCTGGCCGCCAACTGGTCCACCGACGATGGCCGCTGGACGGTGCGGATCGACCACGGCGGTCAACAACGCGAAATGACGTGCGCCTTCCTGCTCATGTGCAGCGGCTACTACGACTACGACCAGGGCTACGCACCGGAGTTCCCCGGTCAGGACGACTTCACCGGCACGATCGTCCACCCGCAGCACTGGCCCGAAGACCTCGACTATCAGGGCAAGAACATCGTCGTCGTCGGCAGCGGCGCGACAGCGGTGACCCTGGCCCCCAGCCTGGCCGAATCCGGCGCCGGCCATGTCACGATCCTGCAGCGCTCCCCGTCCTACATCGTTTCGCAGCCGGACGAGGACGCCCTCGCCGCGAGGCTGGACAACCTGCTTACCCCGCACGCCGTCTACGCGCTGACCCGGTGGAAGAACGTGCTCAGGCAATGGGCGCTGTATCGGGCCTGCCAGCGCTGGCCGGGGCAACTGCGCAAGCTGTTGATGGCAGGGGTGAGGCGACAGTTGCCCGAGGGCTACGATGTCGAGAAGCACTTCGGTCCCCGCTACAACCCGTGGGACCAGCGGCTCTGCGTGGTTCCCAGGGGCGATTTATTCCGCGCCATCCGCCACGGCCGCACCGAGATGATCACCGACAGCATCGATCGGTTCACCCCGACCGGTATCAAGCTCGCATCCGGCCCGGAGCTGACCGCCGACATCGTTATCACGGCCACCGGTTTGAACCTTCAGCTGTTCGGCGGCGCGACGATGAGCATCGACGGCTCGCCCGTGGACCTGACCCGGTCGATGGCCTACAAGGGCATGATGCTGTCCGGGTTACCGAACCTCGTTTATACGATCGGCTACACCAACGCGTCGTGGACCTTGAAAGCCGACCTCGTCTCCGAGTTCGCCTGCCGGCTCATCAACCACATGGACGCCCGCGGCTACGACACCGTGGTCGCCCACCACCCGGGTGACGCGGTGGAGGAGCGCCCGTTCATGGAATTCACTCCGGGGTACGTGCTGCGCGCACTGGACCGACTGCCCAAACAGGGTTCCGTCAAGCCGTGGCGGCTGGACATGAACTACCTGCTGGATCTGCGCCTTATCCGGCACGGCAAGGTCGCCGACGCGGGACTGGAGTTTTCGCGGCACACGGCAGCCGCCGTCAGCGCGGCATGACGACCACGATGCCGTCGTCGTCGCTGTAGGCGAGTTCGCCCGGACCGAAGCGGACACCGCCGAATTCCACCACGACGTCGCGCGCACCGTTGCCGGTCTTGCCGCTCTTGCGCGGGTTGGTGCCGAGCGCCTTGATACCGATGTCGATGGTACGCAGCGCCGCCGCGTCACGGACCGCGCCGTTGACGATGATCCCGGCCCAGCCGTTGCTGCGGCCCAGGCCCGCGATAACATCGCCGACCAGCGCGGTATGCAACGAACCCCCGCCGTCGATCACCAGCACGCCACCGTCACCGGGCTCGGAGAGCACCGATTTCAGCAGCGCGTTGTCCTGGAAGCAGCGCACGGTGCTGATGGGTCCGGCGAACATCGCACGTCCCCCGAACTGGCGGAATTGGGTGTCGCAACTGCGGGCGTTGCCGCCGAGGTCGTCGACGAGGTCAGCGGTGGCGCGGGGCTGCACAGGTCTGGTCACGCGGCCGAGTATGCGGCCACGCTGAGGTCCGGAGCGGTTGAGGGTCAGTCCTTGACGGCGCGCAACCGCCGGATCATCAGGATGGCCAACAGGGCGATCGCGATCGCGACCGCCGCCGGCAGCCGGGCCGCGGCGATGCCCGACGACAGCGGCACGGGACCGGTGAGGCTGTCGGGCGCCGACTGAACGCTCCACTTAGCCTGTGCGGCGGCCTCGTTCGCGGCGGCCACGCGCTGAGCTTCTCCGTTGGTGTCGGCCAGGTTCGCGGCGGCGGGTTGCGGCTCGGGGCGTGGGCTGGCCGGCCGCTCTGCGGCGATCGGCGGGGGCGGGGTGTCTGGCTTGGGGGGCGCCTTCTTAGGTGGGGCCTTTTTCGCGGCCTTGGCCGGAGCCTTCTCGGGTTGGGCTTTCTTAACCGGGCCCTTTTTCGCGGCCTTGACTGGGGCTTTCTTGGCGGCTTTCGCCGCTTTGTCGGCCGGAGGTGTGTCGTCCGGTGCGGGCGGGTCGGCAGCCGGCGCGGTAGGTTCGCGCGGCTGCTCGGGTCGATCCTGCTCGTCTGCCATGTGGCTGCTCCTTCGCAGTGTCTCGCCGTGGTGCCCATCATGCCAGCCGCGCTTGTCAGCCCGTGACGACCAGTGCGGCGGCCATCGTCAGCGCGACGACCATGACGGCCACCTCGGTGGCGGACCGGTTCACCGACATTTCGGCACTTGCCCGGTGAGAGCGCGCGGCCGGCAGCCATCCGCTGCGGTTGAACCAGGCCAGCACCAACAGCCCCGCCGCGAGCCCAACCTTGGCCGACAGCACACGGCCGTAGCCGGTGGCCCACAATTGCGACGGCGAATCGAGCACCACCACAGCGCCGACGGCGCCGCTGGCCAGCAATACCACGACGCAGATCAGCGCGAGTCGGGAGAACGGCGGCAGCACGCGTGCCCATCGGCCGCGGTGCCGAACGGTCACCAGCAGCGCGGCGAGACCGCCGCACCAGGCGGCCGCTGCCAGCGCGTGCGCCGCCACCGCAACGGCGCCCACCGCGCTACCCGACAGGTGCCCGCTCACCGCACGCGCGGCGATGCCGATCGCAGCGGCGCCGGCGACGACAGCTGGCAGCGGTGCTGACCGGCGGCCAGTAAGCGTCACGACACAGACCACCGCCGCCGCGCCGATGCTCACCAGGCCGGAACGACCGGGCGTGGTGCGCAGCGAAAACTCGGACACGATCCGCAACGGCAGGTGGGTGATCGGCAATGCCGTCGCCTGCGCGGCGGCGACCAGTTGACGGCCGACCTCCGCGACCAGCCAGGCAGCGCCGGCCGCGGTGAGCGGTCCGGCCGCACGGTCGGCGAGCTCAGCGCGGCGACGGCCGTCGTCGAGCGACGGGACGATCGCGAATCCGAACGTCGCCACCGCGGCACAGTCGGCGAGCGCCCGGATCAGCGTGGGGACCGCAGCACCCGACCGGTAGGCCAGCGCCAACGCGGCCAGCCACGACACCACAATGATCGCCAGGGCGCCGGCGAGCACCGATCCCGTTCTCATCCCCGGCGTTTCGGTTGCCGCCGCACGACCCACCATGCGGCGCCGACCACAATCACGACGCCGGCCACGATGAACGGCCAGACCGGGAGCCCGCCGGGCGCCGACGGCCTCGATGCCGCCGGCCCCGGTGTGCCGGTGCCCGGCGCGGTCAGCCGAAACGACCATGAGCCGCCGACCACGTGGCCGTCGGCCGAGGTGACCCGGTAGTTGACGGTATAGACACCGACCGGTCCGAGCGGGCGTAGCGCGACGCTGACGATGGCCCCCTGGATCCGAGGGTCCCCGGTGGACCAAAGGTTGCCGTCCGGGCCAACCACCGTCATCGCCGCGAAGGTGGTCTGCAGCGGTTCGTTGAACGTGGCGCTGACCTGCGCGGGCCCGGTGGTCAGCGACGCGTTCTGGGCCGGGTCGACGGCGATGCGGGTCGCATGTGCCGACGCCGCAGGCGCAGCCGCCAGCGCAATGATCGTCAGCACCGCGACGAGCACCGCCGCCGCCGTCGCTCTCATCACACCCGTCGACGCCAGTTCAGCAGGCCGAGCACCACGCCCGCCACGCCGATGACCACACCGACGATGGCGACCCACAGGGCGGTGTGGTCTGCGGTGCGGGGCGCCGGCTGCTGCGCCTGCGGCTCGGCCGACAGTGTCAGCGTCGGCACCGGATGGTCGGGCTCGCCGCCGCTCGGCAGCGGTGGCTGGTCCCATTTCACGACCGTGCCGTCGGAGTATGTTTGTGTCGCCGGGTAACTCGCCGTGGCGCTGTTCGGCAGCGTGGCGCTGATCCGAAACAGCGCGAACTGATCGGGGGAGATGCCGGCCCCGGGTGCGGCGGTCCAGGTCACCGATCGTACGGTGCCGGCGCTGACATCACGGTCCAGGCGGGCGGTCCACCCGGGCGTGACTTCAGCTTGCGCCGAGGTCGGGTTCGGCAACTCGACGCTCAGCTGGGTGGTCAAAGCGCCGGTGTCAGACTCGTTGGGCACCTCGAACGTCAGCACCGTCTCGGCACCGCGCTGGGCGTGATCGGCGTCGACATGGACATGGGCCCAGGCCGGCGCGGCGCCGGCGAACAGGGCGATGGAAAAGGCTGCGGCGGTGGCCGCGGTGGTACTCAGGGCGCGCGAAAACGCCCGCATACTGCGGGTCATGTGATGGTGGCTTTCTGTCGTCGGGACGTTGTGGTCAGCGGGGCAGGAAGACCGGCGGCCCCCGGTGCGACACCGACGCCGCCAGCAACAGCATCGACTGCGGTGGCTGATCGCCGGCGACGACAGGAGCGGTCGCGGTGGCCGCGAGAGGCTCCGACAGCCCCCCGACTGCCCGTACCGCGGTGGACAACGCCCGAAACAGCCGGTCGGCGCCGGCGATCAACGCCGCCCCGGCCATGACCGCGAGGCCATGAGCGGCGATCATCGGCGCCGTGGGCAGACCGGACGGCGTGGCGTGGTGCTGACAGCCAGCGGTCAGCACAAGGTGGCCGATGACCTGTCCGAGCGCCAGGATCGCCAGCAGTGTCACCCGGCCGGGTGGGCGCCGCGAGGTGGCAGTCACGGCGCCCACCGTGCCTGCGAGCACCCCGAGCAGCGCGACGCCCGCGCCTTCCGGCGCGCCGCCGGCGACACCGTGCGCACCCACGGCCAATGCCCCGGTCAGCAGGGCCGCCGCAGCGCCGCGCCAACGCGCGGCGGGATCGGTTGGCCGGGGCATCATCGTCTCAGCTCAATCCGAGGCGAGCCATCAGGTCAGCGTCGATGCCGTCGAGTTGCTCAGCTATTGCGTCGTGCGCGGCGCGACGCCGGGCGGCGGGCATGTTTTCGGCGGCGGCCACCGCGGCCGACAGGTCGGCGAGTTTCTCGCCGACCGCGGCGGCGAACTGCTTGGTCTCAGCGTCTTTTGGGTTCTTGTCGCGAACAAGACGCAGCGACTGCTCGGCTCCGGCGATGCGCGCCGACAGTCGTGACCCGTGTCCGGAGAAGCGCCCAACTTCGCTCACCGGTACCCCCAACCGGTCCGCGCGGCGTTCGTCGAGCCACCCGCGGGCAGCGATGGAGGCGCGATACACCAGTGGCACGACGATTGGGGCGAGCAATCGCGACACCGTCAGCATCCGTCTAATCCGGGTCGGAGACAGCAATCTGCCTTCCCTGGCCGCCTTCAGCTGGGCCTCGGCGGCCTGCACTGCCGCCTTGTCGCTGTCACGTTGGGCCTTCAGCTGGGCCTTGAGCGCCCTCTGCGCGGACCGCTCGGCGGAGCGCATGCGTCGCCGCTCGTTGCGGGCCGCATATTTGGCGTCGAGCTTGGCGCGCCGCTTGAGCGCACGTGCCTGCGCTCGCCGGGTCGCTCGGCTCTTCTTGTTGAACGGGCCCATCCCGGCTTGCCTCCCGGTCGTTTCATCGGCGCACGGCGGTTGTGGGTCAACCCTAACGCCCACCGGCAAACCCCACTGCGTTCGGCCGATGCGGGCAGAGTGGGGCATCGGATATGCGACAATCACGCAGCATCTCGACGACGAGCAAGGCCTCGGAGGTGCGGGTGAGGGAGACTGTGGAACGGTCGGGGCTGCAGTACGCGGCGGCCGCCTGCGTCATCGCCGGCGGCATGCTGGCGGCCGGTCGCAGCGTCGTGATCGCTGTCGCCGATCCTGGTGGCATGGGCCAGCATGACAGCGGCCGCTCGGGGTTGAGCGGCGAAAGCGGCGGCGCCGCGAGTGACAGTAAGGGTGGCTCCGTGCAGGGCATCAGCGCGTGGCGGCGTGGCGACGGCCGGCCGCAGCGCCGGCCCGGTCAGCCTCCCGACGGACAGTCTGGTGAGGGCTCCGGCGGGAGCAAAGATCCGCACGATCCGTGCGACCACGGCGGTGGCGGCGGTGGAGGCGGGCTCGGCCAACCACCTCCCGGCAGCGGAGGTTCCAGTGCTCCGTCGCACCACGGCGGCCAACGGCCGCCGCCGGTTATCGTGCCCGGGCCGCCGCTGCAGCCGCAGCCGGGTCCGGTCGAACCCGACATCGGCGGTGCGACCGCCGGACCGGCCGAAGCTTCCGTGCCCCACACCGAACCGCCGGTGCTGACGCTGCCTCTGGTTGTGCCGCCACCGGCCCTTGAGGTCGGCGCCGGCTCCAGTCCACGCGCCCCGTCGACGCAGGGCTCGCCGGGCGCCCCACCCAACAACCCGTCACCGGCGAACAGTGAACGGTTGAAGTCGTCGATCGAGCCGGTGCCAGCCGAGGTGGGCCGCAGCGTCGGTCTGTCGGAGTCATTCCGGGCCGGCTATAGCGAATACCTGCGGACCGCGGGGGTGGCGGAGATGGCGGCGCTCGCCGTGCCCGGCGTCGCCGGCATATTGCTGTTGACGGCGGGCGGGGGTTTCATTGGATATCGACAGGCCAAAGCCGGTCATGTGGTCCGAACCGAAGGCATAGCGCGCTTCCTTCAGTAATCGCCATGACCGGGTTGGCTACCCTTACCGCTTGGGAGAGGGAATGGAAAGGGGGTCGCATGCCTGCCAGTCGCAGGGTCGCCAATGCGGTAGGAGCCGTGCTCGAACTGGCTCCCCGCCGGGGTGAAGTGTCAATCCTTCGGCTGGTCGACGCGGTCAGCGACAGCCGTGGTCGGCCAATCGACATCGAAATGGCCGATCTGCCGCCCGGTGTGTGCGGTCAGTGGCGACAGTATGCCGATCACGATGTATTTCTGATCCAGAAGGGGTTGCCGGCGTGGGACCGCACGCTTGCGCACGAACTGGGTCACCTGGTCCTCGGGCATCAAGGGATTCCAGTGGTCCAGGCCGCCCGGGACACCACCGAACTGGCCAGCGATGACCTGATCGGATACATGCTCAACCAACGCACAGGCTGCATGGGCCCAAGTGGTGAGGAGGCGGAGCAGGAGGCAGAGGACTTCGCCGCGCTGCTCAGTTACCGGCTCGGCCGGCTGCCGTCCGATCGTTCATCGATCGTTCAGGTGCGCCTTGGAGAGGCGTTTGGTTGATCGTTTGGGTGATTGCCGCCCTCCTCGGGGTGGCGACCGGGCTACGCATCGGCTGGGCACTGGTCAACAAGCAATCCGTGGTCAGTGCCGCCATGATGCTCGCGCTGGGAAGCCTCGCGGTGGTCGCTGCCCTGAACTGGCAACCGCTCACCCTGCTGATCGACACCGTGGCGCGCTGGCCCAACATCTCGATCGCTTTCTCGCAGGTCGCGTTGACGCTGTGCGCCGCCGCCAGCTGCGTGATGATCCTCACCGTCGCGTCGGCGCGCAAGCCCGCCGTGACCCGGCGGCTGGCCTGGGCCCATTACGGCGTGGCGTTGGTGATCGCCGCGATCAGTGTGGTCTTGTTCTTCGCCGACGGCCAGCAGCCCGAGATGGCGCCGCAGATGTATCTTTTGCGGAATTTGCGGTCGCACACTTCGCTGCCATGGCTGCTGCCGCTGCTGTACGTGCTGTTTGCGTTGAGTGTGGTGTCGTGGGCGGGGGTGCGGTACTCCAACCGAAGCCGCCGCGGGCGTGCTCTTTTCTTGTTCACGATGGGGATCGGTCTCATCGTGCTGGCCAGTGGTTTCTTCCTGCTGCGGGCCGTTGGGACGACCCGGTTCGTCGGGGTCGGCTCCGCGATCACGCTCCTGGCCTGCGCGATGGTCGTGGTGGCCGCGGGGTCGCTGCTACCCACCGTCGAAGATTGGTTCGGCGCCCGACGGGAGCTGCGCGCCATCGACCCGCTCCTTCGTGAGCTGGTGCGCCGCCAGCCCGAGGTCGGTATCGGCGTCCGGCCGCGGGGGCCGCTGGCTTTCCGGGTGGCCGAACGGATGTCGCTAATTTCCGACGCGCTGTTTTTAGAGGCCAGCGCTGCGGCGCGGGCGTCGGATCCAACCGCGGACGTCGCCGCTGAGGCGGCGCCCGTCGCGCCGCAAGACCAGGCCCGCAGAATCGCCCAATGGATATACGACAGCGGCTCTCACGGCTACGGGCAGACGCCTTTTCCGGGATTGGGTTGGCTGCGCCAACCGCAGGCCTACTCCGACCGCGAATGGATTCTAGAGATTGCCGTGCAATACCGCCGACTGGGCCGGGAACGCCGACCGCAGCTGCGGCCCGACCCCG
Source organism: Mycobacteriaceae bacterium (assembly GCA_019245755.1). Taxonomy (GTDB): domain Bacteria; phylum Actinomycetota; class Actinomycetes; order Mycobacteriales; family Mycobacteriaceae; genus Mycobacterium. Next base: position 41,585 of record JAFARC010000018.1, on the reverse strand, counting down.
CCGAACTTCGCCGGATGCCGGGGTAGTGCGGGGTCCGGCTAATCGTCGAGGTGCTCTTTGCGGCGCAACTCCTCAACCCTGGCGACGAGGTCGTCCTGGGCCTGCGGCGACAAGCCGACGGTACGCGCCGCAATGCGCCGCACGCCCTCGTCGCGCATGCTGGCGAGCCAGGTCAACTCCCTGTCGAGCTTTTCGTAGTAGTCATCGTCGGTGAAATACGCCGGCTTGATGCGGAAGAAGTTGGCAAGGGCCGCCATGGTCGCCGCCGACGGGTTTGTTCGGTTGCCCGACCGCAGCTGTGACAGGTACGGGGCGGACATCGTGACGCCCTCCGCCTTGAGCGCAGCGATGACCTCCGCCGATGTATGCGGTCCGCGGCCTGGCGGGTACACCGTGTCGAACAGGCGGTTCAGACGGGCTGCGAACGTCTTGCTCATTGAACTGACCTCCAGCGGCTGGCAGAGCGGACAAATCCGACGGGCGGATTTGCTGCTCATGGTAGCGAGTGTTTTGCTCTCAACCAAGTGCAAACGACCGAAAAATTATCGTAACTGCAGAATCGCGGTGGCTCGCGGGGTTCGGTGAGCGGCCGACACCAGACCACCGTACTGTCCTTCTTGCCGCTCTAGCAGGCAAATTGCGGCGATCGACCGGTAGCCACTTTCGGTACTGCCGGTCTCGTAACGATCTGTGTGAAAACAAGCTTTTCCGGCGCCACCGGCAAGCAAACCGTCGTTGTCATCGGCCGATTTGCTGAGTTGACGACCGACGGCCTCGGGGCTGGGCGCTGGTGGGCTGCGACACGGCCGGCGGGGTCAGGGCTGGGGCGCGGGGCAGGGTCGGCAGCGCCATCGGCTACCCAGCCAGCACGGGTTTCGAGGAGCACCAAGCGGCCAAATGGGCAAACGGCCGGCTGGCCGGCGGAACCCTTCCAGTGCCGGCGGTCCTCGGCCGTGATGGCCAGGCCGGCGGGTCAGCACCGTCGCGGTGCGGCAGGTTGTCGTGCCGGTCACCTAGGCCGCGAGCAGCATCGCCAAAATCGCCGTGTCGGGATGGCTGATCGGGTCGACACCGACGCGGCTGACCATCGATGTGACGGTGCCGTCGGCCTCGGCCTCCACCCATGCGGCCCGGTGCTCGAGCCCCAGATGCGGCAGACCCGGCAGCAACACGCATCCGGAGGCGGCGCCGATGCACTCCGGCAGCGACGGCATCGTTTCCGACGGGGGATGCAGCATCAGCAGCGCGGGCGGGGTGTGGTCGGCGAAATAACCTGGGGGCACCGCTGATTCGCCTACCACGGTGCCCTCCGCCAGTACGAGGCCGACGGTGCCCGGCTCAGGCTTCTCGGGGAGCTCCTCACGAACACCGAAAATCGTTGTGGTGGACAGTAAACCGGGTAGCGACGCGACGCGCACGGCCACCATCAACAGTTGTGCCCATTCTTTCGTGGAATTCGGCCAGCGTCCGGACACCACGAATCCCTTGAGGCAGCCATGCGAATGGAAGGGGGCCACCTCGATGGCCCGGCCGGATCCGGTCGTCATATCCGCCTCCACCGTTGTCGAACCAGCATGGCTTTGACACGCCTCTGGGTCGATTCAGTCAGAATGAGGGATAGAACATCTGGCACGCAAGGCGACACGAGTGCCAGGTGGCCAGCGGCGCTCGCGACGCCGGAGTCACACGCTCGGGTGGTGACCCCGGCGTCACGCCGGACGCAGCGGGACTCAGCCGAAGATCAGGCCCTTGGTCTGGCTGGTCGCCGCCGCGAAGCGGTTTTGTACGTCATCCCAGTTGACGACGTTCCAGAACGCCTTGACGTAGTCGGCCTTGACGTTCTTGTACTGCAGGTAATAGGCGTGCTCCCACATGTCCACCTGCAACAGCGGGATGATGCCGAGCGGCACGTTGGCCTGCTGGTCGTACAGCTGGAAGGTCAGCAGCTTGTCGCCGAGGCTGTCATATCCCAGCACGGCCCAGCCCGATCCCTGTAGGCCGTTGGCGGCCGCGGCGAACTGCGCCTGGAACTTGTCGAACCCCCCGAACGCGTCATCGATTGCCGACGCCAGGTCGCCGGTGGGCTTGTCCCCGCCCTCGGGCGACAGGTTCTTCCACCAGATCGAGTGGTTCACATGGCCACCGAGGTTGAAGGCAAGGTTCTTCTCATACAAGAAGATTGCGCTGTGGTCGCCCTTCTCGCGGGCCTCAGCCAGCTGTTGGAGCGCGGTGTTAGCGCCTTTCACGTACGTCGCGTGGTGTTTGCTGTGGTGCAGTTCGTTGATCTGGCCCGAGATATGCGGTTCCAGGGCACCGTAGTCATAAGGCAAGTCGGGCAAGATGTATTCAGCCACGAGACTCCTTTCTGGTCTTCAGACGTCACTGGTACGACTTCGACCGGCCCAGCGACGGGGCCGCTCATTAGCAACACTGCTCTATCGCCGCGCGCGCCGCAAGGACGGTACCGCGCCCGTTGCGGCCCAGGACAGGGCCGTCAGAGCAACACGACGATGGCCAGAACGGCCAGCAGAACCAACGCGATCAGGGCGGCGCGCAGCGCCGCGGTGATCTGCGCGCGGGTGTATACGTGCGACGAGGCGTTCCACTCCGAAGGTGGCATCGCCGATCCGGGACCAACGGGATGCGACGCCATCAGCAGCCCCTAACCTGCACGTTCACTACCCTCCCCCGCGTGAGATGCATCACAGGACACGGTTGTGACGCTGATCATAGCCGTTTGCGGCGGGCAAGAAAAATCGGATCGGCGGGAAGCCGCAGCGGCCCAGCGCGATCACGATCCCGGAAAAGCATTTCGTAAACGGCAATCCGGTCGGGGAGCTCGACGGGACGTACGCGACGGCGGTAGGGCTACACCAACCGGTGTGGCGTGTCCCGCTGGCCTGGCGTCGGAAGAATAGCCGAGCAAGCAAGTTCGCTGCTGGTTGCGGTGCCTTGTTGATGTGCCGCCGGGCGCGGGTCACGGGTTATGCACAGCGGCAGCCCTGGTGGGCCACCGATCGCGCGCTCAGGCCCGATGCGGAAACCCACAGGCGGTTGTGGATGAACCTGTGGAAATTGTGGATAACTGCCCGAACTAACGAGTAGCTACGGGCGGATGGATCGGAGCAATTACCACGCCTGATTATTCGTGGTCCGTCGGGCCGGCGGGCGGTCGCGCCGGTTAGGCTGATCCGATGATCCAGGTCTGTTCCCGCTGCGGGACGCGCTGGAACGTGCGAGATCGCCAGCGCCAGTGGTGCCCTCGCTGCCACGGCGCGCTGCTGCTGCCGTACTTTTCGCCTGCGCCCGGCCCGTCGCCCTGGAACGCGCCAGGACCACTCAGCGGTGCGGCCGGGTCGACACGCTCCATGCCGTGGCTGCCAGCCGGCTACCGGTGGATCGCGGTGCGACCGGGAGCCGGGCCACCTCCGCGGCGCCGCCGACGGCCACTTGGGCCGACGCCGCGGTACGCCGTGATGCCGCGATGGGGGTTGGTCGATCCCGCCATGACGGCCGGCGAAATCCGCGCCGCCCCGCCGCGGCAGGGCCCGTCACCGTGGTCGGTGCGGGCGACGCTGATCACCACGGTCGTGGTGCTGGGCGTCGCCGCGCTGCTGCACCTGGTGCGCTACCTGCTGCTGATCGTGAACCGCAGCGTGCTGCTGAACGGGATCGTCGCCGCGGGCGCCACCTGGCTCGGGGTGCTGGCCAGCGTCGCCGCGTTGTTTTCCATCGTCGGGTGCGCGTACGTGTTGACCGGCTGGCTGATCGCGCGTCGCGCCGCGGCATTCGAGCAGCGCCACCAGCCGGAGCCGCGGCCGGTGTGGGCGCTGCGCGTCGGTTGCCTGGTGCCCATCGTCAACCTCGCGTGGGCGCCGGTGTTCGTCATGGAACTTGCGCTGGCCGAGGACCGCCTGGTGCGGCTACGCCGGCCCATTGCGACCTGGTGGGGGCTGTTCGTCGCGAGCACGGCGGTGTCGGTATTCGCCACCGCCACCAGCTTCACCAGCGCGGCTCAGGGCATCGCCGACAACACCGTTAGCTTCATCGTCGCCTACCTCTTCGCGATGGCAACCGTCGTGGCGGCCGCGCAGCTGGTGTTCGCCTTCGAGCGCGCGCCCGTCGAGCGGCCCGCGCATCGCTGGGTCGTGGTGGCGCGGGAACCAGAAAAAGCGCCCGAAATGCCGGCTGCAGTTGAGCGAGAAGGTCAGGAACCGGCAGCATAGCGTTATGAGTTGGGGCGACGCGGTGCGCGCCGGACATCCGTTCGTCGTGGCACATCGCGGGGCCTCCGCCGATCTTCCAGAGCACACGCTAGCCGCCTACGAACTGGCCTTGGTGCAAGGCGCCGACGCGATAGAGTGCGACGTCCGGTTGACCCGCGACGGCCACCTGGTGTGCATGCACGACCGCCGGGTAGACCGCACGTCCTCGGGCTCCGGCCGCGTCAGTGAGATGACGCTGGCGAAAATGCGCAGCTTTGAGTTCGGGTCATGGCATCCGAGCTGGGATGCCGACTGCGAGCATGGCGACCATCCACTGCTCAAGCTCGATGACCTGCTCGAGATGGTGCTGGACTGGCAGCGCCCGGTGAAGATCTTCATTGAAACCAAGCACCCGGTGCGCTACGGCTCGCTGGTGGAGTTCAAGGTGCTGGCGCTGCTGCAGCGCTACGGCATCGCACTACCGGCCTCGGCGGACCGGTCACGCGCTGTGCTGATGTCGTTCTCGGCCAGCGCGATGTGGCGGATCCGGCGCGCGGCGCCGCTGCTGCCGACCGTGCTGCTCGGCGGCGCGTCGCATTATCTCGGCGGCGCGACAGCCACTACGGTCGGCGCAACCGCCGTGGGCCCATCGATCGCTACGCTGCGCGCGCATCCCCAACTGGTCGACAGAGCCGCCGCCCAGGGCCGCGCCACCTACTGCTGGACCGTCGACCATTACGAGGACGTGGAGTTCTGTCGCAAATTGGGCGTCGGCTGGATCGCGACCAACTATCCCGGACGCACCAAGGGTTGGCTCGAGCGCGGGCTGGAGAACCTGCCACGGTGACCTACTGCGCAGACTGCAGCACGTCCCCCGGCACCGGCGCGTCGGTGGACAGCGCCGTGAATAGTCGTGACGCTTCGTCCTTGTTCCATATCACGACGTCGCCGGCGTCGTTGCTGGTGAACTCGCTGATCGGCACCGTCGTTGTGATCATCGAGCCGTGGAGCGCCCAGCCCAGCCGCGCCAGGTCCCACACGTGAGCGCCATTGTCGGCGGTCAACGCGCCGGTGGCCGAGCTTTCCAGGGAGAACCAGCGGAAGGGGTTCATCCACACCGCCGGGCTGGCGGCGCGGCGCAACAGCGCCGACATGAACTCGCGCTGGTTGATCATCCGGTCGAGGTCGGCCCGCGGGGTGGCCCTGCTTCGTACATAGCCAAGCGCGGTGCGGCCGTCGAGCTTCTGGCAGCCCGCGGCCAGATCGATGCCGGCCAGCGGATCGTCGATCGGCTGCCGGGGGCACATCGTGACGCCGCCGACCGCGTCGACGATCGCGGCGAACCCACCGAAACCGATCTCGGCATAGTGGTCGAGCCGGATCCCGGTGGCCTGCTCGACGGTCTGGGTGAGCAATTGTGGGCCGCCGACAGCGAACGCGGCGTTGATCTTGTCGCGCCCCTGGCCGGGAATCGGCACGTAGGAATCGCGCGGAATGGACACCATCGTGGTCGGCACACCGGACCCGAACCCCGAGACATGGACCAGCATGATCGTGTCCGTGCGGCCGTTGCCGGTATCACCGCCGGTCGCCAGTTCGGTCTGCTGCTGCGGTGAGAGGTCGTTGCGGCTGTCCGACCCGACCAGCAGCCAGGTCGTGCCGCGCCCGGCAGCGGGCCGGTCGGGGTAATCGCTGAACGCGGCTGTCCGGTGTAGCGAGTGGTCGATCACGATGCCCAGGCCGACGACCGCCACCAGCGCCACAACCCCGACGATGGCGAGGATTCGCGCCCACGGCAGCCTGCGCCTCGGTTGGGCAGCCCTTGGGGGTGCCAGCCGGGGCGGCGGGGCCGGCCGGCGTCGCGGTGGCGGCGGCGGGGCCGGCCGGCGTCGCGGTGGCGGTGGAGGGAGCGGCCGGTAGGCCGGGTCGCGGCGGATGACCTGTGACGGCTCCCGCCGCCGCGGGTAAGGCCAGTTGTCGCTCACCGGAACAATCTACGGTCTTAGGGCAGCCAGCCAAGGTGGCCTTTTGCCAGCGCATAGCCCACGAAGGCGACCGTGTCGATGAGGCCGTGCGCGATGATCAGCGGCCACAGCCGGTTGGTGCGCCGCCAGACATAGCCGAACACCACGCCCATCGCGAGGTTGCCCAGCCCCGCACCGAAGCCTTGATAGAGGTGATAGGCGCCGCGCAACAGGCTCGAGCACAGAATCGCCCTGCCGTCGCCCATGCCGAGTTGGCGAAGCCGGGTGATCAGGTAGGCGACCACGATGACTTCTTCAGCCCAGCCGTTGGCTAACGCCGTGGCGGTCAGCACCGGCAACCGCCACCAGGTGTCGGTGAGTTCGGACGGGACGACCGCCGCGCTGATGCCAAGAACCCGGGCAAGCAGGTACAGGCCGAGGCCGGGCACCCCGATCAGTGCCGCGAGCCCGATGCCGCCGAGCAGATCGGGACGCCAGCGCGGTCGCCGCAGGCCTACCATCGCCGGGCTGACGCCGCTGAGCAGCAGTAGATACAAGCCGAGTGCGCCCCAGGCCAGCAGCTGGGCGATCGAGGCCAGGTTCAGGCCGAGGTCGATCAGGTCGAAGTAGGACCGGCGGGGGATGAGCGGGATGGTCTGCTTGCTCAGCGTGCGCAGCACGGAGTCGATGAGCTGCAGCACCGCGGTGACGGCGCTGAGCCCGAACGTCACCGCCAGCACGATGACGAGCTCGGCGCGCACCGCCGTCGGCGCCACCGTGCTCGCCCGCTCAGTCATCCCGCAACGCTATATGCGGCAGGCGCGCAACCCGTTGCGGAACGGGCAGCCGCACGTCGTGGTCGCCGTCGTGGTCGCCGTCGAGGTCACGCGCAAGGGACGCAGCACATCACCGGTCGCCCGATAGGGTTGTCAGGTGCCGCGCATTGCCTACCTCGGCCCACAGGGCACCTTCACCGAAGCGGCGTTGCTTCAGATGGTCGACGACGGCATGGTGCCGCGGCCGGGTGCGGTGGAATTGGTGGCGACCGAAAGCAGCGCGGAGGCGTTGCGGGCGGTGCGGGACGGCTCGGCCGACTACGCGTGCGTGCCGATCGAAAACTCGATCGACGGGTCGATCCTGCCCACGCTGGACAGCCTGGCCAGTGGGTCGCCGCTGCAGGTGTTCGCGGAGTTGACGCTCGACGTTGCGTTCAGCATTGTGGCGCGGCCCGGACGTACGCCGGAACACATTCGCACGGTTTCCGCGTTTCCGACCGCGGCAGCCCAGGTGCGGCACTGGCTGGCCGAGCACCTGCCGCACGCCGACGTGGTCCCGTCATCCTCGAACGCCGCAGCGGCGTTGGATGTCGCGTTCGGGCGGACCGACGCCGGCGTGACGACGACCCTGGCCGCGCAGCGCTACGAGCTCAACGAACTGGCGAGCGGCGTCGTCGACGAGGCCAATGCCCGCACCAGGTTCGTGCTGGCCGGGCGGCCGGGGCCGCCGCCGCCGCGCACCGGGGCCGACCGGACATCGGTGGTGCTGCGGATCGACAACACATCCGGAGCGCTGGTCGCGGCGTTGACCGAGTTCGGGATCCGCGACATCGATCTGACACGCATCGAATCACGCCCTACCCGTACCGAATTGGGAACCTACATCTTCTTTCTGGACTGCGTCGGCCACATCGACGACAGCGCGGTCGCGGAGGCACTCAAGGCGCTGCACCGTCGTTGTGCAGACGTGAGGTATCTGGGTTCATGGCCGACTGGAGCCGTTACAGGTGCTATGCCGCCAGACACGGACGAGGCCTCGCGTTGGTTGGGCGGGCTTCGCGACGGGAAGCCGCGATCATGAGCGGGCGCCTGGTTCTGGTGCGCCACGGTCAGTCGGTGAGCAATGTCGAGCGGCGGCTCGACACCCGGCCGCCAGGCTCGGCGCTGACCGACCTCGGGGTCGACCAGGCTCGCCAATTCGCACGCCGCTTCGGGCCGCGGCCCGGGCTACTCGTGCACTCGGTCGCGCTGCGGGCCGCCGAGACCGCCGCCGTGATGGGCGAAGAATTCGCGCTCAAGCCGCGAGCGCTGGAAGGGATCCACGAGGTTCAGGTGGGGGAGTTGGAGATGCGCAGCGACGACGAGGCCGTCGAGGCGTTCAACAAGGTGTACGAGCGCTGGCATCTCGGCGAACTCCACGCGGCGCTCCCCGGCGGAGAGACGGCCACCGAGGTGCTCGACCGGTACGTCCCAGTGCTGACGAACCTGCGGCTGCGCTATCTAGACAACCACGACTGGGCCGACGACATCGTCGTGATCAGCCACGGCGCGGCGATTCGGCTGGCCGCGGCCACCCTGGCCGGCGTGGACGGCACCTTCGTCGTGGAGCATCACCTCGCCAACGCCGAGCCGGTGGTACTCGCGCCGATCACCGACGGGCGGTGGAGCTGCCTGCAGTGGGGAAAACACATCCCGCCGTTCATGCCGGACCCGCGCGGCATGCCCCCGCTGGAGCAGCTGGACAACGCCGACCCGATGGGTTGAGCCGTCACATCGCCAATGCCGCGGATTGACCGCAGCGACAGCCCACCGCCGCGCAGTCGATGCTGAAGGTGTGCGGTATGCGATCGGGGCTGTCGCAGTCGTCCTGGGTGCACTCCGAACGGCGCTGCGGGTGCTGGATCACCGTGCCGTGGCAGTGCTCCCAGCCGTCACGGCAATCACGGCACTGCAAACTCATGTGGTGTTCATATCACCGCCGGCGGACAATTCGTGATTGCCGCGCTGCTCATTCCCAACCCAGCTCGTGGAGGCGTTCGTCGTCGATCCCGAAGTGGTGGGCGATCTCGTGAATCACCGTGATCGCGACCTCCTCCACCACGTCGTCGTCGTTGTCGCAGATCTCCAGCAGCGCGTCACGGTAGATCGTGATCGTGTCGGGCAGCGAGCCGGCGTACGACGAGTCCCGCTCGGTGAGCGCAATGCCGTGGTAGAGGCCGAGCAGCTCGGGGTCTTCCGGGTGCCGCGGCTGCACGAGCACCACGACGTTGTCGATGGCGGCCGCCAGCTCATCCGGGATGAGGTCGAGCGCGCCGGACACCAGCTCGTCGAACCGCTGCGGGCCCATCCGCACGGCCACGGCGGTTAGGGTCCCGGCGGCGGAGGTGCGGGTTCGGCGGGCGGTGGCCCCGGCGGGAATCCCGGCGCTGGTCCGGCGTCCTGTCCCGGCGCCGGTGCGGTGTCTTGACCGGGCGCAGCGGTGTCGCCCGGCTGTTGGGTGGCCGACGGCTGCTGAGATGCCGAGGCCGGCCCGGGGCTGTTCTGCTGTCCCGGCATGTGCTGGGTGCCGGTCGGTGTCGACGACGCTCCTGCCTGGCTCTGTTGGCCCTGCGTGCTTTGAGACGCGGTGGGCAGCGGGATGGGCGGCAGGTTCAGCCGGTCCTGTGGGATGTCAGGTGGGGGGATCGGTGTCTGCCCGTTGATCAGCAGCAGGCCCCTGGCGCTCCCGACGAGGGTGGCCCAGCCGCCGTTACCCAGGGTGGCGCCGATGCTGCACGACACCTGATGGCTGCCGGCTGACCAGCTGGGCAGTGAAATCGTGTTGTAGATCAGGGTCAGCGTGGTGGTGCGCAGCTGAACCGGCGCCAAATAGGCGTCCGTCATCTTCGTGCAGTTGTCCTTGATGAACGCGTCCTGGTCGGCTTCCGCGGGCAGCGCCGTGGGGAACTTCTCGGCGAGGTTGACCGCGCCGGTGACCTCCATCGCGTGCGGCGCGCTGCAGGCAACCGGGATGTCCGTCGGCTGGTTGGTGCTGTTCTCGATGCCCAGGCAGGTGCCCGCCGGCCAGACCTTGGACTGGTCCAGGTCGGCGACCTTGCCCTTGAACGCCACCTGCTGATCATCGGCACCGGGCAACTCCAGACCGCACAGCATCCGGCGCTGCCCGGATTGCGTCCACGCCTTGTCACCTGACCACAGCATGCCGATCGTGAACTTGCTGTCAGGGTCGTAGTGCGTACCGAGATAGCGCCGCACGGCCGCCTGACACTGCTCCTGGCTGATCTGCTGGATTCTCGCGGGTGACGGCGGCGCGGCGCCTGGCCCATACTCGCTGCCCGGGAAGGTGCGCATGTCCACCGATTCGGCAACCTCAAAGCGGTGATCGTCTTTGCAGTCGACGATGCCGGCCTGATCGGGTGACTTGTCCGGCCAGTTCAGGCAGTCGCCGGCGTGGGCGTTGTTGAACGTGGCGCTGGTTCGCGAGCCGGTGGTGGGCACCGCTTTAGCCTCGAGCCGTCCGAGTGGGCTGGTGTTGTCGGCCCCGGCGGGCAGGGCGGTGGTGATACCGGCGATCAGCAGCCCGCCGAGCGCCGTCAGTAGCAGCGCACGCTGGGTCGGCGTGGCCCGCAGGCTGCGCCACCAGGGCTCAGGTGCCATCGACATCGCGATCCATTGTGACAGGCGCGCCCAACGGTGCGACAAGTGATGCAGTTGTAACGTTATGGGGTTGTGCCCGGGAGCGTAGTTCGCGCTGTCTCGGTTCGGGGTCGCAGAACCAGCCAAGGCAGTTCAAAAGTAGGGTTGCCGCCGTGATCGACCTGAAGGTGCTGCGGGAGCACCCGGACGCGGTGCGGGCGTCGCAGCGTGCCCGCGGGGAGGACCCAGAGCTGGTCGATGCGCTGTTGGACGCCGACGCCGCACGGCGGGCGGCGATTTCCACCGCCGACAAGCTGCGTGCGGAGCAAAAGGCGGCCAGCCGGAAAGTCGGCTCCGCCACGCCGGCGGAGCGGCCGGCGCTGCTGGAGCACGCAAAGCAACTGTCCGCCGACGTGAAAAACGCCGAGGCCGAGCAAGCCAGCGCCGAGGCCGCCTTTCAGGCCGCGCAGATGGCGATCGCCAACATCATCGTCGACGGCGTCCCGGCCGGCGGAGAGGACGACTACGTCGTGCTCGACACGGTCGGCTCGCCACGCGACATCACCAATCCGAAAGATCACCTCGAGCTGTGCGAAGCGCTGGGGCTGCTGGACATGGAGCGCGGCGCCAAGGTCTCGGGATCGCGGTTTTACTTCCTGACCGGCCGCGGTGCGCTCCTGCAGCTGGGTCTGTTGCAACTCGCCGCGGCGCTGGCCGTCGACAACGGGTTCACCCTGATGATCCCGCCCGTACTGGTGCGGCCCGAGATCATGGCCGGCACAGGCTTTTTGGGCGCACATTCAGAAGAGGTGTACCGGGTGGAGGGGGACGACCTCTACCTGGTCGGGACATCGGAAGTCCCGCTCGCCGGCTACCACGCCGGGGAGATCATCGACCTGTCGGACGGGCCACTGCGATACGCCGGGTGGTCGTCGTGTTTCCGACGGGAAGCCGGCAGCTACGGCAAGGACACCCGCGGCATCATCCGGGTGCACCAGTTCGACAAGGTGGAGGGGTTCGTCTACTGCCGGCCCGCCGACGCCGAGGCCGAACATGAGCGCCTGCTCGGCTGGCAACGCGAAATGCTGGCGAAGATCGACGTGCCCTATCGGGTGATCGACGTCGCGGCAGGTGACCTTGGTGCCTCGGCGGCGCGCAAATTCGACTGCGAGGCGTGGATCCCGAGTCAGCACGCCTATCGCGAGCTCACCTCGACGTCCAACTGCACCACCTTTCAGGCGCGCCGGCTGTCGATCCGGTACCGCGATGAAAACGGCAGGCCGCAGATGGCCGCCACGCTGAACGGCACATTGGCCACCACACGGTGGTTGGTGGCGATCTTGGAGAACCATCAGCAGCCCGACGGACGCGTGCGTGTTCCCGACGCGCTGGTGCCGTATGTCGGTGTAGAGGTGCTCGAATGAGCGGATTCAGCCGGACCGGTTGTCCAGCAGCAAGTCCAGCATTTCGACGAATCGGTCCGGATCCGAGGGCGTGAACGCCGGCTTCGGCCAGGTACCCGGCACATCCAGCGTGATCAGCGTCGACTTCAACGGCCGGCGCCCGTCCAGCGGTAGCCAGTGGACCAGGTCTGAGGTGCCCCAGATCCGGAACCGCTGAACCAGCAGGCCCAGCGGCTTGACGCGGTAGCCGCGGACCGACCGCAATGGGATGACCTTCGCCGTGCCTGACGGAAAGTGGTAGCGCCGCAACGTTATCGCAGCACGATCCAGCTGGACCAGGCCGTCGTCGTAGTGCAGGTAGGGCGTCGTCATGCCCGCCCGCTCCGCAACTCGTGACCCCGCGATGTCAGGCAGCGTCCGGTGGGCAGATCCCACTGCCAGCCATGCAGGTTACAGGTCAGCGTGGCGCCTTCCACCACACCGAACTTGGACAGGTCGGCCTTCAGGTGCGGGCAGCGACGCTGCACCTCCCACCCGTCGAGCACCACCGACGCGGTGTCGTCATGCGCCTCGGCGAACCAGCCGTCGGCGTATGCGATCCGCTCGTCGCTCAGGCACTTGAAAAACGTGTACAGAAACTCGTTGTAGCCCCCGACCCGCCAGGCCCGGAACCTCGTCGACAGGAAGATCGTGTTCACCCAGTCGGGCTCGTGGTCCCGCAACACCGTGCGCACCAGCTCCGGTGCGACCGCAAAACCATACCGGAACTTCTCATCGGGAACGGGCTCCCGCACCGCACGTTTCGGGAAATCCAGCACCACCGTCTCGGGGCCGAGGCACAATTCCACCGGGTAGCCGATGCCGTCGCAGATCTGATCGCTTCGGCTCATGATCGGCTCGAACACCGCCCGCAACGGCTCCAGCAGCGGCTCACCCTCGGCCGGTGCCCAGGTCTCCTTCTCGGCGGCCAACAGCGGCGCCATCCGCTGCGCGTAATCGGCGAGGTAGGCGGCCTTGCCGGTGGTGAAGATCGCCGCCACCTGGTCGTCCGGCATTGGATGGCGCAAAGACCGCAGCGAACTGCCCACAAAAGACGCCGCCGAGCCGGGAATCATCAGCAGGCCGCCGTCGTGGCCGTGTGCGCGCAGCTCATCGAGAAACACCATCTGGTCGGGGAAGATGTTCGCCGGATCGCCGTGATCGTCGTTCAAGACGCGCAATTGGGGGTCCAGAAAACACGGTGGCCCAGCGGACGGGATGACCCAGCTGGCGCCCATCTGAGCGATGTACTGCCGGCAGCGGTCCATCTGACGCTGACGTTTCTGCTTGCCAAACGCCGCCTTGGCGCGCTCCGGCATCTCGTAGACCATCGGATACCAGATGGCGCCCGAGTACTGCAGCATGTGCACGTCGACCTGGCCGAAATCGGCGTGCACTACGTCGAGGTCGACAGGACGCGCGTCGTTCATGTTGAACGCCACCGTCTCTGAATCGTCGACCACCAGCCCGGAGTCACCAATCGGGCCATCGGCCGGGGCCCGCAACGCGATGATCATCACATCAAGCTCACCCTTGGGGCCGCTGACACGGTGCTTGACAGAATCCGTGGTCTCGAAGAACCGATGGAAGCCTAGGTTCTCCAACTCGCGCCGCAGATCCGGCACCGGATAGTCCGGCAGCAGCACAACCGCATCCTTGTTGACATGCTCGCGCAGATTTCGCGGGTCGAAGTGGTCGTGGTGTAGGTGCGACACGTAGAGGTAGTCGCAATCTCCGAGCGCGTCCCAGTCCAGTGCGCTGTTGTCGGGGAACGGAAACCACGAGCCGAAGTACGCCGGGTTCACCCACGGGTCGCACAGGATGCTCCCGGCATGGGTGTCGATACGGAAACCGGCATGCCCGACGCTCGTAACCTGCACCCGCCCGAGCTTAGCGGGACGGGATGGCTGCATCCGCGTGCGCACCGCGGTCAGCGGCCCGGAGAACCTCTCGGCACGGGCGGACGGCCCCGGCCACTAGTCTCGACGGTGTGGAACCGGTTTACGCCACTGTGATCCAGACCGCCCGCCTGGTCTGGCGGCTACAGGGCCTGACATTCAAAGTCACCGGTGTGGAGCACCTACCGGCCACCGCTGGCGCCGTCATCGCGATCAACCACACCAGCTACTTCGACTTCACGTTCGCGGGACTGCCGGCCTACCGGCAGCGACTCGGCCGCAAGGTGCGGTTCATGGCCAAAAAGGAAGTGTTCGACCACAAGCTCGCCGGGCCGATCATGCGGAGTCTGCGCCATATCCCCGTGGACCGCTCAAGCGGCGGGGAGTCTTTCGCGAAGGCGTGCGAGGTGCTCAAGGCGGGAGAACTCGTCGGGGTTTATCCCGAGGCCACGATCAGTCGCAGCTTCGAAATCAAGGAGTTCAAGTCGGGCGCGGCGCGGATGGCGCTCGAGGCCGGTGTGCCGATCGTGCCGCACATCGTCTGGGGCGCTCAGCGTATCTGGACCAAGGACCACCCGAAGAAGATTTTCCGGCCCAAGGTGCCCATCAGCGTCGCCGTCGGAGAGCCGATCCCGCCGACATTGCCGGCCGCCGAGCTGACCGCGTTGTTGCACTCCCGGATGCAGCACCTGCTGGAACGCGTGCAGGACGACTACGGTCCGCACCCCCCCGGCGAGTACTGGGTGCCGCACCGGCTCGGCGGCGGGGCCCCGACACTGGCCGAAGCTGCGCGAATGGATGCCGACGAAGCGGCGGCGAAGGCCGCTCGCCGCGCCGAGAGACAGTCCGGGCAGGCCGGACAACGGGAGTAACGCCGATGGCCGAACCGGTCTTTCGAACCCTGGAAAGCCTCGCCAAGATCACCGTCGCCGCGGCCGGGACGAAAATCACCTACCAAGGGCTGGAAAACATTGCCGAGCGCGGCGGCGTGGTGGCCGCGATCAACCACACCAGCTATGTCGACTGGCTGCCGGCGGCGCTGGCGGTTCATCATCGGCACCGCCGGATGCGGTTCATGATCAAAGAGGAGATGCAGCGGGTAATGATCATCCGTTACCTGATCAGGCACACCGGATCGATCCCGGTCAACCGCCGCGCAGGGGCGCAGTCATACGCGGTCGCGGTCGAGCGGCTGAGGGCGGGCGAGCTGGTCGGCGTCTATCCGGAAGCGACGATCAGCCGCAGCTTCGAACTGAAGGAGTTCAAATCCGGTGCGGCGCGGATGGCGCGCGAGGCCAACGTGCCGATTGTTCCGATCATCGTGTGGGGAGCGCAGCGGATCTGGACCAAGGACCATCCGAGAAACCTGGGTCGCAGCAAAATCCCGGTGATCGTGCACGTCGGAGCGCCGCTGTATGCCGACGACTCCGTCGAGCACACCAACGCCGTGTTGCGGGAGTCGATGACCGCCCTGCTGGATCAGGCGCAGCGGCAGTATCCCCATCCGGGCGGCGCGTACTGGGTGCCACGCCGGATGGGCGGTAGCGCGCCGACGCCGGCGGAGGCCAAGGTGCTCGACGAGGCGGAGTTGGCCGAGCGGGCCCGGAAAAGGGCGGAGCGCGCGTGAGGTCAGCGAGAAGCGAAGGCGGATCGCGCGGATGAGGTCAGCGAGAAGCGAAGGCGGATCGCGCGGATGAGTCTGCCCGCCATGATCGCCAGTGACGTGGACGGGACGCTGCTCTCCGACGACGAGACGGTCACCGAACGCACTCGAGCGGCGGTGCGCGCCGCGGTGTCCTCGGGGGTGGCGTTCGTGCTGGCGACCGGTCGTCCGCCACGCTGGATCAAACCGGTTGTCGACGCGCTTGGGTTCGCCCCGATGGCGGTGTGCGCCAACGGCGCGGTCGTGTACGACCCGGACACCGATCGGATCGTTTCAGCGCGCACGCTGGCGCCCGACGTGCTCGGTGAGCTCGCCGAGTTGGCGGCGCGCGCCATCCCGGAGGCCGGCCTGGCTGTCGAGAGGGTCGGCAGGAGCGCCCACGACGCGGCCACCCCGCAGTTCGTCAGCTCGCCCGGGTACGAGCATGCCTGGCTGAATCCGGACAACACCGAGGTGTCGCTGGACGACCTGCTGAGCGCGCCCGCCGTCAAACTGCTGATTCGCAAGGCCGGCGCCCGTAGCGCCGACATGGCGGCCGAGTTGCGCAGGTACATCGGTGTCGACGGCGACGTCACCTACTCGACGAACAACGGGCTGATCGAGGTGGTGCCGCGGGGCATCAGCAAGGCCACCGGCGTCCAGCAGGTGGCGGGCCCGCTCGGCATCGCCGCCGACGATGTGGTCGCGTTCGGTGACATGCCCAATGACGTGCCGCTGCTGGTGTGGGCCGGGCACGGTGTCGCGATGGGCAATGCCCACCCCGAGGCGGTGGCGGCGGCCAATGAAGTCACCGCGGCCAACACCGACGACGGCGTGGCCCGGGTGCTCGAACGCTGGTGGCTGTGAGTTACGGCTTCACCGGGGCCGAGAACCGTTCCAGCTGAACCGGTGGTCCCTCCGGTGAGGGCGGCGGCAACTCCAGGGCTACTCCGTCGATGACCCGCAGCACGGCCGAACTCTGCCGGTCGAAGTTCAGGGTGCCGTGTTGGAAGTTCTGCACGATCCACTCGGGCTCCTGGAGCTCGCCGCTGGTCGGCAGGCCGAGCGGGCCACGCTCGAAGCCCTGCGCGGCCCACGCGTCGTAGATCGCGCCGAGTACCGGGGCGGCGCCGGTTTCGGGTGACCAGTAGATCGCGCCATGGTTGAACCGAACGTAGCGGGTGTGCCCTTCGCCGGAGGTCTCCGGCGTCGTCGGCGCGCCGAGCAGGCCGCTCGGACCGCCGGTGGCCTGCCACCGGTCGTAGATCGCGCCGCCTTTCAACGTGTCGGCGAGGTCAGCAGGTCCCACCGGCTGGTTGAACCGGGCTGCGATGTCACGGATCTGGGGCAACGCCGCATAACCCGCGTTGCCTGGGCAGTCGGTGTTGCCGGTGTCGCGGTGCGCGAAAATCGTCGGCAGCGTCGGCCGCGCGCCCGCCGGGAAGAAGGTGAACGGGCCGCCCTCGGAGGTCAACTGCACAGTGCCCTTCGGGTTGACGCCGTCCATCGCAAGCCGCCACCCCAGTAGCCGCCCGACCGAGCGGACTTGCTCCGGGGTCGGCGGCACCGTGTCGAAGTCACCGATCATCGCGACTGCCCAGGTGTTCTTGTTGAAGCCGCCGGTGTGGGTGCCCTGCACCGGCTTGGTGATGCCGCCGAAGTGGCCCTCGAAAACCTGCCCGTACTTGTCGACCAGCGCGTTGTAGCCGATGTCGCACCAGCCCAGTGTGCGGGTGTGGTAGGCGTAGATGGCGCGGATGATCTCGGCGGAGTCCTGCGGTGAATAGTCGTTGCTGCCGGCGGTGTGGTGCACAATGCCGGCCCGAATTCCGTTGTCATACTCTGGGTTTCCACACCGCATGGATTCGTCGGCGCCCCACTGGGCGCGGGAGATGATGTTCGGCGGTTGACCGGGGGCCTGCACGGCGGTCGGCGGTGACCACGTGGTGTCGGCCGGAGCTTGCGGTGGAGAGATCAGCACCGCGTTGAGGTTCTGGCCGAACGGTTGCGTCACGGTCGCGGGCAGGTATCCCAGGTCGGCCTTGCTGTCCCCGGGCGTAGTGGTGGGCGGAGGAGGGCCGGCAGACGTGGTCGGCCGGTTGATCGCGATCTGCACGCTGGTCGTTTTCCCGACGAAGACCGGCTCGGTGCCGCGCGGGCCGTGGTCACCGTCTGACGGACCACCGGACTCCTCGGCGTGGGCGCGGTACCAGGGCCCCCACGATCCGTCGGGCCGCTTGGCGCGTACCCGCGCTGTCGTGCCGGTCAGGTCGGCGGCGGTGAGCGCGACCATCGAAAACGGCGTGGGCTGGCTGACCTCGCGGATCGTGACGCCGGCGCCCACACCGGTCAGCGGCTGCTGGGACAGTTCGGTCTGGGTGGGCGCCGCGGGTGGCTTGCTGTCGCCGGGGACGCCGTCGACCGCCCACGGCAACAGCACTACAGTCGCCGCAATCGCGGTGAACACGAGCGACGGCGCTGGGCGACGGCACGGCACGGCCTGATGTTACGTATGGGACCACTGTTACAAGTGGTTTGACACGGCCGTGTCGCGCCGCAAGCCTGCAACGGCACCGCAGGGCCGAGGGGGCTTGCCCTGCGGTGCCGTTCTTTCCGGCGGGGACTACCCGCTCGCCGGCGGCGGCGGGGGTGCCGGAGCGGGTGCCGCCGCCGGCGCGCCGGCCTTGATGGCCTGCATGATCGACGGCATTAGGACACCCTTGAGCAGGTCGATGCCCTGGGTCAGGCCAAGTTGGTTGGCGGCCTGCGAGAGGTCGCTCATCAGACCGCCGCCGCCGGTGGCCGGCGCGGCCGCCAGGGAAGGATCAGCGCCGAGGATCGGGTACGTGGGTCCCAGTCCAGGATCGCCGATCGGTGCGCTGATCGGCACTTCGCCCGCGGCCCCGGGCAGGCCGGGGGTGAGGCCGGGGGTGAGGCCGGCCGGCCCGGTCAGCGCCGGGTTCGGCGCTCCCGGCGGAGCCGTCAAGCCGGCGGGGCTGGTCAAGCCGGCGGGGCTGGTCAAGCCGGGAGTGGGGCTGGTCAGCGCCGAGTTGGGACCGGTCAGCGCCGGGTTGGTGAGCGATGGATCCGTCAACGCCGGCGTGGTCGCCGCGGGGGCGGTCAGGCCCGGTGTCGCGGCCGCGGGCGTCGTCAACCCCGGCGTGGTCAGGCTGCCGGGCGCGGTCAGGCTGCCGGGCGTGGTCAGGCTGCCGGGCGTGGTCAGGCCGCCGGGCGTGGTCAGGCCGCCGGGCGTTGTCAACGCCGGACTGCTGGGCATCGAGGAACCGGTGATGCTGGACGGCATGTTGGGAACGACGATCCCAAACTGCGACAACCCCTGCTGGAGCGCAGAGATCACCTCACCGGGCAGGTCTGTGATCTCCGCTGCCTGGACAAACTGGTGCTGCTGGGGCGCGGGCTTTTGATCCGCCGCCAATTCGGACACAGCGATCAATGCGAATGGACTTGTGACGGCCAGGGCGGCGACCGCGCTCATGGCTGTCGAGAGCCTGCGTCGACGTCGGTTCGGCACGGGAAGTCTCCTCAATCTGGATTACCTGTGGTGATGCAACTGTGCATTAGCACATGCCCGATGGTACGGATGTGACTGGTGTGGCTAGAGTGACGAGATCGAATCGTAAGGGAATCGCGACCTTCGCCCGTCAGGCAGGATTGTCGCGCCCGGCGGCTGCGACGTGGCGGATCCTCCGTCGCGGTCGGATACCCTAGCTGCCGATGACAGCTCGTTTCGACCTCTTCGTCGTCGGCTCCGGGTTCTTCGGACTGACGATCGCTGAACGGGTGGCCACGCAGCTGGACAAGCGGGTTCTGGTCGTGGAACGGCGGCCGCACATCGGCGGCAACGCCTACTCCGAGGCTGAGCCGGAGACCGGCATCGAGGTGCACAAGTACGGAGCGCACCTGTTCCACACTTCCAACAAAAGGGTCTGGGATTACGTCAACCAATTCACTGGCTTCACCGGCTACCAGCACCGCGTCTTCGCGATGCACAACGGGCAGGCCTACCAGTTTCCGATGGGGCTCGGTCTGGTAGCGCAGTTCTTCGGCCGCTACTTCAGCCCGGAGGAGGCCCGCAAGCTGATCGCCGGTCAGGCAGCCGAGATCAACACCGCCGACGCGCAGAACCTCGAGGAGAAGGCGATATCGCTGATCGGCCGGCCGCTCTACGAGGCGTTCGTCAAGGGCTACACCGCAAAACAGTGGCAGACCGATCCCAAGGAGCTGCCGGCGAGCAACATCACGCGGCTGCCGGTGCGGTACACGTTCGACAACCGCTACTTCAACGACACCTATGAGGGACTGCCGGTCAACGGCTACACCGCATGGCTGCAGAACATGGCCGCAGACGAACGCATCGAGGTGCGGTTGAACACCGACTGGTTCGGTGTGCGCGACCGGCTTCGGGCCGACAGTCCGGTGGCCCCGGTTGTCTATACGGGGCCGCTGGATCGCTACTTCGACTACGCCGAGGGCCGGCTCGGCTGGCGCACATTAGATTTCGAAGTCGAGGTGGTGCCGACCGGCGACTTCCAGGGCACGCCGGTGATGAACTACAACGACCTCGACGTGCCCTACACGCGGATCCACGAGTTCCGTCACTTCCATCCGGAACGTGACTACTACCCGACGGACAAGACCGTGATCATGCGGGAGTATTCCCGATTCGCCGAAGACGACGACGAGCCGTACTACCCGATCAACACCGAGGTCGACCGGGCGCTGCTGGCCGCCTACCGGGCCAGGGGCAGGGCCGAGACCGCCTTGGCGGGAGTGTTGTTCGGTGGCCGGTTGGGCACCTACCAGTACCTCGACATGCACATGGCGATCGCGAGCGCGATCAACATGTACGACAACGTGCTCGCGCCGCACCTGCGCGACGGCGCGCCGCTCGAAGAGGGCAACCGGGTATGAGGACCATCAGCCTGCTGGCCCGCGTGATCCTGCCGCGCCCGGGCGAGCCCCTCGACGTGCGGAAGCTCTACCTGGTGGAATCGATCACCAACACCCGGCGCGCGCATGCGAGTTCGCGGACCTCGCTGCAGATCGGCGGCGAGTCGGAGGTGTCATTCTCGACCTACTTCAACGCGTTCCCGGCGAGCTACTGGCGGCGCTGGTCGACGCTGACGTCGGTGATGCTGCGGGCGGAGTTGACCGGCACCGGCCGCGTCGACGTGTACCGCACCAAGGCCAGCGGCGCACGGATCTTGGTTGGGGGCCACGGCTTCGCCGGCGGCGACGAGGAGGGGCAGGTGGTGGAGTTCGAGGTCGACCTGGCCCCGTTCGAGGACGGCGGGTGGATCTGGTTCGACATCACCACCGACAGCGCGTGCACGCTTCATGCCGCGGGCTGGTACGCGACGAAACCGGCGCCCGGCGTGGCCAACGTCGCGATCGGCATGCCCACGTTCAACCGGCCCGGCGACTGTGTCAACACGCTGCGGGCGCTGACTTCCGACCCGTTGGTGGACAAGGTGATCGGTGCGGTGATCGTGCCCGACCAGGGCACCACGAAGCTGCGCGATCATCCCGAGTTCCCCGAGGCTGCGGCGGCGTTGGGCGACCGGCTGTCGATTCACGACCAGCCGAACCTGGGTGGTTCCGGCGGCTACAGCCGGGTGATGTATGAAGCCCTGAAAAACACCGACTGCCAACAGATCCTGTTCATGGACGACGACATCCGGGTCGAGCCAGACTCGGTGTTGCGGGCGCTGGCGATGAACCGGTTCGCCAAGAAACCAACGCTGGTCGGTGGTCAGATGCTGAACCTGCAGGAACCCTCACATTTGCACATCATGGGCGAGGTGGTGGACCGGTCCACGTTCATGTGGACCTCCGCGCCGCACACCGAGTACGACCACGACTTCGCGCGGTACCCGTTGAACGACAGCAACCCCGACAGCAACCTGCTGCACCGCCGGATCGACGTTGACTACAACGGCTGGTGGATGTGCATGATCCCGCGGCAGGTGGCCGAGGAGCTGGGCCAGCCGCTGCCGCTGTTCATCAAGTGGGACGATGCGGACTACGGGCTGCGCGCCGGCGAGTACGGTTACCCGACCGTGACGATGCCCGGCACCGCTATCTGGCACATGGCATGGAGCGATAAGGACGACGCGATCGACTGGCAGGCGTACTTCCACCTGCGCAACCGGCTGGTGGTCGCGGCCCTGCACTGGGACGGTGACGTCCGCGGCCTGCTACGCAGCCACCTGAAGGCCACGCTGAAACACCTGCTGTGTCTGGAGTATTCGACGGTGGCGATTCAGAACAGGGCGATCGACGACTTCCTGGCGGGTCCGGAGCACATCTTCGCGATCCTGGAGTCCGCGCTGCCGGAGGTGCACCGCATCCGGCGCCACTACCCCGACGCGGTGGTGCTGCCCGCCGCCAGTGAGCTGCCGCCGCCGTCCGGCATGGTCGGGGCGACCGGCGAACCGAAGACGACCCTCGCCAAGGTGGTCCGGCTGGCGCGGGGGGTATTGCACAACCTCACCAAGGCGGACACCGCCCACCACGCGCGTCCGCAGCTCAACGTGCCGACGCTCGACGCGCGGTGGTATCTGCTCTGCAACGTCGACGGGGTCACCGTGACCACCGCCGACGGCCGCGGCGTCGTCTACCGGCAGCGCGATCGCGCGAAGGCGTTCGCGCTGTTGCAGCAGTCACTGCGGCGGCAGCGTAGGCTGGCCCGGCGGTTCGACGAGATGCGCAAGGTCTACCGGCAGGCCCTGCCGGTGCTGTCCAGTACGCAGAAGTGGGAGTCGGTCCTTCTGGCCGCGCCTGGAGAGCGCGCCACGACATGACCGCAAACGCTGCCCCCCACGGGGAAGTCGCCGTTCTGGTGGCCGTCCAGGCGGCGCTGGCAGGCCGCCCCGGGGTACTTGCCACCGCCCGGACCATGTCGCATTTCGGTGAGCACAGCATCGGCTGGGTGGTGGTGTCCGTGCTGGGCGCGTTGCTGGCGCCGCGGCGCCGGCGAGAGTGGCTGATCGCGGGCACGGGCGCGTTCGTCGCACACGGCGCAGCGGTGCTGATCAAGCGCGCGGTGCGCCGGCAGCGTCCGCGCCATCCGGCGGTCGGGGTCAACGTCGCCACACCCAGCGAGCTGAGTTTCCCGTCCGCGCATGCGACATCGACTACGGCGGCAACCGTCCTGATGGCCCCGCTCACCGCGATCCCGCTGCCGGCCCTTCTGGTGCCGCCAATGGCGTTGTCGCGCATGGTGCTCGGCGTGCACTATCCCAGCGACGTGCTCGCCGGTGTGGCCGTCGGCGCGGTCGTGGGCAAAGCAATGCGAACGCTCTCAGGAGTACACGATGAGTGAGGAAGCGGCGCCGGTCACCGGTCCGCCGAGCAACCTGGCGGCCGGGATCGTCAAGGCGATCCGGCCCCGGCAATGGGTGAAAAACCTGCTGGTGCTGGCCGCTCCGCTGGCCGCGCTCGGCGGCGGCATGCGGCACGACTACCGCGAGGTTCTGGTCAGGGTGCTGATCGCGTTCATCGTGTTCAGCCTGGCCGCGTCCGCGGTGTATCTGATCAACGACGTGCGTGACGTGGAGGCCGACCGCGCACACCCGACGAAACGGTTCCGGCCGATTGCCGCCGGTGTGGTGCCCGAGTGGATGGCGTACACGATCGCTGCGGGACTGGGGTTGGTGTCGCTGGCGATTTCGTGGATGGTGACGCCAAACCTAGCGTTGGTGATGGCCATCTACATCGCGATCCAACTGGCCTACTGTTTCGGTCTGAAGCACCAGGCGGTGATCGACCTGTGCATCGTGTCGTCGGGTTTTTTGATACGTGCGATCGCCGGCGGCGTGGCGACCAACATCCCGCTGTCGCAATGGTTCCTGCTGGTGATGGCGTTCGGGTCGTTGTTCATGGCGGCGGGTAAGCGCTACGCGGAGCTGCAGCTCGCCGAACGTACCGGCGCGAAAATCCGCAAGTCGCTGGAGAGCTACACGGGTACCTATCTGCGGTTTGTCTGGACGATGTCGGCGACGGCGGTGGTGCTCTGCTACGGCCTGTGGGCCTTCGAGCGCGACCGCTCCTCCGGGTCGTGGTTCGCGGTGTCGATGGTCCCGTTCACGATCGCGATCCTGCGGTACGCGGTCGACGTCGACGGCGGGATGGCCGGCGAGCCGGAGGAGATCGCCCTGCGTGACCGGGTGTTGCAATTGCTCGCGCTGGCCTGGATAGGAACGGTCTGTGCGGCCGTCGCCTTCAGCTAGCGCTACCGAGCGCACCCATGGGGTGGGGCGAACGCCCGGGGCGACGGGATGGCCGGCCTACCCGTACGAGGTGACCGTCCGGGTCAGCCTATGGATCGGCGTGTCGGCGGTGGCGGTGCTGTTCGGCTGGGGTGCCTGGCAGCGGCGCTGGATCGCCGACGACGGCCTCATTGTGCTGCGTACGGTGCGAAACCTGCTCGCGGGCAACGGCCCGGTGTTCAACGCCGGGGAACGCGTCGAATCCAACACCTCCACGCTGTGGACCTACCTGCTGGCACTCGGTGGCTGGGTCGGCGGGCCGATGCGGCTGGAATACGTGGCGTTGGCCCTGGCCCTGCTGCTGTCGGTGGTCGGCGTGATGCTGCTGATGCTGGGGGCGGCGCGGCTGTATGCGCCGAGCCTGCTCGGCCGGCGGGCTGTCATGCTGCCGGCCGGTGCGCTGGTCTACATTGCGGTTCCGCCGGCCCGCGACTTCGCAACGTCCGGCTTGGAGAACGGGCTGGTGCTGGCGTACGTCGGGTTGCTCTGGTGGATGATGGTGTGCTGGTCGCAGGCGCTGTGGGCACGGTCGTCAGACCGAACCGGCAACGTCGTCGGCCCGTGGTTCGCCGGCGCGCTGGCGTGCGTCGCGGGGCTGAGCGTTCTAGTCCGCCCCGACCTGGCGGTGCTCGGCATCCTAGCGCTGATCATGATGCTCATCGCCGCGCGCGGCTGGCGGCGGCGGGTGCTGATCGTAATCACCGGTGGCCTGCTGCCGGTGGCGTACCAGGTGTTCCGAATGGGCTACTACGGGCTACTGGTTCCGGGCACCGCGCTGGCCAAGGACGCCTCGGGCAAGAAGTGGACCCAGGGCCTGGTCTATCTCGCAAACTTCGAGCGGCCTTATGTGCTGTGGCTGCCCGCGATCCTGCTGGTCGTGCTCGCCGTGCTGGTGGTCAGGGTCCGAAGCCGGCCGTGGTGGATCCGGCGCGCCGCGCCGGCAGGCTACCGCAGGCTGCCCCGGCTGGTGCAGAGCCAGCCCGTCGTGGTCGCCTTCATTGTCATCGGTGGCCTGCTTCAGGGGCTGTACTGGATCCGTCAGGGCGGTGACTTCATGCACGGCAGAGTTTTGCTGACGCCGTTGTTTTGCCTGCTAGCTCCCGTTGCGGTAATTCCCGTCGTTATGCCCGACGGGACGAAATTCTCCCGGGAGGGCGGCTACATTCTGGCCGGCGCCACCACCATCGGATGGCTCGCCCTGGCGGGTTGGTCGCTGTGGGCCGCCAATTCGGCGGGTATGGGTGACGACGCCACCAAGGTCACGTACTCCGGCATCGTCGACGAGCGCCGGTTCTACGCTCAGGCGACCGGACACGCCCACCCGCTGACCGCCGCCGACTACCTGGACTACCCGCGGATGCGCGCGGTGCTCGAAGCCATCGACAACACGCCGGTCGGTGCGCTGCTGCTGCCATCGGGCAACTACACGCAGTGGGATGTCGTGCCCGCGATCCCGCCTCCGGAGCCGGCGCCGGGTGTGCCGCCGGATCCCAAGGCTATGCAAAATGGGCCGCACACAGTGTTTTTCACCAACCTCGGCATGCTGGGCATGAACGTGGGCCTCGATGTCCGGGTCATCGACCAGATCGGGCTGGCAAATCCGCTGGCGCAGCACACCGGACGGCTCGAAGACGGCCGCATCGGCCACGACAAGAACCTGTTCCCGGACTGGGCGGTGGCCGAGGGGCCGTTCTTGAAGCGCCGCCCGTACCTGCCGCCCTACCTCGACCCGGACTGGATCGCGCAGGCCAAGGCGGCGCTGAAATGCCCGGCCACCGAGGCGGTGCTGAATTCGATCCGCGAGCCGATGAACGTTCGGCGGTTCGTCTCGAACTTCTGGCATGCCTACGAATTCACCCGTTACCGAATCGACCGGGTCCCGGAGTACGAACTGATCCGGTGCGGGTTGAGCGAGCCGCCGTTAAGTGGTACCCCTTACACTGGTTTACCGGCAACGGGGCCGTAAGCCGGTTTGGCTCTGAGTTAGCTGACCGCTGGCTGGAGTTTTCGGGTTTCGGTAACGGCGCGGTTCTCTCGCGGCGATACCCGAATCGAGTGCCATGAGCGCTCACCGCGAGCAGCGCCCTGGAATGAACGCCGGACATGTGAACGGATGGTTGAGCCAACTGATGGTTATAGCAACGAGCGGAGCACCGACCGCTCGGGCGTTGCGCCGCGAGGGCCTGCCGGTGGAGTACCTCGACGTGCCGTCGCCGTGGACGGAACGCAACACCAACACCTTCAACTTCTCGCCGTCTCGGGGCCGTACTGGGGGACTGGAGTTGACGGCGCTCAAGGGGACCTGATCGCCACTTTGAACCGATAACTGAACACATAACTGAAGACGCAGTCGGGGACTCGAGTCACGAAGACCACACCTTGGTGTGGTTGACTACCAGGGCATCGCGTGCGGTGCGGCATACGGAAAGATGGGATGGACACATATATGAGGTTCGTTGAGAAGATGCGCGGCCGATGGGCGCGCCGGCTGACGGTCGCCGCGGTCGCGGTTGGCCTGCTGCCGGCCGTTGTCGGTGTCGTAGGCGGCTCGGCGACTGCGGGGGCATTCTCCCGGCCGGGCCTTCCGGTCGAGTACCTACAGGTGCCGTCGCCGTCGATGGGGCGCGACATCAAAATTCAGTTCCAAAGCGGTGGGCCCAACTCGCCGGCGGTCTACATGCTCGACGGCTTGCGCGCGCAGGACGACTTCAACGGCTGGGACATCAACACGCCAGCGTTCGAGTGGTACTACCAGTCCGGCTTGTCGGTCGTAATGCCGGTGGGCGGCCAGTCCAGCTTCTACAGCGACTGGTACAAGCCGGCCTGCGGCAAGAGCGGCTGCCTGACCTACAAGTGGGAGACGTTTTTGACCAGTGAGCTGCCGGCGTGGCTGGCGGCCAACAAGCAGGTCAAGCCGGACGGCAGCGCCGCAGTCGGTCTGTCGATGGCGGGCTCGGCCGCCATGATCCTGGCGATCTACCATCCGCAGCAGTTCCCGTACGCCGCATCGCTGTCGGGCTTCTTAAACCTCTCCGAGGGCTGGTGGCCGATGCTGGTGGGGCTGTCCATGAACGACGCGGGCGGTTACAAGTCCGACGACATGTGGGGCCCGTCGAGCGACCCGGCATGGAAGCGCAACGACCCGATGGTCAACATGCAGAAGCTGGTGGACAACAACACCCGCATCTGGGTCTACTGCGGTAACGGCAACCCGTCCGACCTGGACGCCGGCACCAGCGCGGGCAACCTGTTCAACGCGAAGTTCCTCGAGGGCTTCACCAAGCGCACGAACATCACGTTCCGCGACACCTACATCGCCAATGGCGGCAAGAACGGGGTGTTCAACTTCCCCGACACCGGCACGCACAGCTGGGGCTACTGGGGTCAGCAGCTGCAGCAGATGAAGCCGGACATCCAGCGGACGCTCGGCGCGACGCCCACCGCGTAGCGCGGGACAGCAGAACCGGTCAACGGCGGCGGCCCTAGGGTCGCCGCCGTTGGTCGTTCGTGAGCGGCGCAGTTCGCCGATGTGATTCACTACGTTGCGGTCGGCGGAACAGACCGAGCGGGGTGCGAGGGAAGGTGGGCATGAAGCTGGGCCGGATACTGCTGCGCGCGGCGCTGGCGGGGGTGCTGGGGCTCGCGTGCTGCGCGCCGGCGGGTTTCCCCGGGGTGGCCAGGGCCGAGGCCGTCGAATACCTGATGGTCCCGTCGGGTGCGATGGGCCGCGACATTCCGGTCGCGTTCATGGGCGGCGGCCCGCATGCGGTCTACCTGCTCGATGCGTTCAATGCCGGGGACACGGTCAGCAACTGGGTGACCGCGGGCAACGCGATGAACACGCTGGCAGGCAAGGGCATTGCGGTGGTGGCCCCGGCGAGCGGCGCTTACAGCCTCTACACCAACTGGGAGCAGGACGGCAGCCGCCAGTGGGAGACCTTTCTGTCCAGCGAACTGCCAGACTGGCTATCCGCAAATAAGGGCCTGGCGCCCAACGGGCACGCGATCGTCGGTGCCGCCCAGGGCGGCACCGGAGCGATGATGATGGCCACATTCCACCCGGACCGGTTCGGGTACGCGGGGTCGATGTCGGGCTTTTTGACTCCGTCGTCCACGACATTCAACGGCGCGATCGCCGACGGGCTGATGCGGTTCGGTGGGGTCGACACCCGCAACATGTGGGGTCTGCCACAGCTGGGCCGGTGGAAATGGCACGACCCTGACGTCCACGTCGCGCTGGTGGCCGACAACAACACCAGGCTCTGGATTTTCAGCCCGTCCACCCTGACGGCCAGTGACCCGGCCGCGATGATCGGCTACGCGGACCAGGCGCAAGGCTCCAATCGGGTGTACTACCAGCATTATCGGGAGGTCGGCGGCCACAACGGGCATTTCGACTTTCCCCCGACCGGCGATCATGGATGGTCGTCGTGGGCGCCGCAGCTGGCTGCGATGTCGGGCGATCTGGTCGCCGCCATCAGGTAACCGGTGCCGCGTTAGCGAACCGCAACATCGGCGGGCGAAGGCCGCTTTCTCCAAGCCGGTATTTTGGAGGGGTGCAGCTGACCCCAAGGCAGGTGACCCGGTGTTCTACCGCGGTGACGCTCGCATTGGCCGCGACGGTGCTGTCCGGCTGCGCCGCCACCGACGGGTTGATGTCGAGCGTCGCGCTGCCGAACGACCGGACCAAGACCACGGCCTTGCGCAGCGGCGATCCGCAGGAGTCGCCGCTGCCGGTTGCGCCGGGGCCGGCCGGCGCGACAGCCAGCAAGTTGGTGGTGACTGGTCAGCAACGTGCGTACCTGGACGCGCTAGTCGCGGCGGGCGTGCATCCGTCCAGTGATCTGATGGCATTGAGCATCGGCTCCTACGTCTGCCAGGCCCGCGCGGCCGGGCGGAGTCCGCAGGATGTGTGGGACTTCGTGCATCCGCTGGTGTCCAGCGATGTGCAGAACGCGCACATCAGTCCGGCGTCCCGCACGCCCGGCGACGTCGACACCGCGACCCAGAACTACATCCGCATCGCGACAGAACGACTCTGCTAGCGGGAGAACATGGCGAAGAACACTCGGCGGAGGCGCCGCCACCGGATCCTGGCCTTGGTCGCGGCCGGTGCGGTGGCCGTCGTCGTGGCGCTTGTGGTCGCGGTGCTGGTGATCATGATCCGGCAACCATCGGGCCCGGGGGCGCCGATTCCGCCCAATGCGCAGCCGCCTACCACCACCACCGGGCCGGGAAGAGCCCGCCCCCAGTCTCAGCCCGCGAGCTGCCCCGACGTGCAGATGGTTTCTATACCGGGCACCTGGGAGTCGTCGGACCTGGATGACCCGCTGAACCCGACGCGCTTTCCGAACGCGTTGCTGCTCAACGTGACCCGGCCCATCACCGATCAGTTCGACGGCGGTCGGCTGGAAGCCTACACCGTTCCGTACACCGCCCAGTTCCACAACCCGCTGTCCAACGACAAGCAGATGTCCTACAACGACAGCCGATCGGAGGGCACCCGCGCGGCCGAAAAGGCGATGTCGGACATGACCGCGAAGTGTCCGCTGACCAGCTACGTCATCGTCGGCTTCTCGCAGGGCGCGGTCATCGCCGGTGACATCGCCAGCGACGTCGGCAACGAAAAGGGCCCGGTCGACCCGGATCTGGTGCTGGGTGTGACGCTGATCGCCGACGGCCGTCGGCAGACCGCGGTGGGCCAGGACGTCGGTCCCAACCCGCCGGGCCAGGGCGCAGAGATCACGCTGCACGAGGTGCCGATGCTGTCGTCGCTCGGCCTGACGATGACCGGACCGCGCCCGGGTGGATTCGGCGCCCTGAACGACCGGACGTACGAAATCTGCGCGCCGGGTGACCTCATCTGCGGCGCGCCGGAGGAGGCGTTCAACATCACGAACCTGCCGAAGACACTGGACGTGCTCGCCGGTGGGGCAGGACAACCCGTCCACGCGATGTACGCGACGACCCAGTTCTGGTCGCTCGACGGCCAGCCGGCGACGGTGTGGACGCGGGAGTGGGCGCAGAACCTGATCAGCAACGCGCCCCACCCCCAGCACGGGTGATGGGTCAAAATTTGGTCCGCACTCGACTGTCACCTAACATTAAGAAAAAACTAAGAGTCGCAGGGGTTGTGAGTCCCGAATAAGCAGGTCAGCGCGCGTCCGGGAACCAAGACCCAGCGGGCTGTACCATCTTGGAGGTTTGGGCTTGCGCGGCGTACGGCGGCGGGCCGGGCGCGAGTTGTGCTTCGACAGGAGAGATAGACGTGGCGGTTTTCGTCAACCCGTTCCTCGACAAGAAGACGGGACACCTCCGGTTCCCCGAAGGCGCCAGCCTCGTCCGACACGTCGAACGCTGGGCGGGGACCCGCGGCGACCACCTGGTGTACAAGTTCCTCGACTTCTCGACAGAGCGGGACGGCGTGGAACGCGATCTGACATGGGCCCAGTTCAGCGCCCGCAACAGGGCGATCGCTGCGCGCCTGCAGCAGGTGACCCAGCCGGGCGACCGAGTCGCGATCCTGTGCCCGCAGAACCTCGAGTACCTGACCGCCTTCTACGGCGCGATCTACTCAGGCCGCATCGCGGTGCCGTTGTTCGACCCGGCCGAGCCCGGTCACGTCGGGCGGCTGCACGCGGTCCTCGACGACTGCACCCCGTCGACGATCCTGACCACCACCGCGTCGGCGGAAGGCGTGCGCAAGTTCTTCCGCAACCGGCCGGCCAAGGAGCGTCCACGGGTCATCGCCGTCGACGCGGTGCCTGACGAGGTCGCCGAGACGTTTGTGCAGCCGGAGACCCCCACCGAGGAGACGATCGCTTACCTGCAGTACACCTCCGGTTCCACCCGGACGCCGGCCGGCGTACAGGTCACCCACCTGGGCGTGGCCACCAACATTGCCCAGGTGATGATGGCGCTGCAGGTCGAGGAGGGGCAACGCGGGGTCAGCTGGCTGCCGTTCTTCCACGACATGGGCCTGATCACGGTCATGCTGCCCACGATCATCGGCCGCTACGTCACGTTCATGACGCCGGCCGCGTTCGTGCGCCGGCCGATCCGCTGGATGCGCGAGATGGGCGTCAAGGGCGACGACAACGGGCCGAGCTTCTCAGTGGCGCCGAATTTCGCGTTCGAGCACGCCGCGCTGCGCGGTGTGCCAAAGGACGGTGACCCCGAGTTCGACCTGTCCAACGTGCTCGCGATCCTCAACGGCAGCGAGCCGGTGTCGGAGTCGTCGATGAAGAAGTTTCACGACGCGTTCGCGCCGTACGGGCTATCCCCGACGGTGATCAAGCCGTCGTACGGGTTGGCCGAGGCCACGCTGTTTGTGTCCATGACCAACGTGAAGAAGCCGCCGGTGATCATCCAGGTCGACCGCGCGGAGCTGAACGCCGGCCGACTGGTCAAGGTCGAGAAGGACTCGACGAAGGCGGTGCCGCATGCGTCGTGTGGCGAGATCGGCTTCGACGAGTGGGTTGCGATCGTCGACGCCGACACCGCCACCGAGGTGCCGGACGGTCAGGTCGGCGAGATCTGGGTGCACGGCAACAACGTCGGCTCCGGGTACTGGAACCGGGAGCAGGAGACCGCGCAGACGTTCAAGAACATCCTCAAGTCGCGGACCAACCCTTCGCACGCCGAGGGCGTCCCCGACGAGGCGCTGTGGATGCGCACCGGCGACCTGGGCGCCTACCTGGACGGCGAGTTCTACGTCACCGGCCGGGTCAAGGATCTGGTGATCATCGACGGGCGCAACCACTACCCGCACGACGTGGAATACACCGCGCAGGAGGCCACCCGCGCGGTGCGCCCGGGCTTCGTCGCGGCGTTCTCTGTGCCGGCGAACGAGCTGCCGCAGGCGGTGTTCGACAACCCGCACGCCGGACTGAAATACGACAAGGACAACACCTCGGAGCAGTTGGTGATAGTCGGTGAGCGGGCTGCCGGCACGCACAAGCTGGACCCCGAGCCCATCGCCGACGACATCCGCGCCGCGATCGCCGTGCGGCACGGCGTGACCGTGCGGGACGTGTTGCTGATGCCGGCCGGGACGATCCCGCGCACCTCCAGCGGCAAGATCGGCCGCCGGGCCTGCCGCGCCGCCTACATCGACGGCAGTCTGCGAGGCGGCACAGCAGACGTGGCTGCGTTCGCGTCCGATGCATTGTCATGACAGACCACGACCGCAAACCTGACATGACCGTCGCCGAGATGCGCGGCTGGCTGCGCAATTGGGTGGGCAATGCCACTGGCGTGGCGCCGGAGTCGATCGACGAGTCCACCCCAATGGTGGAGCTGGGCCTGTCGTCTCGGGACGCGGTGGCGATGGCCGCCGACATCGAGGACCTGACCGGCGTCACGCTCTCCGCCACCGTCGCGTTCCGGCATCCGACCATCGAGTCGCTGGCCACGCGGATCATCGAGGGCGAACCCGAGGTAGTCGATTCCGGCGACGAGGAGGACTGGTCCCGCACGCGCGATGTCGCCGACATCGCTGTGGTGGGCCTGTCGACGCGGTTCCCCGGGAACATGAACACGCCCGAGGAGACGTGGCGGGCATTGCTGGATGGTCGCGACGGCATCACCGACCTGCCGGAGGGCCGCTGGTCGGAGTTCCTCGAGGAGCCCCGGATCGCGGAGCGGGTCGCCAAGGCGCGCACCCGCGGCGGTTACCTGAAGGACATCAAGGGCTTCGACGCGGAGTTCTTCGCCCTGTCGAAGATGGAGGCCGACAACCTCGACCCGCAGCAGCGGATGGCGTTGGAGCTGACGTGGGAGGCGCTGGAGCACGCGCGCATCCCGGCGTCGAGCCTGCGACGCGAAAGCGTTGGCGTGTACATCGGGGCGTCCAACAACGACTACAGCTTCCTGGCGGTGTCGGACCCGACCGTCGCCCACCCGTACGCGATCACCGGCACCGCGAGCTCGATCATCGCGAACCGGGTGTCGTACTTCTACGACTTCCGCGGACCGTCGGTCGCGGTGGACACCGCGTGCTCGTCGTCGCTGGTGGCGACACACCATGCCGTGCAGGCGCTGCGGGCGGGCGAGTGCGACGTCGCGGTGGCCGGCGGGGTGAACGCGCTGATCACCCCGATGATCACGATCGGGTTCGACGAGGTCGGCGGCGTGCTGGCCGCCGACGGGCGGATCAAGTCCTTCAGCTCCGACGCCGACGGCTACGCGCGCTCCGAGGGCGGCGGCATGCTGGTGCTCAAGCGTGTCGAGGACGCGCGCCGCGACGGTGACCAGATCCTGGCCGTGATCGCAGGCAGCGCGGTCAACCACGACGGCCGTTCAAACGGGCTGCTTGCCCCCAACCCCGACGCGCAGGCCGACGTGCTGCGCCGGGCGTACAAGGACGCCGGCATCGACCCGCGCACGGTCGACTACATCGAGGCGCACGGCACCGGAACCATCCTCGGCGACCCGATCGAGGCCGAGGCGTTGGGCCGCATCGTCGGTAAGGGGCGCGCGGCCGACAAGCCGGCGCTGCTGGGTGCGGTGAAATCCAACGTCGGACATCTGGAGTCGGCCGCCGGCGCGGCGAGCCTTGCCAAGATGGTGCTGGCGCTGCAGCACGACAAGCTGCCGCCGTCCATCAACTACGCCGGTCCCAATCCCTACATCGACTTCGACACGGTACGGCTGAAGGTCGCCGACACCGTCGCCGACTGGCCCCGCTACGGCGGCTACGCGATCACCGGGGTGTCCGGGTTCGGGTTCGGCGGCGCCAACGCGCACCTGGTGCTGCGCGAAGTGCTGCCCCGCGACGTGATCGACAAGGACCCCGAGCCGGCGGTCCAGGAGGTGAACGGCGAGGCCGACGAGGCGGCCGGGACGTTTGTCAGCGAGCCGGAGTTCCCCGCGCGCGGCAGAGACCCCCATGTCGGCGCGGTGCGCCTCGACGAGTACGGCGAATTCATACCCAACGGCGAAGCGGCGCCACCGGACGAGCACGAGCTGCCGGATCTGACCGACGCGGCCAAGCGGCTCAAGGAGGTTGCGCTCGAGGAGCTGCAAACCGCCGGCGCTCCGGCTTCGGCTGTGCCGCTGGCGGTTTCGGCGTTCCTGACGTCGCGCAAGAAAGCGGCCGCAGCCGAACTGGCCGACTGGCTGGACAGCCCCGAGGGCCGGGCGTCGTCGCTGGAATCGATCGGTCGCGCGCTGTCGCGACGCAACCACGGCCGTTCGCGGGCGGTGGTGCTGGCCCACGATCACGACGAGGCGATCAAGGGGCTGCGCGCGGTCGCCGAGGGTAAGCAGCGGCCGAACGTGTTCACCGTCGACGGCCCGGCGACCAGCGGCCCGGTGTGGGTGCTGGCCGGCTTCGGGGCGCAGCACCGCAAGATGGCCAAGAGCCTGTATCTGCGCAACGAGGTCTTCGCCGAGTGGATCGACAAGGTCGACGCGCTCGTGCAGGACGAGCTGGGCTACTCGATCGTCGAGCTGATCTTGGACGACTCGCAGGACTACGGGATCGAGACCACGCAGGTCACGATCTTCGCCATCCAGGTGGCGCTGGGCGAGCTGCTCAAACATCACGGTGCCAAGCCGGGCGCGGTGATCGGCCAGTCGCTCGGCGAGGCCGCCGCGGCGTACTTCGCGGGTGGCCTGTCGCTGGCCGACGCCACCCGTACCATCTGCTCGCGCTCGCACCTGATGGGAGAGGGCGAGGCGATGTTGTTCGGTGAGTACATCCGGTTGATGGCGCTGGTCGAGTACTCCGCCGACGAGGTCAAGACGGTGTTCTCCGACTTCCCGGACCTCGAGGTGTGCGTCTACGCCGCGCCCACCCAGACGGTGATCGGCGGCCCGCCGGAACAGGTCGACGCGATCATCGCCCGGGCCGAATCGGAGGGCAAGTTCGCCCGCAAGTTCCAGACCAAGGGGGCCAGTCACACGTCGCAGATGGATCCGCTGCTCGGCGAGCTCGCTGCCGAGCTACAGGGCATCGAGCCGCTGCCGACGACGATCGGCTACTTTTCGACGGTTCACGAGGGCAGCTACATACGGCCCGGCGGCGAGCCGATCCACGACGTCGACTACTGGAAGAAGGGACTGCGGCACAGCGTCTACTTCACCCACGGCATCCGCAACGCCGTCGACAACGGGTACACCACGTTCCTGGAGCTGGCGCCCAACCCGGTTGCGCTGATGCAGGTCGGCCTGACGACCGCGGCGGCCGGTCTGCCCGACGCGCAGCTGATCGCGACACTGGCCCGCAAACAGGACGAGGTGGACTCGATGACCGCGGCGATGGCTCAGCTGTTCGTCCACGGCCACGACCTCGACATCCGCACGCTGTTCAGCCGCGCGCAGGGCCCGCAGGATTACGCGAACATCCCGCCGACGAGGTTCCGCCGCAAGCAGCACTGGCTGGACGCGCAGTTCTCCGGCGACGGTTCGGTGGTGATGCCGGGTGCGCACGTGGCCATGCCCGACGGGCGCCACGTGTGGGAGTTCAGGCCACGCGGTGAGACGGATCTAGCGGCGTTGGTGAGAGCCGCTGCCGCGCAGGTGCTTCCGGACGCGCAGTTGACGGCGTCAGAGCAGCGCGCGCTGCCCGGTGAGGGTGCCCGGCTGGTCACGACCTTGACGCGCCACCCCGGGGGGGCCGCCGTGCAGGTGCACGCCCGCATTGGCGAATCGTTCACGCTGGTCTACGACGCGATCGTGGCGCGTGGCGGTAAACCCTGGGCATTGCCGGCCGCGGTGGCGACGAGCGCGGCGATCGCAGCCACCGCGGAGACGGCCGCTCCGCCGGTCGACGAGGAACGACCGGACGCGCCGTCTGAGGTCGCCGCCGAAGCGGCCCCTGCCGTCCTGCACGATAACCTCACCCAGAACGTCGCGATGGGCGCGAGCTTTGCGAAGTGGTCGCCAGATACCGGGGAGACCGTGGGCCAGCGGCTGGCAACGATTGTCTCGGCGGCGATGGGCTACGAGCCGGAGGACCTGCCGTGGGAGGTCCCGCTGATCGAGCTGGGCCTCGACTCCCTGATGGCGGTGCGGATCAAAAACCGCGTCGAGTACGACTTCGACCTGCCGCCGATCCAGCTGCAGGCCGTCCGCGACGCAAACCTCTACAACGTCGAGAAGCTGATCGAGTATGCGATCGAGCACCGCGACGAGGTCGCGCAGCTGCACGAATACCAGCAGACCAAGACCGCCGAGGAGATCGCTGGAGAACAGGCCGGGCTGTTAAGTGGTGCGACGACGACCACGGTGCAAGCACCCGCCCCGGATCCACAGGCGGAACCCGACGTGGGGGCCGGCGCCGCTCCGGTGACCGCGAGTGAGGCGCTGCTTCCGCCGCCGCCCACCAACCCGCTCGGGCCCGACGCGCCCAACCTCGCCGCCGAGGCCGCGGTCCTCAACCAGAAGGCCGCTGCGGAGGCGCTGAACTCCGACGTGCCACCGCGGGACGCCGCGGAGCGAGTCACGTTCGCGACGTGGGCCATCGTGACCGGCAAGTCGCCGGGCGGCATCTTCAGCCCGCTGCCCCGACTCGATGACGACACCGCGGCACAGATGGCACAGCGGCTGTCGGAGCGTGCCGACGGGACGATCAGCACCGAGGACGTGAGTTCGGCTGCCACCATCGAGGCGCTGGCCGACAAGGTCCGCGAGCACCTGGAGGCCGGCCAGATCGACGGGTTCGTCCGGATCATCCGCCCGAGACAGGAAGGGTCCAACAAGGTCCCGGTGTTCGTGTTCCATCCGGCCGGCGGCTCGACGGTCGTCTACGAGCCGCTGCTCAACCGGCTGCCGCCGGACACCCCGATGTACGGCTTCGAACGAGTCGAGGGCACCATCGAAGCGCGGGCCGAGCAGTATGTCCCGAAGCTGCGCGAGATCCAGGGCGATGGGCCGTTCATCCTGGTCGGCTGGTCGCTGGGCGGGGTGCTGGCCTATGCGTGCGCGATCGGCCTCAAGCGTGAGGGTTGCCACGTGCCGTTCGTCGGGCTCATCGACGCGGTGCGCGCCGGTGAGGAGATCCCGCAGACCAGGGAGGAGATCCGCAAGCGGTGGGACCGCTACGCGCGGTTCGCCGAGCGCACGTTCAACGTCACGATCCCGGAGATCCCGTACGAGCAGCTGGAACAGCTCGACGATGAGGGCCAAGTCAGGTTCGTGTTGGAGGGGGTAAGGGCCAGCGGAGTGGAGATCCCCGGCGGAATCATCGAGCACCAACGCACGTCGTATCTGGACCACCGGGCGATCGACACCGCCGAAATGCAGCACTACGACGGCCATGTCACGCTGTACATGGCCGATCGCTATCACGACGACGCGATCATGTTCGAACCGCGCTACGCGACCCGACAGCCCGACGGCGGCTGGGGCGACCACGTGTCCGACCTGGAGATCGTGCCCATCGGTGGCGAGCACATCCAGGCCATCGACGAGCCGATCATCGCCAAGGTCGGCGCGCACATGAGTCAGGCAATCAACACGATCGAGAACGAGGTAGCCCACAAGTGAGCGCCAACACCACCGCCGAGAAGCTGGCGGAACTGCGAGCCAAGCTCGAGCTGGCCAAGGAGCCCGGTGGTGAGAAGGCGGCCGCCAAGCGCGACAAGAAGGGCATTCCGAGTGCCCGTGCTCGCATCCACGCGCTGCTGGACCCGGGCAGCTTCCTCGAGATCGGTGCGCTCGCACGCACGCCGGGCGATCCCAACGCCTTGTACGGCGACGGTGTCGTGACCGGGCGCGGCACGATCAACGGTCGGCCCGTCGGCGTGTTCTCGCACGACCAAACGGTTTTCGGCGGGACGGTGGGCGAGATGTTCGGCCGCAAGGTGGCGCGACTGATGGAGTGGGTCGCGATGGTCGGCTGCCCGATCATCGGCATCAACGACTCGGGTGGCGCACGGATCCAGGACGCGGTGACGTCACTGGCCTGGTACGCGGAGCTGGGTCGCCGCCACGAGCTGCTCCGCGGCCTGGTGCCGGAGGTCTCCATCATTCTCGGCAAATGCGCCGGGGGTGCGGTGTATTCGCCAATCCAGACCGACCTCGTCGTCGCGGTGCGCGACCAGGGTTACATGTTCGTCACCGGGCCGGACGTGATCAAAGACGTCACCGGCGAGGACGTCACGCTCGACGAACTCGGCGGCGCGGACGCGCAGGCCCGCTACGGCAATATCCATCAGGTCGTCGAGTCAGAGGCGGCTGCGTTCCAATATGTTCGCGACTACCTGAACTTTCTGCCGGCCAACACATTCGACGATCCTCCGATCATCAACCCCGGTCTGGAACCAGAGATCACCCCGCATGACCTGGAACTGGATTCGATCGTGCCGGACAGTGACAACACTGCCTACGACATGCACGAGATCCTGCTGCGGATCTTTGACGACGGTGAAGTCTTCGACGTCGGTGCGCAGCGCGGCCAGGCAATCATCACAGCCTTCGCCAGGGTCGACGGCCGCCCGGTCGGCGTGATCGCGAACCAGCCGATGGTGCTATCCGGGTCGATCGATAACGAGGCCTCCGACAAGGCGGCCGGATTCATCCGATTCTGCGATTCCTACAACCTGCCGTTGGTGTTCGTCGTCGACACGCCCGGATTCCTGCCAGGTGTGGCGCAGGAGAAGAACGGCATCATCAAACGGGGTGGCCGGTTTCTCAATGCGGTCGTCGAGGCCGACGTACCGAAGGTGACGATCACCGTGCGCAAGTCTTACGGCGGTGCGTACGCGGTGATGGGCTCCAAGCAGCTGAGTGCCGATTTGAACTTCGCGTGGCCGACCGCGCGGATCGCGGTGATCGGGGCCGAAGGTGCCGCGCAGCTGCTGATGAAGCGCTTCCCCGACCCGACGGCGCCCGACGCGCAGGCCGTCAAGAAGCAGTTCATCGAGGGTTACAACCTGAACATGGCGATTCCGTGGATCGCCGCGGAGCGCGGGTTCATCGACGCGGTGGTCCAGCCGCACGAGACTCGACTGCTGCTGCGCAAATCGCTGCACCTCTTGCGGGACAAGCAGAAACACGAGCGGGTGCAACGCAAGCACGGCCTACTGCCGATCTAGACCGTGCATCCACCCGGCTCGTACAGCGCCAGCGCGAGGTCGCGCCTGTGCCCGCTGGGGGGAAGGTCTTGACTGGGATCTCTGATGGTGTCGGCGAACTGCATCTGGCTGTGTGCCTAAGGTTCGGCGAGGCGGTTGCGGCGTCAGCAGGGAAATGGGAGCGTCGTTCGCCATGCGATGCGTGGGATGCCAGAGGGGTGCTGGAGCACGTCATCGGTTTCCATGACGCGCTTCTCTTGCGACCCATGGGCTTAAAGCCCGATCGACCGCGAGACGATCCGCAGCTTCGGTGGGAGCTGACTTACGACCGGTTAGACAAGGCGTTCGACCCCGAAAAGCGCTTATTCGAAAGAGTGGTTGACGTACCGGCACTAGGAAACGATCCGGCAACGCAATTGGATGCGCGCAAGCTAGTGCCAAACCTAACACGCGATGTTTTGGTGCACACCTGGGACTTAGCCCGGGCGGTGAACGCCGACGATCGGCTCAATCCTTACTGGTGCGAGCTCTTCTACGCTGACTTGCCGACGGATCCCGATGCATTAAGTGCATCAGGAATGTTCCATCCTGCCGTGGCGGTGGATGACGAAGCGGACGTGCAATCGAGACTCCTTGCTCGGCTGGGCCGCGATCCCGCCTGGCGGTCGACGGACTACTCAAGTTCGTAATCGCTTGCGGGTGGCTCCGCGTCAAGCTGGTCGACGAGGTCGGCTACCGGCGCGAAGGGTAGCGGGGTCGACAACGCGAACCGACCCCCGCACAACACCTCGGCTTCGTCGCGGAGTTGCGCGGCGAACGCAGACGTCTCAATTGAGGGAGCCGATCCGATGAGACCGGACGCTGAGGGCCAAACTACGCTCGCCGGCCGGGGAGCCGCGATCAGATCATCGAGCCGACGTCGTGGCGCACGATGCGCTCGAGCGCACGCTCGACCACGGCGGCGATGGTCAACGACGGGTTGCAGGCGGCCGTGGTCCCCGGGATCAGCGCGCCGTCGAGCACGTAGAGGCCCCGGTGGCCCCGCACCCGGCCCTCCAGGTCGCAGACGGTGCCCATCGGAGCGCCGCCGAGGGGATGCCAGGTGGTGTTGTTGAACCAGTTGGTGTCGGTGAGAATGCCGGCCCGGCCGGCGATCCGCTTGGCCCGGGTGTGGATATCGGCCCAGATAGCGGCGTCGCCCCTGCGAGGGAACGACAGTTTCACCTCGTCGGCGTTCCCGTCGTAGCTGAACCGGCCCCGTGCCGGACTGGTGCCGTAGCCGACGAGCATGGTCGTGCGGGCGTCGAACCCTCTCATGGGCGGGATGGAGGCCTGGATCAGTGTGTTGGCGCGGTGGGGGTCGTCCCAGTCCTTGCTGCAGTAGACGACGGGGCCGCCCTGTACCGCGCCGAAGGAATCGGCGAGGTTGGTCCAAATGTAGATCCGATCCCCGTTGGTGCCCCAGCCTTCACCCACGCCGTCGGGCAGGTCAGGAATGTGCCCCAGGGCTCCGGCCCGCACCAACATCCGGCTGGTGTTCACACTGCCGGCGGCCAGGACCAGGGCGGCGGTGGTCAGGATCATTGTCTCCTGCGTGCGGCCGCTCATGTCCAGTCGGTCCACTTCGAGCTGCCAGCGCCCGTCCGGCGCCAGGGCGATGTCGGTGACCTTGTGCAGCGTGTGCAGGGTGACCCGGCCGGTGCCCCGCGCGGCGGCGAGGTAGGTCTTGTCAAGCGAGTGCTTGCCGGCGTTGTTCACGCCGAAGGCGCAGTCGCCGTTGCTCAGCGACGCCCGCATCTCGCCGCGCAGTTCGGCGAGCGCGTAGTTCCAGTCGATGGGCATCGGCACCTTCTCGACTGAGTAGCCCGCCCGGCAGACCCGCTCGGCAAAGACGCGGCTCACCCGGTAGTTCGGGCTGTCGATCAGCTCGTCGGGCGCGGTGGCCAGACGCAGCATGCGGGCCACCCGCGGGTAGTGGACCTGGTCCATCTCGTCGTAATCGAGGCCCACCGGCAGATGGGTCTCGAAGAGCTCCCGGGTGGGCCGCAGGCTCATGCCTTGGTACAGCAGCGACCCGCCGCCGACACCCACGCCGGCGATTGAGGTCACGTTGTCACCGGAGAAGGCGTCAAGCAGCCCGGGGTGGGGACCACCGAGCAACGGACGCCCGAGAAACTCCGGTGCCGTGTCGAACCACAGCATCCGCTTGTCGAACGGGTTGCTCAGTCGCGGGAATGTGTCGCAGCTCGGCGCCGCCTTCCACTCGACGCCCTGCTCGAGCACCGCGACCGGCACACCCGCCTCGGCCAGACGCAGCGCCGTGACCGCGCCGCCGAAGCCCGAGCCGACCACGACCACCCGGTGGTCCTCCCGTGTCACCGGCACCTACAGCGCCTTCCTCACGGCGGCGGCGCGGTCGCTCCCCGGCGCGATCCGTCCGAATACGGTATTCAACGGATTCCGTCCGGCCCATGGGTTGTGGGCGGAAGATTTGACTTCGTCAGTACCGCCGCCTTCAGCGTGCGTTGTAGGGCGGGACGCGGAGTTTCGGTAACGGAGTAGGCGGCCGTCGCCACCACGGTCCCCCTGCCGTTGCGCTGCAGAGGGGGGATGACCGCCCGGCAGGAGCGCACGGTGGCTATCAGGATCATCTGGTAATACCAGGCTCAGGCGTGGTCGCCGTGCTTTAGGAACGGCCTGCTGTTTCATCG
>JAFARC010000037.1 GCA_019245755.1 Mycobacteriaceae bacterium | reverse complement strand
GATGCCGGTCAACACCGACGGCGGGCTGATCGCCAACGGTGAGCCGATCGGCGCCTCGGGGCTGCGCCAGGTGCACGAGCTGGTACGCCAGCTGCGCGGGCAGGCCGGCGACCGCCAGGTCGGCGCGACGCCGCGGGTCGGCTTCGCGCAACTCTACGGCGCGCCGGGCACCGCCGCCGCAACGATCCTGACCACCTGACGCGGTCAGTCTTCGGTGTCAGACTCCCCGGCGGGCGGGTGCTTGATTCCCACAGCGTGACGAAGCTGAGCCAGGAACTGGTCGGCATCATCGCTCGCGACGATGTAGTGCGATACCGCGACCCGGATTGCGGTGGCCGCTGCCACGGCACCGTTCGGCGGCAGCAGTCGCTGAAGCCGCTCACGCATGACCGGAATCACCCCGGACAGCTGCCCGATGACATGGTCGGGCTCGATATCGACCATCCGGTATCCGGAGTACGAATGCTGGTACTCGACGATGAACCTCAGCGCGGCGTCAAGTTTGTCCTTGCCGCGCAGGCCCGCGGTTGCCTGAGCGATCCCGTGGTCAAAGTTCTGCTGCTCCCAGAGGCCGAACGCGTCGAGCAATTCCTCTTTGGACGCAAACCAACGGTAGAGCGTCGGACGGGAGACTCCGGCCTGTGCCGCGACCTCCGACAGGCTGAGCTTGGTCATGCCCTTGCGGCTGAGCACCTCTGCGGTGGCGGCCAGTAGGCGCTGGCGAGTCGACGTGTCTTCGTCGGCGTGAGCCTGGGCCGGCGCTGTCTGCTGCATGTCTCCCAGCTTTACGAATTGCGGACAAAGGAGTCACCAAATCGTAGTGGTGACCGCGCGCCAGCCGATAGAAATACGGGCATGGCCGGACCGCTAGAAGGCGTACGTGTCATCGAGCTAGGTGTCTGGGTCGCAGGACCGGCCGCCGGCGGCATCCTTGCCGACTGGGGCGCGGACGTCATCAAGATCGAGCCACCCACCGGTGATCCCGGGCGCCTGTTCGGCCGGATGCTGGGAACCGATCCCGGGCTTAACCCGCCGTTCGAGATGGACAACCGCTCCAAGCGCAGCATCGCTGTTGACCTCACCACCGAGGACGGGCGCGCTACGGCGCGTGAACTGCTCAGCGGCGCAGACGTTTTCTTGACCAATATCCGTCCCGGTGCGTTGCAGCGCGTCGGACTCGACTTCCAGACGGTGGCCGCGTGCAACGGCCGCCTCGTCTACGGATTGATCACCGGGTACGGCGAGACCGGGCCAGACGCCGACCGCGCCGCCTACGACGTCGCGGCGTTCTGGTCGCGGGCGGGCCTGGCTCATCTGCTCACCCGCCCCGGTGACACGCCGCCCTTCCAACGCGGCGGAATGGGTGACCATCTGGCCGGCATGACGCTGGCAGCGGCGGTCTGCGCCGCGCTGCTCGCCCGGGACCGGACCGGAACCGGTCAGCTAGTGAGCACCTCGCTCTACCGGCAGGGCGTCTACACAGTGAGTTTCGACCTCAACACCTTCTTGCTGTCGGGACATCCCATCGCGATCGGACAGCGGGAATCGATGGGCAATCCATGCATGAACAACTACATCGCCGGCGACGGACGGCGTTTCTGGATTGTGGGGCTCGAGGCCGGCCGGCATTGGCCGGCGCTGTGCCGGGTCGTGGGCCGCCCCGACTGGCGGACGGACCAGCGCTTCTGCGACGGACGGGCGCGCGCGGCAAACGCCGCCGAGCTCATCGGTTTGTTGGATGAGATCTTTGTGACCAAGTCGCTTGACGAATGGGCGCAAATTTTTGCCACCGAAGCTGATTTCTTCTGGTCGCCGATCAACACGATCGAAGACGTGATCTCCGACGAGCAATTCCACGCTGCCGGCGGCGTCGTCTA
Source organism: Mycobacteriaceae bacterium (assembly GCA_019245755.1). Lineage (GTDB taxonomy): Bacteria > Actinomycetota > Actinomycetes > Mycobacteriales > Mycobacteriaceae > Mycobacterium. Next base: position 32,330 of record JAFARC010000037.1, on the reverse strand, counting down.
CGTACCGGACGGGGATTCGGGTGTGCCGATGATCGCGACACCAGCGGACTTTCACGGCACGCCGTGGGCGCCGCGGTCGACCGCACCGCAGCTCGGCGAGCATACCGAAGAGGTTCTTGCAGAACTCCGGTCACGTCGGAGGTCCTGACGGGTCATGTCGATTTCCACCGGCGCATGTGCTACGGCGCGTCGGGTCTGGTAGGTGGGGTTTTGGGTGGGCGGTGGTGGGTATTGGTGCGGGGTCGGCGTTTGCGGTCGAGGTGTCGGGGTGGGTACCACAGGGTTCGGCCGAGAGATTGGTTGTCGTAGCGCCGTCGGGCTTGCCATTGCCGGTGTTGTTGGCCGGCGTGTTTGTGGTTCTGTTCGCAGACCAGGGTGAGGCGGTCGATGTCGGTGGTGCCGCCGGCGGCCCATTCGATGAGGTGGTGGACCTGGCAGTTGTAGCCGGGTTGATCGCAGCCGGGCATGGTGCAGCCGCCGTCGACGGCGTGTAGCACGATGCGTTGGTCGGCGCTGGCGATGCGTTGCGAGCGGCCGAGGAAAATTTCGCGGCCGCTGTGTTCGTCGTAGATGTAAAGGTAGTGGTGCGCATGGGCGGCCATGCGCAGCGCGACTTCGATCGGCACGGTGGAGCCGCCGCCGGTGAGCGCGATGCCGGCGCCGGCTTCCAGTTGTTGCAGGGTCATGGTGATGATGGCGGTGACCGGCAGGCCGCGGTGGTGTCCCCAGTCGCCGGAGGCCAGTCCGACGCGCAGGATGGCTTTCAGCGCGTCGTGGTTGCGTTGGGCGCTGCTGCGGGTGTCGGTGGCTGCTGCGACGGGGTCGGGGTCGGCGTCCACGGTGGGCAGCGGGTCGGCGGGGTTGCACATGCCGGGGCGGGCGGCCTTGGCCAACAGCGCCTCCAGGTAGGCGCGGGCCTCGGGGTCCAGGCAGAAGCTGCCACGGCTCATGCCGTCCGCGTCCTGAGGACCCAGCCGCAGCCCGCGGCGGGCGGCGCGGGCCCGTTCGCGCGTGTGCGGGTCGGCACAGATGGCGTCGTAGCCCGCCAGCAGCTTGGCGGCTTCGCGGCGCAGCACCTCGGGGCGGTGCGCCACCGCGACGGCGGCCAGTTCGACGTCGAAAAATGCCCGGTCGTGGGCGGTGGCGGTGTCGGGCAGCTTGGCCAGCGTGTCGCGCACGATGCGCACCGCCTCGGCGCCGATCAGCCCCGCTTTGGCGGCCGCGGCGGTATGGGCCAACACCGCCGCCGGGCCGGCCAGATCGGCGGCCGCGCCAAGGCGGGTGTCGGCTTCGGCGGCGGAGATGTGCAGCGTGTTGGCCACCACGTCGCGCAGCCGCAGCGCACCGCAGTCGCGCCCGCCCAGGGCGGCCAGCAGCTCGGTGCTCACCGCGGCCAGGGTGCGCAGGCACACCTCCACCCGCGCGGTCAGCGCCAGCAGCGCATCAGGGCTCAGCTCGTCGAGCGGCTCGGCGGCCAGGTCGGCCACCGCGGCCTCCAGCGGCGCCACCCGCGCCCGGACATCGTCGGTATCGAACACATGTTCGATGATAAGTGGGGGCACCGACAGCGATTGTGTGGTGGCGGCGGAGCGACGTGTCGTCGCGTTCTTGCGCCGACGTGGAGCCGTGGTGCGCCAGAATGGGTTCCGGTGACCGGTGACGAAACCCCCGAGCGGCGCGCGCACGATCTGCTGGCGCGGATGACGCTCACCGAGAAGGCCTTGCAGGTGTCATGTGTGATGCCGATGACGATTCTCGGCAGCGACGGTGCGCTTTCCGGCGCGTTTCGCGCATCGATCTGCCACGGCATCGGGCATGTCGCGGGGATCGGCATGTTCGGTCACCGATCGCCGGTCGAACAAGCCCGGTTGATCAACGCGGTGCAGCGCTATCTGGTGACCGAAACAAGGCTGGGCATTCCGGCGGTTTTCCACAACGAGGCGCTCAACGGCGTTGTCGCGCCAGGGTTCACCGCCTTCCCGACCCCGATCGGGCTGGCCGCGTCGTGGGATCCCGACGGGCTAGGGGAGATGGCGGAGCTGATCGGCCGTCAGATGCGCAGCGTCGGGCTGCGGCAGGCGCTGTCGCCGGTGTTCGACGTCGCACGCGATGCCCGGTGGGGCCGCGTCCATGAGACATACGGTGAGGAGCCATGTTTGGTCAGCGCGATGGCGGTTGCGTTCACCCGCGGCCTGCAGGGAACAGATCTGCGCGAGGGTGTGATGGCCACAGCGAAACATTTTCTCGGCTACGGTGTCACCGAGGCCGGCCAGAACATGGCCGCGACCATGGTCGGCCGCCGCGAGCTGTACGAGGTGTACGCACGGCCATTCGAGGCGGCGATCCGCGAGGCAGGCCTGGCTTCGGTGATGAACTCCTACTCCGAATACGACGGGGTTCCCATCGGCATGTCGCGCGAGCTGCTCACCGGGCTGCTGCGCGACCGGCTGGGCTTTGACGGCACGGTCGTCTCCGACTACATGACGATCACCAATCTGCGGGATCGCCAGCTCGTGGCGTCCACCGCCGAGCAGGCCGGAGCGCTGGCGCTGCAAGCGGGGCTCGATGTCGAATTGCCAAGCGAGTTCGGCTACGGCCACGCCCTGGCAATCGCGGTCGAAGCCGGCCGGGTGCCCGGCGAATGGCTCGACCGCTCCGCGCTGCGGGTGTTGCGGGACAAGTTCGCGCTGGGGCTGCTCGACAACCCATACGTGCCCGAAGACCCGATCACCATCTCGGCGGTGGCCGAAGAGGGCGACGACTTGTCGCGGCGGCTGGCGGCGCAGTCGGTCACGTTGCTGAAGAACACCGCTGACACCTTGCCCCTATCCACAAAAGTGCAGACCGTCGCAGTCATCGGTCCGCACGCCGACGGTGTGCTGGTGGGGTTCCCCGCGTACACCTATCCGGCTGCCGCGCAACTGATGCGGGGAATGGCCGCGGTATTCAGCGGTACCGCCGACGACGCCGATGCGATGGCGGGGCTGCAGGACCTCATCCCTGATGCCGGCACCGATGTTGCGCAGCGTTCCGCCGCGGTCGCCGCAGAACTGGCGCCCATCTTGAGCGGTGACCTCGACGACTATGTCCGGGCGCACTACGGCGCCATTTCGCTGACCGATGCGGTGCGGGCGGTCGTTCCGGATGCGACCGTCGTGAGCGCACCCGGCTGTGGTGTCACGGCTGCCGAACCGATGGACATCCCGACCGCGGCGGCAGCCGCGGGCGACGCCGACGTCGTGATTCTCGCCCTCGGCGGACGCGGCGGGTGGTTCGGCGCCAACATCACCGAGGGCGAAGGCAGCGACACCGCCGACATCGACCTGCCCGCACCACAAGTCGACTTGGTGCGTGCGATCGCCGAGCTGGCCAAACCGACGGTCGCCGTGTTGGCCGCGGGTCGCCCGTACGGGTTATCAAACGTCGTCGATCTGGTGCCGGCCTGGATCATCGGCTACTACGGCGGCCCGCACCACGCCGCCGCCCTGGCCGACGCGCTCTTCGGGGTCACCAACCCGAGCGGCAAACTCCCCTACACGCTGCCCCGGCACTGTGGGCAGGTGCCGATCTACGCTGGCCAGAAGAACGGAAGCGGTTACCGCAGAACGGCATCCGACATCCACAAGGGCTACACCGACATGCCGGCAACGCCGCTGTTCGCGTTCGGACACGGCCTGAGCTACACCACCTTCGACTTTTCCGAGCCGCGCCTGAAGGACCTGGTGACGACCGAGGGTGAGGCACACTTCACGGTGGAGGTGACCAACACCGGCCAGCGCGCCGGCACCGAAGTCGCGCAGCTCTACATCGAGCAGACCGCCGTCGGGGTCACCAGGCCGGCCCGGGAGTTGGCCGGATTCGCCAGGGTCGCCCTGGCGCCCGCGCAGACGGCGACGGTCCAGTTCACCTTGAACGTCGCCCAACTCGCCTATCTGGGAATTCAAGGCGACCTCATCGTCCAGCCGGGCCGGCGCACCGCGCTGATCGGCGCGTCCTCCGACGACATACGCGCCCAGGTGGCATTCGACATCACCGGCCAAACGAAGAGACTGACGCAACGCAGCCATTTCGTCGCCGCAACTGAGGTCAATACGCGGTCGGCAAATCCGCGACGATCTGCACGCGTGCCGCGTCGAAGCTGAGGTATCCCTTGATGGGCAGGCTCTCGGGCGGCGGCTCCGGATAGCTCCAGGCCACATCATCGACGACGGTCTCGCCGATGACCGCTGACCAGTAGGTCGCCACACCCTTGTAGTTGCAGTAGCTCGTGGTTTGGCTTGGCCGCAGCATATCGGTGCGGACATGCGATGGGTCAACGTAGAGCCGAGGCTGCAGCGCCGTCTCGAAAACGATCACCGTGTCGGCGGTGTCGACCAGCGTGGTGCCCGCGACGCGGACACGCAGGCCGCGCTTCGTCGGGCGGCAATCCACCCGGTGATAGGGATTGGGCGGATAATGAACCAGCCGGCGGCCCTCCTCGAGCCACGTTTCGACCGCGTCCCACGGCACCGCAACGTACCCCGAGGCCGCCGGGACGGGTTCGCCGGGAAGCTGCCCGACCTCGTCGGCGGGAAACGCGTAGCTGAGCGGATACCCTCGCCGGTGCACCAGCAGCGCCCGCTCGGTGTCAATCACCAGATGTCCGTCGCGAAACGCCTGGATACGTCTGGGATGTGGCTCGATGTACACCACATCGGCGGGTATCGGGGGAGAAAACCAGCCGGCGGGATCCTTACTGAGCGGACCGCGCCCGGCGACGAGACTCATCAAGTGACTCCGGCGTTCGTTATTTCACATTGCGTCCCCCGGCAATGGTGCCAACGCCGGAACCGGTGCGCAACGCCATGGCCCCGATCGGAGCTTTACAGATCGAAGCAAGAATGTCACGCTGAGGATGAGATCTCATCGGGAGGTGCCGAAGGACGATGTCGTGACATGACTGCTCAAGCTTTCCAGGCGGACAACCTGGCTCGCCCAACGGCATCCACCCGCACCCTGGCGCGGTATCGCCTCGATGTCATCGCTTCCGACGCCAGGGATGTCATCCAATCCGCCGGCGGCTGGATGTTCGACCGGGCGATGGCCGGGTGGGACGTCAACGTGCTGGTGACTCACGGCTGCGACGCACGGCCGCTTCAGATCCTGGGCGCCGCAACGCTGCCCTTCGACTCGCTACGCGCGGGACCGGTCAATCAGATGCTGGGGGTCGCAGCTGACGCGTTCGCCACGGAGGCGTGTGTCCGTGAGGTCGTCCTCGCCGCCCTGGACCGGGGCGCCGAGGTGACACTGTGGGGCCAACGATGGCCAGCCGAGCTCGCCCATCGTGTCGACGCGGTGCAACACCGGCTGAGCTCGGCCGCACAGGCTTTCAAGGCGCAAGCCCTCGCCGCGGCGGCCCTCGCGCACAACGCGGTCGGACCGATCGAAAACTACCGCAGCCGCGCCGGATGGCATTCGCCGCTGGCGTCAGACCTGGCGCCCGTCGGCTAGCGGTCAGGACTCGCTGACGGCCTGTTCGCGGGCCCACCGGTAATCGGCCTTGCCCGACGGGCTGCGCTCGACGACCGAACGGAACACGACCGCCTTCGGCAGCTTGTAGCGGGCGATCGACCGGGCGGCGTGCTGAATCAATTCGCGGGCGTCGGCACGCGCGCCGTCGGCGAGCGCGACGACGGCGACGACTTCCTGCCCCCAGCGCTTGCTGGGCCGGCCGGCGACCACTACGTCGGCGACCGCCGGGTGCGACGAAATCGCCGTCTCGACTTCCTCGGCGAAGATCTTCTCGCCGCCGGAGTTGATCGTCACCGAATCGCGGCCGAGCAACTCGACCGATCCGTCAGCAAGATGGCGCGCACGGTCGCCAGGCACCGAGTACCGCACGCCGCCGATCACGGGGAACGTCACCGCCGTCTTGGCGGCGTCGCCCCGGTAGCCCAGCGGCACATAGCCTCGCTGGGCCAGCCAGCCGATACCCTTGTGACCAGGCGAGCGCACCGCGCTCAAATCATCTGCGACGACACAAGTATCCGGTCCGGGGGTGAACGTGCCGGTCGACACGGCGCCACCGGCACAAAGGTTGGTCATCTGGGCCCCGGATTCCGAGGAGCCGACACCGTCGACCACCACGAGCCCCGGAACGGCCTGGATCAACCGCTCCTTGATGTGTGGGGTCAGCAGGGCGCCGCCGTTGGCCACCACCCCCAGCGACGACACATCCCAGCTTCCTTGCTCGATCGCCGCGAGAAGGGGCCGGGCGATCGCATCGCCCACGACCGTCACCACCGACACCTTCGCCCGCTCGATCGTGCGGACGACCTCCTCGGCATCCACGCGGTCGACAACCGATGAGAAAACCAATGACTGCCCCGTGGTGATCGCGGTCATGACGCCCCACTGGGCGGCGCCATGGATCAGCGGCGGCAACACCATGATCCTGGTGCCCGGGTTCTGCGCCGCCCGCGCCGCGATCTCGTCGTAGGACCCCATCAGCTGTCCGCTATAGAGATCGCGCCCACCGAACGACGTCATGAAGATGTCGTGCTGACGCCAGAGCACACCTTTCGGCATTCCGGTCGTGCCACCGGTGTAGAGCACGTAGAGATCATCGGGTGACGGCTGAACCGGTGGCGGCTCCGGCGAACCGGACTCGATGACCGCCTCGTAGTCGACGGCGCCGTCGAGCAGGCCATTGCCTGAGCCGTCGGCGATCTGAATCAGGACACGCAAGTCGGGCAGCCGCGGCAGCACCTCCGCCACTCGAGGCGCGAACGCGGCATGGTAGATCAGCGCGGTCGCACCGGCGTCGGAGAGCAGGTACTGCAGCTCGTTTTTGACGTACCGAAAGTTAACGTTGAACGGGGCGACCCGGGCCCGGAACGCGCCCAGCAGCGCTTCGACGAACTCATTTCCGTTGTAGGCGTAGAGGCCGACGAGGTCCTGGCCGACCTGGTGTCCCGCAAGCGACGATCGTTCGGTGTGGCAACCCAGGCCGCGGGAGTGCAGATATGACGCGAGCCGGGTCGAGCGCTCGACGACCTGCCGGTAGGTATAGCGTCGATCACCCTGCGTGATCAGTTCGCGGTCGGGGATCGCGGCAGCGACGGCACCGGCGACCGCCGCGACCGTGAACTGTGGTGTCACGACTGCTTCCACGCGCGCAGCAAGTCGTCGGTCGAGGTGATCGTCGCCAGCAGTGACAAAGTGTTGTCGCTTCGCTGCGCGCTTGGTCGGCGAGCTCGGCGAGTTTCACGGTCAGGCCGGAACATCGTAAAACTGCCTCGCCCAACGGCGCAGCGCCAGATAGGGTTTAGCGTCCGCTTTCGACAGTGCTGGGCGCTCGACGTAGCGCTGATAGCGCCAGATGTCGACGTCCTCCCAGACGGTACGGAGAAACTGCTTCTGCACGTGTTCGCGCACATCGTCGGGCGGAACGTCGGAGGTTTCGCCGGGCACCTTCGGCCACCAGATCGAATAGAACATGTTCGAGCACCCCTCGTCGACGGGCGTGCAGGCAAAGATCAGTCGATAGTTGGACGATCCTTCGAACGCGCTCACCGCGAATCCGAGCCCGGAGAAGTGGCTGTGAATGCGCAACGTCATCTCCCCCGGATCCCCGCTGCGTGCGTCCGGCCAGCCGGTGAGGAATCGCCACTCCTCGCCGACCGCCTGCCAGTTTAGGCACACCGGCGTCACGGTCGCGCCGTGCACGTATCGGAAATGGGCGCTGTCGGGTCCATTCTCCGCCACGATCTGCGGGTGCACCGGCTCGTTGTCGGCGCGCCGGGAGAACTCGGGGTAAGGCCGGTAGTAGCAGGCCGGGTCGGTTTCGAACTGCGGGAACTTGTGAAAGAGGTCCGGCAACGCCCAGCGCGGCTCCTCGCCATCGGGCTGGTGCCAGACGAACACGCAGTCGTACTGCTCGCGTACCGGATACACCCTCAGCCGCAGTGCGCGGTTGGGCCGGTCGGGCTGGTAGGGGATGTAGCGGTTGGTTCCGTCGGGTCCCCAGCGCCAGCCGTGAAACGGGCACTCGACGCACTCGCCCACCACTTTGCCGCCATGTCCAATGTGGGCACCGAGGTGCTTGCAGTGCGCTTCCAGCACGTGCAGCTGCCCCGAGTCGTCGCGATAGGCAACCAGGTCATCACCGAAATACCGCAGCGGGCGCACCTCACCCACCGGGAATTCCGGTGACCAGCCGATCATGAACCAGCCGGTGACTTTCCAGGTGAACGGAACTTTCACGCACCAGCCTCCTCGGTGGCGGAGAGAGATACTAACGATATTACAGTATAGATTTCCGCAACGGCGCGGACATCGGGCGTTTCTACAACAGCGAGGCAAGGGGTCTGCCGATGGCCGACTCAGTCATCATGCACGGTGCGACCCCGGCCGAGCTGTGGGTCAAGGCATACCGGCAACACGAGGAGAGGTCGCGGTCGTGAACCGGTTCGACGCCATCCAGGCAGCCGGCCGCACGCTGGGCATCATGCGGGAATTCGGCCTGGTGTTGCCGCGCGCGGTGACCGTGCTGCGGGGGTCCGCCGACTGGTCACCGGCGTCGCCGCGCGGCACGCGCCAGGTGGCCGAGGTCGCCCTCGACGAGCTGGTACTGACCGGCATGTCCGTGATCGGCCGCAGCACCACAGATTCGGACCGGCCGCTGGACACCTACGCGGCCGCCGCCGAGGAGCTGGCGGCACGAGGCGTTGCGGCGCACGCCGATCCCCAACCGCTGCGGGTCACGACGGTCCGGCGGCGGCGCATCGGCGGGCTCGGCTACGAGACGGTGAGGTTCGATCACGACATCCATCGGCAGGGGCCGTCCGGTAAACGCGCCGGCGGTGTTCGTGGGTGCGCGCAACGACCGGATGGCGGTGCCCCAACCCGCGTTGGCGCTGCATCAGCGATGGGGCGGGCAGCTCTACTGGTACGACGGCAGCCACGTCGGACACGTCTTCTCCCGGCGGGTGCACGCCGTCACCGAGCGGTTCCTGCGCTGCGTCACGGCGTGATGACGGTGCGGCACACCGGCTCCGCGGCGGCCTGCCTGCTGTAAACGCCGCGCTGCAACGCGGCCAGCAGCGCGTCGCGGGTCTCGCGGGGGTCGATCAGCTCGTCGAATCCGAGGTGCTCGGCCGAGCGGAACGAGGCCTCCAGCTCCATCCGGCGCAGCTTGGCCTCGAAGTCCTCGCCGGCGTGCGCTGCCCGGCTCAGCGCCCCGGCGCTCATGGCTCCCATCGTCGCCCCCGGGTAGGCGAACGTCGCCACCTGATCGTCAAAACCCAACAAGGACATCACCATCGAGCCGAACCCGTAGGCCTTGCGCAGGGTCAGATGCAGTTTCAGCGTCGTGGCCGCGGTCTGGGCCGCGAACATGCGCGCCCCGCTGCGAAGCACGCCGCTGCGCTCGGACTGGCTGCCCGGCAGCATCCCGGGGTTGTCGGCGAGAAACACGATGGGCAGGTGAAACGAGTCGGCCACCGTGATGAAGTGGGCCGCCTTGTCGGCGGCATCCGCGTCGATGGAACCGGCCAGCACCCTCGGCTGATTCGCCACGACCGCCACCGGGTGGCCGCCCAGGTGGGCAAGCCCGCAGATGATCGCCCGCCCGAACGTGGGCTGGATCTCGAACCAGTCCGGTCGGTCGAAGACCACGTCGAGCACCGCCCGCATGTCATAAGCGCGCCGGTTGTCGCGGGAGACAATGTCGAGCAGTTGCGGCGTCGGGCGCGGCGCGGTGGTCTCGTCGGCGGGTCGCGGCGACGGGTAGGACCACGCGCTCGGCGGAAAGTAGGACAGATACCGGCGGATATCGTCGAGCACGGTCGCGTCGTCCGCCGCGACGTTGTGCACGACACCACTGAGAACGGCCACGTCCGGGCCGCCCAGGTCTTCCTTCGAAATCACCTCGCCGGTCGACTCTTTGACCACCGGCGGGCCGGCCGTGAAGATGGCGCCGTGGCGGCTCATGATCGTGAAGTCGCAGACCGGCGCGACCAGGGCGCCGTGCCCCGCCGAAGGTCCTAGCACCGCCGCGACCGTCGGCACCCGCCCCGAGCAGCGCGCCTGGGCCAGCAGGTCGGTCGGCGTTCGCCCGTAATGCCCGCCCGTCGGGCGGAAACCGGCGCCCTCCAGCAGCATTACCAGCGGAACCTTGGTGCGCACCGCCAACTCGGCGATGCGGTACCGCTTGGAGTTGCTGCCCGGCGCGATCGTGCCCGCCAGCGTGGTGAAGTCCTCGGCACCGATCATCACCGGCGAGCCGTTGATGCAGCCGGAACCGGCGACGATGGCGTCGGCGGCAACCTCCCCGCCGACGAGCGTGCCGAGTTCGCGGAACGTGCCCGGGTCCAGCAGTCGCTCCACCCGGGCCCGGGCATCGAGCTTGCCCTTGTCGCGATGCTTGGCGACCCGCTCCGGGCCGCCCATGGCCAACGCGTGCCGGCGGCGACGGTCGAGGTCGTCGAGCGTCTTCTGCCAGTCCTGGCCCTTCGCCACCGCGCCCTTCCTCTCGACGCTACTGAATTAGTTACTGTAGCGGTCGCCGTACGGGTGGCAACGATCGGCGGCTGCAGCGCTCAGATGAACCCGGCGGGTGAGAACTTCATGAGAAGCGGGCAGCTGCTGACAAGAAGTGTTTAAGCAGCGCACCAGCGCGGTACGTCAGAAGCCAAGGGTTGAGTCAACAGCCTGCGAACAGACCAGCCCCGATAGGTCCGACCATGTCCAATCCGACGCCCATCCCGACAAACTTCACGGTGAATCCCGAAACGCGCGACGCGCAACTGAACTTCCACCGCGCCCGTTTGACAGCCGAAGAATTCGACTGGCTGACGATTGTCTCGGTCGCCGGGGACATCGACGCGGCGAACGCGGAGTCAGTCGTCGCGCACATCCGGGGCTTCATCACACCCGGGCGTCCACTGATCCTGGATCTCTCCGACTTGGATTTCCTCGGCGTGGAGGGCGTCCGCAGCCTATGCGCGCTCGATGACGCATGCGCTGACGCCCGGGTGGAGTGTGGTCTCGTTGCCAGCCGGGCGGTGCGACGGCTGTTGCGGGTGGCGGGTCGCGATCGCCGGGTCCCGGCGGCGACCTCGCTGATCGAAGTGCTTGGCCGGGTCCGCACCGCCGGTCGCCCCCGCCGGTTCCTACAGCTCGTGGCGTAGGCTGCCTGGCGTTGACCATACTGAATTGCCTACTGTAGCGTCGCCCCGCATGGGTGGCGGCCGTGGATACGCTGCCAGCATCAAGGTCGACGGGGGGATCGGCTTGCCGCTGGACCGCGTGCCGGCGGTGGCGGGCGCGCTGGAGCGGCAGGGCTACGACGGATGCTGGACCGGCGAGATCAACCACGACCCGTTCCTGCCGGTGCTGCTGGCCGCCGAACACACCTCGCGCATCCAGTTGGGCACCGGCATCGCCGTCGCGTTCGCCCGCAACCCGATGACCCTGGCCAACCTGGGCTGGGACCTGCAGGCGTACTCCCGGGGCCGGTTCATCCTCGGGCTCGGATCCCAGATCAAGGCCCACATCGAGAAGCGGTTCAGCATGCCGTGGAGTCACCCGGTACGCCGGATGCGTGAATTCGTGCTGGCGCTGCAAGCGATCTGGTCATCCTGGCGGGACGGCACCGCATTGCGCTTCCAGGGCGAGTTCTACACCCACCAGCTGATGACACCGATGTTCGTGCCCGAGCCGCAGCCCTACGGTTTCCCGAAGGTCTTCCTCGCGGCCGTCGGGGAGGAGATGACCGAGCTGTGCGGCGAAGTCGCCGACGGCGTACTCACCCACGCGTTCACCACCCGGCGTTACCTCGATGAGGTGACCACACCGGCGCTGCAGCGCGGCATGCGGCGCTCCGACCGCAACCGCAGCGAGTTTCAGGTCGCCTGCCCGGTTTTCGTGGTGAGCGGTGACAACGACGCCGACCGGGAGGCCGCCGCCGCCGCGACCCGAAAGCAGATCGCGTTCTACGGGTCGACCCCGGCCTACCGCGCAGTACTCGAGCTGCACAACTGGGGCGACCTGCACGCCGAGCTGCACCGGCTGTCCCGGGACGGTGAATGGGACGCGATGGGCCGCCTCATCGACGACGATATTCTCGAGACGTTCGCCGTGGTCGCACCGCCGGACAAGCTGGCCGCCGAGCTTCGTCGCCGCTGCGACGGCGTGATCGACCGCGTGATGCCTGCCTTCCCGAAGTCACTTGGGGCAGAAACTATCTCGGACGTACTGAAGGATCTGCGTCAGGAGATGGCATGACCGGCTCGCCGCGGCCACCGGAGGGCGACTGGCTGGGAACCCCGTACCTGAGGTTCCGGCGGGAAGGCCCGATCGCGATCTGCACACTGGACCGTCCCGAGGCACGCAACGCGATGACACCGGCCATGTACTTCGGCATCCGGTATGCGGTGGGGCGGGTCAACGAAGACCATGACCTGGCCGGGCTGTTGATCACCGGCACCGGCGACGTTTTCGCGCCCGGCGGCGATATGGGCGGCGGGGGAACCGACAACTGGATCACCTTCTCCTCAGCGCTGTCGATGGACGTCACGCCGTTCGACACGCTGCGTACCTCGGCGAAACCGGTGGTGTCGGCGGTCAACGGCCTGTGTCAGGGCGGCGGCCTGCAGATCGCGCTGTGCAGCGACATCGCCGTGGTCAGCGACCGCGCGACATTCCGGGTGCCCGAGCTGCTTCGCGGTATCGCCGACACGTACCACAGCCAGATGCTCGCGCGTCTGATCGGACCGGTGCGAACCCGCGATCTGATGTTCACCGGCCGAGCCCTGAGTGCCGAGGAGGCGTTGGACTGGGGGATGGTCGCTCGCGTCGTCCCGCACGACGAGCTGCTCGACAGCGCCCACGAGGTGCTCGCGCAGTGTTGCCGCACCGCCCCGGGCGCGCGGGCCGTGATCAAGTCCAGCCTCGACTCGTACCTGGGCCTGTACGACCGAATCGGCATGACCACCAGCATCGGCGGTCCAGAGGCCGTCGAGGGGTTCCAGGCCTTCAAACAACGGCGCTCACCGGAGTGGGTGCACCCGCAGCTTCGGGTCGACGGGCGCCTCTAGTGTCATGAGTCATTAATTCGTGTGCAGTAGTGTGCGATGCTGGCCAGGATTTGGTCGGTGGTTTTGGTCCACACGTAGGGACGGGGGTTGTCGTTCCAGGTGTCGATCCAGGCGCGGATGTCTTTGTTGAGCGCACGTACCGAGGTGTGGGTGCCGCGGCGCAGTTTTTTGGTGGTCAACTCGGCGAACCAGCGCTCGACGAGGTTCAGCCATGAGGTGCTGGTGGGGGTGAAGTGCAGCACCAAGCGCGGATGTGCGGCCAGCCACCGTTTGACGGTCGGTGTTTTGTGAGTCGAAGAGTTGTCCAACACCAGGTGGCAGTCCAGGTCGGCGGGCACGGCGGCGTCGATTTTGCGCAGGAAGGCCAAGAACTCGGTGGCACGGTGGCGTGCGTGCAGCGAGCCGATGACCTTGGCGGTGGTCACATCCAAGGCCGCATAGAGGCTGGAGGTGCCATGGCGCACGTAGTCGTGGCTGGCCCGCGCCGGGGTCCCCGGCAGCATCGGCAACACGGGTGCGGTCCGGTTCAGCGCCTGGATCTGGGTCTTTTCGTCCACGCACAGCACCAGTGCGCGCTCAGGTGGATTCAGATACAGCCCGACGACGTCACGGACCTTTTCGACAAACAGTGGATCTGTGGACAGCTTCCACGATCCTGTTTGTGCGGAGCCAATCCGAATGCCCGCCAGACCCGCGACACTGTCGACTGCGACATCCCCAACTGCTTGGCCATCGACCGCGTCGACCAATGCGTGGCATCCGGGGGCGTGGTCTCCAGCGTCGCTGCGATCAACGCCTCGATCGCAGCGTCACCGACCACCCGCGGGCGGCCCGGGCGCGGCTCATCGAGCAGTCCGTCGCAGCGCAGCTCGGCGAACCGGTTGCGCCACCGCCGCACCGTCATGATCGCGACCCCCAGCCGGCGGGCAAGCTCGGTATTGGATCCACCATCGGCGGCAGCCAAGACAATTCGCGACCGCATCGCCAACCCAGCCGCGCTCGTGCGTCGCCGCGCCCAACCCTCCAACTCAGCGCGTTCCTCATCAGTCAGCACGATCTCGACAGCGTGTGGAGTAGGCACACCCCAGTTTAACAGCTAGATCGGAATTAATGACTCACGACACTAGCTCGCGTTATCTAGCGGCGCTGCGCCCGTTCGCGATACCAGTCGATCAGCGACGGATCGTCGATCGAACGCGCGTCGATCGCGACGTCGGTGCGGCCGGCCATGATGGCGGTGACCGGCACCTCGAGCTTCTTGCCGGTGCGGGTGTGAGGTATCCCGGGCGCCTCGATGATGTCGTCCGGGACATGGCGGGGCGACAGCTTGGCGCGGATCTGTTGGCGGATCTCGTCGATAAGCGCGTCGTCGAGATGCCTGCCCGGCGCCATCGTGACGAACAGCGGCATCCAGTAACCGCCGTCCGGCCCGTCGATGCCGAGGACGAACGCCTCGGCGACTTCGCCGATCGCCTCGACGACCTCGTAGATGTCGGCCGAGCCCATCCTGATGCCGTGCCGGTTGAGGGTGGCGTCGCTGCGGCCGTGGATGATCAGCGAGCCGCGCTCGGTGACGGTGACCCAGTCACCGTGGCGCCACACGCCCGGTGCCGGGCCGTCCGCCCATTTGTGGGCGAAATACGCGTTGCGGTACTTCGAGCCGTCCGCGTCGTTCCAGAACTTCACCGGCATCGACGGCATCGGCGCGGTGATCACCATCTCGCCCACCTCACCGACCAGCGGGCGACGGTCGGGCGACCAACTCTGCAGCGCCACACCGAGATAGCGGGTGGCCAGCTCGCCCGCAACCACCGGAACCCCCGGCGTTCCACCGGCGAACGCGGTGACCACATCCGTGCCGCCGCTGATCGACGACACCGAAACAGTCTCGCCGACAGCCGATTTCACCCAGTCGAACAGGTCGGCGGCAAGGGGCGAGCCGGTGCTGCCGACCGTCTTCAGGCCGCGCAGGTCGTGGGCGACACCGGGTTCGAATCCCGCCTTGCGGGATGCCAGCAGATGCCCGGGGCTGGTGCCGAAGTAGGTCACCGTCTCGTCGGCGACCAGCCGCCAGAGCCGGTCGGCGTCGGGACGCAACGGGTGCCCGCTATAACAGATAACGGTGGACCCACATAACAGGCCGGACAGGCGGAAGTTCCACATCATCCAACTCAGCGCGGTCTGCCAAAAGAACCTGTCCCCGCAACCGAGCCCGCCATGCAGGTTCACCGCCTTGAGGTGCTCGAGCACGACACCGCCGTGACCGTGCACGATCCCTTTGGGCCGTCCGGTGGTGCCGGAACTGAACAGCACCCACAGCGGATGGTCGAACGGCACCGCAAACACGTCGGGTGCGGTTGGCTCGGCGACTATTTCGGCGTAACGGTGGGCATCGATGAGCGCCGGTTCACCCGGCAGCAGGTGTTGCAGTTGCACGGTGTCGGCCCGTTTGTCGATCCAGCGCCCGTTGTATCGGTAGCCGTCGGCGCTGAACAGCACCTTCGGGCTGAGTTGGCTCAGCCGCGCCGCCGCGCCTTCGGGCGCGTAGTCCTGCCCGCAGCCCGACCAGATCGCACCGGACGCCGCGGTGGCCAGAAACGCGACCATCGCCTCGGGGACGTCGGGAAGGTACGCCGCCACGGTATCACCGGGCCGCACGCCGAGCCGGCGCAGCGCGGCCGCGATCGCGCCGATCTGCCCGGGCAGCCGGGCCCAGCTGATCTCGGTCCTGGCGCCGTCCTCGTCGACCCCGATGATCGCCGGTGATGATTTATCCGTATGACGCAGAACGAGATCAACGTAGTTCAGCTCGATACCCGGGAACCACACGGCTCCGGGCATCGAAGCGGCGGCCAGCACGCCGGCATCGCCGTCAGCGGGCGCGGTGCCGTTGCGGCCGCGCAACCCGAAATAGTCCCACACCGCGCGCCAGAACCGGGCCGGACAGTCGACCGACCACTGCCACAGGTCCGCGTAGTCGCCGTCGGGTGCGCCATGCCGCCGGGCCGCTGTCGCGGCGAAACGGCGCCAGTCGGTGTCATTCCGGCGGCTCATCGCCACCAGTCCTGATGATGCGCTGGGCGCGCCGCAGCACCGGCATGTCGACCATCATGCCGTCCAATTCGAACACCCCGCGCTGATCGCGTGCCGCGGCCAGCACTTTGCGGGCCCAGGCCAGCTGCGGGGCCGTCGGTGCATAGCCGGCCCGGATCACCGGAATCTGGGTGGGATGAATAGCGACCTTGGCGTCGAAACCCACGGCGACCCCGTCGTCAACCTCGGCGCGCAGCCCGTCGACATCGGCGATGTCCAAAAACACCGAATCCAGCGCCAGCCGCTGATACGCCTTCGCGGCAAGCAACGCGGCCGACCGCACGTGCCGGGCCACGTCGCGCAGGGTTCCGTCGGGGCGTCGGTTGGCGGTGCCGCCGA
Organism: Mycobacteriaceae bacterium; assembly: GCA_019245755.1. GTDB lineage: Bacteria > Actinomycetota > Actinomycetes > Mycobacteriales > Mycobacteriaceae > Mycobacterium. Next base: position 15,819 of record JAFARC010000037.1, on the reverse strand, counting down.
GTGCGGCGAACAGGTCCTCCGAACCCCACATCACCGCGACCGCGTTGTCCTGGCGGGCACAGTCGGCGACATTGACAGCGCCCAGCGGCGTCTCGATCAGGACGATCACCTCCCAGCGCGCCAAGTCGATGATCTGCTGCGCCGATTCGGATTTCGGCAGCATCACGGTCGTGTACGCGGTGCGGGTCAACAATTCGAGGTCGGACTTGTGGTCGGCGGTGCCCGCGGCGTTGATGCGCACGACGGTTCTTTGGGGGTCGAGCGGTGTGGCCAGCAGGGCCGCGCGGGCGGCTTCTTTGTCGGGGCCGGCCACGCCGTCCTCCAGGTCGAGGATGACCACGTCGGCCACGGCGGCGGCCTTCGCGAACCGTTCGGGACGATCGGCCGGGCAGAACAACCAGGCCGGTCCGGCCGGCTGCGGGGTCATGGGCCGTCACCGTCCGGCCTGGTGCGCACCAGCGTGTTGCGGGTCGCGGTCGCAACGACGTCGCCGTGCTGGTTGCGGCCGGTGTGCGCGAACGTCACGATGCCCTCGCCCGGGCGGCTGCGGGACAACCGCTTGTCGGTGACCACCGACTCGGCATACAGCGTGTCGCCGTGGAACAGCGGATGCGGAAACGCGATGTCGGCGAAGCCAAGGTTCGCCACGATCGTGCCCTGGGTGAGCTGGGCAACCGAGAGCCCGACCAGCGTGGACAGCGTGAACATCGAGTTGACCAGCCGCTGGTGATACGGCGGCAGGGTTGCGGAGAACGCCGCGTCGAGATGCAACGCCTGGGTGTTCATCGTCAGCGTGGTGAACAATACGTTGTCCGCCTCGGTGATCGTGCGGCCCGGCCGGTGCAGATAGCGCACGCCGGTTTCGAATTCGTCGAACCACAGGCCGCGCTGAACCACCGTGCGCTCGGTCACCTTCGGTCGCTTTCTATCTCGATCAGCCGATGAACAGGTCCAGTATGGGCTGTGACCCACCGCCGTAGCGGGACAGGTCGTAGCCGCCGGCCGCGAGGAGCACGTCCTCGTCGATGTAGCAGTTGCCGGTGGTCTCCCGCGCCGGGCGGGACAGAATCTCGGCCGCGGCGTCGGCCATAATCTCCGGGCTGCGCGAAGCCGACATCAGGTTCTCGCCGTCGGCGAGGTGCGCCACCGCCGACGTGGCGATATGCGATGCCGTGGTCGGCGAATTCGGCCGACCAGCCCAGCTTGGACAGGGTGTAGGACGGATGCGCCCCGAGCCAGCGGGGGCTCAGGTTCAGCGGTGGCGCGATCGTGAGCACGTGCGGGTTCGCCGACCTGCGCAGGTGCGGCACGCAGGCCTGGGTCAACAGGAACGTGCCGCGGACGTTGATGTCCTGCATCAGGCCGAACTTCTTCGGAGTCAGGCTCTCGGTGGGGTCGGTGGCGATCGCGCTGGCGTTGTTGACGCAGATGTCGACCCCGCCGAAGCGGTCCACGGCGACGCCGACCGCGCGGCCGACGTCCTCGGCGTTGCGGACGTCACCCACCACCGCGGCGGCCCTGCCGCCGGCGGCGTCAATCTCCGCTGCCGCGGTGTGCACCGTCCCCGGCAGCCGCGGGTGCGGGGTGGCGGTCTTGGCCAGCAGAACCACGTTGGCGCCCTGCCGGGCCACGGCGATCCCGATGGCGAGTCCGATGCCGCGGCTGGCACCGGAGATGACCACGGTGCGGTCGTTGAGGCTGCTGAGCTGCTCGATCATCGGCCTTTCCCGATGTCCCGATCGGCGGGGGTCGCAAGAAATGGTATTGGCATTCTCTTTTTTTGCAAGTACGTTATTCAATGATGGATAACGCACGGAGGCACACACCGTCCGGCATCCCGCTGGCGCCGGCCTATGGGCCCGAGGATCGGAGCGGCGAGCCGCCCGCGCCCGGCGCCTACCCCTTCACCCGTGGAAACTTCGCCAGCGGCTACCGGGGCAAGCTGTGGACGTTTCGCCAGTACTCGGGCTTCGGGACCGCCGAGGAGTCCAACCGCCGCTACCGCTACCTGCTCGACCAGGGCGGAACCGGGCTGTCGGTCGCGCTCGACCTGCCCACCCAGTGCGGCTTCGACTCCGACGACCCCAACGTGGAAGAGGAGGTCGGCCGGGTCGGCGTGGCGGTGGACACCCTCGCCGACGCGGAGATCCTGTTCGACGGCATCGCGCTGGACCGGATCAGCACCAGCTTCACGATCAACGGGACCGCGGCCATCCTGCTGGCCTTCTACGTGGCCGCCGCCGAGCGCACGGGGGTGCCGCGCGCCAAGCTCACCGGCACGATCCAGAACGACATCCTCAAGGAGTATGCGTCGAGGGGCACGTGGATCTGGCCGCCGGAGCCGTCGCTGCGGCTGATCGCCGACACGATCGAGTTCTGCGCCGCGGAGGTGCCCAGGTTCAACGCGATCTCGGTCGCGGGTGCGCACTTCCGCGACGCCGGCGCCAACGCGGTGCAGGAGATGGCGTTCACGCTCGCCGACGGCGTCACCTACTGCGACACGGTGGTCCAGCGGGGCCGGATGACCATCGACGAGTTCGCCCCCCAGATCTCCTTTTTCTTCTACACCCACGGCGACTTCTTCGAGGAGATCGCCAAGTACCGCGCGGGTCGCCGGCGGTGGGCGACCATCGTGCGGGAGCGCTACGGGGCGAAGTCGGACAAGGCCTCGATGTTCCGGTTCGGCTGTGTCTCGGGCGGCGCGTCGCTGTATGCGCCGCAGGCGCAGAACAACCTGGTCCGAGTGGCCTACGAGGCGCTCGCGTCGGTGCTGGGCGGCGTGCAGTCGATGTTCACCGCGGCCTGGGACGAGCCCTTCGCCCTGCCCAGCGAGGAGTCGGCGACGCTGGCGTTGCGCACCCAACAGATCCTGGCCCACGAGACCGGCGTCGCCAGCGTGGCCGACCCGCTCGGCGGCTCGTACTTCGTCGAGGCGCTCACCGACGCGACCGAGGCGCGGATCGTCGAGATCATGGCCGACCTGGAACAGCACGGCGGGATGGTGCGCGCGATCGAGGACGGCTACCTGCAGGGGTTGATCGCCGACGAGGCCTTCCGGGTCCACCGACAGATCGAGGACGGCACGCGGCCCGTGGTCGGGGTGAACAAGTTCGTCACGCCGGAGCCACCGCCGGAGATCTCCACCTACGAACTGGACGCCGAAGGGCGCGACCTGCAGCTCAAACGACTGGCCAAAGTCAAGGCGGAGCGCGACGGCTCGGCCGTACGCGCCAGCCTGGCCCGGCTCGCCCGGGCCGCCGAGGGCAGCGACAACCTGATGGCGCCGCTGATCGACTGCGCCGCCGGTTACTGCACGGTCGGCGAGATGGTCTCTACGCTCAAAGCCGTGTGGGGCGAGTTCCAGCAACCGGTGGTGTTCTAGATGACGGCCCGGATCCTGGTTGCCAAGCCCGGGTTGGACGGGCACGACCGGGGCGCCAAGATCGTCGCCCGCACATTGCGCGACGCGGGCTTCGAGGTCATCTACACCGGCATCCGGCAGCGGATCGAAGACATCGTGTCGATTGCGCTGCAGGAGGACGTGGCCGTAGTGGGACTGTCGATCCTGTCCGGCGCACACGTGGCGTTGACCACCCGCGTCGTGCAGGCGCTGCGGGACGCCGACGCCGGCGACATCGCCGTCGTGGTGGGCGGCACCATCCCGCAGGCCGACGTGCCCAAGCTGCTGGCGGCGGGCGCGTCGGCCGTGTTCCCCACCGCCACACCGCTCGACGTCCTGGTGCGCGACATCCGCGCGCTGACCACCAAATCCGTGGAGGAACCGTGCGCGTCGGAGTGATGATCGGGCCGGAGCGGCGCGACACCACCCGGAAGGCGGCCGGGATGCTCGCCGACATCGAGTGGGCCGAGGCCGCCGGCATGGACACGGCCTGGATCCCGCAGATCCCCAGCGATTTCGACGCGATGATCACGGTGGCGTTGATGGGTGCGCGGACGGCGCGGATCGAACTCGGCACCGCGGTCGTGCCGCTGCAGGCGCAGCACCCGATCGCGTTGGCGCGGCAGGCGTTATCGGCGCACGCTATCGCCGGGGGGCGGCTCGCGCTCGGGGTGGGGCCGTCGCACCACTGGATCGTGCGGGACATGCTCGGGTTGGCCTACGAGCGGCCCGCCGCGTACACACGCGACTACCTCCAGGTGCTGGGGGCGGCGCTGCAGGGCCCCGGCTCGGTGGACGTGGAGAACGAAACATTCAGCGTGCACAACCCTTTCGACCTCGAGGCCGTCGCGCCGCTGCCGGTGCTGATCGCCGCGCTCGGGCCGGTGATGCTGAGGATCGCGGGCGAGCACGCCGACGGCACCATCCTGTGGATGGCCGACGAACGCGCGATCGCCGAGCACATCGCGCCGCGGATCACCAAGGCAGCCGACAACGCGGGACGGCCGGCCCCACGCATCGTCGCCGGGGTCCCGGTATGCGTGTGCCCGCCCTCGGAGGTGGAGTCGGCGCGCGAGCGCGCCAACCGGGTCCTCGGCGAGGCCGAATACTCGCCCAACTACCAGCGGCTGCTCGACCGGGGCAACGCCCGCGACGTCGGCGACATCTGCGCGGCCGGTGACGAGGAGGCGATCCTGGCACGCTTCCGCTCGTTCGCCGACGCGGGGGTGACCGATCTGTCGGTGCGGCTGTTGCCGATCGGCAGGGACCGCGACGAGCTGATCGCATCCAAGCGCCGGACCCGGGAAGTTCTGGCCGAGCTGGCCACGGAAGTGCGATGACGCCGGCCGGGGCGCCGTTGGCCGGCATTCGGATCATCGAGGTCGGCACCATGCTCGCCGGGCCGTACGCGACCATGCTGCTGGCCGATCTCGGCGCCGAGGTCGTGAAGGTCGAGCCGCCCGGCGGGGAGATATCGCGGCAGGTCAGCGCCAGCTATTTCGCCAGCTTGAATCGCGGAAAGCGCAGCGTGTGCCTGGATTTGGCGTCCGTGGCCGGGCAGCGGCGGCTGGCAGAGCTGGTCGCGGAAGCGGATGCGTTGCTGGTCAACATGAAACCCTCGGTGATTCACCGGCTCGGGCTCACCTACCGGGCGCTGCGGCGGTGGAACGAAAAGATCGTCTGCGTCGCCATGACCGGTTTCGGGTTGGACGGCGGCGACGATCCGGCCTTCGACTACGTGATCCAGGCGGCCTTCGGGATCGCGGCGCTGACCGGTGATCCGGATGGCCCGCCGGTCCTGCCGGGTTACTCATCGGCCGACAACTCCACCGGACTGGCCGCTTCGCTCGGGCTGCTGGCGGGCATCATCGCCGGCCGCGGCGGCCAGGTGGACGTGTCACTGCGCGACGTCATGCTGTCGCAGCTGAACTACCGGGCCGCCGCATACCTGAACGACGGCATCGAGCCGCGCCGGCTGCCGTTCGGCGCGCACTCGTATTACGTTCCCGCGCAGCTCTTCGGCACGGCCGACGGCTATCTCGCGCTGTTCATCACCCACGACGGGTTCTGGAATTCCTTCGCCGCGGAAGCCGGAATCGAAGGTTTCGGCACCATGGCCGAACGGGCCGCGCGGCGCGAGGAGGTGCTGGCGGTGGTGACAGCGGCGCTGGCGGCCGACAGCGCAATGGGCTGGGAGTCGCGGCTGCGTCCGCTCGGGATCCCGGCGGCCGCGGTGCGGACCCTGCCCGAGGCGCTCGCGGTCACACCGGAACTGGTTGTGACGGCGGGGGATTTCCGGCTGGTCGGTTGTCCGGTGCGGGTAGCGGGTTACAAACCGGACTACCGCCCGCCGCCCGCACTGGGGGAGCACAGCGACGTTATTTCTCAATCCTCGTAGTGCACGGTGACCGAATCGGTGTCGGGAACGGCCTGGCACGTCAGCACGTAACCGTCGGCGACCTCGTCATCGGTCAGCGCGTCGTTGACCCGCATGGTGGCGTGTCCGTCGGTCAGCCTTGCCATGCACGTTCCGCAGTTGCCGGCCTCGCAGCTGAACGGCGGTGTCAGCCCGGTGCGCCGGGCGCTTTCCAGCAGCGTCTCATTGGGCACGCGAGGAACCGACACCTTCTTGCGGCCCAGCCGGATCGTGATGCCGGCGCGCTCGCTGGGCCGGGGCTGCGCTCGGTGAGCTTCGGCGGGGGCTTGCGGCACGGTGTCGAAGTTCTCGACGAACACCCGACCCGGGCCCGGCAGCGCGGACTTCACCACCGCCATGAAGCCCGCCGGGCCGCACAAATAGCAGTCGGCGTCCCGGTCGTCGCCGACGAACTGCGTGACCGTCGCCGGGTCAATTAGCCCGCGTTCGGCGTCGATGTGGCGGACGACCTGCAGCCGGCTGCGGTAGCGATCCACCAGCTCCGACAACGCGGCGTCGAAGATCACCGAGGCGCGGTCGCGGTCGGCGCACAACAGACGCACCCGCCGATCGGTGGTGGCCAGGGCACTCTTGGTCAGCGACAGGACCGGGGTGACGCCGCTGCCGCCGGCGAACCCCAGCAGCGGCGCGGAGACGGAGTCAAGGCAGAACGTGCCCGCGGCCCTGGTGATCGTCACCTCGTCGCCTTCGGTCAGATTGTCGAGCATCCAGTTGGAGACCTTGCCCCCCGGCACCCGCTTGACGGTGGTGGCCAGCTCGGCGTCGGTCTCCGGCGCGCTGGACATCGAGTACGAGCGATACAGCTCCTCGCCGCCGACGTTGACGCGGAAGGTGACGTACTGGCCGGCGCGGTAGCGGAACGGCTGCTCGTGGGGGGCCAGCACGAAGGTGCGCGCGTCGGCGGTCTCCTTGACGATCCGAGCCACCGTGGCCCGGTGGAACACGTGCGTGATCATCGGCCGGCCGATGCGGTTGTCCCAGCCATATCGCCTCCTTGGTATGCTGATTCTATCAAATGGAGAATCATGTTCTCAACGAGCGGTAGGACGCCCCGCATGGCGTCTCGCGACGGTAGGCCCGTGCTCGCGTTCGGGGAGCGGCAGTGGAACCGGTCGCAGCTCGACGCGTGGGCCGGCGCGCTGGCATTCGCCTTACGCGGACGTGGGGTACGCCCCGGGCAACGGGTGGCGCTGATGTCGTCGAACCGTCCGGAGTTCGTGGCGGCGGTGCTGGCGATCTGGCGGCTCGGCGCCGCGGTCGTCCTGCTGAGCCCGGCGTGGAAATCCGCCGAAGTGGACCACGCGTTGGCGCTGACCAACCCGGTCGACGCCGTCGGCGACCATCCGGCGCTGGCCTCGGCCATGCCGATGCTGCCGCTGGACGAGGGCGTCTTCGAGCGCGCTGGGCGCCTCGGGCGTCAGGTGCCTCGGACGGAATCCAGGCCGGAATCGGACGCGGTACTGGTCTTCAGCTCCGGCACCACCGGCATGCCCAAAGCGGTCCGGCACACCCACGGGTCGCTGGGCGCCGCCGTCCGGCATTGGCGCAGCGCACTGGACATGACGCCGCGCGACCGGATCCAGATCGTCACGCCGCCCTCGCACATCCTCGGACTGCTCAACATCATGACCGCGTTGGACACCGGTGCCTGGCTGCGGCTGCATCGCCGCTTCGACGTCGAGGTAGCGCTTCGTGGTATCGAGGACGACCGGATCACGCTGGAGATGGCGGTCGCGCCGATCGCGTTGGCAATGGCCGCGCATCCGCGGTTGGAGTCGTTCGACCTGTCGTCGCTGCGCAACATCATCTGGTGTGCCACACCGGTGACGTCAAGTGTCGCCCAGACCGTGACGCGGCGCACCGGGGTGGGTTTTCTGACCGCCTACGGAACCACCGAACTGCCGGTGATCGCCTGCAATCCGGTGACCGGTGCGCGGCTGGACACGGTGGGCCGGCCGGTACCCGGCGTCAGCGTGCGGGTGGTGTCGTTGGACACCTCCGAGCCGGTGGCATTCGGTCAGACCGGTGAGATCGTCGCGCGGTCGGATTCGTTGATGGCCGGCTACCTGCCGGCCGAAGCCACGGCGGATGCGTTGTGCGACGGCTGGTATCGCACCGGTGACGTCGGATGTGTGGACGGCGAGGGCTGGTTGCGCATCACCGACCGGTGCAAAGAAATGATCAAGGTGCGCGGATTCCAGGTGGCGCCGGCCGAAATCGAGGCCGCGCTTCATGAGCATCCAGGCGTCGAGGACTGTGCGGTGTTCGGGGTGCCGGACTGCGCGGACGGGGAAGCCGTGGTGGCCGCGGTCGTGGTCAGCGGCTCGGTCGACGCCGACGAACTGGTCGGGCTGGTCGCTGACCGGCTCGCTTCGTACAAGCGGCTGCGCCGGGTGGTGTTCGTCTCGGCAATTCCGCGCCTACCGTCCGGGAAGGTGTTGCGACGAATTCTCAAGGAGCGGTATGGATGTCCGGCTGACAGCTGAGCAGCGGCAACTGCGGGAGGCGGCGGCGAAACTGGCCGACGACCTTGGCCCCGGCTCGGTTCTGGACCTTTCCGATGACAATCGGATAGACCGGCTCGAGAAGGCAATCGACGTGACCGGCTGGCGATCGTTGCGATCCGACGGCGCGTCGGGGGTGGAAGTGGCGCTGGTGGCCGAGGAATTCGGGCGCGGACTGGTCGACATCGGGTTCGCAGGCCGGGTCCTTGCCGACGACCTGGCCCGGAATCTGGGCGTCCCGGCGGCGGGGTGCACGATCGCCGTCGGCGGGCTCGCGATTGATGCGCGGGGATGTCAGCGGGCTTTTGAGGTGCAGGACGGCCAGGTGTCGGCGGGCCGGGTGGGCGAGCCGGTGGGTTCGGCGGATTTGACCCGGCGCAACGCGGTTGTGCTCGAGCCGGCCGAGCCGGTCGGTGACGTAGGGCCGGACGACGCTTTGCGCTGGCAGGCTTTGGCGCTGGTCGTCACGATCGCCGACCTGGTCGGAACGGCCCGCGGCGCGCACGCTTTGGCGTGCGACTACGCGAAGGTCCGCCGGCAGTACGGCAAGACCATCGGGTCCTACCAGGCGGTCGGTCACCTGCTGGCCGAAGCTGCAGCCCTGATCGAGGGGTCGGTGAGCGTGTCGCGGCACGCCGCGTGGGCGGTCGACGAGCTAGGGCCTGCCGAAGCGGTCCAGGCCGCCCGACTAGCCAAGGTGTACTGCGCGCGGGCCGCCAGGACGGTGTGCGAAATCGCGATCCAGGTGCACGGCGGGATCGGCAACACCTGGGAATGCCTGGCGCATGTGTTCCTGCGACGAGGCCTGGTGTCGGCGCAGCTGTGGCCGGTGAGTTTGAGGGAGGTCAACGTTGGACTTTCGTGATTCGGTCGACGAGGCGGCGTTCCGGGAGCGGCTTGCGGCCTGGCTTGCCCAGCGGGCGGCGGAGTTCGCGACGTCCGGCGACGACTACTGGGCCCGGCAAGGCGAGTGGCACCGGGCGTTGTACGAGGCCGGGTTTTTCGGGCTGTCGTGGCCGCGCGAGTACGGCGGGCATGACCTGCCACCGGTGTTCGACGTGATCGTGGACGAGGAGCTGGCGCGCGCCGGCGCACCGCCGCGGCCCAGCCTGGGCTATCTGGTGGTGGGCCTGGGCCGGCACGGCAGCAGGGAACTGCAGCAACGGTTCCTGCCCGGGATGATCAACGGCAGCCAACGCTGGTGCCAGGGGTTTTCCGAACCGGAGGCGGGATCGGATCTGGCCTCGCTGCACACCACCGCCACGCGGGCAGGCGACGGCTATGTCATCAACGGGCACAAGATCTGGACCAGCTACTCCGACGTCGCCGACTGGTGCCTGCTGCTGGCCCGCACGGACCCGGATGCGCCCCGGCACAAAGGGATTTCGGCGTTCGTGGTGTCGATGAAGCAACCCGGCGTCGAGCAGCGTGCGCTGCGCATGATCAACGGCGTCACCACCGAGTTCGGTCAGGTGCTCTTCGACGGCGCGACGGTGCCCGCCGATCAGATGGTCGGCGCGCCGGGGGAAGGCTGGGCGCTGGCGATGACGGTGGTCGGCCACGAACGCGAACCCTCCACGCTGGGCTATTCGGCCAGGTATGGAAAGCTGGTGCGGCAGTTGGCGGCTCGCGTCGGCGGTGAGGTGCCCGAGGAACTGGCCTGGGCCGCGGTGCAGAGCGAGATGCTGCGGCTGCACGTGCGTCGGCGGCTTTCCGAACAGCTAGACGGCGTCAGACACGGGCCGGAGGGGTCCCTGGACAAATTGCTGATGACGTGGGTGGAACAGTCCGTCGGGCACGCCGCGCTCGCGGTCGGCGGCGTTGAGGACCCCGAGCTGCTCAGCGCCTACCTGTACAGCCGCGCCCAGAGTGTGATGGGCGGGACATCACAGATTCAGAAGAACATCATCGCTTCGCGAATCCTGGGATTGGGAGCCTGAATGTACGACATGCCAGCCGAAATCGACGTGCAGGCCGACGGCGATGTGCGCATCATCACGCTGAACCGCCCGGACGCGCTCAACGCCGTCGACGACGCGCTGCACTGTGGGCTGGCCTGGCTGTGGCCGCGCCTCGCCGAGGATCGCGGTGCCCGGGCGGCAGTGATCACCGGCCGCGGCAGGGCGTTCTGTGCCGGCGGGGATTTCGGCTACCTGGCGGAGCTGGGCCGCGACGCCGAGCTGCGCGCCAAGACCATCCTGCACGGCCGCGAGATCGTGCTGGGCATGGCGCGTTGCCGGATTCCGGTGATCGCGGCGGTCAACGGGCCGGCGGTCGGGCTCGGCTGCAGCCTGGTCGCGCTTTCCGACATCGTCTACATGGCCGAGACCGCCTACCTCGCCGACCCGCACGTGCAGGTCGGGCTGGTCGCCGCCGACGGCGGCCCGCTGACCTGGCCGCTGCACACCAGCCTGCTGTGGGCCAAGGAGTACGCGCTGACCGGAGCGCGCATCTGCGCCCAGCGGGCCGCGGAAATCGGCTTGGCCAACCACGTCGTCGCCGACCCGCTGGCCGAGGCACTGGCATGCGCCAAGCGGATCGTCGAGCTGCCGCGGCAGGCGGTGGAGAGCACCAAGCGGCTGTTGAACATCCATTTGGAGCGGGCGGTGCTCGCCACGCTGGACTACGCCAACACCGCGGAGGACCAGTCGTTTCAGACGGAAGACTTCCGCGCGATCGTCGCGGGGCTGTCGCGTCGAGGTTGAACTCCCGCAGGAAAAGTTCGGCGTCAGCGGGGCTGGTGTGCGACCAGCGATTCCGAACGCTGCACCGTTGCGGTGATGCCGGTGGCGTCCTGGGTGGCCAGCAGCACGGCGGCCGCGGCCATCGCCGCCGGCGGCTCGACCATTTCCGGCGGGATCTCGACACCACCGCCGCCGGCCAACCAGCCCTCGGTGCGCACGACACGCGACGGGCTCAGGCAGTTGACCGCGATGTTGTCGGGTTTCAGGTCGGCAGCCAGCCCCAGGTAGAGCCGTTCCACGGCCGCCTTGGACACCCAGTAGGCGTTGGCGCCCTTGTCGAGCATGCCCACCCCGGTGGTGGTCACCGCGACGAGCGAGCCGCCGCCGCGTGCCCGCACGTGCGGAATCACCGCTTTCGTGACCAGGAAGACCCCGGTCAGGTTGACGTCCAGGCACAGCTGCCAGCGCTTCAACGGGGTCGACTCGATCGAATCCAGCCACAGCACACCGGCGTTGGCGATCAGGATGTCGATGCCGCCGAACTCGTCAACCGTGGCCGCGACCGCGTTGCGGACCGAGTCCTCGGCGGCGACGTTGCAGGGCACCGGCAGCGCGCGGCCGCCCGCCGCGACGATGCCGTCGGCGACCGAGTGAATCGTGCCGGGCAGCCGGCCTGCCCGCTCGGAGCGCGCGGCCACTGCCACCGCCGCGCCTTGCAGGGCGAGCGCGGCGGCCACCGTCGCGCCGATCCCGCGGCTGGCCCCCGCCACGAAGGCCACCTTGCCCGCGAGCGCACCGGTCATTTCGGGGGAAACCGCAGAGCTCCGTCGAGGCGGATGACTTCCCCGTTAAGGTAATCGTTTTCAACGATGCTGGTGACCATCGTCGCGTACTCGGCCGGCCGGCCCATCCGCTTGGGGTACGGGATCTGCGGTCCCCAATAGGCCTCGAGCTGATCACCTGCCTGGCCGTACGCCGGTGTTAAAAACGTGCCCGGCGCGATGGTCACGACGCGGATACCCAGCGGTGCGAGGTCACGCGCGGCGACCAGCGTCATGCCCACCACGCCGCCCTTCGCGGCCGAGTACGGTAGCTGCCCGATCTGGCCCTCGAACGCGGCGATCGACGCGGTGTTGACGATCACGCCGCGCGCGCCGTCGACGGGTTCGTGGCGCGCGATCGCAGCGGCGGACAGCCGCATCACGTTGAACACCGCCGTGAGGTAGAAGTCGATGGTCTTCTTGAAGCCGTCGAGGTCCAGCGGCGAGCCGTCCTTGCCGACGAGTCGCCCACCGCTGGCCGGGCCGCCGTGGGTGTCCACCGAGATCCGCAGCGGGCCAAGGCCTTGGGCCTCCGCAATCGCGGCGTTGACGTCCTCGGTGCTGGTGGCGTCGGTCCGGACGTAGCGGACACCCAACTCCTTTTCGAGCGCGTCGCCCTTCTCGTCGGCGAGGTCGGCGACAACCACCTTCGCGCCCGCACCGTGCAGGCGACGGACCGTGGCCTCGCCCAAGCCCCCCGCACCGCCGACGACCAACGCGGAGCTGCCGGTGATCTGCATGTGGTTCCCCTTCTTGTCCCCTTCTTGCAACGCGTACTCTCGGACTGAGAGAATAGCATTCTCACGCCGGATGAAAATTGGGAGAAGACCTATGCCCGAAGCCGTCATCGTGTCCGCGCTGCGCACACCCATCGGCACGGCGTTCAAGGGAACGCTGCGCGACACCGACGCATACCAGCTTGCCGAGCACGTGGTGGGGGAGGCTGTCGCCGGCCTGGAATCGGCGCCGGTCGACGACGTGATCCTGGGCGAGGGCCTCTACGGCGGCGGTGTGGTGGCCCGCCACGCCGCCTTGACCGCGGGCCTGCCGACCGTGCCGGGGCTGGCGCAGAATCGGCATTGCGCCGCCGGCCTGGCCGCGGTGCAGGGTGCGGCGGCGAGTGTGCGCGCGGGCATGGACCAGCTCGTCATCGCCGGCGGGGTGAACTCCGCGTCGACCTCGCCCCGGCCACGCAAGCTGGTCGGCGGCCAGTGGATGGACTGGTTCCCGCCCACGCATCCCGACCGGCCCGAGGCGCCGAACATGGACATGTCGATCACCGTCGGGTGGAACGCGGCGGTCAAGGCCGGCGTCAGCCGCGAGGAGATGGACGCGTGGGCGCTGGGCTCACACCGCAAGGCGGTTCAGGCCATCGACGAGGGGCGATTCAAGGAGGAGATCGTCGCGATCGAGACCCCGCACGGGCTGTTTTCCGTCGACGAGCATCCACGCCGCGACACCAGCATGGACAAGCTCGCCGCGCTCAAACCGCTGCATCCGGAGATCGAGGGATTCTCCGTCACCGCGGGCAACGCCAGCGGTGCCAACGACGGCGCGGCGGTGCTCGTGGTCGCGAGCGACGAGTTGGGTCTGCCGGCGCTGGCCACTGTGCGCGCGTGGGCCTCGGTCGGGGTCGATCCCGCGATCACCGGGCTGGCGCCCGTCGATGCGATACCCAAGGCGCTCAAGCGCGCCGGTATCTCGCTTTCCGAGGTCGACCTGTTCGAGATCAACGAGGCCTTCGCGTCGATGTGCGTGGCCACCGTCAAAATGCTCGACATCGATCCGGACCGGGTCAACGTGAGCGGAAGCGGCTGCTCGCTCGGCCACCCGGTGGCTGCCACCGGCGCCCGCATGCTCGTGACGCTCGTGCACGAACTACGCCGGCGCGGCGGCGGAGTCGGTGTGGCGGCGATGTGCGCCGGCGGCGGCATGGGTTCGGCCACGGTCATCGAGGTCGGCGCTGGCTGAGCGTTTTCGATGCGCGATATCGACGAGCTCATCGCATCGGCGCGAGACGGATCCACCCGGGCCGCCGGCCGGCTGCTGAGCCTCGTCGAGGGTGCGCGACGCGACGAGGTGCTGGCGGCGCTGGGCCGAGCCACCGCCCGGGTGCTCGGCATCACCGGACCCCCCGGTGCCGGCAAGTCGACGACGATCGCGGCGCTGGTCGCGATATATCGCGAGCGGAACCTGCGGGTGGCGGTGCTGGCCGTCGACCCCTCGTCGCCGTACAGCGGCGGGGCCATCCTCGGCGACCGGATCCGGATGGCGGCACACATCAACGATCCCGGTGTGCTCATTCGCTCGGTGGCGTCGCGAGGGCATCTCGGTGGGCTGGCCGCCGCCGTGCCCGCGGCCATTCGGGTGCTCGCCGAACTCGGCTACGACGTGGTGCTGCTGGAAACCGTCGGGGTGGGGCAGTCCGAGATCGAGGTCGCCGCGCTGGCCGACCCGACCGTGGTGATCCTCAACCCCGGTGCGGGCGACGAAGTGCAGGCCGCCAAAGCGGGGTTGCTCGAAGTCGCCGACATCGTGGTGGTCAACAAGGCCGACCGGGACGGCGCCGAGGGGACCGTGCGCGACCTGCGGGCCGAGACCCAGGCCCCGATCCTCACCTTGGTCGCTGCCCGCGGCGAGGGGCTGAGCGAGCTGATCGACGCAATCGACGCGCATCATCGGGCCGACACCCGGGCTCGGCGGATCGCTCGTGCGCGGGCCCAGATTCTGTCGCTGGCGCAGACCCGGCTGCGAAGCCATGCCGATCTCGAGCAACTGGCGGTGTCCGTCGCCGAGGGCGGCCACGACGCTTACACCGCCGCGGAATTACTGCTCGGCCGGTGTGGGGAGAATGCGATTACCGTTTTTGAGTAACGTTATTGTACTGTTCCGTTAGTGCATTATCTTCTCGGGAGGTCGGAGGTCGTTCGATGCAGAAAGCCCTCGCGCCGGACATCTCGACGTGGCCGGATGCGCACCCGCAGCTGATCGGCAGCCGCTGCGGCGCCTGCGGCGCGACCACGTTTCCCCGGCAGCAGCGCTGCCCGAAGTGCAGCGGCGCAGACATGTCGGAATTGCTGTTGCCCCGGCGCGGGACCCTGGTGACCTGGACGACGCAGGGCTTCATGCCCGGACCTCCGTATGCCGGCCGGGAAACGCCCAAGACGTTCATCCCGTTCGGGGTCGGATTGATCCAGCTCGAGGATGTGGTACGGGTCGAGGGCCGGCTCACCGAAAACGATCCGGCCAAGCTTGCGTTCGGCATGCCGGTCGAGCTCACCATGGTGCCGTTCACGACCGACGACGAGGGCAACGAGATCGTGACTTTCGCGTTCCGGCCGGTCTGACGGGTCGTGCGCGCCGGGGTTGGCCCGGGCCGGCGGCGTCCGGGTTCGGCGGAGACTGGGTTTGGCGGAGAAAGGAATTCCGGAGATGAACGACGTCGCGATCATCGGAGTGGGCCTGCACCCGTTCGGCCGGTTCGACAAATCGGCGATGGAGATGGGCGCGGACGCGATCCAGGCCGCGCTGGCCGATGCCGGGCTGGACTGGAAGGACATCGAGTTCGGTGTCGGCGGCAGCTATGAGGTGTCCAATCCCGACGCCGTGACACGGCTCGTCGGGTTGACCGGGATCCCGTTCACCGACGTGTTCAACGCCTGCGCCACCGCGGCCAGCGCGACCAAGGCGTGCGCCGACACCATCCGGCTGGGCGACTACGACATCGGGATCGCCGTCGGCATGGACAAGCACCCGCGCGGGGCGTTCACCGACGACCCGGCCAAGCTGGCGCTGCCGCAGTGGTACGCCCAGAACGGCCAATTCGTCACGACCAAGTTCTTCGGGATGAAGGCCAACCGCTACCTGCACGAGCACGCCATCTCGCGCGAGACCCTGGCCAAGGTGGCGGCGAAGAACTTGCGCAACGGGGCGCTGAACCCCAACGCCTTCCGGCGCAAGCCCATCGCCGAGG